>JAGFIS010000009.1 GCA_024103425.1 Chitinophagaceae bacterium
TATTTTCATAACTAAAGTAGGGGTTGATTCTTGCAATTGGATAAACCTAATTACACCTTGATCCCAAATATATTCAATAATCCATCCTTTGTCTTTAGTCAATATCCATGTTTCGGGTCTTGAGAAAAACTCATTTGGGTTTCCTAAAAAGGCTTTGGCAGAAATTTCCAACTCCGGGTCACCACCAAGATAACAAATTATAAGCGTACTTGTAACAGGAATAAGCGACAAAAACAGTTGCTCAAATTTCTTGGAATCAATTTCCCCTTCACTAAAAGTAATTGAACTGATTGCCTTCGAATCACCCACGTCAACCTGAAAATCTCCGTGAATACCGTTATAACCATCGCGATTCCTTACATGCACATTCGAAGCAATCCAATTAAGATGCTCAAATTCGTTGAGCACTAAATAGGATTCCCCTGATTTTTCCAAATATGAAATTTGGGAGGCTACTCTTTGCTTCAGATCCTTGAGACGAATATCATCCTGTAGTTTAAGCCTTTTAGATTTAAGTTCCTCTATTTTTTCTTTGTCCATTGGAATGAATGTCTCTATTCGGGTGTTTATTGGATGCTAACGTTTTGGCGCTTGGCGCAGTGGCGGATTTCGGAGCACAAAACTGTCAATACACCACAAAAGTTGATGCGAGGTAGAATGTTCAATTAACCACTGAACCCGCTTTTTTGCAAAACCGCTGTTAGCGGCTGTGGTTCTTATCATCCCTTGTCTTTCACATTTGTTAATCATCTGTCTTAATTCTCAAATGTTTTTATTATATACAAATTATTCACTTCAACACTGACAATGTTTTCAAAATTTATTTGTTCGGAGAGATACTCATCATTAGCTCTCAAATTTGACTTTCTCATTAAACGCCTGTATTACTTTTTCGGTAGAAGTTTCCAAGCGCAAACCGGAACTGTTCAGAAAACCTGCCAGCATTTGGTAATGCCCTATCAGCATTGAAATTTCAATCAACATTTCATCCGAATAAAACTTTGAAAGGGTCTGCCATGTGTTTTCCAAAATAAACTGGTGATTTATCAATTCATCGCAGGCGGTTATTAATCCTTTTTCTTTCTCATCATTAAATGCGGAAACTCCTATTGAAACATTTATCACGTCTTTATCCGTTAGCCCGTTTTTCAATCCTATTTCGATATGTTGTCCCCATTCGTATCTGCATCTGCACAGCCAAGCTACACGAAGAATGGTCAATTCTCTTTCTCTTCCTGATAGTTTCCCGTAAGGCATCAACCGTGAGGCAAAATATAGCCACGCCCAAAACAACCTGCTGTTTACAGCCATTACTTTGAATATGTCGGGAACCTCATTTCTACCGAATAATTTTGCAGCTTTTCCTGCTATCTTAAACAACCAACTTTGCTCGTTATCGGCAGGGACATTCATTCTTTTGGGAATGTCTATCCAGCCATTTACAGGAATTAGAATATCTTTCATAAATATCTGTTTGGCTATTGTTTTGTTAATGTGTTTTGAAAGTAATCGTTCATTTTTTGCATAACCCATTCGTAAATGAAAGTGAATTTACGTTGTGCCCAATAGCCGAAACGAATATCTAAAGAAGTAAAAATCATGTATTGGTTTTTCTCTATTCCTTTCAGAATGGATTTTGCCGCTTGTTCGGGCTTTACCGCATGTTTCTGAAAACGCGATTTCAGTGTTTGCAGTTCTTCCGCTGAAATTTCAACGCCAGAAATTTTGATAGTGTGAACCAATCCCGTGTCCACCGCACCGGGGCAAACCAAATGAACATGAATGTTATGTCGTTTCAAATCATGGCGCAAAACATCTGACAAACCACGAAGCCCGTATTTGCTAGCGCTGTATGCACCATGCCACGGCAAGCCGAAAAGTCCTGCGGCAGACGATACGTTTACCACATGCCCTTTCCGTTGCTTCATCATTTCAGGAACAAAATTTTTAATAATGTGAATTGGTCCTTTCAGATTGATGTCAATGATACTGTCCCATTCTTCATGTTGCATTTTGTCCACCGCGCCCCATGCTGAAATGCCTGCAATATTCATTACCACGTCCATTGCTCCGTGCTGTGCGTGAATTTCTTCCGAAAATAATTTTACCTGCTCAAAATTGGTAATGCTGAATGTTTTACTGGCACTCACTTTTCCGTTTTTATCTTTAATTTGGGTGACCGTTTCCTGTAAGCCTCTTTCGTTTATGTCTGTGAGAAAAAGTATAGCACCTTTTTCGGCCAACAACATAGCCGTTGCTTTTCCGATACCACTTGCCGCTCCCGTCAACAGACATTTTTTGTTTTGAAAAAAAGTATTTGTCATAATAGTTTCTGATTATTGGTTCAAAAAAACGGGTGGTCTACCATTGCCGCTAACGTATTGGCGCTTGGCGTAGTGGTGGATTTCGGGGTCTCGCAAGTGCGGGATTAATACACCACGAAAGTAGATGCGAGGTAGAATGTTCAATTAACCACTTCATCCGGCCTGAAGCAAAACCCACGCTATTGGCCAATATTTATTTCTTCGTTTAGTTTGCCAGTTAATTGCGGTAAGTTTTTGTCAATTAGTTCCCTAAATCGCTTCTCAATTAGTTTCTCAATGTCGATGCTGTCTTCAAAGTATTTTTGAATGTCAGAGGAAGTCAGTATTTGCTTTCTAAATACTAAATGCCATTGCTTTAAAACCTCTTTTCCACTTACTACTAACGGGAATTCATCTTTATGCTTTTTGTATATTTCATAGAGCTTTTCTCTTGCTTGCTGCTCACCACTTCCAATTTTGCAGTCAAAAATAACTTGACTGTTTACGAAATGAAATTCATATAAAAACATCCAATTATTCGTCAAGTCGTCTGTTTGCGAAACAAGCCCAAATTTTCTTAACTTCTCAATGTTGTCATAAAGAAAATTAGGCTGAAATCTTAAATATGTCTTATTACTGGCAAACGATCGGATAGATTTCTCGCTTTTGACAAGGTCATTAAGTTTAGTCCAAATTTCATTGTAACCAGTAGGGTCTGAATACTTGAAAACAAGGTCAAAAGCAGATTTGTATTTCTTATAAAGTTGCTGAGCAATCCTTTCAATTTCTTCGTTTTTATTCAACATAGATTTTAAAGTTTGCAAATATTGTTCAAATACAAATTTTGTCTTATCAGCTATTTTTAAGCGTTGGCTTGAAATTACTTGCTCAATAAGTTTTATGATATGTTCATAATTTAACTGAACATAATACTTCTTTTCGTCCTCTGAAATCTGTTGGTCCTGAAGTGAGAGAAAAATATAAATCTTGTGCTTAAACTCTGAATATTCAGCTTCGATTATGTTCCGATATTTTTCAAGTTGCCCTTTCTTTTCAGTTGAGTATATTTTGTTCTCAATTACAATGCAGAATTGATTTCTACTTGACAGAAATATCAAGTCAATATTTTTGTATTCTCGTCTAATCTCCAAGTCATCAAATTCCAATTGAACAAAATCAAAAACCGAAAGCCCTGTTTCGTTACCTAAATTCTGGAATTGATTTTCTTTAAAATATATCTTGATAAACTCTTTCAAGGCAAAATCCCCCAAATTGTGTGATTCGTTTGGGTCAAAAAACCAAGCTAAAAAATTTGAGTGCTGCAATTCCCTATGAGAAACACGTAAAATATCCATTAAATTGACTTCTTCATTTACAAGATTTTGCAGACTTGTAAAATCCTCGTCAAGCAATAGCATTTTTAATTGTATTTCTGCTACTTCTGTCATTTGCATTGTTTCAGGTTATGGCTGAAAGCTACAAGAAGGCGGTGATTTAGAAGTCCCGAACGTGTAGAATCAACCAAGCACAAACTCCGATAGAATCACAAAGCTTGATACTACCACTGAACCGCCACTATGGGGTAGGTGCTGTTATGCCATCATGCTAATATTTTGTAATATTTTTTCCACTTATTATTCTTGAGATTATTCCCCGCTGAGAAGTAAATTCCGCATACAAGACACCAGCTAAGTGAATAATAATGAAAGGTATGAGGTAATAGATGGAAAGAACATGTATTTCCTCCATCAAATTCTTCATGTCCTTCGGGCCAAATTCAATTGTCAAACCAGTAACCAGTGAAATAGCAAGACAGAAATAAAAAATTAAATAAACCCAATACTGAAATCTAACCTTTAATGATAGTTGATTGTTAAAGGGATTTGAAAACCTCATCACACCAAAAAAGGGAAGAGTCAGTCTTAATAAAAACAAGCCCGTTAAAACATAGCCAGTGTAGATATGCCAATTCCACATCGGTTTTCTAATTTGCTTTGCAAGAACAATTAGCTCTTCTCGCGATAAGGAATTGTCAGTCGTAGAAAGATAGCTTTGGATTATATCTGCTACATGGTCTTTATTCATCCATGTTAATCTTAAGAAGATTGTAATGAGCAAAAATATCATGCAGAAGGCTATCGCCCAATGCATAATTCGGTAAATCCCGGAGTAGCTTCTATTTTCCATAATTCATTCTATCTAAGTTCGTAATATCGGTTACAGCATGGGGCAAGATGATCCAATATAGGGACTTCCTGCGGCTTTAGGAATCAAAACAAACAATGCGTAACCAATTCCGCGTCCATAATCGTGCACATGCCTGCCTTCCTCTGACCTGTGTATTGCCGGATAAATCTGTCACCCCTTCGGGGTTCTTGTCCTGGGGGTGGCCATCGTGCTATAAATATGTCACCCCTTCGGGGTTGGGTGATCCTGGGCCTTCTGGCCACCGCAACCTGTAGAGACAAGGCATGCCTTGTCTCCCCGCCGATTCAAATTATCCCGATATAAACCCGGAATATTGGATATATACCTATCCTTAGAGCCTTGATAAAATCTTACTGTTCGTATAAATGCATGGTGCCGTGAAGCAGGCCTCCTGAGACAAGGCGTGCCTTGTCTCTACGATGGATGTAAATATCGCGGACGTCGCATGTAAATTGCCGCTATCTGAAATTATCGTTGCGGCAAATACAATCAATATTCACCGCATAAACGCGGCGAATATTGAGACGGACAGAGGGACTGGCGTCCGGGGGCGTTCAGTGCCAGTGCGACCAGTGCGCAGGCGACCAGTTCCGTAATACAACCGTCATCTGCAAAACAGGCACGAACCGGGAGATTGAAGGGGGCAATTAAATGACCTTGGCATACATAGGGGAGATCCTGAATCAAGTTCAGGATGACTTCCTGAAATGCCACGCCTGTGGCGTGGTTCAGGATGACACTACTTATAACATAGACCCGGCCACAATAGACCATAGGCCATAAACTCTAACCACAAACGCCCTCTGTCCTCTGACTTCTGACTTCTGACCTCTCCCCTGAACGCCCGAACCCCTGAACCCCTACACTCCTACAAAGCCTCTTCCACCGCCCACAGCACGTCGGGCGTGCCCCATCCGAAGACGGGGTGTTTCTGTCCGTTCTGCTGGTAGAACCAGGTGGAGCGCACGGCAATGTCGAGGACTTCTTCGCGGGTGAGCGACGGGTTGGCGCTCCAGATGAGGGCGAGCATGCCGGCAAATCCCGAGGTGGCCTCGGAAGAGGAGCCTTCACGCTCGATGGTGATATCGACCTGCGGTCCTCCGTGGGCGCTTTGGCCCAATACGAATTCCCCGCCGGTTTCTTCGCGGTTCTCAATGCCGGTGGCGGCCACCACCGGTTCGTAGCTGGCCGGGAACACCACGCCTATCAGGTCTTTGATAAAGGGGAAGGAGGTGCCTGCCGCGCTCACCAGGATCTTGCCCTGGCTGTTCAGGTAGTCGATGGCGCCCTCCAGTTGGTAGATGCGGAAGATGGAACCCATGGACATGGACAGCACGCGCACGTCGGGATCCTGGGCCATGGCCAGGATGCTGTAGGCCACGCCGAGCACCTGCGAGGGCACGAGGAT
>JAGFIS010000016.1 GCA_024103425.1 Chitinophagaceae bacterium
TAGGCCGTCCCGGATGGTTATTATTCTTCCACACCAAGTTCCGGTGCCTCGTTTCGACTTAGCTATGTAACCCTAAAAGTTTCGAAATCCATGCCGCCTAAAGTACCTTGACCATCCTGGTCAAGGCAGAAGAATATTCCCCGGTTCAGGGGTGGCAGGGTACTTTGCGGCACAGATACGCTTTTACTAAAATCTGGAGATGCATAACTGTGTAAGTGAGAGACATATCGAAAATAATTGTACTTAAGCCTAATGGAGACGTAGTTCCCGACGATAAATAGTTGCTGCTATTCTTTAAGGAAATCTTAATTGTAAAACAATACCCCCATTATCGAACACGGATTTGGTTTGGTGATGTCAATCGCGGTGACGTATAAGTCCTAGAGTATAACAATACAAAATATGATTCTGTGATGATAGGTAAGGATAATTCTTTTACAAAGAGGGTTAAAGTCCATTTTCAATTAAATGAACTCCACGTAAGATACTGTATTATATATGTTTGAAACAGTTTATTTCACACTACCGGCATCATTTTAAAGTATCCGGAGAAATGAATCTTATTTTGAAAGGGTAGTGCTATATATATCCTTATGATGTACTCCGCTCATATCATATTCAATAGTATATTCAATTACCAATGAGTTTTGGGTTAATGATTTCACCAGGTATTCTTCCTCATAACCGGTATCCTCGTGTAGTACTAAATCCGGATGATTATAGGTATATGTACCTGAGAAATCTTCATATGTGTCATCGTCAGGATCATAAGAGTGAGCAAAATAGGTCTTATCTGCCTTAAATTCAATATAGCTGCCGCTCGCATCAGTATGAGTTTCGCTGCTTTTCTGTACTCCATTTTCGAATTTAGTAACATCTAATTTCTGGTAATTCCATTTTCCCACTATTGATACAGTAGGGTTTTCCTTATCATTCTCCTTTTTACAACTTGTTATACCAGCACTAAATAACAATAGTGCTATTATTGATAACGTAAAATGTCTCATCGTTATAAAGTTTAAGATTTACGATAATCAAATTTAATAATCTCAAATAGTAATGTCAAGTAGTTTAACAAAACAGCACTCAATTAAATGGCCTTTCGGGTTTGAAGAGGATATAATGTAGGATGCCCGGGGAAATATTAAATGATAACTTTTTTCTGATAAATCTAGCAGATTACACCCAGATTAATTTTATAATATTCAACTCGATTAAAGTTTACCGACACCTAACTTCTGTTATGCCATTCGTGGTAAACTAACGTGTGTACTCAGAAAAAAATGAGTAATAGTTATTATAAGTCCTCTATACAATCGGCACAAATTTTATGACATCAAGTAATCCTTCGGAACACTTACGCTAAGTCTCTAACCGGTTCTCGTGTCTTGTTTGCACCTGTCTGTATAACAGCCCGCGCTTAAATCCTATGAGGTTTCTGAAAACCTCATAGGATTTGCCAAGCCCTACCACCCCACTCCGTAGTCCTCGCCGTGGTTGCTGGAGCCTCCCCAGAGTGAACCGTGTTTCCAATCGAAGAAGATGGCATTTAACGGACCGGAGGTGCGCTGACTAAAACTCAGTCTGTAGCCCATTTTGCGCAGTTCGTTTCTTGTCCACTCGGGCGTATTATTATTTATCTCAAGTGAGGCCTGTTTGGGTTTTCTATCATCGATTTTAGTTCCACCGAGTGATAACCACAACTGATTGGTA
This sequence comes from Chitinophagaceae bacterium, assembly GCA_024103425.1. Lineage (GTDB taxonomy): Bacteria > Bacteroidota > Bacteroidia > Chitinophagales > Chitinophagaceae > Ginsengibacter. Next base: position 1,714 of record JAGFIS010000016.1, read on the forward strand.
TTGACATTCGGTGCTTCTACCGCTTCCTGAACTGTCATATCAAATTCTACCATATTCAGAAAACACTGCAATGAGTTCTGCTCCTGCGTATCACCCCCCTGAACGGCCCATGATAAATAGGGCTTTCCGTCTTTCAACGCAAGAGACGGCGTCAAAGTCACGCGCGGCCGTTTTCCCGGTGCAACAACATTAAACGGATTAATAGATGAATCGAGAACAAAACTCTGCATTCGCTGACTCATGCCTACGCCTGTATGACCCGCAATACATGCCGGCACCCAGCCGCCACTGGGAGTAACAGAGACTACCCAGCCTTCTTCATCTGCTGCTTCGATAGATGTGGTACCACGCCAGAGCCTGTCCATATACTCATCATCAATGGGGGTACTACTATAAGCCACTCCCATCTCCTTCAGATACTTAGTGTAAGGGTTCACCTTACCTTCAAAAGGATAAGGATCCCCCGGACCGGGATTGGGATTGTTCTTTTCAGGACTGATCATCTTAGCTCTCTCCTTCGCGTATTCCTTTGACAACAATCCTTTCATCGGCTGATCTGTTGAGAACGCAGGATCTCCATAATAAAAATCGCGGTCGGCAAATGCCAGTTGCATGGCTTGTGTCACTGTATTGATGTATCTGGATGAATTGAAGCCCATACTCTTCAAATCATAATTCTCGAGGATGTTCAGTGCCTGCAACATCATCGGTCCCTGTGTCCATTGCTGCAGTTTATAAACTTCAATCCCTTTATAGGTTGTCATCAACGGTTCTTCAATTTTCACTTTCCAGTTAGCCAGGTCTTCCATTGTAATCAATCCTCCCTGTTCTTTACTACCTCTAACAAATTCTTTTGCAATATCTCCTTTATAAAAACGGTCGTATGCAGCATAGATAGCCTCCTTACGGTTCTTCCCTTTCCTGAGAGCCTCCTGCTCGGTATCCACCATCTTTTGGAGGGTTGCCAGCAAATCCTTCTGAACAAAGATTTCTCCGGGCTCGGGAGCCTCCCACTCTTCTCCGGGATGTGTCAGGAAGACCTCCTTAGAATAAGGCCATTCCTTAATGCGCTTTTTCTGCCTCTCGATACTTCTCGCAGTTTGCGCCTCCATCGGATACCCTTCAGCCATTTGCATTGCAGGGGCTAGCACATCCTTCAGACTCATCGTTCCGTATTCGGCAAGCATAACGCACAGTCCGCCCGGAGTGCCGGGAGTCACCGCAGCCAGCGGACCATATTCAGGCGGGAAGTTATATCCGAGATTCCTGAAGTATTCAGGAGTCGCTCCCGTAGGTGCAACACCCAGCGCATTGATAGCAATTACTTTTTTAGTTTTCGGGTTATAAATCAATGCTTGTGTTTCTCCGCCCCAGCTCAGCACATCCCACATGGTGCAACCTGCGGCCAGCATGGCACATGCGGCATCAATGGCGTTACCGCCCTTTTGAAAAGTCATGGCACCTGCCTGAGCAGATAACGGCTTCCCGGTAATAGCCATCCAGTGTTTTCCGTGTAAGGGTGGCTTTTGGGTGGATTGAGAAAAGGCAGAAATAACAAGAAGAGTAAAAACGGAGGTAATAAGACCGGCATTCATAATCATTAGTTTACCTGTTAAAAGTAATATTTTCATAAGAGAGCCTTAACTCAATGCTCAAAAACTCGATAAAGAAAATTGTAACTTTGAAAGGCATTCATACTTCTGTAATCTACTTTGAAACATTACAAAATGGAATCTTCCACACACAAGAAATTAGAACTGCAATCTACCATTACCTGTCCGAATTGCAGACACCGAAAGGCAGAAACCATGCCCACCGATGCGTGCGTATATTTCTACGAGTGCGAAAAATGCCACACCCGATTGAGGCCAAAAGAAGGAGACTGCTGTGTTTTCTGCAGTTACGGAACGGTTAAATGTCCTCCGGTTCAGAAAGGGAGAACGTGTTGTTAGATAACAGCAACACCAGAAACAAGATTTTTATAAATTTGAAGTTGACATAAGCATATTCCCTTTGTGCAAAAATATTTGAACTAACCTCACATTCAGGATGAAACTGTTAAACAGCATTTTCTTTAAAACATTCTCAGCTCTTTTACTCTTTTTCTTTCTTTTGCCCGGCTCTTATGCGCAACTGAAGGAAGTGGATCCTTCCACTGAAGGATTCTCCGCCGAGCGACTGCAAAAGATTGACAGACTCTTAAACTCCTATACCGGTGATGGCCACAAAGTAGCCGGTACGGTAGCTCTGGTAGCCAGGCATGGTAAGATAATCTACTACAAGGCGGCAGGATATAATGATATTGAGGCAGGAAAGAAGATGCAACGCGATGACATGTTTCGCATTGCTTCGCAGACCAAATCCGTCACAGGAGTGGCTGCCATGATTCTCTATGAGGAAGGAAAATTCCTGCTCGATGATCCTATTTCCAAATATCTGCCCGAGTTTAAGAATATGCAGGTGTTGGAGACATTCAATGCAAAGGACACGACGTATACCACTGTGCAAGCAACTAAAGAAATCACAATCAAGAATCTGATGACACACACTTCAGGTATTGATTACGCAGTCATTGGATCACCGGAGGCAAAGGCCATCTATGCCAAGCTGAAAATTCCCGTTGGCTTTGAGATTCGCAATATCACTCTGGAAGAAGGGATGAAGATGCTGGCGCAGGCTCCGCTGATGTTTCAACCGGGCACTCAATACAGATACGGACTCTCTATCGATGTGCTGGGCTATCTTGTAGAAAAAGTATCAGGAATGTCGCTCAACGATTTCATGGAACAACGCATCTTCAAACCGCTTGGGATGAATGATACTTATTTCTATATACCCGAAGCCAAACAATCTCGCTTGGCAAAGACGTATAAGTTTGATGAAAATGGCAATAAAGTGGAAAACTACTCGGCTGACACACTGGGTGGTAATTCTATTTATCCGTTAGTGAAAGGCACTTACTACTCAGGCGGGGGCGGACTGTCATCCACTGCTAAGGACTATGTCACCTTCCTTCAAATGCTGGCAAATGGAGGGGAATACAATGGTGTGAGAATTCTAAGTCCTTCTACCGTCCGACTGATGACGATGAATCAGATCGATAAAAATGTCATCCAATATTCTAAAGACGATCTCGGACTGACTTTTAACATTGCTACTGAGGAAGGCGGTGCTTCCAGTTTTCCGTGGAGTCCGGGCACTTACGACTGGGGCGGCTACTGGGGTTCCAATTTTTGGGTAGATCCTCAAAGCGGAATTGTAGCTCAGATTTGGTCACAAGATCCCGGCATTTATTTCAGAGAATTGTCCAGACGTTTTTTTGTGATGGTATATAGTGCGTTGGTGAATCCTTAAATGTACAAGTGCTGGAATTTATTTTCGCAGATGTGAATTAGGCAGCATTAAGCTCCGGAGGAGCGAAATATCAATAGCATTAAAATAAAATTATATTGAGCTCCATGGGAGCGACATCTACATCAGCAGCTCCTGGTTCGGATCAATTTATAACATGCCACCCCGATGGGGCTAAAATTGTCACTGATTCTTTTCTATTAAGATAGCGCCCTTACAGGGCTTCGTTTGAATCGGAACACTATGCACCAGTTAGCATTTATCAGGCTATGCGCGAGGGTTCCCCTCCGGTGGAGGGGTCTGGGGTGGTGGTGAGAAAAACAGAGTGTGTTAACAATGAAAGTAGCAAATTGGTTTATTGAATCCTTCCCAGTGCAGATATGTGGCGTTGGTTATGAGAGCAAGGTAATCTCTGCTTTAATTTATCGGCACAGACACGCGACCCACAGCTCCTGCCCTGCAAGTCTGCGCAAGAAACAGGAATTCTATTTTCCGCAGATGCAATCTGCGAGGTATTAATCGGCACAATTAATCATTGGAACACTATACGCCGGTTAGCATTTATCAGGCTATGCGCGAGGGTTCCCCTCCGGTGGAGGGGTCTGGGGTGGTGATAAGATAGGTAGAGTATGTAAACAATGAGGATAGTAAACTAGCTCCACTTGAGCAGATATGCCGCATTGGATTTGAGAGTAAGGGTATCTTTATCTGCACAGACACGCGACCCACAGCCCCTAACCTGCAAGTCTGCGCCAGAAACAGAGGCATTAATCGGCACAAGTGATCCTTCAGAACACTATGCGCTGGTGGAGACTTGCTTCTGCGTAGCCAGCGATACTAAATAAACAGTCAGCACCGAAAGCGGGAAAGAAATCAACGCCGGATTCTCCAGATGGTGCATAGCATCAGCAGGATCAAGTCCGTATCTGTCCCACATCGTAGGCGAAGTAAGGATAATGGCCATTGATGCTACAATTCCCACAACGATAGACCATGCAATGCCCTTAGCTGTTGTCTTCTTCCAGAACAGTAAAAACAGAATCGCAGGCAAGTTGGCAGATGCTGCTATTGCAAATGCCCATCCGACAAGGAAGGATACATTCACGCCTTTATAAGCCATACCTAAGAGGATCGCAATTAGCCCAACTGAGAAAGCAGCCACTTTACCCGCCTTCACTTTAGCTGCATCGCTGAGGTTCTTCTTCAAATATTCATCGATGAAGTCGTGGGCTATCGCACCTGATGCAGCAACTATTAACCCAGATACGGTACCGAGAATTGTGGCAAAGGCCACGGCTGAAATCAGCGAGAACAGTATCGCTCCGAATGCCCGTGCCAGCAACGGTGCCGCCATATTGCTCGACTCGACGTCCATAGAACCGTTCACTGCCGCTCCTAGCCCCATATACAAGGTCAGGATATAAAAAGTACCAATCGCCGCAATGGCAAGAATAGTCGATTTACGCGCATCTTTAGGCGAGCGAACTGTGAAGTAACGGATAAGAATATGCGGTAATGCTGCCGTCCCCAGAAACAGGGCTAGCATTAAAGAGATGAAATCCAGTTTACTCCAGATATCTGCTCCCTTACCGATTTTATATTTAAGCCCGGGCAGCATGAATTCCTTCCCCGGAGTAACATTCTGGTAGTATAAAGACACGCTCTGATTACCGTGAGTAAACTTGGCATTCGTGAAGCGCACTAATTCACTCTTCTCAAGGATAGACAGATATTCAACAGGCCCTAACGGTCCGGTTTTTTCTACTTCCTGCCCGTCTCTTACAATCTTTGAGAGGTGTCCTACCTGGTAAAAGTGAGCATTCGATTGTGGCTCTCCGTTATATAATACAGTTCCGTCTTTATCCTGCGTAATCGACAGGGCTTCTTTCAGCTGGTATTGACTGCTACTGTTTACCAGATTAAACCAATGCACAATCCCATCCTTCCGCAACTGTACGAACTCTTTGCCTTTCACATCTACCTGATCCATCAATTCCCAACCGGTAACAGAAGCCACCTTATCTCCCTCCATAACGGGAGTCAGCTCAATAAAAGAATGATACTTCTGATTCTTCTGGTCGGGATGAAGTGTAAATCCATTCTTAAGAATATATACTGTCAGAATTCCCGAAAGCAGAATCAGCAACCCGCCTTTTATAAATTGTACATAGGTAGTAGAAGCCATTCCGGCGGTAGCCACGATGACAATCACAATGGTCCCGACGGTTAACACTCCCACCCAATGTGGCAGTCCCAATAAAGGAGTAACGAGGTCTCCTGCCCCTACCATCTGCGGAATCAGATAGAAAATTGAAATCACCAGCGTACTGATAGAAGCCGTCAGCGTGATGGCTCTTGACTTAAATTTTGAATTCAGCGCATCAGTGAAAGTATATTTCCCCAACTTCTTAAAAGGTTCTGCAATCAGAAAGAGTGCAACAATCCAACCTGCAAGGAAGCCGATGGCGTACAGAAAACCATCAAACCCAACCACTGCAATCATTCCGCAAATACCGAGGAAAGAGGCTGCCGAAAGATAATCGCCTGCAAAGGCAATTCCGTTGACCGCCCAGTGAATTCGTCCGCCCGCGGCGTAATAGGCTGATGCTGACTTGGTACGCTGCCCCAGGTAAAAAGACAACCAAAGCACAAAGCCCACAAACAGAATAAAAGAAATCAGGGCAGTGTAAGATATTCCGTAAATCATGGCCTGCCCTCCTCTTTTTGTCCGCTCTTTTCATAGCGGCTGCACAAATAATTATACCACACTCCGAGCAAGACTGCCAGCAAAATCAATCCGAATCCATAAAAAATTGCAAGATTGATACCTCTGAAGACTTCAGCGGCCAGCAGTTCGTAGTTGAGTACTCCGATCGCGACAAATCCTCCGTATACTATCAGATAAATAAAGAAAAATTTGACACCCAGCCGGGCTTTCTTCGATAGAACAAGTTCTGATTCCTGTTCGTGGAATACGTCATTTTGCATAATGGGAAAAAATTGGTTTTTGTTTCAATTATACTAAAGCAGGTGTGCGTTTAGGTGCTATGAATATCGCAATTTTTTGTATTTGAATTTTAAATAATTAATCACGTGATTAAAAACAATTAGGAGTGGCAGAGCCAACTTACCTTCTCAGAAAGACAAACCGGAATTTAATTTCATCTTTGCCGTAAGCGGAATACTCAAACTATGGCTGAAAGAATCATCGGAATAATGGGCGCTATGCCCGAAGAAATAAGGAACATCAACGAACTGCTGACAGAAAGGAAAGAAATCATACTCGGCAGGAGAACCTACTACACAGGCAGGCTGAATGGAGTAAGGTCAGTAGTGGTAGTATCGCGCATCGGCAAGGTAGCTGCAGCAGTTACCATCACTACCCTGATTCTTGAGTTTGGTATTACAGAGCTTATTTTCACCGGTGTGGCCGGTGCCATCAGTCCGGATCTCGAGGTGGGTGACATCGTCATCGGGAGGCGATTTTATCAGCACGATATGGATGCCCGTCCGATTATGAAACAATTTGAAATTCCCCTGCTGGGTGTCTTTTATTTTGAAACCGAAGAAAGCCGGCTGCAATATGCTCAGCGCGTGGTAGGTGAGTTTCTGGAGAATAAACACCTGCACGCAGTGGTCAGCAGTGAAGAGTTGAACAGATTTAATATCCATGCTCCCACTCTGCATATTGGTGACATTGCCAGCGGTGATCAGTTCTTCTCTGACAGCGACAAAAAGCAACGAATTAAAAAAGAACTGCATTCAGTTATCTGTGTCGAAATGGAAGGGGCTGCAGTGGCACAGGTGTGCTTCGAATATCATATTCCGTTCACCATCATCAGGACAATCTCTGATGCTGCAGATGAGAATGCAGGTATCGATTTTCCTTCTTTTATAGAGAATGTAGCGAGTAAATACTCAATGGAGATTATCAAGCTTTATTTTCAAAATCTTGATGCTCAATTAATTTAACCACAAAGAACACAAAGGAGCTCACGAAGAGCACGAAGACTTCCTTATAATCCTTTGTAAACTTTGTAAATAAATCTTTGTGCTCTGCGGTAGAAAAAGAATTTATTTTCCACTGTCAAGACATTCTTCATTGAGCCTTCTTAGGCGCTGCTTTTTTTGCATACTTCTTAGCTGCTTTGGCATCAGAAACTTTCCGGTTCGGACTAGCCTTCTTCTTGGCTGCAACCACTTTTGTCTTCCTCTTTCTGAGCTTGGCTTTTGCCGCATCTGCTGCTTTCAAAATGGCATCTTCGAAAATATAAGAACTGGTCTTAAGATATAAATCCCTACCCGGTACGCGAATATTTAAAGTACATACTACCACTTCCAGTAATCTCTTTACCTCCATACGCAATGTTACTTCTACCTCTTGCACATCGGAGTTGTATCTATCGAGGTTACCTAACTTGTCTTTTGTGAATTGCTTCAAAGAGGGACTCATCTTGAACCCTGTAGCTTCTACTCTGAATTTCATAAAGATTATTTTGGGTTAAAAATAAGGACTTAATCGCTCTCAAAACCTTTGTGTCTACAGCAAATTTATTCTTCAGTCAAAAATTCACAATCTGTAAACTTTCTAAAAATTCGCTGTCATTTGCTTACTTTAGAGGGTAGTTTTACTAAACTACTTTTTTGAAACAATCAACTCTTAATACCATGTCCGGAAAAAACATTTTTATCATTCTTTCTCTCGCTCTTTTTGCAGTTGCCTGCAAACAGAATGACAAGGCTGATCAGTTTGAAGCTGATCTGGAAGTTTTCAGTACCGACAGTCTGAGGCAGGATCTTATGGTCCTGGCAGCAGACTCTATGCTGGGCCGCAAGCCGTTTACCGAAGGAGAAATAAAGACCATCAATTTTCTGCAGAAACGTTTCAAAGAATTGGGTCTGGAACCCGGTAACGGTGACAGTTACCTGCAATCTGTCCCGATGGTGAATATCAGAGCGACAGCAGTTCCGAAAATGGAGATCAAATCTCCTGAAGGAAAGTTCGACCTGAAGGCATTTGATGATTATGTGATCTGGACCGATAAAACAGATGAGAAAATCAGTCTGGAAAATACCCCGATTGTATTCGCAGGATACGGAGTTGTTGCTCCGGAACACGGCTGGAACGATTATGAAGGTCTGGATGCCAGAGGAAAGATAGTTTTAGTGATGGTGAACGATCCCGGTTTTTGGGTAAACGACACTACGCTGTTCAAAGGAGACACTATGACCTACTACGGCCGGTGGACCTATAAATTTGAAGAAGCAGCACGGCAGGGAGCAAAAGGGTGCTTAGTGATTCATAACACGCGCGCTGCCAGCTATCCGTTCAGTGTTCAGCAAAACAGCTTCAACACTTCACGCCTGCAATTAGATAACCGTGGAAAGGATATCCAGAATGCCGATGTCATCGGGTGGATTACCGAAGATGCAACCAACAGACTCTTTAAAGCAGCAGGATACGACTCTACCCTGCTCATCAAAGCCAATGAAAAAGGTTTCAAATATGTACCACTCGATCTGACAGCCTCTACTTCTATGACCGTAAAATCTGATTATAATGTTTCTTACAACGTAGTGGGCAAAATCACAGGCACTAAACATCCGGACGAAGTCATCATCTACACTGCACACTGGGATCACCTGGGTATTGGCAGGCCCGATGCAACAGGAGATACAATATACAACGGAGCCGTGGATAACGCTTCCGGAACTGCAGGGCTCCTTGAACTGGCCAGAGTTTTTAAAAGCATGAAGACACAACCGGAAAGAACTATTGTCTTCCTCGCTGTCACTGCAGAAGAACAAGGGTTGTTAGGGTCTAAATACTATACACAAGATCCCATTTATCCTGTAGATAAAACAGTTGCAAACATCAATATGGACGTACTCGCAACAGGGGGACGTACGAAAGATGTAGTGGTCGTCGGGCAGGGACAAAGTGATCTGGAGGATATGCTCCGCAAGGAAGTAGAAAGAGCAGGAGGCTATATCTCATTTGACGCACACCCCGAAGCGGGGATGTACTTCAGGTCAGATCATTTCAACTTTGCCAAAGTAGGCATTCCGGCATTGTACATGGGCAGCGGAATAGATCTTGAACAAGGAGGCAAGGAAGAAGGATTGAAACTTTCCAATAAATATACTGCCGACAATTATCACCAGCCTTCGGATAATTACAATCCTGGATGGAGCCTGGAGGGCGGAATCAAAAATCTGAAATATCTTTTTCTTGTAGGAAGCAGGCTTGCATGGAGCGATACCTGGCCACAATGGAAAGATGGCTCTGAGTTCAAATCGCTGAGGGACAAAAAATAGCCCGGAGGCTACACTAGGGACGGTGGACCTTTTTCACAAGTTCTACTTCGGCTACCGGACTGAAATAAAACAGCTTCCGCGAAGAGAGGTCTTTACAGATAATTCTCTTTCGTGCTTTCTGCATCCGCAGATAGGTCTTACCGTTCTTCAGGCGGAAGACACTGTTCTCGGGAATCTCTTCAACAAGAAAAAATCCCGGTTTCACCGGATCGTATCTTCTGAGTACTCTGAGCAGGGAATCTTCTGTACAGGAGGAAGCAGCCGGATTGTTTACCGTATTCATCAATTCGGATTCTATGTCTTCCGGAAAAACTTTCTTTGAAATAAACCAGTAGAGAATATCCGAGTACACACTTTTCCATTGCCTGCCGTGAGGGGCTATCCGCGCTCCATAATTCTGGTAAGTGATCATGTGCGCAAACTCATGCAACAGCGTTATCAAAAAGGCGAACTTGTTCAGGTTTCCGTTCACACTGATGCGGTGTCTTCTTTCGCGAGCCGACCATTGGTAATTGCCGAAAACACTTGTGCGCTCCCTTGTGATCGTAAGGATGACACTGTAGTCCTGCAAATACTTCTCTACGTGCCTATAGGTTTTAGGAGGTAAATAAGCCTCTAACGCCGAGAGAGGCTCTCTGACTTTGCTCATTGACTATTCTGATTTCTCGCGATTTTCATTAATTGATAAACTTCAATCCCCAAATACAACAGATACAATCCCATTGCAACAAACAGTCCCTTAATATTTACACCATCATCTGCTGAAAGAATATAAACGACCAAAGCCGCCATCACAAAAAGCATCTTCACAATCACAGAAATATAAATACCACGCATAAACGCATGCCCGCTCGTCGAGTGAATATTCCTGGTTTGTATGCCAAAAGTGAAAAGCGTCAGTAAGAACAATACCACATTGGCAATCAAAATCAGATTTACAGAATACCCTGCCGGTTCCAACTTTGAGCGCATCGTCAAGAGTAAAACTGACACTATTACAAAAAGCACGGTTGAAGGGAAAAGCTTATGCCGCATCATTTCTTATTTGTTTCAAGGATTATTTTCAAAATTATACCGATTATCAATATCAACGGAAGTAACCATACAAGAAGGGGAAAAGAAATTTTGAGCCACTCGTCTAATTTCAATCCGCCCCATACCCCTGCCCCGATAGCCACAAAAAACTGGCTGCCCATAGAGGCATAGCGCATAAGTGTTTTATTGAGTTCTCTCCTGTCTTTGATCATAGTTTCCGGTGTAATTTACCTTTTAAACTGAATTTCAGGCCTCAATTATCCAGAGTTTTCAGCCTCGCCGCGCACTTGTTTCACCTAAAATGGCCCGGCGGTCTTACTTTTTGGTAAAAATCGGGGCAAAAAGTTCATTTTTTTGATAATCAGCAACATATATTGCACCTGTTGGCGTTATTATTCTGAATGTTAAGTTGTAAAATAGCGGTTAAAAAAACGGGCTTCCTGCCATTTGAGGTCCTGTTTGCAGAAAATAACCATATTTTTAAAATACTTTTGTCAAAATAGCATATTTCGCGATCGATATAATTCTACCCCAATCCGTTTTTTCTTAAATAAGCAGATGAATGACTAAGAGCGTGCGCCATTCTATTGTTTTACTGTGTGCATTGGTACTGACAGCCGGACAGGGTTTTGCTCAGTTGAACAAGATCACATTCGACCTGTACAAAGAAAAACCCAAAGAATTCAAGAACAGGGAACTGCGCTCTGAAAAGACCGGTAACAAGAAATTTACCCTGCCCAGGAAATTCATCCAAAACACAACCAGCCACTACAACTTCTATTTCAACGCAAATAATAAAATTAACAGCGTGATAGAGATGGCTAGGATAGCTGAGGTGAACGATTACTCGCGCATGCTGCCCTACTACAGTTACTCGCTGGAGAATACTTCTGCAATGGCAAGTGACCTGGATTCTGTCGTTCAGAAAGCTACTGCAGGAATCCTGCTGCACGATCTGCGATCTAACTGGGTAGATAATTTCTATATGCTGATTGGTAAATCTTACTTCCTGCAGAAGAAATTCGACTCAGCCTACATGGCTTTTCAGTTTATCAACTTCAACCTCCATCCGAAGGATAAAAAGAATAAAAAGAGAGACGAACAGATTGTTGTCGGCAGTAACCTGAACAAAAATAAACCTGCCGGAAGTATCGCCAGCAAAGAAGACCGTAAATTCTTCGATAGAATACTCTCGCAACCTCCCAGCCGTAACGATGCCCTGGTTTGGCAGGCTCTTACACTGACGTATATGGAGAAGTATGGCGAGGCGGCAGGATTAATGCATACATTAAAAAACGACCCTCAGTTTCCTGAGCGGTTACAAAGTCTTTTGGCCGAAGTCGAAGGGTACTGGTTTTACAGCCGTGGACAATACGACAGTACGATTCACTATTTAGAACAATCGCTACCGAATTCAATTGATCAGCAGGATAAAGCTCACAAGGAGTTTTTGCTTGCACAGTTATATGAACAAAAGAAAAGTGTTGATACATCTGCCTACTATTACAGCCTGGCCATCCGCCATACAACGGACCCGCTAATGGATATCTACGGCAACCTCAACAAGGCAATGTTGCTGAAGAGCGACGATCCGCAGGAAATCATGAACACTGTGGGCACACTCTTGCGAATGGCTAAGAAAGATAAATACGAAAACTACAGGGATATCATATTCTTCGCCGCAGGCGAACTGGCAATGGAAATTCCCGATACGGCTTCTGCTATCGCCTTCTTCAAGCGTAGTGCACATTTCAATACCGAGAACCTTTCTCTCAAAAACAAAGCTTTCCTGAATCTTGCTCAGTTGAGTTACGACCAGAGAGATTACCGCAACTCATTCAACTTCTACGACAGTCTTCAGAACGGCGATACTGCCATTACCGCTGAAATGTGGAATAAGATTAACAATACCAAATCATCCCTCGCAGAAGTAGTAAAAGAACTGAATGTCATCGAACGCGAAGACAGCCTTCAGGAAGTTGCATCGCTGCCTACCGCAGAACGCGAGGCTCTTCTGAAAAAACTTTCCAGAAAACTGAAGAAAGAAAGGGGGATTCAGGATTACGATAGCGATTACGACAGTCCCTCCGGCGTATTTGATACAAAAAATAATAACACTCCACTCTTCAGCCAGGACGATCAGAAAGGCGATTGGTATTTTTACAACACTTCTGCTAAATCTAAGGGCTATTCGGAGTTTCGTTCTGTGTGGGGACGAAGACAAAACATCGACAACTGGCGCAGAATTCCGGGCAGTCTGAGCACAGTAGCTCAGGTACCGAATGCACGTCCGATTGATCCCAATGCCGGTCTGGCGGGAGATGATCCGATGGTAGCTCCTCCCCCGGGCAATAAAATGATTGATATTCTGGTACCGATCCAGGATGATATTTCAGTAGATGGCCTGCGGGCTAACCTGCCTCTCACTCAACCACTTCTGGACAGCTCAAACGGACGGATAGCACTCGCTCTCTTTGCTTTAGGAAAGCATTATCAGAATCTTCTTGAAGATTACAGGGAGGCCATTAATACCTACGAAACCTCTCTTGCAAAGTTCCCTGACAGTCTTTATGGCGGTGAGCTCTATATGAACCTGAGTTATTGCTACAAACAACTGGGCAATACTGCAATGTCCGAAAGATACAAATCGATGTTACTGCAAAAATTTGCTTCCAGCGAGTATGCAGACAGGATTCAGAATCCGAAAAAATATGCCCCGGTTGAGAAAGACCCTGTCACTACAAAAGTTTACGACGCGATATATACCAAATTCATCGAAGGAAATTTTGAAGATGCTGTCCGGGAAAAGAGAGTTGCAGACAGTATCTACGGCAAGACTTACTGGTCGCCACAGCTTCTGTACATAGAATCTGTTTACTACATCAAAGACCGTCAGGACAGCATGGCTACGGTTACCCTGAAAGAAATCGTGAAGGAATTCCCTGAATCTCCGATGAAAGAAAAAGCTCAAAATATCATCAGGGTACTGAGCTATCGCGATAGTTTGGAGAACTATCTCACAAAGCTGCAGGTGGAAAGGCTGAAGGAAGATTCGCAGATAGTAGTATTTGACGATACACGCATTAAAGGAAATATTGGTACACAAAAGCTGGAAAGAGATGATTCTAAGCTGATTCCCATAAAAGTTACGACTGTTGATGTGCCTAAGCTCAACGAAGAGAAGAAGGCCCCTGTAGTAATCAAGAACCAGGCATTTGCCATAGACCCCCTCAGTGATCAGAATGTTGTGATGATCCTTACCAAAGTGGACCCTGTTTACAGCAGCGAGGCGCGGACTGCCTTTAACCGTTATAACCAGGTCAAATATTACAGCCGGAAGATTGACATCGTAAAAGACACGCTCGACGACGACCGCACCCTGCTCGTCTTCTCGGGATTCGTAAGCGCCGAAGATGCCATCCGGTATATCGAACGGATTAGAAAAGACGCTCCGGGCGAGATTTCCTGGCTACCTGCCGACAAGTATTTCTTCACTATGATTTCCGACGGAAACCTGGCACTCTTAAAAGAAAACAAAAAATTAGACAGTTACCTCGAATTGCTTAAACAGAAATTCCCTGATAAATTCTAATGCCCTAAATTTGGGTATACATGAGCAAATCAAAAAATAAGAAGAATAATAATAGTTCTGTAAAACCCGCTGTCAAAATCCTCTGGCGCCTTGTTTTTACCGGTATCGGACTGGTTGTGATTTTATTCGGCGGAGCATATGTAGGCTTGTTTGGCCGCCTCCCTTCTCTGCAACAACTAGAAAATCCCGAAGCAGACCTGGCAACAGAAATTTACGCGAACGACGGCAAGACCCTGATGGGTAAAATCTATGCTGAAAACAGAGTTTCAGTAGATTATAAAGACATTGCCCCCGGTGTGATCGAAGCCCTTATCTCAACTGAAGATGAGCGCTTTTACAATCACTCAGGGGTGGACCCAAGAAGTACGGCACGTGCTTTTTGGGGACTGGGTTCCAGCGGCGGCGGCAGTACGATTACACAGCAGCTTGCCAAGAATATCCTCGGCCAGGGCCGTGGTAATATGCTCAAGCGCGGTATCGACAAAGTGAAAGAATGGATTGTGGCCATCAAACTGGAAAGAAACTTCACCAAGCAGGAGATTATTGCTTTGTACCTCAATCGAGTGAGCTGGTTGAACGTTTATGGTATCCGGAATGCATCGCTGGTTTACTTTCAAAAAGAACCGGCAGATCTGACGATCGATGAATCCGCACTCCTGGTTGGGATGCTCAAGGGTCCGGGTGCATACAATCCCGTAACCAGGCCCGAAAATGCGCTTAACAGAAGAAATGTAGTGCTCGACCAGATGGTTCGCAACAAAATGCTAACCACTGCTGAGGCTACAGAACTAAAGAAAAAGCCGCTTGGAATTAAATACAAGAAGATTTCAGAAGATGTGGGAATTGCCCCCTACTTCCGGTCGGAACTCACCAAGAAGCTGCTGGATTGGTGCAAGAACAACAAGAATCCCAAGACAGGGGAGAATTACGATCTGTACCGCGATGGACTTAAAATTTATACCACGATTGATCCTGACATGCAGAAGTATGCCGAACAAGCCATTATAAAGCATATGACAGCGATGCAGAAGTCTTACAACCGGCTGAAGAGAAAAAATGTATGGAAAGGAAGAGAAAATATCATTGAAAGAGCGATCAGAGAAAGCGACCGCTGGAGGAGTTTGAAGGAAGAAGGACTGAGTGATGACAGTGCCCGTGCCGTATTCAACCACCCGGTCAAGATGAAAATTTTTGCATGGAATGCAAAGCGTGAAACAGATACACTGATGACTCCGGTAGATTCCATCAAATATCTGAAACAAATGATGCAATCGGCCTTTCTGGCTATGGATCCTGTCTCAGGAGAAATTAAAGCATGGGTAGGTGGGATCGACTTTAAATGGTTTAAATACGACCACGTTACCGCTAACAGGCAGGTAGGTTCAACCTTCAAGCCTCTTTTGTACACACTTGCCATTACAGATGCAGGGCTTACTCCCGAGTCTTATCTTGGAGGAAAGACCATCACCCTGAACAACAAAACTATTTCAGGAGAAGGCGGCACCATGGCGTATTGCCTTGCTAAGTCCATCAACGTGGCAGCTTATGATCTGATGGAACGGATCGGTCCGGCTAAGACGGTAGAATTTGCTCATGAATTAGGTATAAAAAGTGATATTCCTGCCGTGCCTTCTATTGCCTTAGGTTCCGCCGATATCCAGTTGATTGAAATGCTCAGAAGCTATACGATGTTCCCCAACAAAGGATTCAATACCGAACCCATAATGATTAACAGGATTGAGGACAAGAATGGTAACGTATTAGAAACATTCCAGCCGAAAATCAAGCAGGTGATTTCCGAATCGGATGCATACACAATGTACAGAATGATGCAGGGTGTGATGGATTTCGGT
The DNA here is from genome assembly GCA_024103425.1 of Chitinophagaceae bacterium. GTDB lineage: Bacteria > Bacteroidota > Bacteroidia > Chitinophagales > Chitinophagaceae > Ginsengibacter. The sequence continues at coordinate 17,863 of JAGFIS010000016.1, forward strand.
ACAGGTGGATCGATGAGGTGGAGGTTCGGTATCAACAGTGCAATGGGAGGAAAGACCGGTACTACCAACGATAATACCGACGGATGGTTCATCGGATACACCCCTCAGCTGCTCGCAGGCGCATGGGTCGGATTTGACGATCCGTTCCTCAAGCTTACAGGTGCGGGCAATACAATGGCACTGCCTGAGTTCGGATACTTCATGCAGAAGGTGTATGCCAATAAGGAGTTGGGAATTGACCCCAATGCAGAATTTGATATGCCAGCTCAACTACACAACGATCCCATCTTTGCCGACCGTAACTTCACGAACATCCTAATGCAGGGTACCGGAGATGACTCGGATGAATATATGAACGGAGATGCGGGAGATTATGAACCCACTTATGTTCCTATTGAGTCTGACTTCGACGAATACAAACCGGTAGAGAAGAAACCAACTCGGCCTGAAGTAAAACCGGCAAAAAAAGACTCCACCGGAAAAGTGAAACAAGAACCGGCAGAACAGGATTCACGTAAACCAAAAGCTGTAATGCCTAAAAAGGATAATAAAAAATCAGAACAGGAAGGTAATTGAGCTTTTCAACGGAACAGCAGACCTTTGATTCAGTAGAATCCGTAAAACAATCTTTTTATGAAGAGAAACCGTATTGCCCTCGCAACCCTTTTTGCAGCACTCATCTTTTCTATTGTTGCATCGGGCTGGGGAAGCTGGGGACATAAACATATCAACCGTGCAGCAGTTTTTGCCCTTCCTGAAGAGATGCGGATGTTTTACTACAATCACTTAGACTACATCACTGAGAGCTCTGTAGTGCCCGACCTCAGGAGGCCATTGTTGTATGATAAGCAGGAAGGCCCGAGACACTATATTGATATTGAAGATTTCCAGGGATACACTATTGCCACACTGCCGAAAACCACAAAAGAAGCTTACGAAAAACTTGGAGATTCTCTTATTACACAGACAGGCAGCCTTCCTTGGTATATTCAAAGTATGATGTACAAACTCATACGGGCGTTCAAATCAGAAAACAAATCCGAAATATTATTTCTGTCGGGCGAGATAGCACACTACATTGGCGATGCCCATGTGCCATTGCATACAACAAGTAACCATAACGGACAGTTGACCGGACAGATAGGCATTCACTCCCTCTGGGAAAGCACTCTGCCTCCGATGTTTGGTGATGATTTTAGCTTCAGAACCGATAAGCCAAACTATATATCAGATATAGCTGATTACACCTGGAAAATTATTGCTCATACCCATTCTCTCGTAGACACCGTTCTGGCAGCAGACATGAGGGTAAGGAGCAGGTTTGATACCACCTCGATGTATAAAAGGGACTCTCTTGGCAACAGGGTGATGTTCTATAATAATCCGGTTTACTCTGATGCCTATGCAAGTGCATATTACAAAGAACTGAATGGTATGATCGAAAAGCAACTGCGCATGGCCACTTACAATGTTTCCTGCTACTGGTACACTGCATGGGTAATTGCGGGACGGCCTGACTTATCAAAATTAGATGACCCCGAACTGACAAAAGCCAACCGGAAAAATTATGAAAAGGAATACAAGGCATGGCTGAACGGAAAGTTATTGTATATGACTGTCGACAAGGAGTAGAAGCTTTTTTGAAGTAAGGAGGTGCAGCAAACGATTCTGTAAGACACCGGGAACAAAAAAATCAATTAAACAATACAATATATGTGTGGAATCGTCGGGTACATTGGTGACAGAGAAGCGTATCCTATTATCATTACCGGATTAAAAAGACAGGAATACCGTGGCTATGACAGCGCCGGTGTAGCTCTGATATCAGATGCGGGGTTAAAAATTTATAAGAAAAAGGGAAAGGTGCAGGATCTGGAAGAATCCTTAATCGGGCAACCACTTTCTGCCCACGTCGGTATAGGCCATACACGCTGGGCTACTCATGGAGAACCTAACGACAAGAATGCTCACCCTCACAGGAGTTTTCATGGAAAATTAGCAATGATTCATAATGGAATCATCGAAAACTATGCAATGCTGAAAAGCGAACTCCTGAAAAAAGGTTATCAATTCAAGAGTGAAACCGACACTGAAGTGCTGCTAAATTTTATTGAAGACATTTATTTTAACACCGGTTGTGAGCTGGAAGAGGCATTGCGAATAGCATTGAAACGGGTTGCAGGCGCGTATGTAGTGCTTATTCTTGATGAAAAGCACCCGGATACGATATTGGCAGCCAGAAAGGGCAGTCCACTGGTAATCGGGATTGGTAAGGGAGAACATTTTCTGGGTTCAGATGCCACCCCTATGATAGAGTACACCAAAGAAGTGGTCTATGTCAATGACTACGAGATTGCAATTGTAAAAAAGGATGAACTGACGCTCAAGAATCTCGGAAATGAAAAGCACCTTCCTTATATCTCTAAGTTGGATACTGAACTGGCCGCTATAGAGAAAGGTGGTTTTCCGCATTTTATGCTCAAAGAAATTTTCGAACAGCCAGCAACAATATTCGATTGCCTGAGAGGCAGGTTGAATACAAATGAAATGCAGATAACTATGCGCGGTATTGAAGAGCATCTCATTGAACTGACTCAAGCTTCGCGTTTCATTATCATAGCCTGTGGCACCAGCTGGCATGCCGGACTGGCGGCTGAATACATCATAGAAGAACTGTGCCGGATACCTGTGGAAGTAGAGTACGCTTCAGAATTTCGATATCGCAATCCGATTGTCCGGAAAGGAGATGTTGTAATTGCCATTTCTCAAAGCGGAGAAACCGCCGATACTCTGGTAGCCATAGAAAAAGCCAAGAGCAGAGGAGCCTTTATTTTTGGTATTGTCAATGTCGTAGGATCTTCTATTTCCCGGCAATCAGATGCAGGAGCTTTCACACATGCAGGCCCTGAGATAGGAGTAGCCTCCACCAAAGCCTTTACGGCTCAGCTTTCAGTGCTGATAATGATGGCACTAAAAATTGCCATTGAAAGGGAAACCATCTCTCAGGCTCAATTTCAGCAATTGCTCATTGAGCTCGAAGCCATCCCCGACAAAGTAGCATCCATACTCGCAAGCAAAGACAAGATAAAAACTATAGCTGAAAAATATTATACCTGTAAGGATGCTTTGTATCTTGGAAGGGGGTACAATTTTCCTATAGCACTCGAGGGGGCATTAAAACTAAAGGAGATATCCTATATCCACGCCGAAGGGTATCCCGCTGCCGAAATGAAGCATGGCCCGATTGCCCTTGTCGATGAAACATTACCGGTAGTAGTAATCGCAATCAAGGATGATTATTATCTGAAAATAGTAAGCAATATCCAGGAAATTAAGGCAAGAAAAGGTAAAGTTATCGCTATAGCAACAGAAGATGATATCACACTTGCATCAATGGTTGATGAAATTATCTTTGTTCCCTCATCACCGGAAATTCTTAGTCCGCTCCTCACAGTTATTCCAATGCAATTAATCGCTTATTACATAGGTGTGGCCAAAGGACTGGATGTAGATAAGCCACGCAACCTAGCCAAGTCAGTGACAGTTGAATAGTAAACAAGAACACAAAACTTAAGACAATCCAAATGAACATCATCACCAAATACCCGATTGCCAATCTCGGATACGGATTTGTTCCACCTAAATACCTACCTAAAGGAAAAGATGAATATTACCTGCGCAATATTCAAAATCCTTTCAGGAATTACCGCAAACTGAAAGTCTCGGAAGTGGAAATCCTTATACGCAACGGAAACAATTCAGATGACTGGAATAATATCTTCGTTTCATCAGAGTTTGACCCTGCGTTGGTAAAAAACTCAAAATTCCTGGGTATGATCAGGATCGGCAAACTCGAACCTTACTACCTGGAATATCACAACCTGCGAATGGCCGTAGGTATCTACAACAGTACCATCATCAGTTGCGATCTCGGAGATAATGTGTGCATCGATAATACTAATTACCTGAGCCATTACATCATTGGCAACGAAGTGATGATTGCCAATATCAGCGAATTTGCGACTACCAACTACTCTAAATTCGGAAACGGAATCCTCAAGGACGGCGAGCAGGAGAAGGTGAGAATAAAGATAGAACTGCGCAACGAAAATGGCGGAAGAAGTGTTATCCCCTTTAACGATATGTTACCCGGTGACGCAGCATTGTGGAGCGAATATCCGGAAGATGAGATACTTCACAGAAGACTGACAGAAATGACCTCGGAATCCTTTCCTGCACGAAGGGGCTATTATGGAACAGTGGGCGACCGGTGTGTGATCAAGGATTGCAACATTATCAAAGATGTGAAAATCGGAAGTGATGCCTACATCAAAGGGGCCAATAAACTAAAAAACCTTACTATCAACAGCAATGAGGAAAGCCCGTCACAGATAGGTGAAGGATGTGAACTCGTCAACGGGATTGTAGGAGTGGGTTGTAGAATTTTCTACGGAGTCAAAGCAGTTCGCTTCATTCTTGCCGACCATTCCCAACTGAAGTATGGGGCCAGATTGATCAACTCCTACCTTGGAAGCAATTCCACGATCTCCTGCTGCGAAGTATTGAATTCCCTTATTTATCCGGCACATGAGCAACACCATAACAATTCATTTCTCACGGCATCTTTGGTGAAAGGACAGAGCAACATCGCTGCCGGTGCTACTATAGGCAGCAACCACAACAGTCGTGGAGCAGATGGAGAAATCATTGCCGGAAGAGGCTTCTGGCCGGGGTTGTGTGTCAACATGAAACATAATTCCCGGTTTGCATCCTTTACTATCCTCGTTAAAGGAGATTATCCTCACGAGATGGACATCAAAATTCCGTTTAGCCTTGTTACTAATAACGTAGCCAAAAATCATTTGACCATTATCCCCGGTTATTGGTTCAGGTACAACATGTATGCACTCGCACGTAACGCGTGGAAATTTCATCAACGCGACCATAGGAAAAACCCCGTGCAGAAAATCGAATATGAATACCTGGCTCCGGATACTGTCAATGAAATGTTCGATGCTCTTAGGCTGCTCCATTCTATCAAACCTGACGATCATGGTAACGGTACAATAACCGGACTAGAGAACAGCAACAGGCCCACGGAAATAAAAGATGTGAATCGCTCCATTGAACTGTTCAGGGAATTAATCATCTTTTATGGTGTGACTAACCTGATGGAATTTGCACGCATAAAGGGAACTAACAGTCTTGAAAAACTGAAAAGGCAGATCAAGAAAGAAACAAAAAGAGATGAATGGGTAAACCTTGGAGGTCAGCTTGTTTCAAAAGAGACTGAGCAATCACTGCTGAAAAATATAAAGACAGGAAAATTCCGTTCCTGGAAAGATGTACACACCTTTTATAAAAAATGTAGTGACCGCTATGAAATTGAAAAAGCGGGACATGCATTTGCCTCACTGCTGGAGATAGAGAACATTACTCCACGCCAGTTGGATAATAAAAAAATGAAGGAATATCTCAGGCAGTCCTTGACCACACGTGAGTGGATGACGCAGGGCGTGTATGATTCCCGCAAGAAGGATTACCACAACCCTTTCCGGAGAATGGTGTATCATTCAGAAGAACAAATGAATGCCGTGCTGGGAAAATTGGATGAAAATCCATTTATCCTTCTCGAAAGAGACTTATTGGCGGAATTCAGGAAAAAAGTACGGAAAACTGAAAAACAGTTAGGCCTGTAATTATCTCACGTTGGGCGGACAATCAAACGATTTAGACCATTTCCCTGCGAATGCTGCTGCACCTGAACCGATCCTCATGGACACGGTGAGGGCCGTGAAGTAATACATATCCTTGTATTTCGCACTGCCTCTCGGAGTATTAGCAGGTGGATAGGCCTGAGCGCCATGCAATTCTCCTCCTCTGTAAGCAAGCTCTACGGCTTTAGGTCCACGCTCCATCAAAAGTTGAAACTCATCCACATACGTGGTACTGACGTCATCTATGTAATCCGTAAATGTCTTGCGAAGCCCCGCTTCCAGTCCTACATTCAGGTTATCCGTCAGTGATAATTTTACCCCTACTCCCAGAGGTATGGCCATTTGTGTGAGTGCATAAGGCTTACGACCCTGAACGAACCCCTGCCCTTCTGTGCTCAGCGGTTTCAGAAAATATTTCACGTTTGTACTGTCGTACGTATAAGGATTGAAGTGAAAGACAGCTACACCGGCAAAAACATACGGCGTCAGGGAGTGTGAATTCAGCGGAAAGACGTGATACTTTAATCCTGCTTGTACTTCAAACAGAGAAGACTCAAAGTTGAGGTTTCGCGAAGCATTCCTGCCGTATTTATCATTGGCAGACAGTTTTCCGAAAAGCAGGTGCATTCTTACAGAAAAATGATCATTCAGATCATAAGTAGCGCCCGCTCCTCCTGCAAGGTGAGATTGCTGAAAAGTAAACCGCTTATCCTGAAGATCTCCCTGATAATTGAGGGCACCCAGAAAGCCGTCAGCCCATAATTTCTGCGCAGAGGCAGAAAAGGATACCATTGCGAGGGCCAGAACTATTAAATGTCTCATAAAGTGGATTTACGGATTACCGCAAAATAAAATATCAATCCTTATGAAAAGGACTCTTATTTTGTTAAAATCAGCAAGCGAGATGCAGACTTTAGAATATTATAACGCAAAAAACTGCAAAACCTTATCTGTCGCAATAAATATCCCAAAATCAGTTCGATACCCGGTTTCAATTTAGCTTTTTATTATTTAAATATAACTCCCATTCTTCTTAACCAATTTAGAAACGGGCTAAAATCTTGAAGTTTACAAGCCGTGGAGTCAGCCTGTTAGGGATGCTGAATACGTTGTTGGAAAAGTCTTTAATCAGCTGGTAGGATATGATATTGCTCCTGTCAATAATGTTGAATGCTTCTAAGCTTGCCCAAATATTTTCGAACGACCTGAAGGGCGAATGGCTTCTCCTCAGTGATTTTTCACTCAACAGCAAAGCACTGAACCCGACATCAATCCTGAAATAGGGTTCGAGAATCAGACCGTTCCTAAAACGCACGCTGTTCGGGATATTGTAGGTCATATTACTTCCGTAAATAAGGTTCATATGTACCCTGAAGTTCTTGTTTGTGCTCAGGTAATCCTGCAGGAACAATCCTACGGTTACCAGCCTGTCACTCGGGCGCCTGATCCATCCCATATCTTTTCTGATGCTGTCTGTCACTACCCTGTCTTCAGTTTCAGAAGTAATCACTTCTCCGGCAGCATTGGTATAAAGGAAGTAGTGATCATCCTTCAGGTTTTCCATCGTACGGCTGAAGTTAATACTCAGCCAGCTTTCTGCGTCTTTCACCAACTCGGTAAACAACCTTGTCTCAATACCCATGGCATAGGCCTTTGAATCGTTCTCTCCGGAGTAAATGATGCGTACGTTATCTATGTCGTATGAGACAACGTCAGTAAGCGATTTATAATAGGCTTCTGTCGTGATTCGAAGCGGCTTTCTTCCGTAGGTTGTATTGTAGTCAAACCCAATAGTAAACTGCGTGCTCTTCTGGCTCTTTAAGTTCCTGTTGACGCTGCCGTCAGGACGACGCAACTCTCTGTAAAATGGCGGTTGATCATAAATTCCTCCCGATGCCTTGAACACAAAATCGCGGTACCATTCGGGCTTATAGAAAAACTGTAATCTCGGACTCAGTAAAAACTCCCTATTGAGTGAATTGTAATTGAAACGTATCCCCGCCTGAAGTGACATATCTCCCGAAGATTTGCTCAATAAAATATTGTCTTGCAGGTAACCCTGTATCCTGTCTGATTGCAGGTCTGCATTTGATTTAAGCACCTTCCGTAGCACGAGTTCTCCCGGATTATAAGGCAATGAATAACCGGCACTGTCGTGCATCTCCCATTCATTCAGGTGATCTTTAATCGTCTGGTGCTCCCAGCCTGCACCCCACTGCACATAATGCTTGCCTGCCTGCAGGAATCCTTTATGGCTGATGTTATATACCTGGATATCCAGCTGATTTCTCGCATAATTCTGGAACAGCCCGGCCCCCAGCGGATTCACAATCTGTCCGAAGGTGGGTTTGGTTTTATCAAACGACCGCTCACCAAAAAGATAGGCTCCGAGAATATCGAAATTCTCATTTTCCCTGTCGTCGAACCTGCTGAAGAGCCATTTCAATTTGAGTTTGGAATTGACAGTCTGGTTTAGTGCAATGCCCGTGAGATAATTTCTGTACCTGTCTTGCTCTTTACCTTCAAAGTAAATGTCCAGTCCGAGATTCGCAGCAAAAAACGGAGTAAAGACAGAAGTCGATTTCTGTGCCGACTCCGGAATTAACTGAAAATCGGAAACTGACAAAATCCCCAGTGCTTCCAATTGTAATTTCTCGGTCAGTTGCCAGGTCAGAAATGCCTGGACGTCTGATGCTGAGGGGATGTAATTACCTTTAGTTTCCTGGCTGCTCAGAAGGTTTCTATTCGTCTTTGTACGCGCTCCTATCAACCATGTTGCCTTTTTGTTGGCTGATGTTCCTTCTAAATGAAATCCCTGTTCCAAAAGGCTGATATAAGCTGATCCTGCGAACTTCTTCGGTTGTTTATAACTGATATCCAGCACGCTGGAAATCTTATCTCCGTATTTTGCCTGAAACCCACCGTTATAGAAGTTGATGTTATGCACCAATTCAGGATTGATAAAGCTCAATCCTTCCTGCTGGCCGGCCCTCACGAGATAAGGCCTGAAGATTTCGAAGTCGTTAATGTAAATTAGGTTCTCATCGTAGTTGCCACCGCGAACGGCATATTGAGAAGTCAATTCGTTATTGCTTCCCACCAAAATCTTGATAAGCCCTTCTACCCCACCCGTTGCCGATGGCAGGGTAACTGCATTCTTTGGATTCATCCTCACCAATCCCGGTTCATTTCTGAAGCGGTCATCGCGAACCACCACCTCTTCCAATTCTTTTTCAGAGCGATACATCCGGATGATCTGCGTTTCGCTCTCCCCGGCACTTAGCAGGAAATTGCGCTGCACTTCTCTGAAACCGGCGTGTGTGAACACCAATGCAAAAGCCTTACCCGCAGGAACTTCTATTCTGAACGTTCCTGAATCTGAAGAAATAAACCCATTCTGTTTACCAAGAATATGAATCGTTACTCTGGGGACAGGATCTTCATTTTCATCAATCACTTTACCCGTGAGAATGGCTGTACCTTTCTGTGCTTGTACGGTCGATCCAAATAAAAGGAATAACCCGCAGATAAGCATATTCAGCCCGTTGATTCGAAAAGGTATGGATCGAAATAAAGTCATTAACAGGTTTTACTTTGCAGGGTTACAATCTCGGGATCATGCAAGGGCTACTACACCCGTCGCATCCTCATCACCGTATTTGGGTTTCTCGTCTTTAAACATTATCATAAACAAAACAGCCACAACGAGTGCATAACCGGCAAATGTGAGCCAGATATTCCTCCACTGAAGCGTGTTATCCGGATTGGTAAAGAAGAGGTCTATAATCCAGCCGCTGGCCATGCTTCCTAAAATTGCTCCGAAACCGTTTGTCATCATCATGAACAATCCCTGAGCACTTGCTCTGATCTTCGGGGATGTCTGCCCTTCGATAAACAACGAACCGGAAATATTAAAGAAGTCAAAAGCCATTCCATACACAATACAGCTCAATACAATCATCCACAAACCGTCGCCGGGATTACCGTAACCAAACAGTCCGAAACGCAGTACCCAGGCAAACATACTCATCAGCATCACCCTCTTTATTCCAAAACGTTTCATAAAGAACGGAATAGCGAGTATAAATAGTGTTTCAGATATCTGAGAAATAGACATAATTATCGCAGGATATTTAACTGCAACGGTGTCCTTGTAGATGTCTATCTTGTCAAAATCGTGCAAAAAGGTATCTCCGTAGGCATTGGTCAACTGCAAAGCTGCACCGAGAAACATGGAGAAGATGAAGAATATGGCTATCCGTGACTGCTTAAAGAGAGAGAAAGCGTTCAGGCCCAGAGCTTCTGACAAGGAAGCGCTTTTGACGTTCTTTCCTTCGGGCGGACACTTCGGTAAAGTGAAAGAGTAGATGGCCAGCAATAATGCTGCTCCTGCTGCCACATAGAATTGTCCTGCGGTCTTTTCGAGGTGGGTCAGACTGATAGTCCACATGGCAACAATAAAACCAATCGTACCCCATACGCGTATGGGCGGGAAGTCTGTTACGACATCTTTGCCTGCTTTTTTGAGTGAAGAATACGCCACTGTAATTGCAAGTGCCAGCGTAGGCATATAAAAAGCCATATTCAGCAGCATCACCCAGAACATTACGGTCGGGTCGTTAACCGAGGGAAGATAAAAAAGAATCGCGGCTCCGGCCAGGTGACAAAGTCCTAAAAGACGCTCTGCATTAATCCATTTATCTGCTACAATCCCCAATAGCGAAGGCATAATCAAAGCGGCCCATCCCATGGTAGAAAACAATGCACCGAATGCTGCTCCGCTCCACTCTTTATCAGGATATAGTTGGGGAAGCGTCTGAAACCAATACGCACCAATCGTAATCAGCCACGAACCCCAGATGAAGAACTGGAGAAAATTCATAATGATCAGACGCAATTTCAATTGTTTCATACCCGGATGATTTTTAGATGGTAAATATATATTATTATTTATCGCAGCGAATTAATCGAATAATAAAATCAAAGGGAGGAATTTCCCTAGGTCAAGTCACCGCAATTTATCCGGGCCAGAAACGTTTATTTATATCCAACGCACAGGCTGACTGTGTTGTTTCTTAGGATGTAAATCCTACATTTGTTAAATACAATATTTTGCAGATATCCATTTGCTATTTTTAATCCGACAATACTCAGATCAAACTCAACAAAATGCCTTTTAAAAGCCTAATCAGGAATATTACACCCCTACTGCTATTGATTATTTTTATTGCTCCGGCAAGCGGACAGAAGCAGCTCGAAACCCTGTCTGCAAAAGACGTTCAGAAGTGCCTGACCACCGAGTTAATGGAGGCAGCCATCAGGCAAAATCCGGGTATTGTACAATTATGGCAAAAGGAAGGCGAAAAACGATACCATGAATATCTGAACCGCAAAAACTTATTCAGAGGCACTCTCAACGATACAATCATTATTCCCGTAGTTTTTCACCTGATAGATCAGGCAGATAAACAAGCTACCATTCCCGATCGTACGATTTATGACCAGATTGAGATGATGAACGTAGCGTTCAATGGCAGCAAAGCTGATCTGTATAAGAATGTTGTTCCTCAGGAGATATATAACCGTGTGGGCAGGATTCCGGTGAGGTTCGTTCTTGCGAGAAGAGATCCCAATGGAAATCTTACTTCGGGTATTGAGAGAAGGACCGGCCCGACTCCCGACTACATCAAGATTAAATCTTACGCGGACGGCGGATTAGATGCCTGGGATACTGATAAGTATCTGAATATATGGACAGGCACTATCCCTCCGGTTGGCGGAACATCTATTTTAGGAATAGCCACTTTTCCATTTACCAACGATATGGGCCCTCAGGGAGTTGTAATTGATATCCGCTCGCTACCGTTTACCGTGAATATTACAAGAAGCTACTACCCGAGCTATAATGAAGGCGTTACGCTCATCCACGAAGTAGGACATTATTTTTACCTGTGGCATACATTCGGAGATAAGACTACCTGCAATAACGACGACTTCCGAATTCAGGCCGGATGGCCGCTGCCAACAGGTGCAGGCCCCGAAGGCGATGACACGCCCGCAGAAAAAGCAGATGGTGCAGGCAATGCGCACTTTGGAAACCCGAGCATGGATTACTCTGACGGGTGTACTACAGAACCCTTTGGTGAGATGTGGGGCAGCTTCATGAATTACTTCGATGACAGAGCACTTTTCCTGTTCTCGGAAGGATATAAAAAGCGTGTTTTGGGTACGATCGAGTATTATAGGCCTGACCTTGCCAACTCAGATGGAGCCGTTGCCCCGGGCACCGTCAACGATGCTTACGTTGTAACCGCCCTCCCTTATGGAAGTACCGAAAGAAGAGCATACATCAAAAACAATGTACCGCTGTCGGTTCTAGTCCGTAACTATGGAAACACAACACTGACTTCCCTCAAATTAGAAGTGAAGATCGACAACGCGGTTGCTTTCTCTCAGACCTTTTCTCTTTCGTTAGCACCGGGTGCAGAAATAGTGCTTCCGGCGGGAAACATCAATACCACTGCAGGAACGCACATGGTTGAAATTATCAGCAGTAACCCTAATGGCACTACAGATGCTTTTACGACTAATGACACCTTGCAGTCTTTCGTTACAGTAGCGGGCACAGCACGAACAGCACCCTTCAGGGAAGAGTTCTCAGGCGGCACATTTCCTCCCGCAGGATGGAATATCTGGAACCCGAATAATGATGCCACATGGATATTTGATGCCACTTCCGGTTACAATGGAGCAGGCTCGGCATCTATGAAATATTTCACCAGTAACAAGCCGGGATCGTTAGATGAATTGATACTGCCACCCGTAAAGACAGGTAGTGCCGACTCTTCTGTGCTCTCTTTTAAAGTGGCGTACGGTGCGTACGACGAGCGGGATGTCTCTGTATGGGACGGATTGGAAATTTATCTCTCCAATGATGATGGCAGAACATATAAAACGATCTATCGTAAGAGCGGCACACATCTGGCTTCGGTATCAGGAAATACAAGGACTGCATTCAATGCCACAACAAACAGCAACTGGAAACATGAAGAGATTAATCTTACTCCCTACCTTGTATCGGGAAAAGACTTCCTGATTAAATTCAGAGCAGTCAACGGTTACGGAAACAACTTGTATATAGACGACGTAAATGTATCGGCGGTAGTTTCTCTGGCAAGAGATTTGGAAGTGACCGGACTCACAAACCTGCCCCTCTACAACTGTGATGCTGCTCCTGCTCCTGTGTTAAGCATCCGCAGCAATGGTAAAGATGTTCTGACAAGCCTTAAGATTAATTACCGCATCAATGGAGGCGCAGTGAATACCATAGACAAGAGCCTTAATCTCACACAAGGCGCAGGCACAACCATCAACCTGCCTGCATTGTCTTCTCTCAGTCCCGGCGGATACGACCTTACTGTTTATACATCTCAGCCCAACGGCCTTGCGGATGAGGCTCCCATCAATGACACTATCAGGACAAGATTCTACATACTCGGCAACACTACCCTTCCACTCAGCGAAAGTTTCGAAAGCAGTACATTTCCTCCTTCAGAATGGGTAGTGCAGCACAATGGCAACGGGCAGACCTGGGAACGCTCCACACAGGCAGCTTCTGCAGGCACGGCATCTGCCGTGATGAAAAACTTTATTTACAACAGTGGGGGCCGGGAAGACAACCTTATTTCTCCGAAAATAGCAATCGACGCAGAATACGACAGTCTGTTCTTCTCTTTTGACTACGCCTATGCACCGGGAAGCAACTATCCCGGAGCACCGGATAATCCTGAAGACACTCTTGAAGTGAAAATCAGCTTAGACTGCGGACAGTCATTCATCACTGTCTGGAAGAAATTCGGCAACGAAATGGTAACCGTAGGAAACCCTGAAGCTTACAAGAACATTTCCTTTATAGCCCAAAACGGCGACTGGACAAATGTTAAGATATATATGACTCCAATTGTGGGGAATAATGACTTCAGGGTATTCTTCTCTTCCAAAGGCAATAACAGGAACAACCTCTACCTCGATAACATAAAAGCCTACGGCATTACCGTACCGCCGTTGCTGAAAGAAAAGGGATACTTGTTCTATCCGAGTCCGTTTAAAGATCAGTTCATCATCAGAAATTATCAGCAACCGACTTCACTGAAGAGCATCCGGATTTACAACATGACCGGTCAACTGGTATGGCAGAAGGAGTATAATGGAGATGCTTACACCCAGATGTACGTTAATACGGCATCGTGGCCGGCAGGTATCTATACGGTGAAGATGAATTTTGCCAATAAGACAGTGATTGACAGGGTGGTGAAACAATAGGCCTTATACCTCATCTTTGTATTGCAGATTAGCCATTATAAGCCAATGACCTCATGCCTAAAGACTGCTATATCATCTTCGACTTCGACGGAACCATTGGTGATACCATTGAGCTGGCGTTAGACTCTTACAATAAAATTACTGAAGAGCATCACCTCAAACCTTTGAACAATCAGGACCGTGCATTGATCAAATCAAAGCAACCACGCGAACTTTTTAAAGCTGCCGGAATATCGGGGCTGAAATTGCCTCTGATTATTCTCGCCATCAGAAAAGAGATGAATCACTCCATCGGAGATATGAAAGTTATTCCGGGCATGGATGATGCTCTCAGAGCCATTCAAGAGCAAGGTTACCAACTGGGCATTCTCACATCTAACTCCGTTGAAAACATCAACATCTTCTTAGAGAAAAACGGACTGAAAAACCTTTTCAATTTCGTACACAGCGAGAAGTCGTTCTTCGGAAAGAGTAAGGTCATTAACAAGCTGATGAAGCAGTACGTAATTGAAAAACAGAATGCCATATATGTGGGTGATGAGACGCGTGACATTGAGGCAGCGCATAAATCGGGCATAGCCGGAATTGGTGTCACATGGGGAATGAACAATAGAAATCTTTTAGAGAGTGTTCATCCAGACTGCATTACAGACAGTCCCGGCAATCTTATCCAATGCATTGAGAGGATATTCAGTACGCGTAAATAATCCATACAATTTCACAACTGATTCTTTCGTTAACACTATAACTAAACCCAACCTTACTGTTATGAATAGAAGAAATTTTCTCCGCCAGACAGGTACTTTATCGATAGCACTCGCTGGTTTACCCCTGGCGATAAGGAGAAACCAGGAGGAGTCTCTGGTTGTATATTCGTATCATCCGTCCAGTATTAAAGAAGCAAATGTCTCGCTGGTACTTGAAATCTACAACAGTGCAATCAAGGATTTCAAAAATGCTCCTAAGGATAAGAGGAAAGTAAAATTCTCTTACACCGATATAGTATACAATGAAAAGGAGGACAAACGAATAATGAAAAGAGGAGATTATATACTGGATATCCTCAGTGCAAAATTGGATGAAGATCCTTTATGGAAAGGCTATTACCTCGTCCGTTTAGGAAATGCCGTAAAAACATTCGGTAATCTGCAGACCTGGCCTGACGCTATCCCGGGAAAGCCTCTTTTTAGAATAAGGCCTAACGAAACCGCTGACCTGTTTGATAGAAAAGATAGTATTTTCAGGACCCTGACCACGGCTGAGTATGACAAACAGGCCGCACGTGATCTCGATGATTTTACCGATGGTTGCTTCCTCACGACCGCTTGCGTTCAGGAAAGAGGCCTCGCAGACGATTGTGATGAGTTGACAACCTTGCGCTACCTGAGAGAAAATTACATGCGCAATACTGCACAGGGAAAAGTCCTGCTCGAAGAATACAATGAATTGGGGCCTCAGGTTGTTACTGCGATTGCACAATATGAAAATCATTCAGAGATTTACGATTACATGTACAACCATATGATCTTGCCGGCTGTGGCTATGATCAAAAAAGGAGAATATCAGCAGGCAGTGGATTGGTATGAAGGGTTCTCCATAGAGCTGAAGAAGAAATATTGTTAAGGGATGTTTTCTCCCGCTGCTAAGAGTACCTTGACCATCCCGGTCAAGGCGGCAAAGTCTTCCCGAACCAGGATGGTTCGGGTACTATAAGCACCCCCTAAAAGCAAAACGGCTGTGAAGTGACTTCACAGCCGTTAACCTTAAACCTAAACAAACAATTATTTAATTACCGCTCAGATCAATCGGGTATTCAAATACCTCGTTGTATCCCGGGTACACTCCTGATATTGTGATCTGACTGCTATTGACAACAGCATCTCTGAGATCATCAAGAGTTTTCACTTCTTTACCGTTGACTTTTGTGATGATAAATCCATCTCTCATACGGGTCTGATCGTTCAGGGCGCCCTCTCCTATCTTCTTTACTCTAACACCGCCGGGCAATCCTAATTTCTTCGCAACAGAAGCATCCAGCACTTCAAAATCAGCGCCAAGAGATTCTTTCAACTCATCTCTCTTTATCATTTCAGTTGTACCTTCACTGTTTTTCAGGGTAACAGTTACTGTGGTCAGTTTGCCGTTCCTTTCATAAGTAACATCTACCTTTTCACCCGGCCTGAAGTGGCTTATCTGCTCTTGCAATTCTGCACCCGAAGTTACTTTCACCCCGTTCACCTTGCGAAGGATATCACCTGCTTTCAATCCGGCAGCTTCTGCGGCTCCGTCTTTAACGATATCCGTTACATAGATTCCATCTGCAGTTTCAGGAACCTCGGCTTTTACTTTCTCTTCTTTAGACAGGCCTGCTGCATCAATAAAGCGCACGCCGAGGAAGGCTCTTTGTACACTACCATATTTGATGAGATCAGCAACAACTTTCTTAACGATATCAACCGGGATAGCATAGCTGTAGCCACTGTAATATCCGGTTGGAGATGCAATGGCTGAGTTAATACCAATCAGCTGACCGCTGGTATTAATCAATGCACCACCGCTATTACCCATATTCACAGCAGCATCCGTCTGCAGATAAGATTCTACAGCAAAATCCTTTCTGCCATCCTTACCTCTGTTGAGACCCAGTGTCCTTGCTTTCGCACTGATGATACCTGCGGTAACTGTTGCATCAAGTGACAGTGGATACCCGATTGCCAGCACCCACTGACCGATTTCAACATTTGCACTGGTTCCATACAGCATAAAGGGCAGATTCTTCGCATCCACTTTTATCACAGCCAGATCGTAGTTCGGATCAGCAGCAATCACTTTAGCGGTATAAGTCTTATTGTCGCTTGTAGTAACTGTAACCTCATTAGCTCCTGCCACCACGTGGTTGTTGGTTACAATGTAGCCATCAGCACTGATGATGACACCCGAACCTGAAGCCGACTGGGGAATGGTACGTTGCTGACGATCCCCGCGTCCGAGGAACTGATCCAGGAAATCATCACCGAAAAAATCACTGAACGGGTCTCTGCTTCTCGGGAGATTATTAGAAACAACTGTCCTTGACGTTTTTGTCTTTATATGAACCACTGTTGGTATCGCAGCCTTTGCCGCTTCTACGAAATCTGACGGACCTGCAAAATGGCCGTTAGAATCGAAGAATCCTGCATAGTTGGCCGGCAACTGAAACTTATCTATACTAGGATTGCCTGACACCTCTGCATACTTGTTGTAGCCGAACAAAACAGCTATCGTTGTAGCTGCACTGATTAGAATGGTGTAAATAACATTTTTAGCTTTCATGTAAGTAGATTTTTTTCTTAAACGAATCAATTTCTTCATCCTCAAACCGTGTGCCGCAGAATAAAATTAAATGCTAATAAAAAAGTAACGTTTATAACTGGTTTATTATTAACAATAAATTAGTTTCACTTATAAATTCTTTTTGCATTTCGCAGGACAAATCTACACCCCAACAGACATACCCGGATACTCTACCTGTCATAACATCAGACAGACAATAAAAATTGTACAGTGTCTACTCCGTCGGCATAATCAAAAAGTCCTGCATCCTGTGTCTTCCCGAATGGGATATTCCCTTTACCTGCAATACATTGAATGTCTAGGCTCTGCTGCAACTCTCCAACCTTTTTCTCATAATCCTCATAATAAGAATAGTACAATTCGCTTATGGGCGAAAACAGATGGTCTTCTTCCACCATCACCACATTTTCATTACACATATACTCGCGGTTATTCATGATGAGTAACGCAAGATTGTAGTCGTAATTGTTTCTGTAGCGAGCGTGATCCTTCAGGTATTCATATTTTTTAAAGGCCTCCAGCAGCGGTATAAAGTCATAGTTCATTGGGACAAAAATCTGAGTAATATTCCTGCACCCCATACCGAAGTAAAGAAAGATATCATCGGCCAGGGATTCCAATTCTTCTTTAGTCTCATTTCCCGTAAGCACGGCAGCCGATGTTCTGTTCTTGCGAATTATCGACGGATACTTTCCAAAGTAATATTCAAAATATCTTGAAGTGTTGTTGCTTCCTGTGGCGATATAGGCATCGCAACCTTTCAGCATATCGGCAAACTGAATTACATCACCGACTTCCTCATCAAAAGAGATCAGCTTTTCTACAATCTTTTTAAAAAGCACGTCATCTTTCTCAGACAGTTTGATGATTGTTTTATGCCCCGTAACAAATGAACTCAAAAAATCATGAAATCCCACCATCGGAATATTCCCTGCCATCACGATACCTACCTTCTTCGGACTTATATTATCATCCAGATGATAATGACGAATCCAGAAATCTAACTTTTCTTCATCCAAATATTGGTCGCATATTGTCTTCACCCTGTGCTCCAGAAATTCGGTTGTAAACCAGTTATTAAATTGATATGCTTTTTCGGCAGTTTCTTTCCATTCGTCATCACCCGACAGCAACCAGTTTTTCAACTCTTTTAAAACCTGTATTCTTTTTGCCAATATCATAAAGCAAGTGTCATTATCTTTTTTATCTTTGTCAATAAGAAATTAAATGCAGGCAAAATTCGGAAATAATTCCTGCGTAATCTTATTAAATATTCCTAATAATGGCGATCAAAATAACAGACGATTGTATCAACTGCGGAGCCTGTGAACCAGAGTGCCCGAATAATGCAATTTATGAGGGAGGAGTTGAATGGGCTTTCGCCGACGGAACCAACCTTAAAGGTCCGGTAACAAGAATGGACGGTGTGACGGTCCTTGATGCCGACCAGCGCAATGAACCTATTGCAACCGACATTTATTATATAGTACCTGATAAGTGTACAGAATGCCAGGGATTCCATGAGGAGCCTCAATGTGCAGCAGTATGTCCTGTGGATTGTTGTATCCCTGATGAACTCTACCGTGAAACAGTTGAAGAACTCCTGGCTAAAAAAGAGAAAATGCACGGCTAAAGAGCTTAACAGGTTTAAAACCTGAAAACAGGCGGGTGATATTTCCTGCCGGATAAAGCGAAGGTCATTTTCTACCTTCGCTTTTAATTTTAAATTAATGCATGATGAAGATATTCAATCTCTTGTTCGGACTGTTTTTGCTAACATCTCTACTCAGTTCCTGTGATTTTGAGGTTGGACCATCTTTCAAAGACAGTAAACAGCAAACCATCGCTACCTCTGAAGATTTGCTGCGCGCCGATTACGATTTCTCTAAAATGAGTGAAGAACGCGGTATGAAACGCGCCTTCCTGCACTATATGGACCAGGAGGCTGTTTTACTGAGACCTGATGAAGAGCCGATCGTCGGTGCAGATGCTATTGAATACCTGAGCAGAATTGACGACTCGGGATTAGAACTTAAATGGACTCCCGAAAGAGCTACCGTTTCTGCAGACGGCACTCTGGGTTATACCTACGGAATGTACACAGTAGAGTCAGGAAATAAAACTCTGACCTATCCCTATGTGAAAATATGGCGCAAGCGCAACGGTGAGTGGAAGTTTATTCTCGAAACTTATAGTCAGGGATATTAAAATGAGTAATAAATTTACATCCATACCAGTAAAGAATTATGAAACCTCGCATTGCTTTAGTTACAGGCGGTTATTCCGGCGAAGCTGAGATCAGTTACGGATCTACAGCTACCATTGAAAAAAATATTGACACCGAAAAATTCGATTATTACAAAATCGACATGACGCCCAAGGGCTGGTTCTTCGTCGATGATGAAGGCAATAAATCTGAAGTAGATAAAAATACTTTCACCATCGAAGTGAAAGGAAAAACCGTCCGTTTTGATGCTGTGCTCATCAGTGTTCACGGTACACCGGGCGAGGATGGCAAACTACAGGGTTATCTGGATTTGATGGGCATCCCCTACACTTCGTGTGATGCTGCGTCTTCGGCCATTACATTCAACAAACGTTATACGGTTGCAGTGGCTGCCTTTTCAGGGATTAATGTTGCCAATTCTGTACTGCTCTTTAAAGATTATCAAATTGACAATGCAGTCCTGAATGATCTTAAGAAATTAAAACTGCCCGTATTTGTAAAGCCCAACAACGGCGGTTCGAGTTTAGGAATGAGCAAGGTAAGCGACAGAGCAGATCTGGATGCAGCAATTGGAAAAGCGTTTAAGGAAGACAATCAGGTTCTGGTAGAAGAGTTTATTCCCGGCAGGGAGTTCACTGTGGGAGTTTATAAAGCCAAAGGCACCATCATTCCCCTGCCTGTTACAGAGATTATTTCAAAAAATGAATTCTTCGATTTTGAAGCCAAATACAAAGGCGCGAGCGACGAGATAACTCCTGCAGAGATCGACCTGTCATTAAAAACGCTCATTCAAAACGAAGCGGTGAAGATTTACAAACTGTTCAACTGCAGCGGCGTTGTTCGGGTAGATTTCATCTACAATGCAGGCAGCAGGAAACTCTATATGCTTGAGATCAACACTGTTCCCGGGCAGACTGCCGCCAGTCTGGTACCGCAGCAATTGGCAAGTGCCGGCATCTCGCTGAAGAGTTTCTACACAGGTTTGATTGAAGAATGCCTGAATAAAGCAAAGGCTTAAAATTTTGCAAAGGACACCGGCAAAATAGTCTCATCCTGAAATTTTATTTATTTTGCAGTCTCTACATACCAGTAAATAGTGTTCAAATCCCTCTTACAAAAATCTTTTCTCACCAACCTTATTGCGGCAATCGGTTTAGTGCTGGCACTAATATTTCTGTTCTTTCTGTCACTGAGCTGGCTTACCCAACACGGTAGCTACCTGCAAGTGCCCAACCTGGTTGGAATGAATACGGATGAAGCCGTCCACCTTCTCAAAAAGCAAGGATTTGAAGTTGTAATAACAGACTCCGCCTACAACGACAGCATTCCCCTCAATACAGTCCGCAGGCAATTACCCCTTTCAGATGCAACGGTGAAAGTGAATCGTACAGTTTTTCTAACAGTCAATCCGGTGGAACTGCCTATGGTCTCTATGCCTAAATTAGAAGGTTTGAGTTATCGCTTCGCTGCCAACATATTAGAAAAGAACAACTTGAAATTAGGTGACACCACCCACAGGCCCGACTTTATGAAAGGCTCCGTACTCGACCAGATGTATAAAGGCGTTGCCATTGCTCCGGGCACTAAGGTGCGCTGGGGGTCCAAAATCGATCTGGTCATTGGCGGAGGAGTTCAGGGCGAACAGATGCTTGTTCCTGATATCGTCGGCTTTACCGTGGCCGAAACCAAAACTATCCTGCAGGCAAGAGGCATTATCCTTGCTTCCATCATCTCTTCAGAACCTATCGCTGATACTGCAAGTGCCTATGTTATCAGACAGAATCCTGAAACAAGAGATTTCCAGGGTATTCCGATTTACATTCAGCCCGGTCAAACCATTGACATCTGGATTTCGGTGAATCCTCCATCCACTGAACCTCCCGATCAAAATGAAGTAGGTGGAAACCCAGTGAATGACAGTATCAACGATTATTAATCTTCAATTGCTGCAAAGCCACAAATAGGCTTTTAAAACAGTATTCCCTCTCAACGGAATGGATTGTTTAATTTTATAAACGGATTATCCGTAACAGCCAATATTTTATCATTGTCAAAACGACGCGGAGGATTGAGTTGATACCGCTCGTCCCCTCTAAAAATTTTAAGCTTATGGAAGATGCGAATCTGCAGAGGTTGACCGACATCATGGATGAACTTAGGGAAAAATGTCCGTGGGATAGAAAACAAACGATCCACTCCCTCAGGCAGCAAACGATTGAAGAACTTTACGAACTGACCGACGCCATCGATGCCGACGACTACGAATCCATAAAAGAAGAACTGGGCGACCTGCTGCTGCATATTGTATTCTACACGAAAATTGCAGAAGAACAAAATCACTTTACCCTTCGCGATGTGGTGGATACCATCAGCGAAAAGCTCATCAAGAGGCATCCGCACATTTACGGCGATGTCAAAGCAGACAATGCAGAAGAAGTAAAGAGAAACTGGGAGAAATTAAAACTTGCGGATGGAAAGAATAGTGTGCTGGGTGGTATTCCAAACTCCCTGCCTGCTCTCGTAAAATCAATGAGATTGCAGGGTAAGGCAGCTCAGGCCGGGTTTGAATGGGAGCGACAGGAAGATGTGTGGGATAAAGTGATGGAAGAAAAAGAAGAACTTGAAAAAGCAATGAGCAGCGGCGACAATAATGAATCGACACGTGAAGCAGGCGACCTGCTTTTCTCGGTAGTCAATTATATACGGTTTCTGAACATAGATGCGGACTATGCACTGGAACTGACAAATAAAAAATTCATAGACCGATTCAAGAAAATGGAATCCATTGCCACTGAGACAGGAAAGAATCTGATCGATATGAGTTTGCAGGAAATGGATGAAATTTGGAATCAGATAAAACGCACCCCCTGAATTGTCCGGTAACTTAAATAAAAGTTTTTTCAGGCGTAAGGGCCTACTGCTGATTGCAGGACTCTTCCTGCTGGGCGTTGCGTTTTTTGTGAAAGACTACTGGAGTACGGGCGCCAATCCAAATGCAATTCACAAACCAGTTCAGAAGAGCCTGAATCTGCGCGAAGCTGCAGTAAGTAATCTGATGTCAGATTCATCATTGCTCAATGCTATCACCTCGGGTAATTATTCTGAGAAGACACTGAACACTCTTACCGATGAAGACTATTATCTCTTTGCTTACAAAAGGAATTCAGAGAATCAACTATCAGCAGTATTCTGGAGCACACAGCACGCGATCCCTGATGAAGAAATTTTGAATGAACCCAAGACTGCCGGATTTAAACTCCTCGCCAACGGCTGGTTTGTCTTTTCAAAAAAAGACTATACTTCTCCTGCGGGAAAATCTTATTTGATTGTCAGCCTCATTCCCATAAAATGGAATTATTACATCGAGAACAATTACCTGCACAACCAATTTGCTGGAGTGAACACTGCGGCTGATGTCAGTGACATCAGCCTTACAGGCGGATTACCCATCTATAGTAATTCAGGGAAAGTGTTATTCTATCTCGAGAAAAAGGCCGGAGTGAATGTGTTCAGAGTTAACCTTCCGGCTCTCGCATTGGCTGCACTGGCGCTGCTTTTTATTTTGTATTTCATCCACCTGCTCACGCTTCAGGTCACCAACCGATATGGCTTTGGAAAGGGCATTCTGACTTTGACAGCAACCCTTCTGACATTCCGGTTACTCACTTACTTCATTAACCCGTTCAACTTCCGTTCGCTGAAGTTGTTCAATCCGTCAGTTTATGGAAAGAATTTCATGATGGGTTCTCTGGGCGATCTTCTGGTGAACCTGCTGCTACTCATCTGGATTATTCTTTTCTTCCGGTTTAAATGGAAGCCTGAAGCCACGGCAGAAAAGATTCAAAAATCTTCAGCAAAATTTATCATCGCCCTGGCTATTGCATTACTGATGTGCCTGATAACATTTGCATCGGGATATATCATCAAAAGCCTTGTGGCAGATCCGCAGATATCATTTGACGTCATCAACTTTTTCTCACTAAACATTTACAGCCTTGTTGGTTTCCTGGTACTGTGCTGTGTATCTGCAGGCTATTTCATGTTGATCCAAAGGCTTGCGGAAGCATTAAAGAAAGTGGGCAGCGGATACTACCGGTTTATTTATATAGCAGTTGCAGGTTTGTTGCTGCTGACCATCAACCCGGGTGAACAAGTAACCTTTCAGCTCTTCCTGCTACTCTGGCTGCTGCTCTTCGCTGTTCTGCTGGACGTATCCAGACTGCACATGAGCAGCATCAGACTTTCTTCATCCGGATTTATTTTCTGGATTACTTTTTTCAGTGTTTCCATCACAGCAGTTATCGCCTATCAAAACCACCAAAAGGAGCTCGAAGCTCAGAAAGATTTTGCACGCAACCTGTCTGAGAAAGTAGATCCGTCCGGACCGTTGATTATGAACATCATCAGGAATGATTTCAGCAACGAATACATGTCGGCCATCTTTCACAGGTTTAAAAATCCTGCAGAAAGTTTACTGTTAAAAGACAGCATCATCAGAGAATCTTTTTCAGCCTATCTCAACAAATATTCAACCGAGATATACACTTTTGATTCCTCGGGTAACCCACTCAATAATCTGCGAAGTACGACTTTCAACGATCTGAATACAATTATTGAAACGCAGGGACGCACGACCGGAGTGCCGGGGTTATATTACTATGATGTTTCCTTCTCTAATTTTAATTACATAAGCCGCACAGAAATTACCGATTCTACCGGTGCGCCCGACGGTTACATCTTTATAGTATCCAAACCCAGGAATTTTGAGAGTGAGGCTCTTTACCCCGAACTCTTCTCGAGAGGTAATAAGAATGCCATTGAAAGTTCGCCGGAGTATGCATACGCTATCTACATCGACAACAAACTGATTGCGAGTTATAACGATTATCCTTTTGCTACCGACATCGACAGCAATCTCGTTGAATATACAGGTTTCAGGCAAGTCTATAAAAACGGCAATGATGAGTTGTGGTATTCCGCTCAAAAAGGAAAAGTTGTTATGCTGGCCCACAAAGACCGGCTCATGCTGGAGGTTGTAACCCTGTTCGCATATCTTTTCTGCTCTTTCTTAATCGTCATTTTCCTTTTTAACCTTGCCGGTTATTTATTGTCGGAAAGGAGCAGCAAAGAAGACCGCAAACCCTTCCTGCAGCCTACTATCCGCAACCAGGTTCATGGTACCATCATCCTGATTTCGGTCTTCTCATTCCTGGTGATTGGCGTATCTACAATTCTGTTTTTCATCAACCGCTTTCACAACAACAACCGCGAGTTCCTGAGCCGCACTATCCACCTGATGGAAAACGAACTGCACAACACGCTCGACAGCAGCATGTCGCAGGCGATGACGAAGAAGACACTCGGTCAGGCGGAACTCGAAAAACTGTCGGAACTGATCCGCAATGTGAGCAATATTCATGCTACGGATATTAACCTGTATGACACTGCAGGAAATCTAAAAGTATCTTCCCTGCCGCTGCCTTACGAAAAAGGAATCGTCAGCGAAAAAATGGATCCCGTGGCATGGTATCATATGAGTGTATTGAAGGATGCACAGTACTTCAAAGAACAATCTATCGGCTCACTTCATTACCTCAGTAATTACCTGACCGTGCGCGATCAAAACGGAGAAGAATACGCCTACCTGAACATCCCGTATTTCGAATCGCAAAAGAAATTGCAGGATGAAATATCTAACCTCCTTGTCGCCATCATCAACCTTAATGCCTTTATCTTCATCATTGCAGGCATCATTTCATTATTCATTGCTAACCGCATCACAAGGCCGTTCTCACTCATCAGCGACAGAATGAGGGCATTGAACCTGCAGACGGGCAATGAAGAAATCAGCTGGAAGAGGAATGACGAAATCGGCGACCTCGTGAAGGAGTACAACCGGATGGTCAAACAATTAGATATCAGTGCACAAAAACTGGCCCGGAGCGAACGTGAAGGTGCATGGCGCGAAATGGCCCGACAGGTAGCTCACGAAATCAAGAATCCGCTCACCCCCATGAAGTTGAACCTTCAGTACCTGCAGATGGCAATTGAGAAAGATTCGCCCGATGTAAAAAATATTTCTGCCTACGTAGCTGAAATTATCCTGAACCAAATTGAACACCTCTCGCAAATTGCCAGCGACTTCTCGCAGTTTGCCAACCTGGCAAATACTAACATGCAGGATATCGACTTGAATGATGCGCTGAGAAATGTAATCTCTCTTTATGCAACAAATGAGAGAATTGCGATTGAATCAGACCTCGAGGAAGGGCTTACCATCCACGCAGACAAAACACAAATCAACAGGTTGTTCACCAACCTCCTGCAAAATGCTGTGCAATCTGTTCCCGATTTCAGGAATATCAAAATTGAAATCAAGAGTGTTGCAGAAGACGGGAATGCAATCGTCTCTCTTAAAGACAACGGTGTGGGCATCCCCCCGGATATGGGTTCTAAAATCTTCGTACCAAATTTTACGACTAAGTCTTCCGGAACCGGACTCGGGCTTGCCATTTGCAAAGGCATTGTCGAAAAAATAAACGGTGATATCCGCTTTGAAACAAAGGAAGGAGAATGGACGACCTTCTATGTTAAGATTCCTCTCGTAAAAAAATAACAATACCCTTTGTGATTAAATTATCTTTTTGCTACTAAGTCACGGAGGCTCCAGGTTCTTTTTTCTTGGTGAGGCTTTGTGTCTTGGAGTCCTGGTGGTTTAATGATTTTTTGCCACTAAGGTACGGAGGCACTAAGGAGCACTAAGTTTATTTGTTAAGAGGCAACGTCTCTGCTGCGGCAGAAGATAACCGCAAAGGAAATAGATTAATTTTCTTGGTGTGCCTTTGTGTCTTGAAGTCTTGGTGGCCTAATCTTTTTTTTCGCCACTGAGGTACGGGTACGCCAAGAGACACTAAGTTTTTTCTTGTCGATCCTCTCTATGCCTTGCGGTTAAAAAATACAATCAGATTTTAAAAAAGACAACGAAAAATTAAAAGAGATCGAATGAAAAAAGTCCTGCAGGGGCAGGACTTTAATACTATCTGCAAGAATTTGATTCTTATTTTTTCTTAGCAGCAGCCTTCTTAGGAGCAGCTTTCTTCGCAGCAGCTTTTTTAGGAGCAGCTTTCTTCGCGGCAGCCTTTTTAGGAGCAGCTTTCTTCGCAGCCTTCTTAGGAGCGGCTTTCTTTGCAGCTTTCTTAGGAGCAGCCTTCTTTGCAGCTTTCTTAGGAGCAGCTTTTTTTGTAGCCTTCTTAGGAGCGGCTTTTTTTGCAGTTGCCATGTTTTTAGAATTTAATTGTTAGTAAATAATGATTAAAAATAAAAACATTTTTAATACAACAAAAATTTATTCGAACTTTTTTTATTCGACCGGAGTTTCGATAACAGAAACAACCGTTTTATTTCCGCGTGTTTTTTTGAATTCTACAACACCGAATGCCGTCGAATAGATTGTAAAATCTTTTCCGAGTCCGACATTTTTTCCGGGATGATAAACAGTTCCTCTCTGACGAAGAATGATGTTACCCGGAAGCACAGCCTCACCTCCATAAATCTTAACTCCTAATCTTTTGCTTTGTGAGTCTCTACCGTTTTTTACGGAACCTTCACCTTTTTTATGTGCCATGATTAATTGTTTTTAATTAGATATGCTTATGCAATTTCTGTGATCTTGATCTGAGTGTAATGAGTGCGGTGACCCAATTTTTTTCTGAAGCCTTTTCTTCTTTTCATTTTAAAAGCAATCACCTTATCACCCTTCACCAGTTCTTCAACAATTTCTGCCTTCACAGTTACTTTAGAATCGGTAGATACTTTATCATCTTCGCTGTGCAATAAGACATCCGAAAATTCCAGGGTATCTCCCTGCTTTCCATCCAGGTGCGGAACATAGAGTGTCTGCCCCGGATTAACCTTGAACTGCTGGCCTGCAATTTTAATAATAGCGAACATTTTTTCGAATTTTGGAGTGCAAAGGTAAGGTAAATCCGAATTATAATAAAAAGGAATTATCTTAAATAATAGTAAATTGAGCCATTATGGGTTGTGAATAACTTTTGTGTCAATTATACACAATATGTTTATAACTTTAACTCATTAGTCCCCACCCTTTTGGAAAGCTGTTTGCATGGTTGTTGCGGCTTTATTAACCGTAGCATGAATATTTAAATGTTTTGCTGATGAAGAGGATAGCTTTACCCGTCTTTTATTTCTGTTCCCTCCTGTTTTTTGTAATTAGCTGTTTTTCAGCTAAAGGACAGCCTACCTATACCTCCCAAGCAGATGGAGATTGGAATGCATCCTCCACATGGGGTGGTCCTGTTCCAGGTTCAGGCGACAATGTCGTTATTAATCATGCTGTTTTTTTCAACTCTGCTATTACCAGAAATTCGGGCACAACAACGACGATCAATGCCAATCATTCACTAACCGCCCAAGCCACCATCACCAACAACGGCACAACCAATGTTTATGGGACCTTTCAGTTAGACAATGGAGGCTATGCCGATGGTAACAACTTTTTTCATTATTTTACGGGAAGCTATCTTGTCTTTAATAATGGATCTAACTACGATATAAATTCCGGACAGCGTTTCTGGCCTTCAACTTCAAACGCACCCGATAATGTTCAAATTAATACCGGAAGTTCCGCCACTTTAAATGACGCTTCCAAAACCGTCAACAACCTGATTCTTTGGGGTGGATTTACGAATAATCAGACACTAACTATAAATGGGACACTTACCATTAATACTAATGGATTCATTGGTGGCAATTCGCCCACTTACGGTACAGGCTCTACTTTAATTTATGCTACAGGTACTACTTTTGGTTTAGGGCAGGAATGGCGGGCTTCCTCTTCTCCCTATAATGTAGAAATCACTAATAATACAACTCTTAGTTATTCGACTATTCCGGAGGAGAGGTCAATTAACGGAAATCTCACTATTGATGGAGGAAGTAAACTTGATTACGGAACTGCTTCTCAGATGACCGGAGCCTTAATTGTTAAGGAAAATGCTACTGTGTCCGGCACATTGACTCTTGGAGCGTTCTATGGTGATGATTTAAAAATTGGCGGGAATCTGATATTTAATTCGGGCTATAGCTTTAATCCAAACAAAAGGGCTGTCTTCTTTATAAAAGAATCCGGCACACAAACTATTACTACCCCTTCAAATGGCGACCTTACAATTCCATATATAAGAATAGGAGCAACTACAGGATCAGGAACCATTCTTCAACTTGAACAAAACTTGAATATCAGTGCTGATGGCGCATCAGCAGGGGACGCACTAATATTTTATAATAATAATGATGTGCTCGATATGAATGGACATAACTTGTCCATTGGAAATTCAGGTCTCGCCAATACTATAACAGGACCGGGTGCTTTTAAAGGAAGTACAACTTCTGATCTTACTTTAATCAATCAAGGATCAATCGGAACTATACAATTTGCCACAGGCAGTCAGACTTTGAGAAATTTAATTCTCAATTGTACTTCGGGACAAACGGCTGCAGTTTTGGGTTCCAACTTAACTCTGACGGGATCCGGAACGACATTTAATGGTGGGCTTCTGAATATCGGAAATTATAACCTTACATTCGGCCCTTCTGCCGCATACACTATCAGCGGTACAGGGAATTATATTTTGACAGCATCCGGCAACACCGGCACTGTAACAAAAAACTTTTCATCAGCCGGCTCCTTTACCTACCCGATTGGTGACGCATCTAATTATACTCCGGCCACCGTCAATCTCACTTCAGTAACGGGGACGCCATCGGTAAGTATGAATGTGGTTAATGCCCAACATCCGCAAAACAATGTTTCCACTAATTACCTGAATCGGTACTGGCGTGTAACATCCACAGGAACATTCACGGGAGATGCTACTTTCACCTATGTTCCGGGTGATGTGTTTGGTACAGAATCTTCTCTTATCACAGCAGGATGGAATGGCACCAACTGGAATTTATATGGTAATGTAAATACTGGAGCCCACAGTTTGGAAATATCTGGAGAGAGTAATCTGAACAAAGAATTCACCGCAGGTGACAATTTTTCTCCCGTTGCTACCCTGCCGGATAATTATTTTAGAAGTAAACAGACGGGAGATTGGGATGTAGCTTCTAACTGGGAGTCTTCACCTAACGGAACGAGTAACTGGACGACTGCTACATTAGCACCTACGAGCGAGGCTAAGCAGATAGATATTCTGAGTGGACACACTATTAATGTAGCAAGCAACATCAGCTTGAATAACAGCCGGGTGTATGGAAAACTATCATTACTTACCGGCGGAAAGATCAGTATTCCCAATAGTGACCCTGATGGAATACTTGTAAAAGAAGGTGGTATTTTCGAAGTTGCCACTACCGGTTCTTATAGTACTTCTATCACGTTGCCAACAGGAACTTCACTTATTTCCTCACCACTTCATGTGGAGACAAATGGCACTGTAATAGTGAACGAACCCATCTCCGGAACAGCAGGAGCGGGTTATGATAATCTTGCCATAAGTACATATAACAGGTGGGAAAATAGAGCGAAGTTTATTTGGAATAACAATCTAAACTTCGCTTTTGGAACTTCTACTAATTCAATTACTTATTTCCCAACAGCCGGAGCTAATACTATTCCTTATTTTATAATTAGTACTCCTGTAAATTCCGGTAGTGGAGGAACGACGACTTTTAATGGATTAACGATTGTAAATGCGGCCAGCACTTTTTCAGGAGGTGGTAATAAAGTATTCAGAAATGGCATTTCAGGAAATGCTTCCTTAACTCAAGATGGAGGAATTAATAATCCGGGTAATTTTCAAATTACAGGAAATAACGCAATTCTTGGAGGCGCGAACCTTACACTCAATCTCACAAGAATTCTTAATCTCAACGCAAATTTAGAAGTACCGTCAGACTCAGTTGTTACAATCAATAAACAAACAGGAGTTGGTTCTAGTGGTAGTATATCGAAAGGATCAGGAATAGTTTTTACTATTAATGGTACAGCTGATATGACTACAATTAATATGAATAATGGCTCAGGTAATGTTACAATAAATGGTCATCTACTGACTGCAGCATCCGACGGATTGACAGGTAGCAGCAATTCTACAATTTCCAGTGGAACAGTAAATGTAAACACGGGCAGTACCGTAGAATACAACGCTGCCGGCAGCCAAGACGTTACTAATCCCGGAACCGGAGGAACAGCTGCGAACTATTATAACTTAATACTTTCAAACAGTGGAACAAAAACCCCTGCGTTCACGTTTAGCCCTACCGGCACTATTACCATAAAAGATGATGCCATCTTCGATTGTACAGAAAGAAATATCGGTGGAGCCAACACCAACCTTACTATGACAGATAACAGCCGGTTAATTGTTGGTACAACCGGTACTCAGCCTTCAATAGACGGAACTTATGATCTCGAAGATGGAACAATTGAATTCGCAAACAATTCTGGTACAGCTCAGACTATTAAGCATCAGAATATTGCTAATAACAAAATAAAATACCACAATATTGAAGTATCCGGAACAAACGTCCGCAACTCAAGTGGCAACATCCAAATCGGTGAAAATGGAACCTTCACTGTTTTAAGCGGAGGTATCTATACCAGTTCCAGTGGTAATGCATCTATAGTAGGTGTAGGAGGTGTTGGCCAGACCGTTAAAGTAAAAAGTGGAGGTATTTTCCGCACTGCCGTTGTGGAAGGATTTTACGGACCTCCAAATGGAACCAATCCTTCAGCAAGTGTACAGACAAGTATTCCAAATATTGACCTCGAAGAAGGCAGTACAATCGAATATTCTCGTGAAGCCTCCGGCACTGATTTAGGGAACCAGTCAATTTCTATCATGAGCAGTGTTGACTATCAAAATCTGGTTTTATCTGGAGATGGAGAGAAAACTGTACCTGCCTCGTCTATCCTTAATATAAACGGTAACTTTACCGTAAAAGACGGAGCCAACTTCAAACACAACGGCGGTACAGTCACTTTTGTTAACACCAATAATGAACAGGATATTTCAACTGAATCAGCAACCTACCCTCCTGTATTCTACAACCTGAAAAATCAGAATACACAGAATCTGAACATCAATAATTTTATTTCAGTCAAAAACGAATTGATTCTGGATGATAATTCTAAAATTAACTTGAAGGATATCGTTCGCCTGGTCAGCGACGAAGATGGTACAGCAAGTGTTCCGCCAATACCTGAGGGGGCCAATGCAGCAACAATTGCTTATGATGTAAACGGTGCTTTCCGGGTGGAGAGATTCATACCGGGGCATACTAAAGCATGGCAAACACTGAGTGTACCTACTAAAGGCAGCACTATCTTTAATTCATGGCAGAATTCAAGAGTGTATGAACAATATAAAGGAACCACTATCACTGCACCATTTAATGATTGGGCAGCCAGAGGATTTGATATCAAATCTTCGTCACCCTCAATGAAGGTTTACGATCCTGCAACAGACACTTACGTTGGAGTTCCGAATACATCAATGCTAATTGATAAACCGAACGGATATATGTTCTTCGTACGGGGCGACAGAAGTGTAACCGAAACATGGGAACCAGCCACAGAAGTAACTCTTCAAACCACAGGTAAGTTGTATGCCCCTACTCCGCCCGGCGAAGGACCTGTAACCGTATCCGTTTCCCCTAACAGCTTTGCGATGGTGGGTAACCCATATGCCTCATCTATAAAATATGATCAAATAACACTTTCTTCTAATTTACAGTGGGACTATTATATATGGGATCCACAACTGACTTCTAAACCGGATAGCAAATATGGATTGGGAGGTTTCAGGGCTATCTTGAAAGACGATTCAAAAGCTACTCCTGAATCGGGAAATTATATGAACGGTTCTATTCCACCAATACAATCCGGACAAGCATTCTTTGTCTTCAATCCATCCGCAAAACCGGGTACAGTAAGCTTCACTGAAAGTGCTAAGGTCTCAGGCAGCAATTTAATTCTCCGCCCCGGAAAAGAAACAATAAAAAATCCGGAAGTGGCCATTAACCTCTTTACAGGTCCGGCCGGAGAAGAAACACTAATGGATGGAGCCAAATTGATATTTAACGACGAATATTCTCCTGAAGTTAACCAACAGGATACCAAAAAAATAGGAAGCAGCAATGATGCTATCTATATCGTGGCAAGTCCTTATCCTCTTTCCATTGAAAGAAGGCCCCTCCCTGCAGAAAAGGACACAATTTTCTTCGGCTTATCTTCTATGAAAGCAAGAGGTTATTCACTGGAGATTAATACCAACGTTATGAGTGAAGCGGGTTATGAAATATACTTCCATGACAAGCTTCTTAAGACCGTAAAACAACTTGATGATGGAGATAATAAGATAGCGTTTGAAGTCACCAAGGATCCTGCTTCAAAAGCCACAGGTCGTTTCTTCCTTACCCTCAAACCTGCATTACCTCCGTTTGCTTTTGCTGATGAAAGGGCTAAACTCTCCGGTGATGAGGTAGCAGTATCATGGAGAGGCTTGCAACAAACACAGGTTGACCGCTTCATAGTTGAGCACTCGACAGACGGTGCTGCATTCAACAACAAAGGAAATGTTGCAGTAACAAAAGGGGAATCGGGCGATTACATCTTCACTGCAAGTGAGCCTCAATCGGGCATCAACTACTATCGAATCAAAGCAGTAATGAAAGATGGCAGCCTTGTGTACTCGAAGATTGTTTCTGTAATGGTTCAGTTCAGAGCTTCCGCAATCAGCATCTCGCCAAATCCCGCAAAAGAAGTGATCAGAATTCAATTCTACAGGATGAGCAAGGGCGATTATTCAGTAAGAATTTACAGCGCTGACGGCAAACTGGTGATGAACAGAAAACTATCTCACCCGGGTGGAACGGCTGATTACCGCATCTCTCCACAGGCAATGGCAAAGGGTATCTATCATGTAGATATCATCAAACCTGACGGAAGCAAGACCGGTGAACAATTGTTGTTAGATAAATAACCTCCAAACCCTGTGAGGTCTTTCGAAACCTCACAGGGTTAAATCGAAGAATAATGTAATAAAAGGCACAACCGGGACGCTTTCGCTTGGTGTAGGACTATAGCAATGTACCCGGATCATGGATGATCCGGGATGACCTTACCGCCTTGACCAGGATGTTCAAGGTCCTTTCGACAGCAAGGAAAAGCAAAACCTGTAAGGTTTCATGAGCAGTTATCAGTTTTTCACCACAGAAAGCACAAAGACTTTTCACGAAGAACACAAAGACTTTTTTTCGCCACAAACTCTCAGGGTGCCAAGGAACTCCAAGCTCTTTTTTCTTGGTGTGCCTTTGTGTCTTGGAGTCTTGGTGGCATTATCTTTTCTGCCACTAAGGCGCGGAGGCACCAAGGAGCACAAAGGTCTTTTTAGTTAATATGGCTTTGTACACTCCTCTGCAACCTTTACGGTTGCCCAACTCACTCTCCCCTCTGCTCACAAACCTGCTTCAAATTGCTCAAAGCCTCCTCGTACTGAGCTCCATAAATTCTATCCATGAAGATGCCTCGCACCCGGTGCCAGGGATACCACGGTAAATCGATATTTACCACGAGAGTGACACGAGTACCATTAGTAACCGGAGTTTGCAAAAAAGTATAATCTACAGCGTTGCCTTTTTCTGTAGTCAGCGTAAAAGCAGTTGAATCCTTAGTCTTATAATCAAACTTCAGTTTCAAATCTTCTCCCTCCGGCCTTTTCAGGACTGCCTCATCGGCAGAAGTCAAATCAATTGTCAACAGTCCTTCTTTCACTCCGGGAAACCAGCTCTTCCAATTCTCAGTCTGATTCACCTCTTGTGCAATCCTTTCCGGAGTCGCATTGATTTCCGTTGTCTTCACTACCGAAACGGACGACGGCAGAAAAAGAGTTACCATCGCCAGGAAAAGCAACATGAGAACGAGAATAATAATGGAGCGCTTAATCATAACCGGGATGTCAAATTATAAAAATATCTGTTTTTAATCCGTAAAACAGAAGATGCAAAAGTATCAGAGAATCTTTAATTAACAGATGTGCATTTCATCATTTTGATATCTCCTAAAAAGCACCACCTTTGTCGAGGGTTAGACATGGCACAAAAACGACTACACAAAGTTTATCTTTCAACAGGTACCAATCTCGGGAACAGAAAACACAATCTTGCAAACGCGCGCAGGTTGATTGAAGATCATGCCGGTAATATCATAGCGGCTTCATCTATTTACAAAACCGCCCCCTGGGGATATGCCGATCAGCCCGATTTCCTGAATCAAGTTGTAGAGATTGAGACAACTCTTTCTCCGGCGGCATTGATGAAAACACTTCTGAGAATAGAGGAAGAAATGGGCAGGGTACGCACATTTAAAAACGCATCGAGGGTTATCGATATCGATATCCTGTTTTATGATAATAGCATCAGAAAAAACAATGGAGTCATCATCCCCCATCCTTTAATCGCTGAACGCAGATTCATTCTTGTGCCCATGTGTGAACTGAAGCCGGATTATGTGCATCCCGTTCTGAAGAAAAATATGCTTGAACTGCTGGATGAATGTCCGGATCAACTCGATGTGGAGAAATATGGGAGTAAAAAAGCTGTATAAAAAAATAAATCTGAATAGTCTGATTATTTTTGACGATCGGGACCAGATCAATGAAATATAACTTTATAACAATAGAAGGGAATATAGGAGCAGGGAAAACGACACTTGCTCATTTGCTGAGTAAAAGACTACATGCAAGGCTGATTTTGGAAGAATTTGCCGACAATCCCTTTCTGCCAAAATTCTACGAGAATAAAGAACAATACGCATTTCCGCTCGAGCTCTTCTTCATGGCCGAACGTTATAAACAGATGAAGGATCTGCTCGGCGCTAAAGACCTTTTTCACCAGGTCACGATTTCAGATTACCTCTTTATCAAATCACTACTCTTCGCCAAGGTTACGTTGCACGATGAAGAGTTCAATCTCTATCAAAAACTCTTTAACATCATCAACCCGCAATTGATGAAACCTGACCTGCTGATTTACCTGCATGCACCGATCTCTAAACTGAAGGAAAACATCAAACGCCGCAACCGTTCTTACGAACAGTCTATTGATCCCGATTACCTCTACTCTATCCAGGAGACGTATATTAATTACATCAAACAGCACAACATCAAGACGCTGTTCATCGACACGAGCAATGCCGATTTTCTGGGCAACGAGGAGCACCTTCAGGCTGTTCTAGATGCACTTGAGAAAGATTATGATGAAGGGCAGAATTATCTGACGCTGCCGTAGCTCTAAAACTTGGGAGTTATTTGTCGGGGCTTAATTATTATTCTACAAACCCACTCTTCTCTGCCAGATGATGCGATTTGACAAAATCGGTCACCAGGTAGCTGACCAGTTTACCCGTCACTCCGGAGGATGTCGTATTGTCGAGTGTAGTGGCTCCTTCGCAAATGTGCAGGTAAGCAATTTTTAGTTCCGTAGGAATGAAGCTGACGTATGTCCTGGCATTGGCAGCTGATACGCCGGATGGTGTCATGGCGCTGGATACAACATTCTCAATGGAATCCATATCCAGTTCGATACCTGTAAAACCACCTTTTACAAAATCTGTGGCACGGGCGACAGACTGTATGAAGTTGAACTTATCTCTCAGAAAAATATCTTCATAGGTAATATAATCTACAGCTGAATTTCCCTGCAACTCCCGGAGCACGTTCTCCTGCATATAGTTTTCATGCACTCCAACTATAAAATATTTATGCAGGTATCCATCATCATGAGCATACCGGAAGCCGTTGCCCGAATGGCGTCCTTCCCGCACACGATAATCAGTGTGTGCATCGAGATTGATGACATTCACCTGAGCTGAGGAGATTATTCCTGCCGCATACAGGCCTTTAGATGATCCTTTGATGGCACCATAGGCATTGTTATGGCCTCCGCCGACAATTACCGGTATCTTCTTATTACGGCATATTATTTTCACCATATCCTCCACCTGTTCGTCGATATTTTCTACAAGGGCCCGAAGTGCGATTATACGCTCCTCAAGATTAGGTGCGGTCGCGTTAATGAGTCGGATCTCTTCGGAGAAATCAAAAGCTCCGGCGATAAACAATGCACCCGAGGGCAGGAAACTATTACTCTGGATATTCAGGAAAGAATTCAGAAAGGCAGGCCAAAGTGTGCGCGCTCCTCCTATCCCTCCATTCGCCTGAACGCCGGCGTCTTCGGGTATCCCGAAAATAACATAACGGGCATCCGATTGTTGAATAGCTTCTTCAATCTTTGTATCTGTGCTCTCACAGCAGCCGATCACTTCACCAAGCTTTGTTTCATATTTACGAATATGCGTAAAAGGCAGTATATCCTCTTTTGTAATATTCTTGAAATTAGGGATCATCTTTTTTTTGTTGTGTTATATAAATTCACCGTTGATCATCATACGGTCAATATGGTCATCTCCAAATGCATAAGGCAGGTATGCCAGCGAACGCGCGGGTTTAGTAAAGATTAAATCAGCCCTCTTTCCTTTGACTATGCTTCCGGTCCTGTCAGCTACTTCCATCGCAAATGCTCCGTTAATCGTCGCTGCATTAATCGCTTCTTCGGGCAGCATCTTCATCTGAATACAAGCCATGGAGAGTACCAGGTTCATATTTCCCGACGGTGACGACCCCGGATTGAAATCTGACGCCAGTGCTACTGCCGCATTCACATCGAGCATCTTCCGCGCAGGTGGCATCTGCATCCTCAGGAAAAACGCCGGCCCGGGCAACAAAGTTGACAGCCCTCTAAATTTGCCCAACAGTTCAATATCCCTTTCTGTCACGGTCTCCAAATGATCCAGCGAAAGTGCTCCGGCTTCTATCCCCGCTTCTATCCCGCCGATGCTGTTCAACTGGTTGACATGCAGTTTGGGTTTGAGTCCGTATTGCTTTCCTGCTTCACAAACTCTCAGTGTTTCCTCAGGCGAGAAGAATCCGGATTCACAAAAAGCATCTATATAATCTGCGAGTCCTTCCTCTGCAATCACCGGCAGCATCCGGTCAATAATCTCTTTGATATATCCTTCGTGATCTTCTTTATACTGTGCAGGATAAGCATGCGCTCCCAGGAATGTAGCTTTGATGTTCATGCTGCTCTTCTCCTTTAATCGCTTGATGACGCGGAGCATCTTTAGCTCTCCTTCTACCGACAATCCATAACCGCTCTTAATTTCCACCGATCCCGTTCCCATCTTTGCTAAATGCTGCAACCGTTGCCATGCGAGATCAAAGAGTCTGTCTTCAGAATATTCGGCAGTCTTTCTTGCGGAGTTTAAGATTCCTCCGCCCGCGGCCGCAATTTCGGCATAGCCCGCTCCTTGTATCTTCTGAACAAATTCTCCCTCTCTACTTTCCGCAAAGACAAGGTGCGTATGACTGTCGCACCAGGCAGGCAAAACAATCGTATGATCGGGCACCTGTTCGCCTTCGTATTTCAGTTCTGCCATCGGACCTGCCTCTGCAATTTCATTGCCCTCGATTATCAGATAACCGTTTTCAATGGTCTTCAATTGCGCAAGCTCATTTCCACGCAGCGGTGCCTTCGGCGCTCCCAATCCGGCAATAAGAGAAATCCCTTTAAAAACCTGTGTCTTCATCGTTGCTAAAGATAATTTTAAATTATTATTGTTTTCCTTTGAATATTCGAAAATAAGGGCGTGCTTTTTGTACGGTAAACAAATCATGAAATCTTACACAAACGAGCTGATTAACGAAACGAGTCCGTACCTGCTACAGCATGCACACAACCCCGTTAACTGGTATCCATGGGGACCTAAAGCATTTGAAAAAGCCAGAAAAGAAAACAAGATGCTGATCATCAGTATCGGCTATGCTGCCTGCCACTGGTGCCATGTGATGGAGCGCGAAAGCTTTATGAGTGAGGAAGTCGCCAAAGTAATGAATGACAATTATGTCTGCATTAAGGTGGACAGAGAAGAACGTCCGGATATAGACCAGATATATATGACTGCCGCCCAGTTGATTACCGGCAGCGGAGGCTGGCCGTTGAATGCGCTTGCGCTACCCAACAGAAAACCGTTTTTTGCAGGTACTTATTTCCCGAAAGACAGGTGGATACAGCTACTGAATTACTTTAAACACGAATACAGCACTAATTTTAAAGAGCTTGAAGAACAGGCAAATATGCTCGCTAATGGCATAGCAGAAAGCGATATGATTGCACCGCCAAAAGCAGATGCCGAATTTTCTGAATCTGCCATTAAAGAGGCTATAGACAAACTGTCAAGGCAGGTGGATAAGGCTTATGGCGGGTTATCCTCAGCCATCAAGTTTCCCATGCCCGGTGTATGGAACTTTATGCTGGAGCACGCTGCTATTACGGGTGACAGAACTTATGAAAATCTGATTACCCATACACTCGACAAAATGGCTGCAGGAGGTATCTATGACCATGTGGGAGGAGGCTTCGCCAGATACTCTACTGACAAGTTATGGCATGCTCCTCACTTCGAAAAGATGTTGTACGATAATGCACAACTGATTTCGCTCTATGCGAATGCAGGTCAATATACCGGCAACATTGACTATCTGAAAATCGCAGAAGAATGTGCACAATTTGTAAAAAGAGAACTGTATATCGGAGAGGGATTCTATTCATCACTGGATGCCGACAGCGAAGGCGAGGAAGGCAAGTTCTACACCTGGACTTATGACGAGATTAATTCTCTGCTCGGCAAAAGAGCATACCTCTTTAACCAGCACTTTGGTATTACAAAACACGGCAACTGGGAGAACGGAAGAAATATTCCGGACAGGAACAGGGAAAACCCGATTGTAGCAGACCTGCAGGATGAAAAGATCGAGAAAATTCTGGATGAGTGCAAAGCAATCCTGCTGAAAGAAAGGACAAAAAGGGTACGTCCTGCTACCGATGACAAAATACTCACTTCGTGGAATGCAATGATGATAACAGCCCTCATCAATCTGTACAAAGCAACGGGTAATAAAGAGCACTATCACCTGGCTGAATCGACTTTGAAATTCCTGCTAAAAGCTATGTTCCCGAAAGACCACAACCAACTCTACAGGAATTACCAACAACAACGCGCATCAGTAAACGGATTTTTGGATGACTATGCTTTCCTGATCAATGCACTGATTCAATTCTATCAGGTAAGTTTTGATATCAATTATCTGACGAAAGCCAAAGAACTTACAGACTACACGCTTTCCAACTTCTTTGATGAACCATCGGGATTGTTTTTCTATAACGATAAAGACTTCAACGAACTCATCTCAAGACAGAAGGAACTGACCGATGATGTCATCCCTGCATCCAACAGTGTGATGGCAGATAATCTCTTTATGCTGGGGCTGTATTACGATGAGGCACCCTACTCCGATAAGGCGGCCCACATGGTTAAATCTGTTTTACCGGGAATAGAAGCGCAGGCTGCCTATTACTCCAACTGGGGAAGAGTGTTGCTCAAATTGGTTTATCCTCCCAGCGAAGTGGCCATCGTCGGGAAGGAATCGCAAAATTTCGCTCACGCGATCCAAAAACAGTATTTACCGGGAAGCCTTTTCTGCGGAAGCACGTCAGAAGAAAATCTTCCGTTGTTAGAATTCAAATATAAAAAAGATGAAACCCTGATTTATGTCTGCCATAACAAGGCCTGTAAAGCCCCGACAGGCGACGTGCAAATAGCCCTTGCAGAACTGACATCAGAAAAATAAAAAACCCCGAACCGAAGTTCGGGGTTGTGATCCGGCTGGGACTCGAACCTACTTGAATTCTTTTAAAAGCCAAAAATAAATTTATACGCTGAAACCCTTTACCACACTGCATTTGCTTTAATTATCTTTCATTGTGGATAAAAATAAATGAAAGAAAAACAGGTAACTATTCGGGTAACCATTACCTTTGATGAAAAATATTCATCATGGCAGGAACTATCAATTTTTTTCTAAAGAAGCCAGGGTTATCGGGCAGGTCGTTAATCGTTTTACGATGGAAGTATTCAGGTTTTGATTTAATTTTTTCAACGGCCCAGAGCATTGCTCCCAAAAATTGGAATAACCGAAAGCAGGTTGTCAAATCCAACATTGAAACAACGTCATCCGGTGAAGTTCATTTGAATGAATATTTAACAACACTCAAAAGCGTTTTACAGAAATCCTATAATTCAGAATTAAAAACCGGTATTCCCACACCGGACGTGTTACGGAAATACCTGAATGATTTTGTAAAGCAGCACATCAAAAAAGCTGAACCGGAAAACAGTTTGTGGCAACTGATAACACGATTCCGGGCTGGAGAGATTCGCGATAAACACGGCAAATCAAAAACAGCGGGAACATTACGCACCTATGGCATTGTGGCCGGTCATCTTAAAACCTTTGAAAAAACGCACAAATATAAATTAACATACGATTCCATCAACCGGACGTTTTTAGACCGGTACCTGAATTATCTTGAGTTTGATGCAAAATTGAGCATCAACACAAGGTCAAAAAATCTGCAAATTCTGAAAGTGTTTTTGAACGAAGCACACGAGCGCGGATATACAGATAACACATTCTTTAAAAAAATCAGTGTTGCATGGGAAGAATCCGAAGCCGTGGCATTAAGCCGGAGAGAAATAAAACTGTTATACGATTATGATTTTTCTGATAACGACAGACTGGAGAGAGTGCGCGATCTGTTTGTTTTTGGTTCTAATGTAGGCCTAAGAATTTCCGATTTTAGCCGGATTCAACCACACCACATTTTTGAAAAGGATGGAGGCCTTCGCATTAAAATACAAACACAAAAAACCGGTGGCGTGGTGGAAATTCCATGTAACGATCAGGTTGTTTCAATTTTGAAAAAATACAATTACCATTTGCCAAAAATTAGCGATCAGAAGTTTAATAAATTCATCAAAGAAGCGTGCAGAGAAGCCGGGTTAACGCAGACAGGCCGACTATTGAAGGAGCCTGAAAAGCCGCTATTTGAGGCCATTGCAAGCCACACGTGCCGCCGGAGTTTCTGCACGAATCTATATAATGAAGGAGTGCCGGCAATGGTCATCATGCGCATCAGCGGCCACAAATCAGAATCAGCGTTTATTAAGTACATCAAAATTTCACAGACAGATGCAGCCGACAAACTTTCTGCACATTTCAGAAAATTGAAAGAATCAAAATTAGTAGCCGTATAAAAAACCGTGATGGAAAGCAGAATCTTAATTAACTACAAAAGAGCAGCAGAAGCGGCCTTTAGAAACATTCAAACAGCGAATATGTTTAAC
The DNA here is from genome assembly GCA_024103425.1 of Chitinophagaceae bacterium. GTDB lineage: Bacteria > Bacteroidota > Bacteroidia > Chitinophagales > Chitinophagaceae > Ginsengibacter. Next base: position 59,795 of record JAGFIS010000016.1, read on the forward strand.
CCTGTTCAACAGCCTGAAATTGGTAAAGATGGACGCGATCCGCTGCCGTATGTCACTGCGTTTCTCCGAGCAGAGGACGACTTGTTAGAGCACATAAAACTGGAGCCGCTAAACGAAAGTGAAAAAGAATTTTTGCTATCGTTTATCAACTCAACAAAAAAAGTAGAATCCACAGGTTATTGCCAATTTGCCGCAGATGAAATATGGGAAGGATTACAAGAGATGAAGCAACGACTTACCGGAGAAAAGCCGAGTTACAAAGGTTATGTGTTATTGCATAATTATTGGAGCAAATACGATAAGACTAAAAAGATCACGAATACCAATGCTAAAAAATTTCTTTCGCACTACAATTTAAAAAGCATCAACGAGATGCAAAAAGCGGTGAACTTTAGTATTGATGAATTTTTGCTTTTCTACGATTCGGATAATAAAACTATTCATCACAACAAGGTTGACGAAGCAATTAAGCAACTCAATATCATTATACCGATACTTGAGGCGCAATGCCCACAGGCCGCAGAAGACGCAAGAAAGGATTTAGAAGCGTTGGAGCGAAAAAGGCATGAATAATATTCTACCCGGGTAACGACCGGGTAACCCTTCATTACCATCCATTGCCATTTTAAATTTGGAGTGCAAACGCGATTAAAAGCGTGAATCACTTCAAATTTTTTTTATGGCAAACATTCAAACACCATTCAAGAACGCGCAGGTTTTGGTTAATGTGGATGACCTGACCGGCATATTCCGCGAAATCGTACGCGAAGAACTCCTATCAGCCAAAGAGCAGGAATTGGAGGATAGACTCCTTTCACCCGATGAAACCTGCAAGTTATTCAAACCGGCAATCAGTTTGCCGACCTTACAAAGCTATTTCAAAAAAGGCCTTATTCGGAAACACTACATCGGTGGCAGGACGTGGTATAAATATTCCGAACTCATGGAAGACATCAAACAAATTAAAAGATATCAACAATGAACACAGAAACAGTTTTGACCCTTTACGAATTACGGAGCCTGACAGCAACCGAGTTTAACGATATGCCCGAAGCCGACCGACTGGCGACCATGCAGAAGTATTTTGAGGCAAAGATGAGTACCCGAATGGCCGCATTATTTTTCATTAACAAGACTATTTTTCTGGCCAAGGAAAAAGGCAAAATCATTTACTCAACTGCCATAGATCAGGCCGATGAGATACGCGAATCAATCGCGGCGAAGGGTACTGACTATGTGTGTTATCACCAACCGTTGATCGGGCAATGGGACAATTAAAAAAGGCCGGGGAAGTCACGCCCGGCCCGAGAAAAAGAACTTGAAAAATGAGTTAAAAAACCTTAGTCTAAACGTTTTAACAATGAGTACGAAGATAAATCTTTTATCCGAAATAATTGGCGCAAGTGATGAATTTAACGCGGCCCAGTCAAATGATTTTCCGGTGGACGTTTTGCCGCCGATTTTCAAGACATTCGTAGATGAGACGCATCACAGTTTAAATTTCCCTCCCGATTACACCGGTACCGCAATTATTTGCGCCCTTGCCACCACAATCGGGAGAAGTTGTAAGCTAAAAGTAAAGGACGGATGGGATGAATACCCATCATTTTTTTTCTCACTTATCGGAAACGCCGGAAGCAATAAAAGCCACCCACTTGAGGAGGCGTTTAAGCCATTAATTGAATTTGACAGCGAAATAATAAGGGCATATCAGAAGGATTTCGCAGAGTTTGAAGGATTTTTCCAATTATCTAAGAACGACCGTGAAGGACTACCGGCGCCACCGAAACCAACACTAAGAAAAACGATCCTGCACAACTTCACAGGCGAAATATTGCACCAACGGTTAGCTGATAATGAAAGAGGATGTGTGGTTGTGAGCGAAGAATTAGCCACTTTTTTAGAAGGTATGAACAATTACTCTAAAGGAGACCAGACCAGTGTTTACCTTAGCTTTTGGAGCAATAAGCCAACTTCCATTGACCGGGTAAGCAAACCTGTGCCTTTGTGGTTGCCTTCGCCATTCCTCAATATTATAGGCACATTGCAGCCGCGTATTTTATTGAAATTATTTCCGAGCGGAAAAACTAATAATGGCTTTTTACAGAGGTTCCTTTTCGCTTTCCCTGACCAGGCAGAGAAGCACGCAATCAATGATTACCAAATTAATTCGAGTGTACTTGATTCCTACCGGATATGGCTAAACGATTTTAGGGCAAATAACCCGATTAATATTAACCCAGAGACGGGCCACCAACAACCTAAGGTGTATCAGTGGAGCAGAGACGCTAAAGATTTTTTTTACGAATGGCAAAAATTAAATACGGAAAAAGTAAACGAGAACGCAGAGAGCCTGAAAGGTGAGGTCATCAGCAAATTTGATATACACTTTATCAGACTTGCCCTTGTACTTCAGATAATGTCCGACTATTCAGGCAGTGAAATTGAATTAGACGCAGTGCATGGCGCCGCACAACTTTGTAATTATTATGAAAGGTGCGCGCTTAAGGTTTTGGATGTTCTGGAGAAAGGACGAAATGGTTCGATCACGAAAAAAGATTTAATCAAAATACTTTCTGGTTTCGGAGCTTCTCAAAATGAGATTGCCGCAGCCCTGAAAGTTTCACAACCGTATGTAAATAAGATTTTGAAAAACAGATAGGTTATATGGTTATAAGGTTATAGGTTATACCTTGTTTCAAACCCAATACAGTAAAGGATTACAGCGAAAACAGGCATATAACCTTAAAAAGACAATATGAAAAAAATGGTTATACCCTAAAATCAGAGCAAACCCAATACAGTAAAGGATTACAGCAGGGGTATAACTTATAACCATATAACCAGCTAAAAAATTGAAATGAAACTTTCGGAAACATATATTGACCAGGCCCGGCAAACTGACATTATAGAAGTGATAGGACGATACATCCAATTGAGGCGGGCTGGTCGTCAATACGTTGGGCTTTGTCCCTTCCATGATGAGAAAACACCTTCTTTTTTTGTAACACCTGGCAGAGGTTATTATTGTTTTGGTTGCGATGCCAAAGGAGGAAATTCAATTGATTTTATCATGCAGAAAGAAAAATTATCCTTCCCGGATGCAGTAATTCGTTTAAGTGGAAACGTACCCGACTATAGCAGGTTCCAACACACGAAAAGAATCGAAATAAAGCCATTACAACCACAGGTAGTAGATTATATTCCTTTTGAGAAAATCAGGCTTTATTTGGAAGATTTTAAGGCAAATAATCTATTTAAATTTTTTGTCACAAGGTTTGGTGAATTAGTCGCTGAGAAAACCTTTAAAATATATTCCATTGGTACCTACAGCGGGTTAACGCTATTTCCTCAAACTGATTTAAACGGAAATATCAGACAGGCAAAAGTAATTGAATACGATCCAGCCACTGGTAAACGAAACAGAACAAAAAACCCTTTTCACATTGGCAAGCAATTAACCGGATCGGAGAATTTACAAAAATGTTTTTTCGGTGAAAATCTTCTCAAAGGAAATACACTTCCTGTGGCAATTGTGGAATCCGAAAAAACAGCCGCAATATCGTCAATCATTTACCCACAATTCGTGTGGATTGCTACCGGAGGAAAAAACGGAGTGAACCCAGCTAACCCTGAAAATAATCGTGTATTAAAAAACAGAATCGTTCATCTTTTCCCTGACGTGGACGGAGTAAAGACCTGGAAAGAATATGCTGACGATTTACAGACGCAAGGCTTTAAAGTTTTCCTCAATGATGTGATGGCTGAACATGCAGAGCCTGGAAGCAAAGACGACATCGCAGATCTAATCCTGAAAAATGAAATAATTCTTTCAGAAAATATCTTTCACGTCCAATGGATCAGCGAATATAAAAACCTAAAGACGGTTTGGTTTATCATGGATGACAGAACCAATATCGAAATCATTTTTGGATTGGATGACTACCCATTGCCGTATGGCGAACATGAAAGCGATGTGAACTGGATAGAACATCGGTTTAACCGGAAGTATGAGCCTGCTTTATTCGACGGAGAGACAGTTTATTGTTATAAATTTTAGTGATGAATAAGGAAATAATAATTGAGGAATTGCGGAAATCATACAACTCACTGGAGAAAAAATTTACAGCGATGCGACAAGAAAATGAGAGGCTGCATGAGATGTTGAAAAAAAGCAAGTGGATGGGTGATGAAGATGAAACAAAACGCCCGGCCAAATCTGTACAGGATACGAACCTAAAGCCACGAAACGTTTGCAAATCAACCGTTTGTGAATAGCTTAAATAATAATAGTTACCTGAATCGTTACCCGTTAATAATAAAAACCGTAATTTTATACCGGAATTTAATAGTTAAAACATGGCAGGAAATCCAAACTTTTATAAAGGTATGCAGGCACTACCGGGAGCAGGCAGGCCAAAGGTTAGCGTTCGCACTCCTAAAGGTATGTTAGAAAGGTTTTTAATGAAAGCCCTAAAGCCTTCGGAGCTAAAGAATCTTTACGAACGTTTGCCCGATAAGGAAAAGGCATCATTCATCGTTCAAACGTTGCCCTATATTATGCCACGGCAAAGCAGTGTTGACGGCATGAGTGCCCAAGATGTGGATAAGATATATTCTGAAATTATGGCAACCTTAAACAACCACGGCAATGCAAAAACCGGATAAACAAGGCAAACTTTCACTGATAAGGCAACTGCTATCTGGCAACATTGATCTGGAAGCATTAAAGCCACCTCAAACCTTTCTCATTGATATTACCGAAGATGGCCTATATCATTTGAACAATGGAAGGAGCCGTGCAAAGTGTGCCATGAATAGAGATCAGTACGAAGCATGGAAGGCCGCCAATGTTCGGGATCAGGATTTGTTACTGGAAGTGGAATTGTCAGCGTATGATCCGAACGAGCCGGAACCATTCCCGGAACCATTAACGGAACCGATCAAACCAAAAGAACCAAAGAAGCCTTTTAAAGCCATTAGGGAGCTATTTAAAGGCACTTCTAAGAAGATGGAAGTAAAGCCACAGCAAAAGCAGATAACGGAGCCGCAACAGCCTAAGAGAGCCGGGAAGCTATCAGAGTACGGCCTTTCATGGAGTTGTGATCCTATGAACACAGAAAAGGACTTATTCAGGCAGCCCGGGAGTTATACCCGGAGCTACCAAATAACATAAAGGATAGCAAGCCGACTAACAACCACTTGCAACGCAAAGCCGGAACCACCAACCACTTCACAGCGTTTCCACGAACAAACATTTATTTATCAAATTTTAAATTCATTTACAATGGAAGAGAAAGAATTGCGTGAAGCACTGGATAATTTAAAAAACACACTTGACGCAAAATTAGACAGCAAGGTTGCTAAAGAAACGGAGCCTTTGCGCAAAGATTT
>JAGFIS010000029.1 GCA_024103425.1 Chitinophagaceae bacterium
CGTAGGAACGCAATCCACCTTCGGTGGAGTAAAGTTGCTACGTGCCGCCGGCGGCGACACTCTCGCCCCTTTACCGAGTTGCGTTCCTACGCGGCGCTTGACCAAATTTCCCCCACCTCAGTTTTGCAGGACTGCGTCCTACAAAACGCTTGACTGAAATTTGATCCCAAAAAATAAATTCCTCGTGTCTGAAAACAAGTTTTCAGCCACCCATTTATTTTTTGGAACTTCGTCAAGCGCCGCGTTAGCGGTCATAAAACTGACATCATCATAGTCAATATGAAAAATGTTGAAAAAGTAAGATTCAATTCAGCACACAGTGTTCTTTGGTATTTAGAGAAAAACACCTCACCAAAGAAACCTGAATGGAGGAGCCTAATAACCAGTTTTCTTTATAACCTATACGATATTGCCAACAAAAACTATGGACTTGACATTAACTTAAAACTCGTTGATGGAATCCATATCCTTTACAGAGAAAAACTTTTGTGCTTTATGCATATTAGACAGAAACATATTCTTCTTCATCTTCATCAGAAAAGTTTGCTATACAACCATTCAATCACTAAGAAATTTAAAATAAAACATTCTGGCTCATGGCCACAAATGTTTAAGCTTACAACAGACGAAGAACTTGAAGTTCTTTTAAAATATTTCAGGAAATTAAAAGTTGTTAATCGGAAAGAGTATTTTAAAACAAGACGTATTTCAGCCAAGATTCAAGAATTTGTTTATGATAGGGATAAAGGTAAATGTGCAAGATGTGGGTCATCAATTGACTTGCATTTTGACCACATTATACCTTATTCAAAAGGAGGCAGCAGTGATGACGTTAAAAACATTCAGATTCTTTGTGCAAAATGTAATTTGCAAAAAGGAAATAGGAAGTTTGTATAATGAAAGTAACGAACCGCTAACATTGGGCTTGCTTCCATGCCGGCTGACGGAATAAAATCTCAGCATTTGGAATTCTATTGAATCCCGAACTGTTCGGGATTCAGGCTGAAACGACTTCAAATTCCGGTGCGAAAAGCAAGTCTCCGGCTGTTACTGATATGTGGTTGGGCGTATGAATACCATATCTCGGTGGACTTTTTATTTCAATTTTCTCCTCTCTGCTCCGCTCTCACGCGACTTCAGACGCTGTGAGGGTGTTTGGCGGCCTCCTGGCCGCTATCCATCAAATTCAAAAATCCCCATCCGAAGAAGAGAAATTACCTCTGCCGGGGAGCAGCATGCCGGGGGATAAGTCAGATGCCCGACGAAAATATTAAATAAGGGTTTAGGCTTTCACACCTAAACCCTTAATATTTTCCGAGAGCCTTATACCTTAAAGAAACCATCTATAAACAATCAAAATAAATTCTTCTAAAAAATATTTTTGTAAGATTTTAATACTTTCTGCATCTAAAGAGATAAATAAGCAACCTCAATAAAAATGAAAAAGTTTTTTCTAATTCTATTATCTCTTTTCTTGACTGTTGCATCTATGGCGCAAAATGCAATTGTTGTAAATCAAATTAGTGAGCAAGGAAACCCTATTATTTTTCTGCCTCACATTGGCTGTTCATCTGAAATGTGGAATGAAATTGCAGCCCATTACAAAAACACGCATTCAGTTTATTTAGTGGATTTTGCAGGTTTTAATGGGCAAAAAGCCATTGATTCTCCTTATACCGAAAAATATGTGAATGCATTAAGTCAATACATCAAAGGAGAGCATTTGAAAAATATTATTCTGGTTGGACAAAATTATGGTGCATTTGTAGCAGTAAAATTGGCAATAGACAATGAAGTAAACATTAAAGCTATTATTGCTTCTGATTTCTACCCTAAACTAAGTATGGTTATAGACCGTGACATTACTCCTGAAAAATTAGAAAAAATGAAAACCGGTATCCGGCGGGGATCAATGCAGGCAGACGATACTACTTTCACTGCTAATCAAAGGCAAACGGCTGAAATGATGAATTTCAGCAAAGCAGAAGATATAAATCGTTTTGTACAATGGCAGCAAAAATCTGATAGAAAAACACTGGCAGAAACATTATGCGAACAATTAGAAAGCAATCTGCTGCCTCAGTTGAAAAATAATAAAACGCCTATGCTGGTATTTACTACCTGGTACTTTGCAAAAAAATATAGAAATATGACTATATCAGAAGCTGATAGCGTATTGAAAGAAATGTATGGTGACACACCCAATGTAATTCATAAAGTAACTGAAGAGGCAAAAGATTTTATTCCTAACGACCAACCTGAATGGTTTATTGGTGAAGCAGATAATTTTTTAAAAGCGGTGAATTAGTGAGTAATAAGCAAAAGATATTTAATGTTCTTTTTTCAGAGTATAAAGATTGGGTTTATCGGCTTTGCTATGCTTATACAAGAAACGAAGTACAAGCAGAAGACCTTGTGCAGGAATGTTTTTCAAAAGTATGGATACATTTAGACAGCTTTCAGCATCGTTCGAATTATAGTACATGGATTTATCGGATTGCAGTCAATACCTGCCTCATGCAGTTAAGACAAGAAAAAAATAATCTTGTGGTATATTCTGACCAACTTAAAGAAAATATTTCGGAAGATGATACTCCTTCCATAGAAGAGCAATCAACCAAACTGTACAAAGCAATTGCACGATTACCGGAGATAGACAGGATTATTATTTCAATGGTGTTGGAAAATGTTCCACAAAAGCAAATTGGTGAAGTGCTTGGCATCACAGAAAATAATGTGAATATTAAAGTACACCGCATTAAAAAACAATTACAACTTTTATTATTAAAAGAACAATAAAATGGAAAAGGATTTTGAGGAACTCAAAGTGCTGTTTCAGCAAAAACACATTTCGGCAACATTCAACGAAAAAGTCGTTGAGCAAAAGGCTCGTAATAATTTAGCAATATTGAAAAGAAATCATTTAAAGACGATTATTTTGTTTGTGATAACAGCGATAGCCCTATTTCTGATTGATGAAATAGCTTCAGAAAAAATAGTTACATCGTCTTATGGATTTTGGATACTGATAGGATGTTCACTCTATTATGCAACAAGTAAAACATACCTGCTATATCGTTTAAATGCAATCAAGCCAACTGATGATACACTACATACAATCAAACAACTGAAAAGCTATAAAAAAATGAATACCGGGTTGCTTACTTATGGAGAAGTTGTGTACACAATAGTTCTGACATTTGGTGTTTATCTGTATTTGCTACCGGTATTTGAGCAAATGTTATTGGATAAATCCAAACCTGCAATGGCATATTTTTGGTGTTTAGGGGTAGCTTATATCTGCTGGATACTGTTTTATACTTTTTACATAAAAAGAAAACGAATGAATAAAGACAGCCAAATCATTGAAAATTATATTAGCGACCTGACCAGAATTGGCTAATTTATAAAACCTAATTTCTGTCTTTTCACAGGAGCAAAATTGACATTAGACAAAGAATGATTCCCAGCCATGTCTTCGCTAAAAGTATTTAAAGAAAAAGCCTTCTCTCAGGAGCTCCGTTCCGCTTCGGCTACACCTTCGCTCCACTACGCTCCTGAGAGAATAGATAATCAAATATGCAAAAATTAATCTACTTTTAAACTCCGCTCTCACGCGCCTTCAGACGCAGTGAGGGTTTGTCGCGGACTTCTGACCGTAATTGAATCCATCAAGGTTTAATGTTCCCATCTGAAGATGGCACAACGCCCTCCTGTTCAGAAGACGAAGGAAATATCATCCTGAGCGAAGAAGAAGGAGAGCAGGAAGCACAGATACAATCTGTGAGAAATTACCAGGCACGGGTGACGCTTCGCTTAACACCACCGCCGGTTCATTCTTGATTAAATTTCTCCTGAATATTTATTATTGTTTTTTTACCGGGAAGAACTTTCATAATTTTTTTTATCCATCCTTTGTGTATTTTATGAATGAAAAATTTCATTTACGTTTGTTTAATGATCAGTTAAAATAGTTGGATATGGGCTTGAAAAAAAATCTCATTATCGGTGGCGTTGCGGCAGCAGTACTGATTCTTGGATTCATTTATCTGCTGCATAATTCTGTAAAAGTCGTCCATAAGGAGGTTACAGATCAGAAGCCCTATTCGGAACTGCTGAATCAGGATTTTTATACGAAAGCAGAGACCGCTCTGCTAAAGCTTGATAAATACATTTATATAAAAGAACCCTATTGCATAACCGAAAATTATTATGAAGGTGATCCGATTGAAAGGATGATTCCGGCAGGTACCAAAGTGAGATTCACAAAGGCTTTCAGCCGATACAGTGCTGTGGCGGGCAACACAACTGTAGTACTCGTAGGGGATCTGACTACTGAAGGAAAAACATATCGTTTTGAATGGAACTGGGATGGTACCGGCAGTGAAAACAAACTTTTTGCTAAAACCGGAAAATAACTCCAACAACGGCCACTGACATTGGTCCGATTGATCTGAGATGAAGAATATGAGAATGAAATTAGACGAAGATGATTTTTTAAAGATTCAGCTGCTGCGTTACGACCAGGCTGACGAACAGACGGAAAGGTATTATTTTTCTGAAATGTCAACACTGCAGGCACTGCGTCTTCTTCCTCCTGACCAAAAGATTATCCAGGTCGAAATTTCAGTATTCACCTGGCAGGGGCAATATGTGGAAGAAGATCACACTGCTTCGCTAAAAACAGTGGGTGAATTCTTTGAATTTTTTTTGTCACATACCGATTATCAGATTCATGACTGCTGTTTACATATCGAGTGCGGCCTGGTCATTGAAAGTCACGATGACGGAGAAGTATCTTTCAGCTTCAGTGACAGCGGTAAAGGCGATGAGCTGATCGGTATGCTTTTCCAAAGATATCAGCTTAAGGATTCACTTATCGGTATTATGAAAAGAAATCCCGGACGGTACCTGGAAATTGGAGGCGACGGCAGCCTCATCCGAATTTCCGATGATTTTTTAGACTAAGTCATAAACATAACTGCCTGCTGAACGGTATTGAAGTTGAAATTAAAATAATGAATATGAGCTTTAGCGAAAAGGAGATATTGGAAGAAATGGATCTGGCATTCAACAATAAACCGGGCCGATATTTTCCACCGGCTAAGGAAGGAGATGTTCTTCTCAATTTTTTCCCGGACCTCGAACACGGTTACTGTCTCACGGCAGGAAACAGGTTTCATCTGTATGCAGACAGCGAACACTGGGCAGTGGTTTTTGAGAAATCGGGTTATCAGAACCGAAGAACAACCGCCGAGATCGAACTCAATTACTACGGAAACTGTATCAACTGGCCGGTGGAGCCGGGACCGGACGGCAATTACATTACCAATTCATACGGTGTGATGCTGATTGATTCTGATGAATTTGGCCGGATTGAAAACCGGGAAGGAGATGAAATGGAAACCTTTGAAATGATCAGTCCGGACACTGATAAAATCAGGGTCAGAGATACCCACATCAATTTTGACAGCAATTACAGCAATTACGAGAAACTCGGGATTCAATTCAATGAGGACTACAATCCACGAAAGCTGATTGGTTTTGGAGATCTCATCCGGTATCTGAGTGAAACCGATCCACAACTGATTGCGGCAACCGAAGCTGAAATCAGGAAAGTCTTCAGCACTGAAATCCCCAAACTGATGACTATTGATGATTTTCATTTTACAAGTGTCTTCGACAGGACAATTCCTCCGAGCCGTCAGGAAACTTACCGGCTGATGGCCAAAGTGCTGACAACCGGCGACTACAAAGAGTGGAAGCCGGTTCTGCCCCCCAATAACAGTTGGAGAAACTGGGAATCCGGAAATCTGTGAATCTGTTAATCGGACAAAAATTTCTTTCCTGCCTCACTTTTTTCCGGGGTGTCGGACAAGTCGGGTGCCCTACAAACGACTTGACGGAAATTTGATCCCAGAAAATAAACTCTCAAACCGGCAACTAACCATCCGAGGCAAACCTGCTTTTTGCCCTGCCCCTGTCTCAATTGGGGTAAAATCAAAAAAATAATTCACAGGAATAGATTATATTATGTAGAAAAGAAACCATATCATTGCATTCAATCTATTTTTTACACCCTTAAAAATCTGTTCCATGCGACAGATGGTTCTTTTGGTACCGGTATTATTAATTTCACTATTTGGCTTCGGACAGCCTGACAGCGTTAATGAAAAAACAATGGAAGCCATAATCGTTTCCATCAATAAATGGCAACAGAAAATAAATGAGGTGCCTAATAAAGTCATCAAGGTAACAAAGTTTGATATCATCAGAAATAACCCACAGACTTCTGCTGATCTTCTCAGTCAAACGGGAAGTATCTTCGTACAGAAGAGTCAGTTAGGTGGGGGCAGCCCGATGATCAGAGGATTTGCCACCAACCGTGTGCTGATAGTTGCTGACGGTGTCCGCATGAATAATGCCATATACAGAAGCGGCAACCTGCAAAATGTAATCAGTATCGACCCGCTGAGTATTGAAACGGCCGAAGTTGTTTTCGGACCGGGTTCGATTATCTACGGGAGTGATGCTATTGGAGGAGTCATGGATTTTCACACCATCACTCCGAAATTCTCTGATACAAAACGGGCTTTAATTAAAGGGAATGCACTAGCGCGGTATTCAACTGCGAGCAATGAAAAAACCATACATGCCGATATAAGTGCAGGATGGCAGAAATGGGCATTGGTTTCGTCATTTTCCTACAGCGACTTTGGCGATCTGAAAATGGGCAAACACGGCAAAGACGGAGAAGAAAATTATTTAAGGCCGGAGTATGTGGAGCGGGTTAATGGTAAAGACAGCATATTTAGAAACAGTAATCCCCGGATACAACGGTTCAGTGGATACAATCAACTGAATCTTCTTCAAAAAATAGCTTTCAAGCCCGGCGAAGACTGGGACCTTACTTACAGCTTCACGCATGCCCGCACCGGCGATGCACCACGATACGACAGATTGATACAATACAGAAGTGGTGTCTTAAGGTTTGCAGAATGGAGCTATGGGCCGATGATATGGAACATGCACACCTTAAATGCCTTACACTCCGGTAATAACTCCCTATACGACAAAGTAAAATTCACGGTTGCTTATCAGGATTATGAAGAAAGCAGAATAAAAAGGAATCGTAATAAAAACGAAAGAAATACACAGACTGAAAACGTAAATGCTCTTACAATCAATGCCGATGCTACAAAAGCTCTGAAAAAAGGAGAGCTGTTTTATGGTCTGGAGTACGTATATAACAAAGTGGGCTCTACCGGAGAGAATATGGATATAGTATCAGGCGCAACTACTCCCGATGTCAGCCGATACCCTGATGGAAGCAAATGGAGTACATTAGGCCTGTACGGAAGCTATAAAATCAACATTAACCCCAGGGTTACATTTACGACCGGACTTCGTTACAGTTACAATATGCTGGATGCTGTCTTCGATAAAACCTTTGTACAGTTTCCATTCGACGAGGCAAGACTCAGAGATGGAGGTCTAACAGGAAGTGCCGGATTAGTATTCCGTCCCGAAGATACCTGGCAACTCAATGCCAACATTTCAACAGGATACAGAATGCCTAATGTCGATGATATCGGAAAGATCTTCGAAAGTGTACCCGGTAATCTCACGATGCCCAATCCTGATCTGACTCCGGAATACGCATGGAATTTTGAAGCAGGTATCGTAAAAAATATTGAAGGAAAACTGAGGATAGAACTCAACATATTCCACACACTTCTTACAAATGCGATTGTTCGCAGGCCGGGCACATTTAACGGAAAAGACAGCATTCTCTTCGAAAACGTAATGACAAGAGTTGAAACCTTGCAGAATGTGGCAAAAGCAACTGTTTCAGGAGTACAGGCAGCATTCGATGTTGCACTTGGATCCGATTTCCGGTTACGTTCTTCAGCGAACTGGATTGCAGGGAAAGAAACCGATGATGCAAAAGATGAACAAGTAGCACTGCGCCATGCTCCACCGTTTTATGGTACATCATCAATACGCTTCCGTAAAGACAGGCTGTTTTCTGAATTATCGTGGATATACAACGGTACTGTAACAAATAAAAATCTGGCTCCGTCAGAGCAGGGAAAAGGATATATGTACGCAGTGGACAGTCAGGGAATGCCCTACTCTCCTTCATGGAACACGCTCAACCTGAAAGCGTCTTATCAGGCAACCGACTATCTAACCATCACTGCCGGGTGGGAGAATATAACTAACAGACGTTACAGGCCTTACTCTTCGGGTATTGTGGCTCCGGGATCCAACTTTATCATCGCCGTAAGAGTAACATGGTAAAATGTGATACCTTTAGTTCGTTTAAACACCAGGATAACATAAGGTGTAATTCGAGTAAACTTTAAAGTTCGATTTATTAAAAATGGAATTACTCGCCTGATTTTTCCCTTATTTTTTGGAGTCTGCTGATTGCATCAGTGATTAGATTACCTCTATTGGCTTTGATTTTCCTGATAAAGTCAGCACCGGCAGACAAAACCCAGCTTTTCCTGTGGCTCATGGTCATTCTGTTGATCCCGGTATTAGGCCCTGCTCTTTTCCTCACTCTCGGAAGGAAATAAAATTCACCACGGAAATATATTTTTTCGAAAAATAATTTTTTGGCAATCTTATTGCCGTTCTTCTTTTTGATAATGAGAATTTCATTACTTTCGGAAAATAGTTAGATAAACAACTATCCGTAGGAAGAAAAAAAATATTGTTATGGAAGCATATATCGTTGCAGGATATCGCACAGCAGTCACCAAATCTAAAAAAGGCGGATTTAGATTTTACAGACCGGATGATCTCGCTGTTGAAGTTATCAATAAGCTTATGGAAACCGTCCCGCAATTAGAGAAGGAACGTGTGGACGACTGTATTGTAGGCAACGCAGTCCCCGAAGCAGAGCAAGGATTGCAGATCGGAAGAATGATCAGCGTTCGCGCACTGGGTATTCATGCACCGGGCGTTACAGTCAACCGTTACTGTGCTAGCGGTTTGGAAACCATTGCTATCGCTACAGCCAAAATCAGAGCCGGTATGGCTGATTGTATTGTGGCGGGTGGCGTAGAGAGCATGAGTATGGTACCTATGATGGGGTGGAAACCTTCACCGGCTTATTCAGTTGCCAGCGAGACTCCCGATTATTACATGGGTATGGGATTAACAGCAGAGGCCGTAGCCAAAGAATACAATATCACCCGCGAAGATCAGGATGCATTCAGTTTCAGAAGTCACCAGCGTGCACTGCATGCTATCAAAGAAGGTTATTTCAAGAGTGGCATCATGCCGATAACCGTTGAACAAACCTATCTGGATAAAAACAATAAGATTCAGAAAAAATCATACGTAGTTGATACAGACGAAGGACCCCGCGCCGATACTTCAATGGAGGTGCTGGGAAAATTAAAACCTGTTTTTGCGGCAGGCGGTTCGGTTACTGCAGGTAACTCCTCACAGACAAGTGATGGTGCCGCATTCACAATTGTGATGAGCGAAAAAATGATGAATGAATTAGGGTTGAAGCCCATCGCAAGAATCGTTAACTGCGTCTGTGGTGGTGTGCATCCGCGCGTGATGGGGCTCGGGCCGATTGAAGCTGTTCCGAGAGTGCTAAAACGTGCAGGAATGACCCTTAACGATATTGATCTTATAGAATTGAACGAAGCATTCGCATCGCAAAGTCTCGCCGTTATTCGTACATTAGGAATGGATCCTGAGAAGGTGAATATCAACGGAGGAGCTATTGCACTCGGTCATCCGCTCGGTTGCACAGGTGCTAAGCTAACCGTTCAGATCATCAACGACATGAAGCGGCTGAACAAGAAATACGGAATCGTTACAGCCTGCGTTGGAGGCGGTCAGGGTATAGCGGGAATCATTGAAAATCTTTCCTGATTTACCATCGTCTTCTGTCCAGGCTTTCCATATAAATACTAAATTGACTGCCGGAAATTAAATTTTTCCGGCAGTCATTGCATTAAGGCTCGGTTTCCTTAGTTTTGATACCATACAATTGGAACATGAATAAACGAAAGAGCGGACTACTCACACTGGCTACCCTGACCATCGCTGCGATTTTCCACGTCATTGATATTTATGATTTCGCATCTATCAATCCAACTTTTTTAAAAGTCCTGAGATGGATCTTCATAGCATCATTGATGCTTTTTGCATATTTTAAAAAGTCACTCACGACCTGGATACTGTCAAGTATGGTTGTCGGGGTAGAGCTCGGTCTTGACTTTCCCGAATTCGCAAAGAACCTGAAAGTGCTGAGTAATATTTTCCTACGCTTAGTAAAAACCATCATTGCTCCTATTCTGTTCTCAACCCTTGTAGTGGGTATTGCCGGCCACTCCGACCTGAAACAGGTGGGCCGTATGGGCTGGAAATCGATTATTTATTTTGAGGTTGTCACCACCATTGCACTGATAATTGGATTGGTGGCTATCAACATCACTCATGCTGGAGTTGGCATTGAAATTCCGGAGGGTTTTCACGAAGAATTGCCCACGACAGCCGCGCAGACGTGGCAGGATGTCATTCTGCATATATTCCCCGAAAACATCATCAAGTCGATGTATCATGGGGATGTACTGCCCATAGTGGTCTTCAGTGTAATATTCGGTATTGCATTAGCCATGCTTAGCGAGCAGAAAAGAAAGCCGCTGCTCTCCTTTAGCGAGAGTCTGGCTGAGACCATGTTCAAGTTTACGAATATCATCATGCACTTCGCTCCATTCGGAGTAGGTGGCGCCATCGCGGTAACCGTCGGCCATCTGGGTGTCGATATCTTATTCTCTCTGATAAAACTATTGATGACGCTCTATCTCGCACTTTTAGTTTTTGTGGGTGGGGTGTTGTTTACCATTGCATTATTATTCAAGATCCCAATCCGCCAGTTTATCCGTGCAGTATCAGAGCCTGTTTCGATAGCATTCGCAACAACCAGTTCCGAGTCTGCATTGCCAATTGCGATGGAGAATATGGAGAAATTCGGCGTGCCGCGAAAGATCGTTTCTTTTGTACTGCCTACAGGATACACGTTCAACCTGGATGGCACAACACTGTATTTGTCGCTGGCAAGTGTCTTTGTTGCACAGGCCGCAGGTATGCACCTCTCTTTTGGAACGCAGTTGATAATGGGGCTCACCCTGATGCTGACAAGTAAGGGGGTGGCTGGTGTACCACGGGCTTCCCTTGTTATCCTTATCGGAACTGCCGCCTCCTTCGGATTACCGTTGTGGCCGATTATGGCGATTCTGGGGATTGATGAATTAATGGATATGGCCAGGACATCGGTAAACGTAATCGGGAACACCCTTGCAAGTGCTGTCATCGCCAGATGGGAAGGTGAGTTTGACGATGAAAAAGCACTGGCCTACGTGGCAGAATAATTATCTTAGCTAATTCTTTAAATCCATTTTTGTTCCTTTACAGGGAATTAGAAAAATAAAACCATCCTCTTGAAATTTCTGCATCTTTTAGGAATTGAATTCAAAGATCTGCTTGATCCTACCTTCTACATTAATAACGGTGGGATGTGGATGGTCATCTTTATCGTGTTTGCAGAGACAGGTCTTTTCGCAGGCTTTTTCCTGCCTGGAGATGCTCTTTTGTTCGTGACAGGTATCTTCAGTGATGACCTGGTCAAAGCTGCTCTCTTTGATTCAGATAACCAGTGGGTGAATCTCGGTATTTTATGGTCATTGATTACTACGGCAGGAATACTGGGAAATTTTGTTGGTTACTGGTTCGGAAAAAAGAGCGGACCATTCCTTTACGAACGAAAAGACAGTTTCTTCTTCAAAAGAAAACACCTCATTCACGCACGCAACTTTTACGAGAAAAACGGAGGCTTTGCGATAGTGGTCGCAAGATTTGTTCCTTTCGTGCGCACCTTCGCCCCGATAGTAGCCGGAATCGTACAAATGGACTGGAAGAAATTTACCTTTTACAATATCACCGGATGTATGCTCTGGGTTGCCAGCATGCTTCTTTCAGGACACTTCTTACAAAGATTCTTCAAGGAGAAATTCGGGTACGACCTTACCACCCATCTCGAATTAATTGTGATTTTTATTATCGTAGTTACTACCTTTCCGGTGATTTACAAGATCATCAAACCACCAAAAAGCTTTACAGAAGAGTAAACTTTTAATAACTGAATAACTGATGTCTTCTTCATCCAAACAACCGGGAATCTTTTCACTTCCGGTGATTGCGGCAGCACTTGGCTATTTTGTCGACATCTACGATTTACTTTTGTTCAACATCCTCAGAATAAAAAGCCTCGGCGATCTCGGCCTCAGCACTGATGACATAGACACCAAAGGCGAATGGATTTTGGGCTTGCAGATGGCGGGATTGTTGACCGGCGGTATCATCTGGGGGATTCTTGGCGATAAGAAAGGAAGGCTGAGAGTCTTATTCGGTTCCATCATTATTTATTCATTAGCCAACCTGGCAACAGGATTTGTCCAAAACGCCGAACAGTACGCACTTGCACGATTTGTAGCGGGAGTGGGACTGGCGGGAGAGCTGGGAGCAGGTATTACCCTGGTAGCCGAATTACTCAGAAAAGAGGTAAGAGGTATCGCAACTTCTTTTGTGGCGGCATTGGGGATTCTCGGTGCCGTAGTGGCATTTTATATTTCACAACATTACCACTGGCGCACTTGTTATTTTATCGGTGGCGGATTAGGCATGCTATTGCTTCTGCTTCGGCTCGGCGTCTTTGAATCCGGCATGTACAATGCGCTGCATACCAATGTTTCAAAAGGCAACTTCTTTAAATTCTTTACCGATCGCAAGCGGTTTAAAAAGTATATCTACAGTATCCTGCTCGGCCTGCCAACCTGGTATATCGTGGGCATACTGATTGCCTTCTCTAACAGATTTGGAAAGGATATGGGTATCGAAGCTGATGTAGATCCCGGTAGAGCCACCATGTACGCATACGTTGCTCTAAGCGTTGGCGATATTCTCGCAGGACTAATCAGTCAGCTACTTAAAAGCAGAAAGAAAACACTGTACATCTATTACGCCCTGTCAGCTATCATGCTGCTAGCGTATTTCATACAATCACCCGGCGAGAGTGCGTCTATCATGTATCTGATTTGCTGGGGACTAGGGTTCTCTGCAGGCTTTTGGGCCATCTTCGTTACCATGGGCGCCGAGCAATTCGGCACCAATCTTAGAGCAACTGCAGCGACCACCATCCCCAACATGGTACGCGGTGCATTGCCTTTGATGTTGCTGCTCTTCAATGCACTGCAACACTGGTTTTCATTTGTCCAAAGCGGTTGGATTACAGGCATTATAATATTATTTATCAGCGTTTACTCTGCATCGAAGGTTGATGAGACTTTCAATAAAGACCTCGACTATCTGGAGGAATAATTGTGATATTATTAGGGAAACGGGGGGTAAATTGATCCCTGCCACAATCTAATGTGCCCATGAAGTCTATTTTTCTTATTTGTACTTTTCTATTGTCAGGGTTATTCCTCCACGCACAGAAGTTGACTGTTAACGTTAGCTATCAACCTCCGGTGTCTAACTCACGTGGAGATACGATTTATTACCTGCCCGGGGTGAAATTAAAATGGAGCGACTTCCGTGGTAAACCCAACCTGCAATCTGTTGCGGGTGCTGTCACAGCCTCCGGTATCAACATGAATGCAGATATGAAAAGCCGCGGCTATGAGATCATGCTCAACATTCGTGTATTTGCTTACTTCACGAAGCATAGTTCGTGGAAGAAGCCGCACACTGACGGTGACTACCACCTCACTCATGAGCAAAATCACTTCAACATTACCTATCTCGGTGCGATCGATCTTGTAGAAAGGCTGAAAAAAGCACATATTACTTTTCAGAACTACAACGATGTTATCGATTCTATCTTCAACGAAGCCAACAACGAAAATGATGCTTTACAAAATCGATACGATTCAGAAACACGATACAGTATCGACACCACGCAGCAGCAAGAATGGAATAAAAAAATTAACCAAATGCTGAAAAATGCATCTGCTGATATCCTGCCTTAAAATCAGCCGGATTCGCATCGTAAAATAGAATCTTAAAAAAATACATCCGTTCAATCCGTACATTTGCATTGCAAATATTATTCACATCAATAATTTCTTATTAAATGAAGATAACTGTAGTAGGTGCAGGAGCTGTCGGTGCTACCTGTGCTGATAACATTGCCAGAAAAGAACTTTGTGATGAACTGGTTTTGCTCGATATCAAAGAAGGGCTCACCGACGGAAAAGCTATGGATATGATGCAGAGTGCAGTGCTTCTGGGAAGCGATACACGCATCATCGGCAGCACGAACGATTACAAGAAGACTGCAGGCAGCAGTGTAGTAGTAGTTACATCGGGGATTCCGCGTAAGCCGGGAATGACCCGTGAAGAACTGATCGGTATCAACGCCGGAATCGTTAAAGAAGTTACTGCCAAAATCCTGGAGCACTCTCCGGATGCTATTATTGTTATGATCAGTAACCCAATGGATACCATGGCGTATCTCACTCTCAAAGCCAATGGCCTACCCAAACACCAGGTTGTAGGAATGGGCGGCGCTCTGGACAGCAGCCGTTTCAAATATTTCCTTTCTCAGGCACTGGGATGTTCACCTCACGACCTGAATGCAGATGTTATCGGCGGACACGGAGACAAAACCATGATTCCGCTGACTCGCCTGGCCACACTTAACAGTATGCCTGTCAGTCAGTTGCTTTCAGCAGAAGCTCTTGAGAAAGTAAAGGCAGATACCATGGTGGGCGGTGCTACTCTTACGAAGTTGCTCGGAACAAGCGCATGGTATGCTCCGGGATCATCAGGAGCTGCAGTGGTAGAGGCGATCGTTCGCGACGAAAAGAAAGTAATCCCCTGCAGTGTTTATCTCGAAGGCGAATACGGACAAAACGATATCTGTATCGGTGTACCGGTTACCCTCGGCAGGAACGGATGGGAGAAAATTCATGAGTTCCCTCTGAACGATGAGGAAAAGGCAGCCTTCACAGCAAGTGCTGAAGCAGTAAGGCACATGAACTCTGAGTTGAAGTTATAATTGCGAAATGTAAAATATACAAAGGCTTTGCAGCGATGCAGAGCCTTTTTTGATTCGGAGAATTACATCAATTCAATCACCGTAATCTCGGGCAATATACCCACCCTGCCGGGATAACCGATAAATCCATAACCCGGGTTGACATAAATCTTCTGCTTCCCTTCTTCGTACAACCCTTTCCATTCTTTGTAAACATACTGCACCGGGCTCCATCTGAAACCGGGAATCTCCACACCAAACTGGAAACCGTGTGTATGACCGCTGAGGGTGAGATCGATATCGGGAAACTCCGAACGGATTTGAGCATCCCAATGACTGGGATCGTGAGAGACCAATATTTTAAAGGGATAATCCTCAGCACCTTCATAAGCTTTCGGCAGGTCGCCGTATTTCGGGAAATGGCCGACATTGCTCCAGTTCTCCACTCCGATCAGAGGAAATTGTGCTCCGTTTCTCTCTAAAATTACATGTTCGTTTCTCAGCAACCTCCATCCCAATTCAGCCTCCTTTTTTGCCAGTATTTCCAGATTCTCTTCTTTAGTGACACCATCAATCGGCCAGCGTGCATAATCACCGTAATCGTGATTTCCGAATACTGAATACACACCCATAGGAGCCCTTAGCGTTGAGAAGATATCCATATAGGGATCTATCTCTGTTGCTACATCATTAACCAAATCTCCTCCGAAAATGATCAAATCGGCATTCTGCGCTTTGATCATTTCAAGCCCGCGATTAACAGCTTTTTTGTTATCGAAACTTCCTGCATGAACATCGCTGAAAAGCAAAATTTTCAGCCCCTTTAATCCTTCTGGAAGATTGTCAAACTTCAACTGTACCTTCTTCAACTGATAGTTATACTTGTTGTTCAGACCATGCAATAAGGACGACATCAGTGTACCGCCGAATGCAACACCTATCCAGCTCAAAAAAGCCGAGCGGGAAATATTTACTGCTGTTTCACCTGCAATATCCGGACGAAAAAACAATTTGGTAACAACCCATTGGAATATCCTGCGGATATCATCAATCAGAAAGAAGACAGATGCTATCAGCTTGGAAATAAAAATCGTAACAATCATAGCAAAGAGATACATCCTGAACCTCCGGCCCAAAAACTCCTGCGGAGTGAAAGCGAAAAGGAGCAATCCGGCAACAGCCAGAATCGAAATCAACCAGTAAATAATGGTAACAACCAGTTTAGTACGAGGAGCAGCATCTGACATCAGCGACCTTATGACCCAATAGACGTAAACATCTATGAGCACCATCACACTCACCACCACAATTGCCACACCCGAAGACTTCATTAGAACGCCTTTTTAAAATTTTAAGAACTCATCGACCTGCTTTTCGATGACCGCCATTGTTTCACCATCCAGTTTATCGTTTTCATCCAGCAGCCGGTCAACCCTGCTAATGGGAAGTTTGTTGTAATGAACGGTCATCCTCATAAAATTGAGGGTATCTGCCAGGTGATCCATTCCTCTGAGGTTTCCGGCCCGCCCGGTAGAAACTCCGGTCAGCAATGCTTTTTTATAGTACCAAACCTTTCGGGGGTCTGTTTTGTCAATCATTGCCTTCAGGACACCGGGATAACTTCCATTGTATTCGGGAACAATAAAAATGAATTTTGTGGCGGGAATCAGCAGTTTTTGCTCGGCTACCCTGAATTCATCTTCATCAATAAGGGGGTTAAAGCTTCTCATTGAAAAAAGATTTGCCTTTATTCCCTTCGAAGCAAGTACGTCCATGTAAATCTTCGCCACCTTATGTGTATGGCTGTTCCGCCTGTCAGTACCACTGATAACCGTGTAAACTTCCTCTTTCTCCTTAGCTTCTTCTTGCATGTCTGCAAAATTAAGATTCTGGACTCTAAAATACCCGGCTGATACTGTCGCTTGTACAATCTGTAAAAAACACTAATATCTCCCTTTAAAGTTCAGCCGGTTTCGGATATTTCGGCAGCATGAAAATTGAGAAGAAGTTATCACTCAAGACTCTTTTAATTCGAGTGAATCGTTTATTTTAGCAGCGTTTTCGATCGGTCTGTGTTTTCATTAATCTCAAGTAGCGCCGATTGTGGTATTTTTACAGACTTTATGGCAAAAATAATCGGGATAGCAAACCAAAAAGGTGGGGTGGGAAAAACCACTACTGCCATTAATCTGTCGGCAAGCCTGGCTGTGCTCGAATTCAAAACCCTGTTGGTCGATGCTGATCCTCAGGCCAATACTACGACCGGTGTAGGGTTTGATCTGCACAACGTTACCAAGAGTGTTTACGATTGCATGGTCAACGAAGCTCCGGCAAAGGATGTGATCCTGAAAACGGAAATCCCTTTTCTCGACATTATTCCATCGCATATTGACCTGGTAGGTGCTGAAATCGAAATGATTAGTTATCCCGATCGTGAGTCGGTATTAAAGAAAATTCTGAATCCTCTGCGGGATGAATACGACTTCATCATTATCGATTGTTCACCATCGCTGGGATTGATAACTGTTAATGCACTTGTAGCCGCCGATAGTGTTATCGTACCGGTACAGGCAGAGTTCTTCGCGCTGGAAGGGTTAGGGAAGTTGTTGAATACTATCAAAATTGTACAAAACCGTCTCAACCCGGGCCTGGAAATAGAAGGATTGTTAATGACAATGTACGACGGACGCCTTCGCTTGTGTAACCAGGTAGTGAATGAAGTAAGAAGACATTTCGAGGATATTGTATTCACCAGTGTCATTCATCGTAACACAAGGCTGAGTGAAGCACCGAGTTTCGGGAAACCGGCAATCCTCTACGATGCCGACAGTAAAGGAGCTATCAACTACCTGAACCTGGCGCGCGAGATTTTGCAAAAAAATAAAATGACCAAATTATCCCAGGAAAGCAGCATAGCTGAGGAAGAATAAATGACGTGAAAGATGGAAAGGAAGAAAAATACCAAGATAAAAAAAGACGAGCTGGGAAAGGGCATCCGCTCCCTGTTACAGACAATCAATACCGACTTGTCACAAACAGAGAAGACACTCATTAAAGATTCTCCCGGCGGAAGTGCCATACGAAAGATTGCTCTTTCGGAAATTATCCCCAACCCTGATCAGCCGAGGCGTGACTTTGACGAAACTGCACTCAAAGAGCTTGCAGAATCCATCAAAATACACGATATCATTCAGCCGCTCACAGTAATGAAGTCCTCATCTGGCAAGTACAGAATCGTCGCCGGCGAGCGCAGATACAGGGCAGCTAAAATAGCCGGACTAAAAGAGGTACCTGTATATGTAAGAGAAACTGACAACTCTCAACTGCTGGAGTTGGCATTGCTTGAAAATCTGCAGCGTGAAGACCTGAATGCGATTGAAATTGCACTCAGCTACCGCCAGTTGATGGACGAGATGAGTTATACACAGGACCAACTTGCAGAGCGCATGGGTAAAGAGCGCAGTACTGTGGCCAACTACCTGCGACTGCTGAAATTACCTCCGGATATTCAGGTTGCCGTCAGAAACAACGCCATCAGTATGGGGCATGCGCGTGCACTCATCAATGTAGATGAAGTGGAAAAGCAACTATATATCTTCGGGCAGATTAAAAGTAAAGGTCTCTCTGTACGACAAACTGAAGAGATGGTCAGAAAGCTGTACACTTCTAAAGTAAAAACAGCTAAAAGTAGCCCTAAGTTGTCTCCGCTAATGAAAAAACTGGAAGATCAACTTGCTTCTCACTTCGGTACGCGGGTTGTTATATCACAATCTCCAAAAGGAAAAGGTAGTATTACCTTTGACTATCATTCAATCGAAGAGCTGAATGGCCTTCTGCAAAAGTTTGACATTCAGCCGGATTAACGGTTATGGTTAAACGATTTTCATTTCTTTACGCATTTCTTTTATGCCTCGTCTGGATACAGGCAAGTGCACAGGAAAGAAATGACTCGCTGATGCTCACTTCAGAGGATACCCTCATCGTACCGGTGACAAACAGCGCTGTCATTGATACAATCACAACTAAAGACACCGTTTCACAAAAAGTTTTTGTTCCCAGAAAAGCTACTATCCGGTCTGCAATTATTCCCGGATGGGGCCAGGCTTATAACAAAAAATACTGGAAGATACCTATTGTTTACGCAGCTCTGGGAACGGCTGCAGGCTTTTTTTTCTACAATATCAATACATACAAAGACCTTAAACAGTCTGTGATCTATCGAAGCCAGAACGATCCGTCCTTAGAGCTACTAATCCCGGCAAAGTTCAGACACCTCTCCACCGAGGCAATGATTTACTACAGAAACAGTTACAGGCGAAATATCGATTATTCTGTTCTGGCATTTATACTGTTGTGGGGGTTGAATGTGGTAGATGCTACAGTTGATGCACAACTGAAGAACTTTGATGTAAGCCCGAATCTCAGCATGAGACTCAAACCGCATTTTTCACCGGAAACCAATACAACCGGACTCAGTCTCGTGTTCGACCTCCACAGCAAAACCACCAGATTCAGCCTGCCATAAAATTCTGCTTATGAAAATAGCTCTGATCGGATACGGTAAAATGGGAAAAGCCATTGAGGAAATAGCCCTGAAAAAAGGTCATGAAGTAGTTTTGAAGATCTCTTCATTCAATACTTATATACTCACTTCTGAAAACATCAGGAGTGCCGATGTAGCGATTGAGTTTTCCAAGCCTGAGACTGCTTATCATAACATTCTCTTTTGTCTGGAGAACGGCACTCCGGTAGTATGTGGTACAACAGGATGGCTGAAACACCTCCATCAGGTAACCGAAAAATGCAAAGAGGTGGGTGGCAGTTTCTTATACGCCAGCAATTTCAGCGTCGGAGTCAATGTCTTTTTTGAGATCAACGACCGCTTAGCTCAATTGATGAAAGATATGAGCGATTACGATGTCAAAATAGAGGAGACGCATCACATCCATAAAAAAGACGCACCCAGCGGCACTGCCATTACCCTGGCAGAAGGCATTATTACTACTGGAAAAAAGGAGAAATACGCATTGACCGAAAATGCAGCCTCGGACGAACTAACTATAACGAGCATTCGCAGGGATGAAGTACCGGGCACTCACGTGATTGAATACACCTCAGAAAACGACCGGATCGTGATTACACACGAGGCCTTCAACCGGAAAGGTTTTGCTGCCGGTGCAGTATTAGCTGCCGAATACATCCACGACAAACACGGTATCTTCACGATGAAAGATGTCCTGCACATCGGGTAGATAACCGGTTATGATTACTGAAAAAATCAGATTTTATTTCTAAGAGACATCCAGCCACCTCCGTTATAAACAGAAGTGTATCCGTTGGACTGAAGAATTCTCTTTGCAGATCCACTTCTCATTCCTGAAGCACAACAACAAATAATTGTGCGGTTTTTATCCTTCAGTTTTCCGAGATTTCTGCTAAGTTGTTCAACGGGAATATTAATAGAGTTTTTGATGTGGCCTGAGGAGAATTCTCCCTTGCTGCGCACATCGAGGATAATTGCACCTTGTTTCACTAAATCGGCATAATCTACTTTTGGTCCCAGGCCGAGTAAGCTTTTAATTGCATCAAACATTACGTTCTGTTTTTCTTAATTCTATTTGTTATTGTCGTTAAGTCTTTGGTGTTATATGGCTCCTGTGTATTGTCAATACAACACGCGGAAGGAGTTATACCTTTAGAGAGATTACTTTATTTTTCGCCTTTCTTGTCTTCCGATTTTTTCCGGGTGGAGATTCCCAGGAAGTGGTAAATCGGACAGAAATTAATAAAGGCCGTTACAACCAATACTGCAGCGAATACAACGAATACAACACCCAGCCATCCTGTAACTACACCTGATATATACAAAACAGCCAATACTGCTGCCAGGATAAAACGAACAATCTTATCCGTTCCGTTAATGTTAGCTTTCATTGTTATTTCAATTTATAAATTCTCAACTACTCTCTCCAGTTTAGCTCTTACCTCACCGGCAATACTTCCCAGGTTATCATTCTTAATTGCCATCATGGAAGCTACCGGATCAATAGCGCTTACCTTGATTCCGCCCTCAGTCTCCTGCACAACTACGTTGCAAGGTAACATAGTGCCAATTTCAGATTCTGCCTGTAAGGCCTGATAAGCAAATTTCGGATTGCAGGCACCAAGAATTTTATATTTCCTGATATCTACATCCAATTTCTTTTTCAATGTAGATGTCATGTCAATTTCGTTCAGTACTCCAAAACCTTCCTTAGCCAGCCCCTCGGTTACCTTAGCAACAGCATCATCAAAACTTGAATTCAGTACTTTAGAAAAACAATAACTCATATCCACAATTTTTTAAAATATTAAATAATCTATCCTGCGAAGTTCATGTATTTCATCCGAGGATAAAGGTACTTATGTTACACAACCTGCTTTTTTGATATTTTCTTTCCTTATGAAAACATCCGGTCTTTTAAAATTATCCGCGATCTGCCAAGCTCAACCAGTCCATCTGTTTCCATTTGCCGCAGCAACCTTGAAATTACCACTCTCGCTGTACCGAGGTCATTCGCCAGTTGCTCGTGGGTAATGCCAATTGTACGGGTTTCCAGATGCTCGCTTTTAGTTTTTAAATAACCGAGCAGGCGTTCATCCATCTTTTTGAAGGCAACCTCATTAACCACTTCCAGAAGCTCTTCAAATCTTTTGTGATACAATCTGAAAATATAATCCAGCCACTCCGGATATTCTTTCATCAATTCACCTACATGTTCGATTGGCAGAAACAGTATGTCAGTTCTTTCCTCTGCGATGGCTTTTACCTTACTGGTATCGTGATGCAATCCGCCTAGAAAAGACATAATGCAACTTTCGCCTGCCTTGATGTAGTACAACAAAATCTCTTTCCCTTCGTCATCTGTACGCATCACTCTGACGCTTCCTGTCATTACCAAAGGAATCGCCTTGATGTAAGCTTTCTCACGTAAAATAACTTCGTTGGGTTCGAATGTTTTCACCTCACCCAATTCAAGCAACTTCTCTCTTATCTCGGGAGACCCGTTGAACTCTTCTATTTCACTTAATACCATTTCTTAGTAATCCTGATTTTCGTAAAACATCCAAGGCTTTATCGCTTTAAATATAATAAAACCCTTCTGTCCGGTTTACAAAGGTCGATAAAAAAAAGGGAGCCGCATAATGAACGACTCCCCTCTCTTTTAAAATTTTTAATCAGTTACTCTTAGAAGCGGTAAGCTACTCTCAGGTTTACTGAACCGAGCGTACCATTTTTTGAGAATGCAAGATACTTCAATCCCAAATCCAGGTTGTCGCTGATGTTATAACCCAGACCCGGTGCATAAGCAAATGCTCCGCCGCCGCCTTTTGAGGCAAAACCATAGCCTATCTGAGCGTGGCCATACATACCTGACTCGCCAAAACTATACTTCACACCGCCTAACAGGGGAATGTAGCCAAATGTACCACCGCCACCTTTCCATGCATAATTCAGGTAGCCCGCGCTGGCTGTAACTGCTGTACCCTCGGCAATACCAAAGTCAGCTTGAATGTCACCTCCATAGGCAAAGCTTAACCCTGAAGTGGTCGGGAGGCCAAGGCTGGCACCAACAGATACTTTTGTGTCTTGTGCTTTGGCACCGAGTGCGAATGCCAAAATAGCAAACGATAAAATAAACTTTCTCATTTCTTGTTTTTTGTTTTTTGTTTTGATTAAAAAGTTGACGTAAATATCTATCTTTTTTTGTGAATTCCAAAAGTTTTCATTTTAGGGAATTTCGTCATCTCTTAACGAAAACCTGAAAAAGAAATTGTGTAAAATCAAAAATAAATTGATTGGAATCCGGCTACTTTACTTAATATTTTTCAACATATCTTCTGTCATTCCCGCAAGATCGTATTCCGGCTTCCACCCCCAGTCTCTTCTGGCAGTAGAATCATCAATGCTCTGAGGCCAGCTTTCAGCTATTGGCTGGCGGTAGTCGGGGTTATAGGTAATAGTAAAGTCCTCCATGTGTTTTCGGATCTCTACACTAATTTCCTTTGGAGAAAAACTCATGCCGTGTACATTGTATGATGTGTGCACAGTAAGGTTTTCAGCCGGAGCTTCCATCAATTCTATAGTAGCTCTGATGGCATCAGGCATATACATCATCGGCAGATAGGTATCTTCTTTCAGGAAACATTCGTAGCTCCCTTTCTCTTTTGCATCATAAAAAATTTCAACTGCATAGTCTGTTGTACCGCCTCCGGGCTGGCTTTTATAACTGATTAATCCCGGATACCGGATACTTCTCACATCCACTCCATATCTGTGATGATAATAATTACACCAGAACTCACCCGCGTATTTACTGATTCCATAAACAGTTACCGGCTCAATAATTGTCTGTTGCGGGCAATTCACCTTTGGTGAAGATGGCCCAAATACGGCAATACTGCTCGGCCAGAAAACTTTCTGCACATTTTCATCTCTCGCTATTTCCAGAACATTCAAGAGGCTTTCCATGTTCAGAGACCAGGCGAGGTTCGGATTTTTCTCTCCCGTTGCTGAAAGGATTGCTGCCAGCAAATAAATCTGTGTGATATTCTGACGTATAACCATCACGTGCAGCATCTCCTTATTCATGACGTCGAGGGTAACATACGGCCCGGTTCCACGTAATAACGGATTCTCTTCTCTCAGGTCGGATGCTACTACTGTATCATTACCATATTTCTTTCTCAACGCGAGTGTCAGTTCAACACCAATTTGCCCGCATGCACCAATAACTAAAATTCTTTCTTTTATCATGATGTAAAAAGTTTTTCGAGTATCTCTTACTTCTTAAATATAAAATATACCGCCCCCACCAAAAGCATAAATCCTACCAAATGATTCCACCTGAATGCCTGGTTCTTAAAAAAGACAAACATAAACAAAGTGAAAACCACAAGTGTGATTACTTCCTGGATAACCTTCAGCTGCCAGAGCGAAAAGGGTCCTCCATTTTCATTAAAACCCATTCTGTTAGCGGGCACCTGAAAACAATACTCAAAAAAAGCAATGCCCCAACTCATTAAAATGATGGCAAACAATCCTAAACCGGCCAATTTGCCTGAGTCTTTCATTTTCAAATGTCCGTACCATGCGAGCGTCATAAAGGTGTTGCTCATAATCAGCAACAGGATTGTATATAATCCCTTCATAAAAAGTTTTTAAACAATCAGTCCGTCTTTCATATGCAGCACCCGGTCGCTCAGTTCCGCCAGATGCTCATTATGAGTCACAATCAAGAATGTCTGCCCCAGCCGGTCTCTCAAATCCATAAACAAACCGTGCAGCTCACGTGCATTTGCAGAATCCAGATTCCCAGTAGGCTCATCAGCCATCACGATTCGCGGAGAATTAATCAACGCCCTGGCAACCGCTACCCTTTGTTGTTCGCCTCCGGAAAGTTCTGATGGTTTATGGTCCATCCTCTCAGACAAGCCGAGCACATTCATCAACTCCTCAGCGTGCTGCTTCAATTCCTTTTTATTCGTCCCTGCAATCCAGCCTGGAATACAAACATTCTCAATCGCACTAAACTCCGGCAGCAAATGGTGAAACTGAAAAACAAATCCAATATGTTTATTTCTGAATTCCGCCAGTTTCTTTCCTCTCATCTTTGTAACTTCTAAACCATCTAAGCTGATACTGCCCTTATCAGCAGTATCAAGCGTACCCAGGATGTGCAGCAGCGTGCTTTTTCCTGCGCCGGAACTGCCGACAATACTCACAATCTCACCCTGTTGCACTTCAATATCAACCCCTTTTAATACCTGAAGATTGTCGTAGCTCTTGTAAATTCCCGTCGCTTTTAACATGGGGTAAAAATAAGTTTTAATTGCGCATATTTCAGGAAATTTTAGCGTTTCATATACATCAAAAGCGGCGTTCAAAGCGTCCAATGACTTGATAAAGCCTCTATGCAGAAGTATATTTGGTTAAATGAATATAACTTATACTTTTGCGAAAAATTAGAGGTTGAATTTTTAATTTTTGACCCTTGAAAAACAGAGCTTATGTTTTGGACACTGGAACTAGCATCGCATCTTGAAGAAGCCCCATGGCCGGCTACTAAAGACGAGTTGATCGACTACGCCATCAGAAGCGGTGCCCCCATCGAAGTAATTGAAAACCTCCAGGAACTGGAGGACGAAGGGGGTGAAGTATATGAAGGCCTGGAAGACATCTGGCCCGACTATCCGAGCCAAGAGGATTTTTTCTTCAATGAAGACGAATACTGATTTACGAATTATTAAACGACATTGTATGTCGTAGCTTTTATTGAAAAAAGCGTAAAAAAATTAAGAGGCTGTCTATTGCAGACAGCCTCCCTTTTTATTTTGAGTTTTCTCAACAATAAAAAATTACTTCTCCATCTGCTCTATAACAGATTGGGTTACCCCCGTCATCGAGAAGCCACCATCGTGGTAGAGGTTCTGCATAGTAACATACCTGGTCAAATCGCTGAACAAAGAAGCCACATAATCAGCGCAAGCAGCTGCATCTGCATTACCTAACGGACTCATCTTCTCGGCATAAGTAATAAATCCGTCAAATCCTTTTACACCACTTCCTGCAGTCGTACGTGTTGGCGATTGCGAAACGGTATTAACTCTTACCTTCTTTTTTAAAGCGTAATGATATCCAAAACTGCGGGCAATACTTTCGAGTAATGACTTTGCATCGGCCATCTCGCTGTAATCAGGAAATACTCTCTGAGCCGCGATGTACGTCAGGGCTACCACACTACCCCACTCGTTCAATGCATCATTCTTCCAGCAGGTGGCCAACAATCTGTGAAGGCTTGTTGCAGAAATATCGAGTGTCTTTTGATTGAAGCCGTAGTTGAGATCTGTGTAAGACTTTCCTTTACGCATATTCAGACTCATACCTACACTGTGCAGCACAAAATCGAAGCCCCCCCCGAAGTGCTCCATCGATTGAGCTACCAGATTCTGCATGTCTTCATCGCTGGTGACATCGCATGGAATAACAGGTGCATTAACCTTCTCGGCAAGCTTATTAATCTCACCCATCCTCATGGCTACCGGTGCGTTTGTAAGTACAATCTGCGCCCCTTCTTCATGACATCTGAGTGCTGTAATCCATGCAATTGACCTTTCGTCTAAAGCACCGAATATGATTCCTTTTTTGCCTTTCAATAAATTGTAACTCATATTTCCTGATTTATTATTTAGCCGAAAATAAAATTTTTATTCCGAATCAAGCTCAATTCATTAATTCCCTTGCATTCTCGAAGGCAGCAGCAGTCGGATTCTCTCCGCTCAACATCGTAGCAATGGCATGCAGATGCTCTTCCTCATTCAACTCTCTGATACCGGTAAGCACTTTCCCGTTTTTCATTTCCTTGTACACATAGAAATGAGTATGTGCCCGGGCGGCTATCTGAGGCTGGTGAGTGATCAGAATAATCTGGTGCTCAGCAGACAGATCTTTAATGATATTGGCCACTTGCCTTGAAGCTTCACCACTGATACCGGAATCGATCTCATCAAAGATGAGTGTAGGCAGGCTGACACTTTGTGCAATTAATGATTTAATAATGAGCATCAGGCGGCTTAGCTCTCCGCCGCTCGCTACTTTGCGAACAGGCTGGAAGGCTGTTTTATTGGCATTGAACAAAAATTCAACCTCGTCTAATCCTGAATCCGATAATTCATTGCGTTTCTTTAATTCCACTTTAAAGGCGGCATTAGGCATACCTACTACTCCCAGTAATTTGTTCACCTTTGCAGCGAACTGAGGTATCTGTTTTTTCCTCCCTTCAGAAATCTTTTCAGCAGAGGATTGAAGTGAAGCCTTTAATTCTTTTGCTTCTTTTTCTAACCGTTCTATGGATGACGACAAATCGGTCACTGCATTTATCTTGCTGTTCAGTTCTTCTTTTATGGCAAGAAGCTCTTCCGTTGTTTGCACCTGATGTTTCTTCATCAGAGTATATGCTAGATCAAGTCGTTCGTTGATTTCATTCATACGCGCTTCATCCAAAGATATCTCGTCATTCACTCTTTCCAGCTCAAAAGAAATATCTTTCAACTCAATCAGCGACGATTGAACCCTCTCTTCTATCTGCTTTAGAGTGGGAACCAAATCTGCAATTGAAGAGAGTTTACCAGCCAGCATCTTTAAATGATTCAGTATTGGTTCTTCGCCCTCGTTGAGGTTATAGCTCACTTCAGATAGTACCGACTTAATATTCTCAGCATTTGAAGCCAGTTTTGCTTCCGATTCCAGATGTTCAATCTCGTTTTCTTTAAAATCAGCCTTTTCTAATTCGTCAAAAAGAAACTGGTGATAGTCGGCTTCTTTGACTACCCTTTCCTGCTCAGCTTTTAGCTCTTGCAGTTGCAGAACTAGGTTTTTATAATCGCCAAACGACCGTTGATATTGATGCAATAACTCTTCATGCCCAGCGAGCGCATCCAATACTTCCAGTTGGAAATCCTTTTTATTCAATTCCAGCGTATCAAACTGACGGTGAAGATCAACAAGAAATGACGACAACTCTCTTAATTGCACCAGCGAAGCCGGAGTGTCATTAATAAACGCCCGCGATTTACCACCGGGAAGAATTTCCCGTCTGACGATGACTTCCTCTCCCTCATCCAAATCGTTGCTGCGCAAAAAAGATTTGAGCTGGTGGCTCGTACTTTTAAAAATGGCTTCTACCACACACTTTTTCTCCTTATCGAGGAGCATAGCAGAATCTGCCCTGTCGCCCAGCACCAAACTCAAGGCACCCATTAATATACTCTTTCCCGCACCTGTCTCACCGGTGATGATGTTCAATTCTTCCGTGAAACTGATGTTCAGCTCCTCGATAATTGCGTAATTCTTTATGTGGAGACGGTAGAGCATTTCAAGGGGCAAATTACAATATTATTAGTTTGGCTTTCGGGCAGAACGTGGAATTTATTTCCTCCCTCCGACAATAAAAAAGGCGCTGTCGCCAGCGCCTGAATATTTTGATTTTTTGAACTTACTTCACCTCTACACTATCGTTCAGCTCGTCGTCGATCAAGATACGTCCGCAGTTCTCGCAAACGATGATTTTCTTTCTCTGACGAATTTCGCTTTGAATCTGTGGCGGAACGGCATTGAAGCATCCTCCACAGGCATCTCTTTCAACCGGTACTACAGCCAGGCCGTTTCTGTAATTTTGTCTGATACGGTCGTAGCTGTGCAGCAATCTGGGTTCAACCTCTTCACGTGCTGAATCTTCAATCTTCTTGTATTGCTTCTCTTCTTTTTCAGTCTCGTGAATGATTTTTTCCAGTTCTGCTTTCTTGGTTTTCAGGTTGCCTTCTTTGTTCTCAATCGCCTTCTTAGCGTCTTCCAGATGCTTTGCTTTCTCAACCATATCTTCAGTAGCATCTTTGATGTGCTTTTCAGCAAGCTTCATTTCAAGAGTCTGCATTTCAATCTCCCTGGTGATTGCTTCAAACTCACGATTGTTCTTCACATTCTCGCTCTGCTTCTCATACTTCTTTTTCAGTTCTTCAGCATTCTTGATGTGTGCTTTCTTTTCTTCTATATACTGGGTGATGCCGTTAATCTCTTCTTCGATACGGTTACGACGTGCATTGAGGCCTTCAATTTCATCTTCCAGATCACTTACTTCCATCGGAAGTTCACCTTTCAACACTTCGATCTCATCCAGCTTGCTGTCGATTTTTTGCAGCTTTACAAGTGATGCAAGTTTCTCTTCAATTGAAAAATCTTTTACCTGAGCCATAAATTTTTGTATGTGTTTTAATGTTTAGAGCCGGTCTGCCAACCTTTCAAAAATCAGTATAAATATCGAACAGGATTGGTTTTGAGCTCCGATTTTAGGACGGCAAAGGTAGGAAAATTCTTTTGTAAATAGGAAGCCAAAAGTTCTACCGTATATTGTTCCGTCTCGTAATGACCGGCATCTGCGAGCAGAATTTCACCGTCTGCTTCAAAAAACTCATGGTATTTGACGTCTGCCGTGATAAAAGCCTGAGCACCGGCCCTTTTGGCAGCAGGCAAAAGGAAAAATCCGGAACCACCACACAAAGCCACCCTTTTTACCTTCTGCCCCAGCAATTCCGTATGACGGATTACTTCAGCACCCAGCACATTCTTTATCATAAATAACAGTTCTTCTTCACTTATTTCCTCCTC
This sequence comes from Chitinophagaceae bacterium, assembly GCA_024103425.1. Classification (GTDB taxonomy): domain Bacteria; phylum Bacteroidota; class Bacteroidia; order Chitinophagales; family Chitinophagaceae; genus Ginsengibacter. Next base: position 29,277 of record JAGFIS010000029.1, read on the forward strand.
TAAATCACCCACTATTCCGCTTCCAATGGAACGAACCGTATTATCTAATGTTGAAATGTAATAGGCTACTTCTTCGTATGGGTGCGATTCAAGCAGCGCTTTAACCAGATTCCTTTCGGCATAAGCCGGGAAGATCATCTCTATCCTCACCTCCTTCTCATAATGCCGCTCACCTATTTCACCAACATAAGGATTCCCATCCTCCAGTGCCCTGAACGTGCCGGTTCCTTCCAGATTGAAGCTGCACTCATCATAATTACCGATAAAACCACCGCCGGAGGCAAATAAGGCACTTCTGACCTTCTCCAGATGATCCGTAGGTACGAAAGTGACGAGTTTCTTCAGTCCGCCCTGCTTTTCGTCAAGCACACGCGTATTGGATAGCCCCAGCAGACCTGCCAGCATCCCGTTTACTCCATGCAACACATTATCGAGATTGGTGTGAATCGCATAAACCGCAATATCATTTTTGATAGCCTTCATTACAGTTCTCTGCACAAAGCCATCGCCCGTCAGCCGCTTCAGGCCTTTAAAAATTATGGGATGATGCGCCACCACGAGATTGCAGTTCTTCTCCGCTGCTTCGTCAATTATAGCTTCAGTTACATCGAGAGAGACCAAAATACCTGTGCATTCGTTCTCACGATTACCAACGAGGAAACCGGAATTATCATAAGATTCCTGTAACTGTGGGGGAGCCAGCTTGTCCAGAAGGGTTACTGCTTCCGATATTTTCATATTGAACCTTTTTGGCCTTACTGCCCCACCATCGTAAGTTGTATATCCTCAGTGCTTCCCCAGGGTGCAAACTTCAGGGTGGGTATATTCTTGGAAGTAAACCTCCACGATCTTGTCAGAAATTCGAATTCACCGGGGGGCGATGGAAGCGAAATTATCAATTTTCCGTAATCTTCGTTGCTGCTCCAGGTTCCTTCGTATCGCGATGTGCCTTTTGTCGCAATCAAGGGTCCGTTGTAATAGTCATTTCCCTTCCCAAGTACAAACTCGTAACCGGCATATTGAGCGGTAATATCATTTCCGCGGTCGTTTGCATTGGTGATGATATAGGGACGGTTCAATACCTGCTTTTCAAAATATTGCTCGAATATAGTTCCGGGCTGATCTTCTGATTTCTTACATGAAATCAGCACCAAAAGAGGCAAAAACCACAAAAAACATTTTATTAACTTAGACATAATTTCCAATTTAGAGCAACGGCAACCACTTTCAGTTCAAATCTACCTTATTAAATGTTCAGACACGCTGTTTTATTGTTGCTTGTATGCTCCTTAACACTGAATATTTCTGCACAGAAATTCGGTGCAACCCCTCCGTCTGTATCATGGAAACAGATTCAAACAAAAGATTTCAACATCATTTTTCCGAAAGGGCTTGACTCAACCGCTAACCATATTGCATCCGTAATCTGGTTCTCAAAAGATAAAATGTCGAAAACCATCGGAGATAAGGTGCTGAAAATTCCAATCATCCTGAGGAACACCGGATTGGAATCCAACGGTTTCGTGGCACTTGCACCTTACAGGAGCGAATTTTATCTCAATCCTCCCGCTTCGCCTGTCAATACCGGAAGTATGCCGTGGACAGATTTACTGGCACTGCATGAGTACCGCCACGCACAACAGTATTCAAATTTCAATACAGGGGCAAGTCATTTGATGCGCATCATATTTGGAGAAGAGGGGCAGGTGCTCGCCAATGCTGCGGCTGTACCCGACTGGTTTTTCGAAGGGGATGCTGTCTATGCTGAGACAGAATTTGGACAAAAAGGGAGGGGGCAAATACCTTCTTTCTACGACGGATTCAGGGCCTTGTGGCAGACCGGCAAACAGTACAGTTGGATGAAGCTGCGCAATGGTTCTTACCGCGACTTTGTTCCCGATAAGTACATCCTGGGTTATATGCTCGTAAACTATGGAAAAGAAAAATTTGGAGAAGATTTCTGGAAGAAAGTAACGCAGGATGCTTCTTCTTTCCGCCCGCTCTTCTATCCTTTTCAGGCTAACATCAAAAAATATTCAGGAGTGTCTTTCAAAGAGTTTAGCGCAAACAGCATGAGTAAATTTAGAAATCAATTTAACGATCCTAAGGCTGTACAGCCCGGTCCTGATTATTTCACTAACGAACAATCACCGGTGTTTGATGAGAGTGGCCGGTTAATTTACCTAAAAAGCAGCGCCAAGAGTATTCCTGAATTTTCAATCATAGAAGAAGGAAAAGAAAGAAGAATCAGAACTGCAGACGTAATGACTGACAGTTATTTTACTTATAACGACGGAAAAATTTATTATTCATCTATCAAGCCTCATGTGCGTTGGGGTTATATCGACTTTAATGAAATACAGGTACTGGACATAGAGACAGGGACGCAAACCACATTGACACATAACACCCGATACTTCTCTCCGGCTCCTGACGAAACGGGCAAAAGCATTGTAGCAGTGGATGCATCTGAAGATCAAAACATATCGCTTCATCTTCTCGACGCAGCAACGGGAACTGTCATCAGAAAATACACACACCCGGATGTGATTCAGTATTACCATCCCCTTATTTACAAAGACAAGATTATCAGTGCTGTAACCAACAAAACCGGGCAGATGTCGCTGATGGAATTTGATATTGAATCAGGAAGCACTGATTTCTTCCTTCCACTTGGTGAGCAGATCATCAGTTACCCTTTCGTGAAGGGCGATACCCTCTTCTTCTCATCCACTTACGGAATGAACGATGAACTCTTTGCACTCGTAATTCCTGATAGAAAATTATTCAGGATAGAAACTCCACTGACCTCACTGGGAAAATATCAAGTAAATATTTCCAAGGACTCGGTAGTATGGAGCACAAGAACAGCCCAGGGATTAAGATTGCAGAAGGTGGCGTTGTCAGAGCTTTCTTACATACCGGTTACTATTGAAAACTACATTGCAGGAAGCGGGCTTTTGAAGAGTCTGGAAAAAATCGACTTCTCTGCCCACATCTCCACATTTAAAGACTCCACGTTTGAAGTAAAAAAATACTCCCGTTTCAGTAAGCCTTTCAACTTCCACAGCTTAGAGCCCGGCACATCGGATCCTGAGTACAGTCTGAACCTCATCGGAGAGAACGTTTTAGGCACAATACAATCACAGGCAGGTTTCACCTTCAATAACGCCGATCGCTCTAAAACAACATCCTTCAGCTTGTTATACGGAGGATGGTTCCCGGTCATATCCGCATCTTATGCTTATTCTTTCGACAGGCACTTCGTAAAAAACAATAAACGCATTTTTTTTAATGAATCCGGTCCTGAGTTCGGGTTATCGATTCCGTTAAATCTAAGCAAAGGGCGGTCGTTCACCGGGCTCACACTCGGCAGCCGCTATCATTACAAATCACTCCAGCCGCAGAAAGGATTTAAGTCTGAGTTTGGCGGACTTACCTATAGTTACCTGAGCCATTCCGTTTCCTTCTACACTCAATCACGGCAGGCTCTTGCGCAGGTATTGCCGCGATGGGGTCAGTCATTCAGTTTCAAATACAATTATGGGTTGAGTGGTGTCACCGGCCGTCAATTCTTAACCACGGCAAGGTTTCTTTTTCCGGGATTCAGCGCTACGCACAGTTTTAATTTCAGAGCCGGCTATGCAGCAAAAGATACGTTGCGGCAAATCAGCTTCTCCAACAGTTTTCCTTTTGCAAGGGGATATAATTCAGCAAACCTGTACAGGATGTATGGAGTGCAACTCAACTATCAGCTTCCGCTCATTTATCCCGAGGCCGGGGTAGCCAACATCGTCTATTGGGCGCGGAGCCGGGGGAATATTTTCTTCGATTATACCACTACAAGGTCTTTTGATACCGCCCGGGCGCAAATCAGCCGTGATTTCAAATCTGCAGGGGTCGAAATCTTTTTCGACACCCGGTGGTGGAACCAGGCAGCTATTTCTTTTGGATTCAGATTTACTCGTCTCCTGACTTCGGACCTCTTCGAGGAAAACCGGAAAAACCGTTTTGAGTTCATTTTACCTGTCAATATTTTCAATAAATAAAGTGTAACAAAAATTCGTTTTTCCCCTGTTTTCTTACTAAATTGGCCATTGCGGAAAAAGACAGTTTTACCTGTGTTTTAGTCCTAATTTTGACATGAAATTTTGTGTATGAACCCCGAAACCAAACCTCGAAAAGAGGTGAAAAAGAAGGACAATACGGCACGAAATCTATTTTATTTCGTCCTGGCTACTGCTGCTGTAGGTGCTTTAATATACTTTACGATTAAAGAGGGGAAGCGTATTAAAAAAGAAAACGAACTGCTCGATTACGAGGTTTGGTAGCCTGAAACGGACAATTTTTTTATAAAACTTTCGTTTTTTATCTTGAATAATCCGCAAAATATTCCGTATTTTACGTTTTATTATATGGATAATTAGTATAATTTTGTCCTGTTGAAAAAAGTACTCTACATAATCCTATTTACCGGAATCACGCTCACAGGCTACAGCCAGATCAGGCCGGGTAACACATCCGAGACGATGAAGGTAATTAAGTTGTATCCGAACCCTGCGGTCAACTTTGTGAATTTTGAGTTTGACAACCCAGACAAAAACAGTACAATCGTTATCTTCAACTTTATCGGTAAAAAAGTAGATGAAGTGAAGGTGACCGACTCCAGGATAACACTTTCGCTAACCGATTACTACAGAGGAATTTACATCTACCATGTGCGCAATGCAAACGGGGCCATCCTCGAATCAGGTAAATTCCAGGTAGCACGATAAACTCTTCTTCCTTGTCATATTGCTCATAATACTGCCATTCTCCAGCGGTATATTCTTTTTATTGCCTAAAACTTCATTAAAAGCGGCTATTTAGTGTCATTTTGTCTCTCTTACGGGCCTTGGCAAAGGTTTTGACATCGTACCTTTGCACGCGATTTAAAAAATGAAAGATTCATGAGTAAGAAAGAAAACAGACATCACGAAGAAGAGCTTAACGAAGAAGCGCATGCCGTAGCTGAAAACCAGGCAGTTGAAAATGACGAAGAAGGAACCGAAAAAACTTTGTCTGAAGCTTACGAAGCTCTTCAGAAAGAAATGGGTGAGCAAAAAGACAAATATGTTAGGCTCTTTGCAGAGTTTGATAACTATAGAAAAAGAACAGCCAAAGAAATTTTGGAAATCCGCCAGACTGCTTCCAAGGACGTAATTTTATCGTTGCTGGAAGTTTTAGACGATATAGATCGTGCTGAAAGCCAAAAAGGTCAGGATGAATCTGAAAACCTGCTTCCTGAAGGGGTACAGTTAATATTTAATAAATTCAGAAGGATTCTGGAACAAAGAGGACTTAAAGTTATCGAAACCCTTCACACGGAATTCGATGTCGATACTGAAGAGGCATTGGCCCACGTACCTGTTGAAAATGACAATCTGAAGGGCAAAGTGATTGAAGAAATCCAGAAAGGATACATGCTGAACGACAAACTGATTCGTTTCGCAAAAGTGGTAGTCGGAAAATAATTTTCGGGCCGGTGAGCGTGATTTAATAAAAGCATTGAAAAATTATGGCTTCAAAAAGAGATTATTATGTAGTGTTGGAAGTGCAGAAAACTGCCACAGGCGAGGAAATAAAAAAAGCCTACCGCAAGATAGCCATGAAGTATCACCCAGACCGTAACCCGGGTGATAAGCAGGCAGAGGAGAAATTCAAAGAAGCAGCGGAAGCATATGAAGTATTAAGCAATCCTGAAAAACGCGCAAAATACGACCGGTTCGGACACAGCGCATTCGGACCCGGACGTGGCGGCGGCGGCTTCAGCGGTGGAATGAATATGGAGGATATCTTCAGCCAGTTTGGAGATATTTTCGGAGATGATGTTTTCGGAAGTTTCTTCGGCGGAGGGAGATCAGGTGGCAGAAGATCGCGTGGAGTAAGAGGCAGCAACCTAAGAGTGCGCATTAAACTCAACTACGAGGAAATAGCCAAAGGTGTTACAAAGACGATCAAGGTTAAGAAATATGTAACCTGTAACCAATGCCATGGTAATGGTGCTAAAGACAGCAGCAGCTTACAGACATGTAATACATGCGGTGGAAGCGGTCAGGTGAGAAGAGTTCAGCATACCTTCCTGGGACAGATGCAAACTGTTACAACGTGCCCGGAATGTAATGGTGAAGGAACAACTATTACGGCTAAATGTCCTCAATGTAAAGGCGAAGGCCGTGTTTATGGTGAAGAAAACATAACCATTGATATTCCTGCAGGTGTGAGCGAAGGAATGCAACTCAGTATGAGCGGAAAAGGAAATGCAGGAGAAAGAGGCGGTGCACCCGGTGACTTAATTATACTTATCGAAGAAGAAAAGCATCCTCACTTACAACGCGAGGGCAATAATGTAGCCTACGATCTTTACATCAGTTTCACTGACGCTGTTTTTGGAACACAAACTGAAGTGCCGACAATTGATGGCAGGGCTAAAATAAAAATACCGGCAGGTACGCAAAGCGGTAAAATTTTCAGACTGAAAGGCAAAGGATTTCCTTCATTAGACTCTCACTCTAAAGGCGACCAGTTGATACAGGTAAACGTATGGACACCGCAGAAGGTCAGCGACGAAGAAAAGGCTGCACTGGAATCGCTCAGTAAGAGTGATAACTTCAAACCGCATCCCGACAAGAATGAAAAAGGCTTCTGGGAAAAGATAAGGGAGACATTCAGCTGATATCATTAGAAGAACAGAATAAGAACAGATATAAAAATGTCGCCGGAAAAATGACTCTCCGCCGACATTACTTGTAATTATAAATTATTTATATGCTCTGAATTGTTACTTCAGTTTTTCAAACCTGGCCTGGAAGAATCTGAGGTATTTTGGCTCGTACACCATCTTCAACCCCTTCACTTTATCGCGGTGCTCATACACATGCTGTACCGATTCTGAAATTACATCCATGTGTGCCTGAGTATAAACACGGCGGGGTATGGTCAATCTCACCAATTCCAGTTTCGGATAGTAGTGATCGCCCGTTTTCTTATTGCGCCCTGCCGATACAATACCTCGCTCCATAGCACGTACTCCGGAGTCCACATACAACTCGGCTGCTAATGCCTGTGCGGGAAACTGATCTTGCTTCAGATGCGGCAGGAAGCGCTTGGCATCCAGGAAGATACCGTGGCCGCCGATTGGCTGAACAATAGGAATACCAGCATCGATTAAACTCTCACCAAGATAGATTACCTGTCCTACCCTTGCTTTCATATGCTCATCCTGTACTGATTCCTCAATGCCCGTAGCCATGGCTTCCATATCTCTTCCCGCCATACCTCCATAAGTATGCAGGCCTTCATAAACGACTACCATATTGCTGGCATCTTCAAAAATATGATCATCGTTCACAGCGAGGAAACCGCCGATGTTCACCAACGCGTCTTTCTTACCACTGAAAGTGGCTCCGTCGGTATAACTGCACATCTCTTTCACGAGAGAGGCAATACTTCTTCTTCCGTAGCCTTTCTCCCTCTGCTGAATAAAGTATGCATTCTCTGCAAGACGTGTCATATCCAGCATTACCTTAATACCATGCTTATTCGTGTAGGCTCTCAGTTCTTTCAGGTTCTTCATAGAAACCGGTTGCCCTCCCGCCAGGTTCACGGTGGTTGCTACACAGACATAGGGAATCCTCTTAGCACCGTATTTCTTCACCAGCTTGTCCAGCTTGTTAATATCTACATCTCCCTTGAACGGATGCAGACTCTGCGAATCGTGTGCTTCGTCGATAATCACATCGGCAAAAGTTCCGCCTGCCAGCTCCTGGTGCAAACGGGTTGTGGTGAAATACATATTTCCGGGAACGATATCTCCCTTCTTAATCATCACCTGAGACAAAAGGTGCTCAGCCCCTCTGCCCTGGTGTGTCGGAATCAGGTGCTTGTACCCATAGTACTTTCTTACAACTGATTCCAGCCTGTAAAAGTTTTTACTTCCGGCATAAGCTTCATCTCCCAGCATCATGCCCGCCCACTGCTGATCGCTCATAGCAGAGGTACCGCTATCCGTCAACAAATCAATATACACATCCTCTGATCTCAGAAGGAAGGTGTTGTAGCCTGCCTCTTTAATAGCCTTCTGGCGCTGTGCAGGCGTGGTCATTTTGAGCAGCTCAACCATCTTAATTTTAAATGGTTCTGCCCAGGAACGCTTACTTAAACTCATTGAATTATTTTTTGAGGCTAAATGTAGGAATAATAAGTAACGGGGGGAGTGGAATAATACATAAGCGGTGTCAGAATGGGGTCATAATTGAGATAGCAATGTTCTTTGGCATGGTTAAAGAGGCATTTCGTGCGGAAAAAAGAAAATTTTTGATCTTTTCTGTAACCTTTTGCAACCTCACCTACTCAAATAGAATGATAACTTGTTGAAAAATAATGGAAAACGCTGAAAAATACTGTGATTTCAACGACTCGGCCGGCAGGCAGGGCGATGAAAGTTCTCCATGTAAGTTGGCCCCTGTTGTTGAGGGGATACTGGGAAAAATGAATTTCCCATACAGGATAGTGTTTTCATTAAGGCAGGTCACCGGGTTAAGTGCCCACGAAACGGAAGAACTCCTTAACCTCAGCGAGGAAGAGGTGGAATATCGCCTGCAAAGTGCCAAGGAAATAATCGTCGGCGAATTGATAAAATCATATCCCGCCAATATGCTCTACGAGTTCAACCTGGTGTACTGTGACACAGTAGTGAACAATGTTATGAACCGAATTAAAGACCTTTAAGAACATAAACCATGCACGAAACAACAAAAATTGATCTTACCAACATTCTGAACGACGTACTGCCTTATCAAAAGGTAAACAAGACAACAAAAGACGACGAAAAAATTGAAAAGATACAGGAACACTTTGCCGAGATTATGAAAATACTCGGACTCGATCTGACTGACGACAGCCTTAAAGACACACCGAAAAGAGTGGCCAAGATGTATGTCAAGGAAATTTTCAGCGGACTGGATCCCAAAAACAAACCCGAGATCACACTCTTTGAAAATAAATACCACTTCGACGAAATGTTAGTGGTAAAAGACATTGCACTCTATTCTAATTGTGAGCACCACTTCGTGCCGATTATCGGAAAAGTGCATGTAGGATATTTTCCCGGCGACCATGTTATCGGCCTCTCAAAAATCAACCGGCTGGTACAGTATTACGCCAGACGTCCGCAGGTACAGGAGCGGCTGACTGTCCAGATAGCCGAAGCCTTAAAAGAAATCTTTCATCACAACGATGTAGCGGTAGTGATAGAGGCCGATCATATGTGTGTTGCTTCCAGAGGGGTGAAAGACATCAGCAGTAAGACTGTTACGTCTCACTTCTCGGGGAAGTTTGAAGACAAGAGTGTGCGCAACGAGTTCCTGTCGTATATAAGAAATAATCAATAGGGGTGTTATACTTATCTCTTTTCGTCATAGCATAGACGCGTGAACAGAGAACAGGCTTCCTTACTTGTGTAGGGAAGCTTTTTTATTGCTATACAGTTATTGAACAACAACCTATCCGGTGATTTTTCGAATAAAGAGTCAGGTGTTTTGCTCAGTACATACCAATCCTAAACCAAATAAAAATTTGCATACCTAAGATTCTTATGTATATTTGAGGTATGAATAATCCTTCATTATACAAAGGCATTTTGAGGCCGATCGTCATCCGGTTGCTGGAAGAAAACGGCAGGATGTACGGCTTTGAGATTACCCAAAAGGTGAAGGCCATCACCAATGGAAAGGTGAAGATCACTGAAGGCGCGCTGTATCCGCTGCTCCACAGTCTGGAGGCTGAAGGAATATTAGAAGCGGAGCAGGAGTTTGTAGATAACAGAATGAGAAAGTATTACAAACTCACTTCAAAAGGGAAGAAAGTGTCTAAACATTCTTTCGGAGAAATAACCGAGTTTGTACTACACCTGCAAAACATCTTTAATCTAAAACTTGCGTGATGCTGACTGATGAACAAATAGACTATCTGTTTAAGTTTTGCGAAAAGCATTACGTTTACTACTACGAAGTGCAGTTGGAGTTAGTCGATCATTTAGCTAATGCCATCGAAGCCAAAATGGCTGAAGACAAGAAGTTATCTTTCGAAGACGCCTTGGATAAAGTGTATAAGGGATTCGGGACTATGGGTTTTGCACCCATAGTCGCGGAAAAACAACTTCAGGTTTTCAAGATATCCAAAGCTGCCTATTGGAAATTTATTAAAGAACAATTCGGATGGCCGCAGGTGTTGAGTGTGCTCTTCTTTTCTACCCTGCTCTACTATACCATATCGTGGAATGAAAGTGCAGGAGCGATCTTGCTGGTAGGTATTCTTTTCTATGGTATTGCGTCAAATCTTTATCATCATATCAGACTCACCAGAAAAGTAAAAAAGACCGGAAAGAAATTTGCTCTGCTCAATTTTAGCTTCCATTCCAATCTTGGTTTTCTGGCGCTCTATTTCCTGTTACAGATTCTTAGCCACCTGGATGAAGTACATCCATTAGGTTACAGTATTGTCGTAGGTTTTTATATCGTTTTGTTTGTTGCGTCTGATAAGGTGACTAATAATATTGAAGAGAAGTTAGTAACCGAGTATCCGGATGCTTTTCAGGTTGCGTCATAAATCATTACGGAAGCCACAACGGTTTACCAACGGTGGCATTATCAGCCAACTTTCCCAGAGAATTTTAATTTGTACCAAGCTAAGGTTAATTGAGGAAACTCTATTACTGATGTAACGGTCTTGTTAGTGCTTATCCGTCAATAGAGCAATGGTGCTGCTATAAGGAAACCTGTTTGATGAATGCAACCAATCTCTCACTACAGCCCTATGTTTCTTATTGTCACTTTTTATCTTGACACAAAAAGTAACCAAATCCGCCGCGGCGGACAAGGACAACCCGATCGCTCCGCGCGTTTGTCCGGCTCACGCGTCCCAGACCTCAAAGATAAAATCGCTTCATCTTCTCTCCCCGGAGTATCCTTTTTTTATCAATCCCTTTCCATTAGTTGTAAGTGTATTCCCAGGATAGAAAAAAACAAAACACCGGATGGTATACATATTTTTTAATCCGTGTACTATACAAAAATGCCAATACCTAGGGAACAATAACCGTTCTCACTCCTGCATCAAATCTTTCTAACGCATCTAAAGTATCATTGATGGCTTTGGCATCTAACGGAATTGTACGGCTGACCACATGAGAAGTATCCAGCATTTTCTTTGAAGCAAACTCAACCAGCTTAGGCAACTCTTGCAAAAGGTGATCATTCGAACCGATCAGTTCTACTTCATTGCCTAGAATCTCGCTGTATGTGTGTACTGACAAGTCTTTATTGGAAAGCCCTACCAGAACTACCCTTCCCATCGGACCGGCAGACTGCAATGCCTGTTTCTGTGTTTCTATCAATCCGATCATTTCTATCGCTACATCTACACCACGTCCACCGGTCTTTTTACGAATTTCTTCAACTACATTCACTTCTTTGCCGTTGAGTGAAGTAGCTCCATATTTTGCAGCCAGATCCAGTTTATCGGGATTGATATCTATGGCAAAAACTTCGGTAGCACCGAATGCTTTTGCCAGTTGTACTGCTGACTGGCCGAGTCCGCCCACACCAAATATGGCTACTTTATCACCGGGCTTTATCCTGCCCTTCATGAGAGAGTGGAATGCCGTTGCCGAAGCACACATCAGGGTGGCACCTTGTTCAAACGGAATTTCATCGGGCAAATGAATCGCATTGCGGGCGGGAATTGCGATGTATTCCGCATATCCGCCATCGGTATGGTGGCCGATCATTTGGCCTTTCGGGCAAAACTGCTCATTGCCAGTTGAGCAATAATAACAATCACCACAGGTAATCAGGTAATGCAGACAAACCCTGTCGCCGGGTTTTACATTATCTACATCTTTACCAATCTTCTCAACTATGCCTGCCACCTCGTGTCCCAGTGTAATGGGAGTGAAACTAACCGGAGAAATTCCGGCGCGATAGTGCGCATCAGAATGGCAAATACCCGCCGCCTTCACTTTTACCAAAATATCACGATCACCGATCTCAGGAATGGGAGTTTCCTGCATTTCAAGAGGCTGATTGACACCTGTCATTCTAACTGCTTTCATATTCTTTTGGTTTTAAACTCCACGAAGATACATATCGGCAACCGGAGGTACTTGCGAAAAATGATATTTGGTAATTCCCCGTTGCGAAATAAAAAAGGGACGCTTACCGGCGTCCCTTTAAATTATTTTGAACCTGTTTATTTGATGAACAGGCCTCTCGGGCTTGACAAGCCTGACAAGAAATTTTCAATATTTGTTCCGTCGAGGTTAGCACGTTTAATAATGCCTGCGTTTCTATCAGCCCAGTAGAATTTTCCCTCGTTGTAATCTATGCCCATACCGTGAATCCTGGTGCTGGGTGTGTTGGCATCCACAAACTTTTCTGCGCCTGAACCATCGAGATTAGCTCTCTTAATAGACTTGGTATTACGATCGTCATAATACAGTTTATCATTCACTTCGTCAACAAACAAAGAATATCCATAAGTTCCGGTGAGCAGTTTGGAAACCCCCGTTCCATCGCCTTTACAAACATAGATCACCTCTTCATTTACCTCCTGGAAATAAATAATATCATTCTTGCTGTCGTAGGCAATTCCGCGCATCATGCCATCGGGAATTTTCACAAACTCTCTTTCGAGGTTACCGCCATCGAGGTCTGCTCTTGAAATATTACCATCATCATCAGCCCAGTAAATCTTTCCAGCATTCAGGTTGATTGCAATTGAGTATGGGTCGACAATATCAGAAACAAGTTCCTCCAGACCGGTTCCATCCAAATTCATTCTCCAAACCTTACCATTATTTGAAAACTCAAAATCTGTAAAGTAAATCTTCTCGTTAACGGAATCGTACACCAGACCTACTCCCGCCTTATCCGTAATATCAGCTATTAATTCAGCACTAGAGCCGGGCACCAATTGTATCTTTCGAATAGCATTAGTTCCGTATTCAATAAAGAACATATCCTTAACCGTTGGAGGAGGAGGGGTCGTATCCCGAATGGTCAGATTAATAGTATAGTTACCTGTACCTCCCGGTCCTATAGCTTTCAGAGCAACAGTAAATATTCCGGGTGCACCGTACGATTTCGTAGGGTTTTGATCGGTAGATGAAGTTCCGTCACCAAAGTCCCAGAGATAAGTGTCTGCACTCTCTGATTTATTGTTGAACTGGATTACATCGCCTACATCATAAGCCGCACTATCCGTTGTGAAATAGCTCTTCACGGTATCGGGAAGATCATCAAAATTATAACTGGTCTTTTCGCAACCCAGTGTGATGAACAGCGCCCCCAATAAAAACGGAATTAATCTTTTTGTTGTCAACATCTTCTGAAGTTTTTAAAATTTTAAACGAGCGTTCTTTTTCACTTATTAGATTACCTGTATTTATTTTAATTTAAAAGTGTCTCCCGGCGAATAAAGAGAAAATGCAGCCTTCTGCAAGCCAATCTTATCTCCGTTAAAAGTCTTTACCTTCTTAGGCTTTGATACAACCACTACCTGGCTCTCTCCTACAACACGCACCTTATTTCCATGTACCACTACTGCGGTGCTCTCATCAACACCAATGACCATTTTATCCGGATGATCCCCCAGAACGCTCAGCAGCCTGTTATATCTGCTGCGCTTGATAAAATGCTGATCTATGATCGCCTTATCTACAAATCCCATCCCCTCTGAGGTAATGACATTGTCTTTTTTTATTTCTCTGAAATTATTGTTGTCTTTTTTATCTTTCTCTTCCCCTGTTATCATGATTTTCGACATGATGGCTGCACCCGCACTGGTTCCTGCAATCGTTGCTCCTCTAGTATATGCAGTATGCATCGCATAATACAATTCCGTGCCGCGCACTACATCCATAAACCTGTTTTGATCGCCTCCAACAACATAAATCAGTTTTGCGTTTTTCACCGAATCAATCCAAGTCTGTTTGCTTTTAGCCTCTTCGGCTGAAAAGTGCAACTTTGTAACCGGGTTGCTGCACAACGCGTTGAATTGCTTCTTCACCGCCTGAAACGATTCTTCCGGCTCTCCGCTCGCCATCGTCAGTACTGCAATATAATCCTGAGACGAAAGTGCAGCCGTGTTTACAAGTTCCTGCATCAACGCAGTTGAGCGCTCTCCTCCTCCGATGATAAAAAGATTGCCTGTTTTTACCTGACCGTCGACAACTCTTGCCGTCAGTATAAAACAAAACAATAAGCCAATATTTATTATTCTCTTCAACCTCATTCCTTATAAATAAATATTGAAATCTTTCCGTTTTCGTCCACAGTACCCCTGTACATTCCCGGGGTATTAAATTCCATTGCCACATTTCCTGCCCTGTCTAAACTGATGATTCCACCATTTCCACCCATAGTTTCAATTTCATGAATCACTTGTTTTGCAGCATCGGCAACAGTCAGGCCCTTTAGTTCCATCAAAGAAGAAAGGCGGTTGGCCGCAACTTCTCTGATGTAATATTCTCCCCAACCGGTACTGCTCACACCGGCAGTTGCATTATTACAGTAGGTTCCTGCACCGATAATCGGAGCATCACCCACCCTGCCGTATCTTTTATTGGTCATGCCGCCGGTCGACGTACCCGCTGCTAGGTTACCTTGCTTATCCAACGCAACTGCTCCCACGGTACCAAACTTTTTATCCTTGTCAGACACTCCTGAAATCCTGCTGTTCTTAGGATCAAAATCGTTGAAAGCTGCATGGTTGGTTTCTTCTTTGCTAATCATCCGTTGCAACTGATCCCATCGTTCCTGTGTAAAGAAATAAGAAGGTTCAACAGTATCACAACCATTGGCAGCAGCAAATATCTCTGCTCCTCTTCCTACGAGCATCACGTGTTCCGACTTCTCCATTACTGCCCTCGCCGCACTGATAGGATTTTTAAGATTTGTCACCCCTGCAACAGCTCCGGCCTTTAGTGTAGCCCCGTCCATAATAGAGGCATCCAACTCATTCTTACCGTCGTGTGTAAAAACAGCTCCCTTCCCGGCATTGAACAGTGGAGAGTTTTCCATTACATTGATTGCTGCCTGAACGGCATCAAGAGAAGAACTTCCTTCCTGTATCTTATCATATCCTGCTTGCAATGCTGCAGTCAGAGCTTCCGTGTATTCTTTTTCCTTTTCAGGTGTCATGGTCGATTTATCAATTGTACCTGCACCCCCGTGAATCACCATCACATACTTCGTCCCTTCGGCCGATTGACTGTTGTCGTTACAGGACATCAAAAGCCCTGCGGCCAAAACAAAACAACCTGATATGATGAAGAATTTCCTCATTTAAATTACTTTACTCCGCAACAATACTCAACGAGCCGACATTCACTGCCCACCAATAGTTGGTAACACCATTGGTATTTTCAGGCGAGAATGTCACCATATTGAATTTGTTATCGGTTGCTCTTGCTGAAACCGATGAAACATAAACTGCTTGTCCACTCCAATTCCAGGTGAGCGGTGTATTCGGACTCATTACCTCGGGCGCTTTATCAGAAAAAGCCTTCATGAAAAATGCTTTGTTAGAACCAATCACTGAAGCCATTCCTGCATCGTCAATACATACAGCAGTAGCTTCATCCACCGCAATACCCTGTGGTGTCTTGCCCCAGTCTTTCATTATTCTTGCCATGAACACCATCATCCTGCCTTCTCTTTCTCTTTGCGTGAAGTGCTGATCGGTAATCACATTCTGCAGATAAGGTGCTTTCAGAAAATCATTATTATACAGAAGAATATCCGAACCAAACGGGTTTGCCAAAGCAGAGCTCGATACCACACTACCCCTCTCTCCGCTGAAATAAAAGTTACCCAAAATAGCCGCACCGGCACTGGTTCCGCCAACAGGTACTTTTTTAGTTGTCATCAAATAATTGATAGCTGCTTCTACTTTTGTTCCCTTCCAGTAACCGGTATAATCAGACTGATCACCACCGGCAATGAATAGTAATTCCGCATTGCGGATGATCCGGGCTACTCCATCATCTTCAGCGAGTCTGCGCGAATCAATCTTCAAAGTTTCGACCGAATTAAGCGTCCCTAATCTGTTTACGTAAGAATTGTAAGCATCAGTTCCGGAAGCACGTATAATAACGGCATCACCGCCTCCACTCCTTTCTATCATCCAGCGAAAAGCAGCATCCACGTCTGCGCCGCCTCCCATAATCACTATCCCGCCTCTTGTCGTTTTTGTAACGTCGGAAGTATCCCCAACGATCCCGATTGATGCCGGGCGTGTTGTAGCTCCCGGAGTTACCGGCTCTTCTCCTCTTGGATTAAAAGGATTAGAGTTGTCCTCCTTCATACATCCGGTGGCCCAAAAAACAACTAACAGAAAGGAGAGAACATATTTCATTACAGAAGATTTAAACAAAAGATTATTATACAACATTAATAATTAGGATTCTGAACCATATTCTTATTTACCGACATTTCATCTGACGGGATTGGGAAGCAATATTGCGCTGCTGTAGGATCTAATCTTATTGCACCTGATGCGTTCGCTGCATCTTCCGGTGTGCGTTCTACAGCCATGTTCCGGCGCTTCAGATCAAAGAACCGGTGTCCTTCAAAGGCCAGTTCTTTAAACCGCTCCTGATAAATAGCATTGATCAAACTTTGTTTATCCGGGAAGCTTGCATCCACATATCCAATGATTCTCGCTCTTCTCAAATCATTTAAATCTTTTGCGGCGGTAGTGATACCCGCCGGGCTATTGTCTTTTTCCACCTGTGCTTCTGCCCTGATGAGGTACATTTCGGCAGTTCTGAATAATTTGATATCTGTCAGTCCGAAATTCAGTGGATTTCCTCCGTTATACTTTTTAATCAGATAAGCCGATTTCTTGCCACCGGAATTATCATAGCGCAGTTGATCGTAAGTGATATAGGTACTGAACCGGATGTCATTAGCCCTGTCAAATGTATTAATCAACTTGAAGGAAGGTGCATACAGCACGATCTCACCTGTTTCACGGAAGAAAGCAGTACCAATCTTAGAATCGCCCGGTACTCTGGCAAGTGCCCAGATTACTTCATCTTTTGTCTGGTCTATCCATACCTTACCAAAATCATTTCTTGCGACCAACGGTTCTTGTCCGAGCGCCTCAGTAGCATAAGTGATAGCCCCGTCCCAGTCTTTAGCATAAAGTGCAACCCTTGCCTGGATAGCTGCAATTGCATTTTTTGTAATCCTGCTTTTATCACTGAATCCCGAAGGAATCAGGTCTTTTGCCTGTTGTAAATCCGCATTGATATCCCGGAAGTTTTCCTGCACGGTGGGCCTTCCCGGGTAAGTCAGTTCGTGGCGCTTCATATAAGGTACGCCCATTCCGTCGCTGTCATACTTTGATGCATAAGCCTTCAGCAACTCAAAGTGGCAAAAAGCCCTTAGTGCCAGCATTTCTCCGTGATACTGATCTAATGTAGTCTGTCCGGCCCCTGTTACAGAAATACCAGGAATCGCCTCCAACACCCTGTTTGCCCTGTCTATCACCAGATAGTACTCACTCCATGCACCGGTAACAGAACCGTAGGAAGAGTTGTACATCCATCTGTATGATACGGTATTAGATACGGTATTCTCTGTCGGTAACATCACTTCATCAGACACAATGGCGCCGATATCCATCAACGTATAGTCTAATGGAGCATAGGCTCCCAACACGCCCATATTCAGGTCATTCAAATTCCGGAAAGCCTTGGTAGGATCAATAGAATCCGTCGGCGGCATATCGAGCTTATCACACGATACCAGCAAAACTCCGGAGAGCGAGAAATAAAAGAATAGTTTTTTTATGTTCATGACTATCAGATTAAAAATTAATATTGATTCCTGCAGTATATGTACGAGCGTTAGGATATTCAAACCTTCCGTAAACCCTGTTGTTTTCAGGATCAAGCCCTCTCCATGTTGTCCATGTAAACAGGTTCTCTCCCTGTGCAAAAATGTCAACAGTCTTGAAGATATTCAGCCTCTGCAGCACATCGCCCGGAATGCTGTAAGAAATCTTCAGGTTTCTCAGGCGCATGAATGAAGCATCCTGGATGTCTTTAGATGTATAGTTTCTCGGGATGTCGATACGCTGCAAGTGTGTAACGTCACCGGGCTTTTTCCAGCGGTCGTAAAGCATTCTCTTGCTTTGGTTGCTGGATATGTAAGCCAGGTTCTCGATGTAGAAGTCGATATTGTTCCAGCGATGAACATCAGCAACGAACGTAAACAGCGCATCTACTGAAATATTACGATACTTGATGCCGGTAGTAATACCGCCGGTAAATCTCGGATAGAAACTTCCGAAATCAGGTACTGCCTGCTGTTCTTCGTTATAAACGTTTGTGATACTTCCGTCGCGGTTGTAGTATAATGCTTCACCGGTTTGCGGATCCACGCCTCCCCATCTGGGAGCAAGGTATGTTCCGTAGGGGTAACCCACTTTAATAATCCTTGTACTTCCGTCAGGTAACTCGTCCGTCACATCAGTTACATGAAGGATGGTATTGTTGTTCATTCCACCGTTAAACCCGACATTCCAGTTGAATTTATTAGTCTGAATGATATCACCACTCAGCCCCAGCTCTATACCTCTGTTCCTCATGCGGCCGGTACTCAGGGGAGCTGAAGAAGCACCCGAAGTAGCCGACAGTGGTTGGTCGATGAACATGTTTCTTGTAATCCTGTCGTAGAAATCGAAGATGATTTTTACTCTTTGTGATTTAAAGAGTGCCAGATCAAATCCGGTGTTGAATTCATCTACGTACTCCCAGTCAAAATCAGGGTTACCGATCGCGCCCGGCCTTATAGCAGGCTGGCCGCCATAGGTCGTAGATACAGAGTAAGTTGGCAGGTAGAGGAAGTCGCCGCCGAACGGACTGGCGGTCTGTCCGTAGCTGACCCTCAGCCTCAACGTAGAAATGAAATCATTGTTAGCTAAGAAAGCTTCCTGTTTAGCATCCCAGTTTACCCCAAAGGAGTAGAACCCATGCCAGCGATTGACCGGCGCAACAGAAGAAGCACCATCGTATCTGTAGCTGGCAGTTAAAGTATATTTATCATTGAAGGTATATTTACCAACTCCCATATACGACATCAGCGTGCTGAACGTACGGCCACCGCTAAGGCTCGGCAGGAAAGTAGTTGTCACCGTCATACCGGCGGGAGTCTCAGGGAGTCTGTTGTCTATTCCGTATCCGGTGTAACCGAATGATCTGTAATGATTGTGCAGGTATTCAAAGAATCCTGAAACCTCAAAATCGTGCTTATTAATTTTCTTTCCGTAAGTGATGCCCGATGTAGAAACAATGTTGAAGTTTCTTCTCTGTCCTTCCCCAAAAGATCCCTGCTGACCGAATACTTTACTACCGTAATATGAATCCGGGTTAACAAAATTCTGATCAGTCGAGCTTCTTAAGTCAACACCGGCTCTGGTAGAAACCTTCAGACCCGGAACAATTTCATATGCGAGACTGATCCCCAGTACAGTCTTAAACTGTTCTGTCTTGCTTGAAGTACCGAATAAAACGTCCAAACCCCTGCTTCCTTCACGTGTATCTAAGAAAGTTATAGCACCATCTGTCGCGTGGAAGCTTCCATCGGGCAGGTAAGGATACTCATACGGCAACGCGTAATAAACTGAAGCCATCGGAGTACCAACTGAAGTACCCCCCTCGTTGAAGGTGAACTGGGAGTTTGAGAATCCTAAAGATGAATTAAACGAGGCGGTGAACTTCCCGAACTTAACATTCACGTTATTGCGTAGCGTGAAACGCTCCATCCCGGTTCTCTTTACGATACCCTGTTGCTTCCAGTAGCCCAAAGCGTTATAGGTCTGAACATTTTCATTTCCTGCGCTGAGGCTTATTTGTTGCTCAACAAACTGACCTTTGCGGAAGAACATATCACGCCAGTCTGTATTAATTTGCCTTAAACTGTCCAGAATGAAATCGGCTCTCTTCTGCCACTCAACAGTGTGGTTAGCATAGTCGGGATTCTTACGGGAGTATGTCCATCCAGGCCCGATTGTCTGTCCTGTTTCCAACCCTACTTCCTCTTCAAACCTCAGGTGTTCCCTGGTGTCCATCATTTCAAAACGCGGGCTTGTCAAATCAGAGAATCCATACTGTGAATTATAACCTATGCTCAGTCTGCCTTTTCTTCCCTTCTTAGTTGTAATAACAATCACACCGTTGGAACCTCTTGAACCGTATAGAGCTTTAGCAGACGCGTCTTTCAAAACTGTCATCGATTCAATATCCTGCGGGTTGATCGTCTGGAAATAATTACTCTCAATAGGGATGCCATCCATTACATATAATGGAGTGGTACTGCCGCCAATACTACCAATACCCCTGATGACAACAGAAGCATTCTGTCCCGGCTGACCTGAGCTGGAGATAACACTCATCCCCGGAACACGGCCCTGAAGAATCTGATCAACGGTACTCATCGGTACCTGGTTGATTTCTTTGCTGGTGACAAATGTGGTGGCACTGGGGCTTTCCCTTCTTGAGTACCCGGTATAACCGGTGATGGTTACCGTTTCCAACTGATTTACTTTAGAAGACAACATGATCATGATGAAATCAGTTGCACCCACCTTAACCGTATTTGTCTGGTAAGATACGTGGGTAACAACTAATTCGTCACCTTCTTTAGCATCAATCGTAAAGGCGCCATCTTCACCTGTCGAAACAGCCTTACCTGTACTCTTGACCGTCACGGTTGCTCCTGCCACCGGTATGCCTGCTTCGTCAATCACTTGACCGCTGATATCTTTAAACACATCAGACCACCCGGCCGTACTCCGGTCCATATCAAACGGAGACACCACCGGGGATAGTCCGGCCGTTGCCTGTAGATACAATCCCGTCATGAACAAGGTCGCGACTCCAATCCTTTTTAAACTTTTCCGGATGAGCCATCCCGTCTGATTCTCTTTTTCTGATACAACTCGTACCATATTCATTAGTATTTGTTTTGAAAAATTATATAGAATGATTGCTTTTTTATTGTTTCTCAAGAAGCGGTCAGCTTAGGTGTGCTTCATAAAAAGGTATTTCTCTCTTCAATACCCATCTATAAAACTTGTTGTTTGGTATGTGTTTCTCTTTAAGGGTGGTAAAGATAGCTTTTTACATATTCCTGACAAAACAGGGTAAAAATACTTTTAATACACTAATGAAATCAATCGAATTCACAGTTTTTTCCGGTCAAAAAATGAGACACTCTGCATAGCGAAATCAGAATCTCGTTCTGTACAATGGCTTCGAAATAATTAAAATCTAAAAAGCAACGCCTGTAGATATGTGATATTGATAATTTTCGAATTCTTCAACAAACATTACTATGCTTAGTAAAAAACAGACATAATTAAAGAAAAACGGCGATTACAGAGAAAGTCCGATGCCACAGAAATTAGCCATTGGAATGCACGACGGCATTTTAAATCATTTTGAAGAATACACTTTTTCGAGCTCCTCCAATATCTTCTCCTGCCTGATCGTACCGGAAACTATTGTTCCTTCAGGGGCAATAAGAAAAACTTTAGGAATAGACATCGCTCCGTAATTCTTTGTAAGGTCGCCCGAGAAAGCTTTAAGATCGGATAAAACCGGAAAAGGGAACTTATACTTCTCTACATCTCCTGCCCATTTATCTTTCGAGTCGTCGACATTCATAATAATAACCTTCAAGCCCTTACTTGCATATTTCTTATAAGCCTCAAGGAGGAAAGGGTATTCATATTTACAGCGGATACACCACGAGGCGCTGAAAGTCATCAGCAAATTACAATCAGCTGCACTTCTAAAGAGAGGAATCTTTTCACGATCTTTCAAAATTATGCAAAACAAATTTTACCGGAAGACAAGGCCAATCCGGCGAAAGTTTAATAATTTTCGGATTATGAGAAATTTTCGTCTGACAGCTCTTTTAGCGATCTTCCTGCTTACAGGAAACGCAGGCTACTCGCAAGCCTTTGAACCAATGCCGGTCATCTACAAAAAAGGATGGATCGACTTCAACAAAAACAACAAGAAAGATATTTACGAAGACCCTTCGCAGCCGTTGAATGCACGGTTAGATGACCTGATTGCTCAAATGAACCTCGATGAAAAGACATGCCAGCTGGCAACGCTCTATGGGTTTCGCAGAGTTCTGAAAGATTCGCTACCGACTCCCGAATGGAAAAACAAAATCTGGAAAGACGGTATCGCGAATATCGACGAAATGCTCAACGGCTACTTCTCATGGGATTACAAGAAGAATCCCCTGCCAATTGTAACGGATATCCCAACGCATGTATGGGCTATGAATGAAGTACAGCGATTCTTCATCGAGCAGACACGACTGGGCATTCCGGTCGACTTTACTGATGAAGGTATCCGCGGTGTGGAAGCATACCTCGCCACAGGATTTCCTACACAGTTGAATATGGGGATGACGTGGAATAGAAAGCTGGTACACAGAGAGGGACAAATTACCGGAATAGAAGCGCGCGCACTCGGCTACACGAATGTGTATGCACCCATTCTGGATGTTGCGCGCGATCAGCGGTTTGGCCGATTGGAAGAATCTTACGGCGAATCTCCTTATCTCACGGCGAGACTTGGAGTTGAAATGGCTAAAGGTATTCAGGAATATGCAGCAGCAACCGCCAAACACTATGCAGTGTACAGCGTTAATAAGGGTGCCCGCGAGGGGATGGCAAGAACAGATCCGCAGGTAGCGCCACGCGAGGTGAGAGATGTACTACTATATCCTTTTCAGAAGGTAATCAAAGAAGCTAACCTGATGGGTGTGATGAGCTCTTATAATGATTATGACGGCGTGCCGATTTCCGGCAGCAGCTACTGGATGATAGAAGTGCTGCGCAAGGAATTTGGATTCACGGGCTATGTGGTGAGCGACAGCGATGCACTTGAATATCTCTACTCTAAACACAAAACTGCCTCGAATCTTAAGGAAGCTGTCTTTCAGGCATACATGGGAGGGATGAATGTGCGCACCACCTTCACACCGCCGGACAGTATTATTATCTATCTGAGAGAATTAGTAAAAGAAGGGCGCATTCCAATGGACACAATCAATAGCAGGGTGAGAGATGTTCTGTCGGTTAAGTTTCGTGTGGGTCTGTTCGACAACCCCTATGTGAAAGACGGTAAGGAAAGCCAGCGTATCGTGAATAGTGAAGCACACCAGGCAGTGGCGCTCCAGGCATCCCGCGAGAGCATCGTGTTATTGAAGAATGAAAACAATATCCTGCCACTGTCAAAAGGAAAGAGGATTGCGGTAATCGGTCCCAATGCTAAGAATACCGGTTACGCGCATACGCATTACGGACCGCTGCACAGTCCCAGCATCAGTGTTTATCAAGGCATTGAAGACAAATTCGGAAAAGAAAACGTGACCTATGCTTTGGGATGTGAACTTGTCGATAAAACCTGGCCTGAAAGCGAGATATTTCCCGTAACTCCTGACGAAGATGAGTGGAAGCAAATCAGAGATGCAGTGGAAGTAGCAAAGAAAGCCGACATCGCTGTGCTCGTGCTGGGTGGCAATACAAAAACTGCAGGTGAAAGCAAGAGCCGCACTTCTTTGGAACTGACCGGATTTCAAAATTTACTGGCACAAGAAGTCTTTAAAACAGGTAAGCCTGTAGTGGTAGTGCTGATTGGCTCTATCCCCATGGGTATCAACTGGATCAATAAATACATCGACGGAATTATTTATGCCGGATATCCGGGCGTTAAAGGTGGAATCGCTGTGGCTGATGTGCTTACAGGTGATTACAATCCCGGAGGCAAACTCACACTCACATGGCCAAAATCAGTCGGACAAATTCCCATGAACTTCCCTACCAAACCCAATGCGCAAAGCGATGATGCCGAGAGTGCCAAGATCAAAGGATTGCTTTTCCCCTTCGGCTACGGACTTAGCTATACTACTTTCAAATATTCCGATCTGGAAATCGATAACCAACTCAACACCAAGGGAACTGTCACCGTCACCATGAACATTAAAAACACAGGTTCTCGCGCTGGCGAGGAGGTAGTTCAACTCTACACTCGCGATGTCATCAGCAGTGTGACCACTTACGAGAAAAACCTGAGAGGGTTTGAGAGGACCAGGCTGCAACCGGGAGAGAAGAAACAGATCACTTTCACCCTTGTGGAAGATGATTTCAAACTCTGGAACCGGGAGATGCAACACATAATAGAGCCCGGCGAGTTCAGGATTATGATGGGCAGTTCTTCGGAAGATATCAGGCTGACGGGAAGTTTTGTTTATCAATAAAAGCGTAAAAAAAATACAGGCTTGCCTGAATCAGCAAAAACACTACTGCTTCTACCGACGACAGAATTCCCAAAGAAAATTTTTAATAGTTTTTTAATTATTGAAAATATAATTAGCTTTAATACGTTTTTCTTTTCAAAATAAGAACGATAGCCCGGAAATAATCTCCATAGCCAAGGAATATAATAAAAGCCGAGAGGGAGTCACAACTGATTAACTGTATCCGGGTAGTTTATACCGAATATAGGCTTCGTTGGAAACTAACCTGCAAGACTGAAACCACATGAGCCGAGCTCTGCCGCCAAGGGCGACAAAACGAGTGTTTAAATTATTTGATTATTCGAGTATGAACATCAAACTAAAACCGGTAATAACAGGCTCCACAGAGAAGCTTATTATTTTAATAACTATACTTGCTTTTCTTATCAGCCCTGCCGGGCCGATAAAAGGTCAGGATTTAGGAAACCTGAAGAAGAAGGATCAGGTAAAAGTTACAGGCAGCCTGAATGCAGGCTTCAACACCTATAATGCGTCCGGTGGCGGAAGTAACATGACACCCTTCCAATGGACCCTGGGTGGCAATGTCAACATTAATCTCTACGGAATCAATCTCCCGTTTTCCGTTCTGGTAACCAGTCAGAATAAAAATTTCAATACGCCATTCAGCCGCTTTGGTGTAAGCCCCTATTACAAATGGGCAAAGGTTCATTTGGGATGGCGGTCGCTGAATTTCAACCCATATACCCTCGGCGGGCAGCAAATGTTGGGCGCGGGTGTGGAACTAACCCCCGGTAAATTCAACTTCGGCTTTATGTATGGCCGGTTAAGCCATGCAGTGACTGATGTTTCAATTTTCAACAACCTCAATAATACAGTACCCGTTTATAACCGGAACGGTTATGCTTTTAAATTAGGATACGGAGACGAGAAGGCTAACATTTCCTTCAGCTTCCTCAACGGAAATGACAAGCTTAATTCAGCCAATCTCCAGATCAAGCAACAGACAAACGCAACAGCTGCATCTAATCAGGCTTTCGGAGTACACGGACAAGTAAAATTCTTAAAACACCTCACCTTTAAGACCGATGCAGGCATCAGCATATACACCAGGGATATCGAAGCAGACAGCCTGCAGCCATCAGATGCTATCCGGAATAATTTCCTTATTAAAATGGGAATTGCTCCCCACGTTAATTTCAGTACGCGCCTGTCAAGAGCTCTCAACTCTTCACTTACCTATTCTGATCCGAAAGGGTTTTCAATAGCACTTCAATTCCTGCATGTTGATCCTGAGTACAAAAGCATGGGCGCCTTTTATATGCAAACGGATGTGGAACAATATACTTTGGCTCCTTCATTCAGGTTCTGGAACAACAAAGCATTCTTCACGGGAAGTTTTGGTGTACAAAAGAATAATTTATTCAAACAAAACACTTCTTCTTCGATGCGCACCATCGGGATGGCTAATCTGATGCTGAATCCCTCACAAAACTTTGGCATTGGCATCCAGTATTCCAATTACGGGATTTCACAACAAGTGTTATCCCAGTACCAAAGCCCTACTCCGGGAACTCCAAACTTCTACGACTCAATCAGAATCAGCCAGGTCTCTCAATCTATTTCTATATCGCCACACTACAATATAATTAACGACCGTCAGTCGCAGGTTTTCTCTTTGCATGCAGCATTGCAGAATCTGAAGGACAATAACGATCTCAACAAGGGGCAGGGAGATTACACTTCTATGAACGCCAACTTTAACCACGATTGGCAGTTTTTAAATTCTAATATAGGCATCAACCAAAACCTCACCTATATCAACACTAAGACAGCGCTTAACAAAATAGGTGCTGCAGGTTACACTGCAACCATTTCCAAAGTGTTGACACTCGAATCAAAACAGACGGATGCCAAAGGCAACAAAAAGAGCACAAGAGTGACTTTAAACGCAACCGGCAATTACTTTATGAATTTATTGGATGGAGATGTTTCCGGTAATTCGATTGGTGCAGGTATAGGTGCAGAATTTCAGTTTGCCAGGCGTCACAAGATAAACCTGAATATCGGGTGGTTGCAAAACACTGATAAACTCGGCGGTTCGCTCAAAAGAAATGAATTTATTACAGGCTTCAGATACGGTTATACTTTCTGATAGCTATGGAAAAATATTAATGACTTTAAAATAATCCGGAGATGAAAAGAAGTAACACAAAAAGGGCAATATCAAAATATTGGTTATTTGCTTCGTTGATTCTTTCAGTTCTATTGACGATTTCAAAAACCGGTGAAGCGCAGGTTACCGGTTCACAAATCAATGCCACAGTTATTTTGCAGGCACCTTACAGCCCTTACCTGGATCAGATTAATAAACGGACTATCATCACGCTTACCAATGTTTCAGGCAGGGATATGACGATAGCATTGAAGGGCAGGATTTCCAACGGCGATAAATTCATTGCTACCAAGGATGATGTGTATTCCGACGAAATTGTGCTACCCGCAGGGCAAACCAAAGTGTTGAATAATACCAACTTCAATTATGGTTCATTTCTCGGCAGGAATGTGGTGGATGATAATATGACCGATGCCGATCTTAATTCCATTTATAACGACCGGGTTATTCCCGAAGGTAATTACACTTACTGCATTTACGTTTACGAAGTTCTTCGCGGTGATTATTTCCCTGCAATCGTGAATGGAAGCGCGGATGCAGAATCCTTGTGTAATTTCTTTTCCCTGGTGTTTGCACAACCGCCCAGGTTGATCAATCCGTTTGATAACACCCGGGTAGATACAAAAAGTCCTGTTAGTTTCAGCTGGACACAACCCATGCCGGTTACATCTCAAAGAGACCTGAGGTACGACTTATACATCGTCAAAACAAGTGAGGGTGAAGACCCCAGGACAGGGATGGAAAATGCTTTCACGTACCAAAGCAATTACTTCGTAAAGATTCCTGACCTAAAGACTAATGTTTATACTTTCATTCCCCAGACCAATGCGTTTAAACTGGAACCCGGACAACGCTATGCTGTCATGGTACAGGCTAAAGACGAAAAGGGAAAAACCTTTTTTCAAAACGATGGGAAAAGTGAAATAACATCTTTTGTTTATGGAGCACCGGAAAATAAGAAAGAGGAAGAGGCAATAGTAACCAAAGAAACTAAGACCAAGAAATCAGACGGCGATAATCTGGCTACAAACAAAATCAAAGGAAGATTATTGTGGGCTTTCAGAGAAAATGAAGATGCTTATAAGGGAAGTAAAGCTACATTGCTTAAAGCTAAAGAAATGACATCTGAAGATGTGAAATCCTTAAATAAACAACCTAATTCACTTGCGGGTTCAATATGGAGTCCACAGGGTGGATCGCTCAGTAAAACAGGAGGAATCTCCGTATATCAGACAGGCAGTATTTATGGCGGATATAACCCGCTTACCGACAATAAGAAAAATGCCGAGAAAGCAGTAGGCAAAGATCCCACCATATTTTCTTATGCCAAGGCAAATGGGGACTACGCTTTTAAAGGAGAAGCGGTATTCAACACTCCCCCAGGAAAGAAATCTCCCGGAGAGGGCAATGTCTTTGCAGGTGGTGCTGATAAAGTAGAATACGGCGAAGATGCAGGATCTAAAAAGCCGGCTGCCAAGAGAATGCCATTAGCTAATGTAACAGTAAAAGTTACAGGTATCCCTGATGACCCTCCTGCAAAGAATACACCCAAGCCATCACCGGCCCAGGCTCAACAAACCAAAAATGCACAAGCGAGTCAATGGTTGGGAGTTACTAAAGTTTCGGGATCAATAGTGGTACAGCCTAATGCACCGACAGGCATCTCTAAGAAAAATGAAGAGGTAGTAAGCAACCTCATAGCGACCGGCACAACAGACAGTGATGGTTTCTTTACATTAAGCTACACGAGCCCGGATTATACTGCCATTAAAAAATATAAAAAGGTTGAAATCAGTTGGGCAGGAGAAGACTTCATCAATAACAGTATGGTGGTCTCTACAGATGTATTACTGGCAGCTGAAGCGGATTTGGGAGAAATCGTTGCAATTGCAAATACCTACAGATTTACGCCAACCATAAAAGCCGAGAGCTACAAGCCGGGAAAAAATGAAACCTCCAAATTGTTTGTTGGCATTTACAGGGAAGAAGCGGATTTGGTAAAAAGGCCATATTTGAACTGGGAAGGAAGTACTTCACCTGAAGGAAAGAAACCCAAAATCATGTTTAGTAAAAAAGTAGTTCCCGTTTTTGAAGACAGCATCACTTATAATGGATTGACGGAGCTAATGCTCAGCAGGCTTTTCTATAAAGGCAGGCTTTATATTGAAATTTCGCCGGGGAAAAAAGGTTTGTATGAAGAGCTTAAAACGGATCTGGTAGTAAACCCGACATCCATGGCACCTGATTATGTTCTGAACATCAAGCCTACCTATCTGCTGCTGAATGTTCCGCCCTTCATCTATGGCAATGTAAAATTGGTTGATAATAACATTTCACCTGTTGGCGGAGCAGTAATCAGTGTAGAGTTTGACAAGAAGGACGTGGAAGAATCCTACATTGAACTGACAAGTCCGTTACTGAATGCCGGAATACAGACCTATTCAAAGAGTCCGACCAAGCAGGTAACGGCTACCCAACAGGCCAACTTCGGCATTAAGAATAACGTCAATATCTCATCTTCGCCACTTGATTTTTACAACTCAGATAAAACAGCAGGCGGAGCGAAGGGAGGCGGATTGGGCAAGGCTGCACTCAACAAAGGCGATATAAAAGCTGATCAGTCAAAATCCCTGAGTGATCTTTTTGACCAAACCGTTGGACCCTATTCTACCACTACCGACGAAGAAGGAAATTACTTTATCGGCAATCTCCCTAAATTAAAACCGGGAGCAAAATACATTGTCAAATTAATCAAAGCAGGATACTTTTTTACAGATCTGAAGCCTGACAACAACGATGTAGAAGTTCCCGCTCTGAAGAGAGGCGAAAGCAAATTAGTAGATTTCACTTTCCATCCCGAACTGTTTCAGGTGGTCGGAAGAGTGGTGGCAGCAGACAGTGTTACGCCCATCGCCAATGCACGGTTACACTTCTTTAATTCTACTACTTATTTCAATTCAGGAGAAGACGGATTGTTTACCACCACCTATATGAAAGGGAAGTATTCGCTGATAATTGAAAAAGAAGGGTATTTAGACAGAACGGTTGAAGTAGTGATAGAAGACAAAAAGGAAACAAAAGTAGATACTAAAAAGACTGCCCCTGCCACCGGTGTAGTAATGATAGCAGAACAAATTCTTGCAACTAATACCGTGCAAACCTCAATCAACCGGGGTTATACTTTCACTCCTGCCATGTTCGGAATTGCAGGATCACAAAGTTCCGCAGGAGAGAGTAAGAATAAAGCAGAATACTCTTCCTACATGGGTTTTACCGTGATGCCTGGTTTAGCACAAGCGACATTAGTTACAGAATCTATGGCTAAGATGCGTGATGTGGGTGATATTGGTTATCTCCCCAAGAAGGTGGGAAAGATAAGATTCAGAATATTAGAAGAAAAAACGGACAAGCCTGTCAGCGGCGCATCAATTAGTTTGTTTGATGCCACTGCTACTACAGACAGCAAGGGAGAATGGTTCTACGAAGGCTTTGGCGGTAAAACAACAGTACGGGTAGTACCCGCCGAGGGGACAGGATTGGTAGCCATAGAAGAAAGCATAATCGTAACGGAAACCGGAGAAGAGACAGTCAAGGTTATTAAACTTGGCAAAGGCATCAAAGTTTCAGGTGTTGTGAAAAGTAACAATGTTGCTGTCGCCAAGGCAGAAGTAAAAGTTGAGGACAAACCTTACTTAGCCGCCACATCCGATAATGACGGGAAGTATGCTCTCTATCTTCCGGAAGGAACTTTCCAGTTGCGTGCCGGTAAAACGGGGTATATCGCAGATAAAGGAGAAGTCAAGGTTGCGGAAACTGATATAACTAAAGACTTCAACCTTGGCAGTGCAGGAAATAATGATATCTCGCAACTGCTGGGCTTCCCGATAGAAGTCGACAAGATGGTGCAGGACGGTAATGGTTATAAACTCACGGGTTCGTTCGTGGATATGCAACCTTCGCTGCCGGGTCTGAAAACAAAGGGCAAGGTCAATATGAAGTTTACAGATGTACGTGTTGTTTTCAATTCTGAAAACAAAGCAGTGCCCGACGGAGGAAAGGTAACAACTGATGAAGTAGCCCTATCATTAAAATTATTTGATTTTATTCCGGTTTCGTTAAAACCTCAGGGCACCAGTTTTGTGGTGTCGGATCAGGGGAACGGAAAGGGGAAAATAAGCGGAAGCATTACGCTGGATATACAATCTTTACAAGGCAGCAAGGGATGGAATCTGAGTAAAATGGCAGTCAAACTTTTACCTAAAGGAACTTCCAATACCGATTTTGCAGTATTTGATGCGGGAAGTTCAGGAACTCCCGGTGATGTAGTATTTAATTTGTCATCAGTGACAAATACAAATGAATGGTCAGGAGATATCTATGGGTTCAAATTTGCAGCCTTATTAAAAGAAAGTTTTATTGATAAAAACGGACTTCACTTTAAAGGCCGTTTAAACACACCTGACCTTGGCCCGATCAAGAAATCTGAATTCAAAATAACAGACTTCACTATCGGAACAGATCTGAAGGTAAAAACCGTGAAACTTGACCAGACAGGACTCCCAACGATAGATATTGCCGGGTGGAAAGCTTCAATTGCTTCTTTACTCTTCAATGAAAACGGATTCAAATTAGGAGGTTCCATAACGGTTAGTGTTCCCAAATCAGGTGCTTCATCCATCAGTTTCTCAGATCTTGCGGTAGGAAAAGATGCGATGTACGGAGGTAAGTTTTCCTTACCGGAGAAGGGGATAAATATCTTCAACATTGTACAGCTGAAGTCGGGCAAATCTGCACTGTCCTTCGGACAAGTTTCCGGAATGCCGGGTGTATATAGGCTGGCAGGTTCAGGGAAAATAAAGTTTGATAAAATAGTTACGAAGGAAATAGAGATTTCGGCTTTTGAAGTGCATACTAATGGTAAACTTCTGGTGGATGTTCCCGTAAATTATTCTGCAAATCTGTCTGTAATGAACTTTGAGTTGCAGAGTGTTCAGTTTAACAGCACTGCATCAACACCATATATTTCCCTGCAGGGTGGACTATCAGTTGAAGTACCTCTTGTAAAAATGTCTGTCGGCGATATCAAATTCACCCCCAAAGCAAATGGCGGGGTAGATTACAGTATTGGGAAAATATCGGCTACACTGGATGTTCCCGTCCTTAAGACTACCGTTGATATAGCCGTTAAAGACAACGGTTTTGCAGGTAAAGGTTCACTGGGCATACCGGGTACCCCTGTTGATGCAGGAATAGATATGCATTATTACAAGGTCAGTGGTGGTATAGACTTCGGAGCAAGTTTCGTGGCGGGCGTGGTGATACCAGTCGGTCTTGTGACGATAGAAAAAGTGGGTGGAGGCTTCCAGTATAATACCGCAACCAAAGACTTCGCAGTAACCATCCTCGGAGCGGTTTCTGTAACAGGCACCGGGGCTGCAGCTAAACTGGATCCCGTATCCCTGACAGTGAAGAGCGGACCTGTGATTGAGGGTTCCGGAAGTGTAGTCGTAGCCACTGTGCTGAAAATGGCAAATGCAAAAATGTATCTTGATTTTCCTAACAGAAAATTTGCAGTTAACGTAAAAGTAAACTACGAACCGCTTCCGGGATTATCGTCCACCCAAATTCAGGGAGACCTGATTATCAGCGGCGCTAAGGGTGATAGTTATGTATTTTTAGGATGCAACATGCACACCAATCTTGCCGGGTTGGTAAATGCAAATGGAGACATGGCTATTGGTATGGGAATTAAAAACCCCATGGGCAGAGGAGATGCCATCAGCTACTATTTCAGGAATGCCGATTATTCATATATCGGCGATGAGTTTTCAGGAGTATATGTCAATACCGTTGCAAAAATGGGACGGCCACATGATGATCCGCTTGGATTCAAAATATTTATTGCCAGCGCCAATATTTGGTATTATACCGAAGCCGGTGTTGGCTTGATTCTCAATTTTGCACAAAACAATTACCTGCTTAAAGTAAAAGGTAGTTTTAGCGGCGGCTTTTCATTCTGTGTAGGCTACAAAGCACTGAGCGCCTGTGCGGGATTGGGATACAGTGCATGTTATGATTTCACCGGTGGAAGAAACAATAACGGATGGTTTGTAAGCGGAGAAGCAGCGGGCAAAATAAGCATTCATATCGGCGGATGTGATCCCGGGTGTAATGAAATTGACTGGGGTTTGTTGTGTGGGATAGGAGGAAGGCTTTGTGCTACAGGAGGAGCTAAAGTTAGTTATTCTCAAACTTCCGGCCTGTCTCTGGGGATCGTAATTGGCGGAACCGTATTATGTCCTTAATCTTTAAAAAACAAGTGAGTCATGTATAAATTATTTTTTGTTATTACCCTCTTCAGTTTCGTGCGAACAAACGGACAGGTACAGAAAACAGGCGTTCCTATCGGAAGGCTGATGCCGGCTGGAAATGAAGTGAGAGTTTTATTAATCCCAAAGGAAGCCAAGACTTACTATCTGTATAATGATGCTACCCGGTATGATATATACAAGGATGCAGGGGGAAATGGTAATTATAAAAAAGTGGCCACGCTGACCTTTCCTGCCAACTTTAGTGAGTTTAAGAGGCGTGCCGGTAATGAAACAGCTAATGAGGTTAAGGAAATCCTGAAAGTATCATCTGACGAGCAGGCATATTCGTTATTAAAAGAGGGAAAAACGTCTCAGTTTGGATTTCTTTTTCTCTCAGATCGTTTTATGGATGGAATGGGTGTATTCTGGAGTGATAAAGACATAAAGCAAAATAGCCCTTCAACAAAATACAGGGTAGTTGCCGTGAATCGTGACGGAAAAGAAAGCGAATTCTTCACGCAGTCGCTATCTGAGGTAACGAGGCTGCCATTCCCGGATTTCAGGCTGAGTACAATGAAGTCGGAAGACAGTCTTGTGAGTCTCGTTTGGACTGCACCCTCCAGGGGTGTGAATCCTGCATTATGGGTCAGGGTTTACCGGAGGTCAGACCGCGACAGAACGTTTACTCCAATCCCGGAAGCATCTTTTATCGGCACCAATACGAAAGGCGACAGCCTGGTGGTGAGATACGACGAAAATGTAACTCCCGGCCGTTTGTTTGATTACTATATTGCCCCCGAAGATATTGTAGGAAATCTTGGAAATCCATCAGATACTGCTTCGCTTATCAGTAAGTCGCTCAATTCGGTCACGGGACTTACAGATTTCACTGCAAGGGACTCCATGGAAGGCGTGTGGTTATCGTGGGCACCTTTGGCCAACAGTGCCATATATACGGGTGTTGAAATTCTGAAATCGCGCGATGCAATGGAAGGCTATGTAGTGGTGGATACTATTTCTGCAGACAGATCTTCTTACTTTGATAAAAATATCCTGCCTAATGTGTTGTACTATTATAAGGCAAGGCCGCTAACGGTGGCCATGGAAGGATGGAATATTATAACCCCGTCCACAACGAGCATCTCAGTCAGCAATAAAGGAGGCATACCCATCACACCGAAAGGACTAAGGGTTTGGCAGGACACCGCATCCGGAAATATCAACCTGACATGGGATCTTAACCCGGATGTGGATCAGTTTGCCTACTATGTATTGCGCGGCACTGCTCGCGATAACATGACGATTATCTCTCCTCCTGTGAAGGACGTTGTATATATTGATTCTATCCAACACCTCGCTGCAGGACAGACATACTTATACGGCATTCAGTTAATGAATCTCTCCCAGCGCATGAGTGAGATGTCGGCTGTGCGGATGATCAAGCCCTATAAGGAAACTTTTGTCCCCTACCCTTCGGGCATTTCTTCTCACTGGACAGGCGATGCCGTACAACTCACATGGGAAAACGTCATTAACCGCCAGGAAGATGTCGTTGGTTACAGGCTGTATAGAAGAACAAAAGGCCGGACAGACTTCACCATCATTTCAGAAAATCTTATGGGTGTACCCGGCTTCAACGACAAAACTGCAAATCCCGGAGCTTCGTATGAATACGGGGTGACGGCTGTTAACTCCTCAGGAAGCGAGAGCCTGATGTCGCCTTTGACTTCCATTACCATTCCTGACCTTGCCCTGTTACCCCCGTCTGATCTGTATCTTACCAACAAAGCCGATGGCATTGCCATCAGCTGGCCGGAAGAACAAAGCGCCGCCACAACTGTTGTGTACAGAAGAGAAGCACAGGAACAGAATTTCAAAAAACTGGGTGAAATCAACAGAGGAAATGAATATCTCGATAAGACAGCCCAAAAAGGTAAACTGTATGTCTATACACTGCGCATGAAATCTGGCGCTACTGAAAGTGAGAACGGACCGGAGAAGAGTATCAGGAGGTAAGAGTAATGATCGGCAGATAAAGTATTTTTTGTGTTTTTTCTATCACAATAAACATAAAGATTTTTTGCCACCAATTCAGGGAGGCACTAAGGTCCACCAAGTTTGCTCTTGGTGTTGCTTTGTGTCTTGGAGTCTTGGTGGTTTAATTTTTTCTACTACAATGAACACAAAGAATCTTTCACAAAGAACACAAAGAAATTGAAAATGCAGTGTTTCCACAACGCAGGGGACAACAAACAACTAAACATTCTCTACATTTGCCAGACAAAACAATACAACAGTTATGAAGAAATACATTTTAACCATACTTTTACTCTTTAGTGGAACCCTCTTGTTCGCACAGGAGAAACCCAACATATATAACCCTGAGGCAGATGCAAAAAAAGACATTGCAGAAGCTGTGGCAAAGGCGAAAGCCGAAAACAAAAATGTTTTCCTGCAGATAGGCGGCAACTGGTGCATCTGGTGCATCTACTTTTATAACCTGACAAATGAGGACGAAGACCTGAAGTCTTTTATGAATGATAACTACGAAGTGGTGCACGTGAATTACAGCCAGGAAAACGAAAACAAAGATGTACTGGCCTCATTAGACTATCCGCAGCGGTTTGGATTTCCGGTATTTGTAATTCTCGATCAGGAAGGCAAAAGAATTCACACACAAAATTCTGAGTATCTCGAGGAAGGTAAAGGGCATTCCAAAAAGAAAGTGATGGAGTTTCTGAAAGCGTGGAGCCCTGCTGCATTAGATCCGGCATCTTATAAATAATCGCTCTCCGTTCAATAATCTGTTCAGAAGAAGCTCATCATGACTCCTCTGAATAAATCAATTTATTAAAACAAACTCTATCAGCGACCGGTAACAGGTACGGAAAGTTGCACAGTACCCGGTTCCTTCCCGAGCAGCTTTTTCAATCCGTATATATCTATAGATTGGCGTGCATCTGTGATGGCATTTCTATACACTTCATCTTCTAAATATCTGCTTCTTGTTCGCACTACGAAGAATTGAGGCGCAGCTTGGGATAGCTTGCGGTTGTAATAATCCGGATTGGGTTTGATGATAAAAACCCATTCGTCTTCCTTTTTTTAAAAAGATAAAAATCTCAACCAGGTATTTATCTACTCAAATACTGCATTTGCTGTATTGCTATAAAGCAACTATTTCACCATTTTGTGTCTAAAATTAATTTTATGAAATCTATTGCCTGTATTATTGCTGCCCTCCTTTTCTCCTGTACCATAATGGCCAATAACATTACTATTACAAATGTTGTGGCCTCGCCCGGCCAGGTAACCTTTAATATTTCATGGGATAATAGCTGGAATTCTACCAACAATGTGGACCTCAACTATCCCAACAACTGGGATGCCGCATGGGTATTTGTAAAAGTTCAAAGCAATACTACCAACCTGTGGTATCATCAAAATCTTGCCGCATCAGGGCATAGCATTACGCCCGGTACCGATGGCGCTGCCCTTACCATTGAAACACAAAGTGACCAGGTAGGTGTATTTATCCGGCGCACCAATGCCGGATTTGGAAATATTCAAAATGCATCTGTCACACTGAAACTTGCCTCGCCACCTCCGGGAACTCTATTTAATGTAAAAGTATTCGGAATTGAAATGGTGCATATACCACAAGGCGATTTTTACTTAGGCGATGGTGTTGCCTCTACTTCAACTATACCTCGCTTCAACAGTGTAACTGTTGATGCTAACGCTCAAAATACCAACGGCTTTGCATCGGGAGATTTATATACCGGCTCACCCGCATTGCCTACTACGTTTCCTATGGGCTATAATGCATTTTATGCCATGAAGTACGAAGCCACCAATGAGCAAATAGCCGATTTTTACAATACGCTCACCTACGACCAGCAGGACTTTTATTTTACCAATGCCCCTAACGCTGCTGCCGGAACGAGGGTTAAAAACAGCCCCGGAGTTGGTTTCACAGTTCAGGATTTTTTGAAAATTCAAACGCCCGGTGTAAATAATACCACCCCTGCTGTAATAGGTTGCGACAAGAATGATAACGGAACATTTAATGAAGCTGCAGACGGGCTTACGGTGGCAGCAGGCTTACTGAGATGGGATGAGATACTGGCATACCTTGACTGGAGCGGCTTGCGCCCGATGACGGAAATGGAGTTTGAAAAAATATGCCGGGGTACGAAGTACGACGGTACGCCCAACGACCGTGTGGCCAACGAATATCCCTGGGGCACTACGGCATTTTCCAATTACATATATGGGCAAGCCGGTATCGTAGACGCAAATCAACCCACTATGCGCTACACAGGCGCGGTAGTGAATGGCAGGGTACATGCTCAACAAGTAGGCAATGCTGCAGGTACTACGAACCTGCAACCATTCAGGGTAGGTATGTTTGCCGAGGGCGCTACGGGCAGAGCAGCCGCAGCGGCAGGTTTTTATGGCAATATGAACCTTGGTGATAATGCAATAGAATTTGTAGTAGGCGTAGGAGCCAATGCTACCGGCTATACCGCCCAGCCCGGAGATGGTGTATTGGATAATGACGGATTAATGAACCAAAGTACCTGGCCTCCCATTGGCACTGCCAATGCTTACGGGCAGCGCGGTGGTTATTATTATGGTCCTTATGACAACTCCGGTGGCACTAATACTGAAGGTTTCCAGGTGGCAAAAACATCTAATAGAAGGTATGCTGTAAGTACAAGTACGAACCATGCTACACCCAATGCAGCTACCGGTATTCGGGGTGTAAGATAGAGGTAACCTTCTGTCATTAAAAAATTAAATCAATGCTTTATCATTATAATAAATTTATAGCCTGTACTACAGTTTTACTGTGCATAACAGTATGCAGCTATGCCCAGGAAGAAATGTATCATGGCGGTTATCACGATGGCTTTGCTAAAGGAGTACAAATCAATTTTTCTCCGTCAGCATTAGCAGCGCAATCTGCTTATAAAGGAGGAGATGGAGATGGATATGCCATAATGGCTACGAATGGATTTTCTCCGGGAACGCTCTCTCATTATGTAGCTTATACTTCAAGTATTTCCGACGATGGTTACGGCGCTGCTGAAGACCATGATTATGACAGGCAGTTTCTCACTCAATATACGCCCTACACTTCAAGTATGGAGAATGACGGCTATGCCGGGCAGTTGGTAATAGGGCAGGTGTTGCCCATACAATTATTGTCATTTACCGGTATGGCTGTGAATAAAACCGGGCATTTAATATGGACAGTTGCCAATGAAAACGATATTGTACGTTATGAACTGGAACGGTCCAAAAACAGTATTGACTTTGAAACCATCTTCTCAACGCCTGTAACGGCGCCTGCAACAACAGAAACACAAAAAGAATACATAGATCAGAAGCCATTTACCGGAAAGAATTTTTACCGTCTGAAAATTTACGGACATGATGGTGAAATTAAATACAGCATCATCGTTTTGCTTGTGTTTAAGCCAGATAAGGCATCAATAACAGTTTATCCCAATCCTGCAAAAGACTTCATTACCGTGACTTCTTCCGGAAAAATACAAACGGTAGAGTTGTTTGATATGAGTGGCAAAAAGGTAAGAAGCTTTACGCCTGCTTCAAATGATAACTATTCGCTGGCCGGTGTAAAAGCAGGTATGTATATTTTAAGCGTACAGGCAGATGATAAGGTTACATCTGTAAAAGTATTGGTGCAGTAATAAGTGGGTTTGAAATATAAAGAAGCGTCCCTGTTGATTTTTAGCTATCAATCAGGGACGGTTCTTTTTTGCTCCTATTTATGGAACAGTTTAAACCGGTATTCACAGTGGTAAGAACAGCGACTTGAACCTACCGGGAATTTTACTCATTCAAACGGTTTTCTATGTCCATGCGTTGATGTAAAATTCTAATGATTTCAATATGATGTTGTTTGTCAGCCGGCCGGTAAAAAATCAAATGCGATTTAACCCTTGAGCAGCGATAGTTTTTCCTTATATGATTGCAATCCCTTCCTGCATTTGGATTTTTGGCCAAATATTCAATCTCATCAAAAATCAGGCTTACATATCTGTCAGCCTGTTCTACAGACCAATTTTCAACTGTATATAACCAAATGTTTTCAATGTCTTCCGATGCCTGAACACTGATTTTATAACTCATTGTTCAAATGTTTGCCGTGAAGATTTTTTATAAATTTCTTACGGTCAAATTTTTGAACAAAGCCTGATTTTTCACCTTTTTTGAGTTCTTTGATTAATTCAGTTCTTTGATTTTCTTCTTGTTCAAAAAGTCTTAAAGCAGTTCTGACAACTTCACTCGCAGAAGAAAAACGCCCGCTTTGGATTTGGCGGTTGATGAAGTTGTCAAAATAATCTCCTAACAGAATTGAAGTGTTCTTTGCCATTGTTACATAGTTTCATCAAAAATACCAATTCCTGGTATAAATTTCAAATTTCACCGTGACGTTTAAGGGTAAAATACAACAATCAAACAGGAGCGCTCCTTTTTTATATCCATTTAAGCTTGTGGGCTATTTGTATAGCCTGTGCCTTTGAATTGACATGCAGCTTGTAATATATCTTACTGGTATGGGTACGCACCGTAAGGGGCGAAATAAATAGCCGTTCTGCAATTTTTTTGTAATCAAGCCCTTTTGCAATCAGGCGCAGAATTTCAATTTCTCTTTCGCTTAACACAGCCTCATCTGCTGCAGGTTTGATGGTATTATCAGGCCTGGGCGTCGCTTTCACCCATTCTAATGTTTTGCGTGCTATGGCAGGGCTCATAGGCACTCCATTATATTCAATAGCATTATTAATGGCCTCGCAAAGAAATTTTGAATCTTCTTCTTTAAGTAAATAACCGCTTGCTCCAGCCTGTATGGCCTCAAATATCTTCTCGTCATCATCAAAAATGGTAAGAACCAAAAACTTTAAGTTAGGATATTTTAAGGTACCTATGGCAATAGCTTCTATTCCATTCATTACCGGCATATCCACATCCATCAATACTAATTGCGGTGATTTTTCTTCAGGAATTTTTTTCATCTTTTCCAAAAATTCCCGTCCATTCACCGCCTCAAACACAATTTCAAACTGCGTATCAATATTGCGGCGAATAGTTTTCCTGTTCACCAGGTTATCATCAACAATGGCTATTTTCTTCATCATTCTAAAATAACACATTACTCCTGTTTTTCCACTGCTGCATTTGCTGTATTTTGTGTCAGTTCTATACTTGTACCTTGCCCGGGTGACGTCTCTAAATGAAAACTGAATCCGATATCATTGGCCCTGGCTTGCATATTATTAAGCCCGTAAGAATCATTTTCTGCTTTTTGAAGAATCCCCTTCCCATTGTCTTTAACATAAAACAACATCTTCTCATCAGCAATAAAACCAATATCAACTTTTGAGGCTGCTGCATGTTTAAAGGTATTTTGCAAAGCTTCCTGTAAAATTCTGAAAACGTTCAATGCTATACGGGGTGTCAATTCCTTGTTTTCCTGTATCTCTTCTATAATGTTGATGTCAATCTCAGGATACTGTTTTGAAATTTTAAAAACATAATTTTTGAACCTTTCTGCAAAAGTCTTCACAGTAACGGAGGGTTGTTGCAGCACCCAAATGGTTTCCCGCAGATTAAGCAATATGGAAGATGCGTAGTCTTTAAGGTCTGCAATTGCATTGTTGTTTTTACCTGCACGATCTTCCATACGTCCCAACCCGGTGATAAGCGCTGCCGCATAAGCGCCAATGTTATCATGGAGGTCTTTTGCTATACGTTCCCGCTCATTTTGTATCTGCTGCTGTTTTTTATATTTGCGATTGTTATATCGTTGCAAAATAAATAGTGCAAACCCTGTCAAAGCCGCTAATGCCACGATCATAAACCAACCGGTTCTCCAGAATGGCGCTACGTTGTAGATTGTAAAATTGGCCACAGGAGCTTTTTCCAGGGCAATAAACGATGACGCTGCTCTTACTTTCATATTCAATTTTCTGTAAGGCAGGTTATTATAAGTGATGCTGTTACTACCCGCCGAAAGCGTTTGCCATTCTTTGTCAACTCCTACTAATTTGTACTGGTAAATAATATTGCCGAATTGAAATGCCTCTGATGTTCCAAACTGGAAACTGATATTCTTATGGTACGCACTTATATTCAAGGGTGACTGCAAAACAGGAATACTAGTACCATTAATTTTTATATCTGTAATCTTTGCACTAATGTTCCTTCTGGCAAGTGTGATGCTGTCTGCATTAAAAACTAACAGGCCGGCAGAAGAGCCTAAATAAATTTTTCCGGATTTGCTTTTATACATACTGCCATTTGAAAATGCTGCCCGTGGCACACCATCAAAAGCTGTAAGCCTGAAAAACTGTTGAAAAGTGGTATCAGATACATACAATCCGTCGCTGGTTGCCACCCATATCCTTCCTCTATTGTCAGTAGCCAGTGATGCAACGACATCACTTCCCAGCCCGCTTCCCGTATTATAATTTACGAACCGCCCCGACTTGTCTAATTTATATACACCTTTGCTTACTGTACCTATCCAAAAATTTCCGGAGATGTCCCGGGTAATGCAGGTAATAAGTGTGCGTTTGATTGGCGTGCTGTCAGAATAACCGGGTATAAATCTCTTGAAATTAAAACTGCTGTCGTACACAATCACACCATTATTAGAACTTAACCAAATATTTTTTCCGGGGTCTGTATAGGAATGCAGAATGTAATTACTTTCAATCCCTGCTTTAGCTCCGGGATTAATGATAACTTTCCACTTGCCGTTAAAAATATTATAGCTATAAAAACCCCTTTCGCCCGATATGTGAATATTACCTTCAGGGTCTGAAGTGAGGTATTGTATTTGCATTGTGGCAAGCGGAGCGTTTTTTACAGTAAATTTTTTGAGCAGCCTGCCCGTTTTATCAATATTCCAAAGTCCTTCTCCATTTACACCTACCCAGATGTCGTCATTGACATCCGACGTAAGGGCAGAAATATTTTTACCTGAAAATACAGGGATTGCCAATATGGACCTGTCAACCTTATCGTACCTGTACAGTCCGGTAGAATTGCCCATCCATATATAGGCACTATCCTCAGCTACACTGTGAACAGCACTGTTTTTACGGTCTGGTTTAATAATTTCCGTATTGCCAAAATTTTTTCCATGCAATACAAATCCCGACATAACCGTACCTGCCCAGAGATTATGATTTCTATCCTCATAAACAGAAAGTACCGGCCCCGCCGGCAAGCTGCCTTCCTGCAGGGGATCGTTTTGTATATGCTGAATAACCTTGTTATCCTTTATAACATAAATACCTCCCTGGGCGCCTGCAAAAAGAATATCATTTTCATTAAAATAAAGACAATTGATTTCACCAGGTATGGCTATGGACGAAACCCATTGGGACTTTGCTTTGTCATAAATGACAATTTCCTCATCCTTGGTTTTAAACGCGAAATAGTTTTTCCCAATACCCAAAATGAATGGAGAAATATCCGGGCAGGAATCTGAAACTTTTTCAAGTTGGAAGGAGTTGTTGTCTTTTGTATTATAGACTCCCTTTCCGGGTACAAAATTCCAAAGTGCAAGATCTCTGTCAACGAATTTGCATCCCAATAATATATCTTGCACCAACGGCTTTATACTGTCCGTAATTACATCAATACAATACACTTGTGTATTTTGGGAAAAATATAATTTATTCTCCTTGGCCTGATATATCATTTCATAAGCAGACTGAAACATTGTTTGCTCTTTTTCGGAAACAAAAAAACGTTTGAATTTGCCGGTTCGTTTGTCTAGTTTATTGAGGCCATGCCTTGTGCCAATCCATAAAAAACCATTGTTGTCTTCTTTAATGCTAAGAATGAACTGATCGCTGATGCTGGTACTGTCATTTGCTATTGGTTTATATACTGTAAACTTTTTTCCATCAAAACTGTTCAGCCCGTCCTGAGTACCAATCCACATAAGGCCATCCCGGTCGCGGAAAATAGCATGAACACTATTTTGTGAAAGCCCGTTATCGCTGCTAAATTGCAGAAAGCGGTATGGTTGCTGCGAACTGGCGCAAACAGAGGAAACAAGCAGATATATCAACAGAAAGATTCTCACAAGATGAAAATACTTCTATCAATTCATTTTTTCAAAAATGTATTAAAAGATTCTTTTGGTATAACACCACCGAAGCCTTAACGTGCAAATTTGAATCTCTTATTACCCTTGCTGGGCTACACCCTAACCCCTTTGGAAGCAGCGATTTACAAATCACACTAACAAATTAAATTGTTTGCTTACTAAAGGCATAAAAGCACAAAAAATTGATAAGTATTTTTCTTCGGTATTACTTAACGCCTCAGAATATTTTTGATTTTAGGCATTTCTATTTACTCTCATGATAAGAAAGTGATGGAGTTTCTGAAAGCGTGGAGCCCTGCTGCATTAGGTCCGGCATCTTATAAATAATCGATCCCCGTTCAATAATCTGTTCGGCAGAAGCTCATCATGACTCCTCTGAATAAATCAATTTATTAAAACACACTCTGTCAGCGACCGGCAACCGGTACGGAAAGTTGCACAGTACCCGGCTCTTTCCCGAGCAGTTTCTTCAATCCGTATATATCTATAGATTGGCGGGCATCTGCAATGGCATTTCTATACACTTCATCTTCTAATCTCCTGCATCTTGTTTCTACTACAAAGAACTGAGGGGCTGACTGAGAAAGTTTGCGGTTGTAATAATCCAGATTAGGTTTAACGATAAAAATCCCTTCGCCTTCCTTTTTGAAAGTGGTAAATGTATTATTTAATTCGCCATCATTTATATAGGCCGGTTGACTCAATGTTTCTTCGTCATTTTCTGAGAGGTATCGTGCAATGTTATCCAACGATGGGCTGTAATAGTTTCGCATTGTTTCATTCTCCTTTACTTTTTCTTTCAGTTTCTTTTGCAGCCACAACAGGTACTCTTTTCTTGGTACAGGCATGTAAGGAAGTTTATCATCATAGGTAATCAACCAGGCCTCGTAACTGTCGTTAGGATAAAAACTATGGCGATCATGAGGCAACAGGTCAAATCTGTAATAACCATCTGCTAACTTTTCGGGCTGTGCATACAGGACTGTCCATCCGGGTTGGGTGATATCCTCCTTATCATACATTTCATGCGGCTCAATAGGAACGATGGGCCTCATATCGTTTATGTAAATTTTTAGAAAGGTGCCGGTCTCACCTTCGCCATTTACCCGTTCTTTGCCGGTGTTGGGATCGCACCAATACTCCAGGAAATAGCAGGAATAATGATAGGGTAAAGCCGGCCAGTTTTTAGAACCTTCTAAATTATAACTTCTTCCGTTGGAAAATCCTACCGCATAAGAATAAGAGGCAACCAGCCCGATGGGTTTATAAATTTCTTTAAACCGGTTGTGAAGTTGTGCCAATAAGGCCTTTTCTTTTTG
The DNA here is from genome assembly GCA_024103425.1 of Chitinophagaceae bacterium. Lineage (GTDB taxonomy): Bacteria > Bacteroidota > Bacteroidia > Chitinophagales > Chitinophagaceae > Ginsengibacter. The sequence goes on from JAGFIS010000029.1 coordinate 73,631, forward strand.
TACGGTAGCCGCCGGAATTTCTGATGTTGATCCCAGTCCCGGCCCTTTCCACTTGCCGGGGCGAACTGCCAACTCTCTCGGGTCGCAAGGTTGCGCAAAGCAGTGAATGCTTGTAAAGAGAAACAGAAGTATCAAGATTTTTTTATGCATGAGCTTTCAATTTTTTGTTTTTGCCACCAAGTCACGGAGGCACTAAGGTTCACCAAGATTTTTTTCTTAGTGTCCCGATAGCTATCGGGATCGTGTCTTAGTGTCTCCGTGGTTCTGTAATCTTTTCTTTTACCACCAAGGCACGGAGACACTAAGGTTCACCAAGTTTATATTTCTTGGTGTTGCTTTGTGTCCTGGAGTCCTAGTTGCTTATTTTCTTATAATACCATTCTCTTAATACCATTTTTTATTAAGGGTACATTAAAGTTTATTAAATAGCCTAACCTCTTCCCGGTTAACTTGAGATGGCTTAGCAATTGAGCCTCCCAAACCGGGTTCACTGACTCTATAGCTTTCAATTCACAAATAACCAAGTCATTAACCATCACGTCTAAACGTAAACCTTCTTCAAAATATAATCCGTCAAATACGATTGGAACCATGAGTTGCCGGTGAACATCAAACCCTGCTTTTCTCAACAGATGACAAAAACAAACTTCATAAACCTTTTCCAACAAACCCGGGCCTAATTCTTTATGAACTTCGTAAGCTGCGTTTACAATAGCTTTGCCAATCCTGTCTTCCTCTTCGGATATTTTCTCAAATTGATTCATGGTTTTCTTTTGACTAAATATATTCTTTTTTTGCCGCCAAGACACGGAGGCACCAAGATTCACTAAGTTTTTTTCTTTCTTCGTGTTGCTTTGTGTCCTGGTGTCTTGGTGGTTCTGTATTTTTTTCTTCTGCCACTAAGACACGGAGGCACCAAGATTCACTAAGTGTTTTTCTTTCTTCGTGTCCCGATAGCTATCGGGATCGTGTCCTGGTGCCTTGGTGGTTCATCTGCTTTTACTTTCGCCACCAAGGCACGGAGACACCAAGATTCACCAAGACGATTGTATTTAACCTTATTGTTTCCTCACCAGCGCATAAGTCATTCCCGTATACTGTTTATCCTGAAGATGCAAGACTCTTCCTCCCGGTATCACTTCGAAGTATGCATAATAGGTACTGGTCTTACCTCCAAATCTGTTCGGTAATACTATTTCCCAGTTTGAAACAGTCGCCTTGCCCTTGTAGTTTTGTGAGTAGGTCTGCATGTTGCCCACCATTCCCGAAGCGCCTGAATGTTTGCTGCTATAAGTGCCGTCGGCGTTGAATGTAAATTCATCAGACATGGCTACTGCACCCATCCCCTGATAATTCCCCGAATAAGCATTATAGTAATTCATAGCGCCGAAATCACCACCACTCCAGGTACCTGCCAGGTCACTCTGCGCAATGGCAAACTTGTTATAATTGCGCATGACAGGGATATCTGAATTATTCAAATCATTGGCTTTCGGGAAGGTGGCCCACAAGGTGGCTGCATCAGGTGCTACCACAAGTGTCGGATACATAATGCCTGAACCGGTGGTGACATAAAATCCTAAAAAGCAATTTTTGCCGGTGGCAGGATCAATGGCCTTTCCTTCAATGTATGGAGGTTGAAACGCACTCATAACCTCACCCTTATCCTGGTATTGTTTACTGAGTATTCTGAACTGCTTTGCTATATAATTATCCCAGTAATAATCGCGACCCTGTCTTCTGGTTTCATCATTATGTTGTACCGGAAAATATATATACACCTTGACATTGCCCTTGGTTACTACTACTTTATCACTCTCGATAGTGGACACCCAACCATCATCCCAGTTAGTACGATCAAAAGTGAATGTACCATGGGCTACCGGTACGGTGTTCGTCGGCATTGGGTTCTGAACGGTAGTTCTGTTTTCGGTTTTTACAGCCGCCGGGTCTTTTCCGGCATTCAGGATATTATCAAAAACGGGCCGCGTTTTACTTTTACCTATATAAACATTTGTTGCCTTAGCCTCGGTAGAAAAATAAATCATAGCAAACTCATCTCCCTTCTTCAACCATCCATACTTATTATCATGTGCCAGGGGCATCACCTCCCACCCCTTATCTTCAAGAGCATTTATAATACTGTCTGAGGAATATCCTGATGCCTTTTCTGATGGCAATATAAAAACCTCAGTTTCTCTGATCTCGCTCTTATTTTTTTTGCTTTCATCGTTAAGCACTACTCGTGCCGCCGCAACACTCAGTCCTCTTTTATCTTGTTTGCTGTTGTCGGGCAGGCGGATACCGGTTATAGCAGAGTAATCTGCAGGAACCATTTTCTTCTGTGCCATAGACGGCAAAGCGGCAATCATCAGAATAAAAATGAAATACAGTCTCATTCGAATAAAATTTTCTTGGGTTGACTAACACTTCCAAATATTACGTCGGCCAGTTTTTTATAATCAAACTGCCCGGTCATCACCTTATTCAGTTGATCTGAGTACCGCTTCCCGGTTACTTTGTACCAGGTAACTACCGCAAACTGAGGTTTCCACTTAGACTCAGACTGATCCACATAGGAAGGATTGGCCCTTAACAACTGATAACCATCCGCCGGCGCGACGAAGATGTTTTGCTTATCTGGATCGACGTTGTTGAGATCATTAAAATTCCATTCAGGATGATGGATGATGGCAGGCTTATCTAAATCGGCTTTATTCAAATCATAGAGTTTATTAAGTTTAGTCCACATAGCTGCAAGATTTCCTGTTGTTTTCACCTTACCTGACTCAGCCATCGCCAGCCACTTCTTACACATATCGAGAAGCTCACCCCGCGTCACAGTAGTATAAGGCAACTGCCCGGGACGATGAAGCAGTACGGAATTATAAACGACTTCAGGAATTTGCCTGATACCGGTAGGCGCCGGTTCAAACCAGGGATAATCACCATACATTCCAAGGAGCTTACCTAGAGAAAACACCTTATCCCTGAATACTGTATTGATTTCTTTCTGCTGTGTAATTTCTGAAGGATGAAACCTGTTAACCCTCACAAACACCCACACATCTGCAATTCCGTAAGCCTCTATCTTATCCTTGTTACAGATAAACGGGAGAAACTTTGCGGCAAACTCGTACGCATACAAAAAACGATCAGGAGTAGAAACCGTGTCGCCACTTCGCGCAAACCACTTCGCCCACTTAACCGTACTGCCTTCAGGTGTGGGATAAGATTTGATAAGTTGATTGGCAATATTATCCATTACTTTCTCCATATTAGGAGTGAACCTTTTTTCATTCGGTAACGGGTAATCGTAATTAAAGACAGTTTCCTGTTCCCATGTACCTTTTTTCTTTTCGGCAGCCTTCAAGCAATCTTCCTGTTCATAAATCGTCTGTTTTTCAACAGTAACCTCCTTTTGTTGAACTACAGGCCTGTCTTCCGAAGGCTTTACAACATTAACCTGTTTTTCCGGTTTCTCTTCCTTTGCGGCAGGCTTACTCCGCTCTTTCGTTCCCGGCTCGCTTATCTTATCGATTGTCTTGTCAATCGCCCTGTCCACTTTACTTTCAACCTTTCTGTTTACTGCATTTTCAACTTTCGAACTCATCTTTTCACCCAACCTCTTCAACAACTGTGCTGATGAAGCATCTGTCAGCAGAAGACCCAAACACAATAGCATGGCTATCTTTTTCATAGCAGACAATTTGTTTTTAGATGTCATTCTCCGGTGTCACCGAAGCGACTATTTGTTACCCTCCATTGTCACCTTCTCAGGGCTTAAAAATGAACTCTACCCTGCGGTTCTGTGCTTTTCCTTCCGGCGTTTTATTATCAGCAACCGGCTGAGTTTCGCCAAGCCCATCGATCGTAAGTTTAGAAGCATCAATTCCGTATTCTTTTACCAGCAGATCCTTCACGGTTTCAGCACGCTGCTTTGAGAGTCGCATATTCAGCGCATCATCTCCATCTGAATCGGTATGTCCGACAATCTTAACCGTACCCGAGGCATCCTTAATCACTTTGCTGATATCGTATAATGCACCCAGGCTCTCAGGCTTCATATTCGCGGTACCGCTATAGAACAGAAGATTGCTGACAATCTTTCCATCCTTAAATTCTGCTCTTGTATCGGGTACATCCTTAGCGATGCGGATATTGCTTACGTAAAACTTCGAATTGGTATAATAATGCCCTTTGAACGCTAAAAGATTAGGAATAACATCAGGATTGATGGCACTGTTGATATCGAGATATTTTTTCTCGTTCATCCAGAAACGCAGCCTCTTGCCCTGCACACAAAAACTCATGTGCAGCGGCCTCAGGAAATTGACTTTGATATCTCTTTCACTTGAGAATTTGGTTTTACTACCCGGCTTGCCGACAGCAACATTTCTATAGCTGGTCAGCTCATACATTGTTCCATCCTTCTTATTAATTCCAAAATACAATTCAATGGCATCACCCTCGTTTATTTCGTTTAACAAAGATTCATCACTTACCATTTTTCCGCCTGAATTGCCGAGGTAGATGTACAATTGTTCGGATTGACCTTCCATTCCGGGTTCCATGAAAATATCAAACTCAATGGTGAAATTATCGCCCCAGCTTTGTTTCTTGCTGCGCGCAATATTGACTGCACCGCCTTTCGGCTCCAGCGTGGCCCATTTACCTTCTAACCCTTCTATCTCTACCACTTCGGCCATGTTGGTCGTCATCCAACCCTCAGGAGTTTCACCGATATTGTCCTTCTCAAAATTGTCGTAATACAAGATGGTATTGCCCGGAACGAAATCGAATTTGCTGTAAACTTTATACTGGCTTTTAGCAGGTCCTGAAGTGGATGCTACACTTTTATTATCCGGTTGCACTGTTTCTTTTTCTCTCGTTTCAGGCGTAGTTTTTTCAGAAGTCTTTGGCTCCTTATCCACTTTCTTGTCGATACTTTCTTCCACCGCCTTATTGACTTTCTCCTTCAATTTTTTGATTAATTGTGCCTGTGTGGTCTGTACACTTAACAGCCCGCATGCCAGCAAGAGATATAAAGGTTTCATAGCTTTAATTTTATGTGTGAAGGGAATCTCGAAATGCCAATTGTAAATTAATTTATTTCCTAATTTCTTTTACAAAACTGCCAAATTATAATTTGGAATCAACCACTTAAAAAGGTGAAAAAAAATGGGAGGTATCCCCTTTTTGGGGGAGTCTGTACTAAAAAATATCAATCAAAAAAAGCTGAAAAAAATATTAACAACAACACTCAGCTCAAACACCAATGGCTTAACCGCTCAGTAAATTATTTTCTACAATAAATCGTATCAAAGAGGCAGTGTTCTTAACATCGCACTTAAAAAGGATGTTGCTGCGATGAGTCTTTACTGTATTAATGCTGATGTATAACTCATCGGCTATTTCCTGGTTACTGTAGCCTTTGGTTACGAGCGATAAAATTTCCTTTTCTCTTTGTGTCAATTCTTCGCGAATGGCAGTAATTCTTTTTCCTTCGGCACTTCTATTGAACATGCTGCCCTTAGTTAGAATATCGGCAATCTCTTTATTGATATACACTTCACCATTCAAAGCAAACTCAATCGCCTTTATCAATTCACCCGCATTGGCATTCTTAAGCACATAACCATCGGCACCCGCTTGCAACATTTTGTGCACAGATCCATAATCGTTTATCATACTTACCGCGATAATTTTTACATCGGGGTACTGTTGTTTGATATGTTCAGTCGCACTTATCCCGTCCAAAACGGGCATATCGATATCAGTAATAATAATATCAACCGGATTAGCTTTAAAAAACTCGATCATCGCATTCCCGTCATGACCATAACCGGTTACTTCAAAGCGGGGATGCCTCGCGAACAGCAACCTTAACCCATCAATAAAAAGCTGGTGATCGTCGGCGATGTAAATCTTTTTCTTATAATCTGTTGGCAGCTCCAAAGTAGCAGATTTGTTTTTCAGTTAATGGCAGATTTCTCTTATAAAGATAAATCGTGCTAGAGCTTATTTGCCTCACCCCTAAGTATGATTAACAGGAATTGAAATATCCACTCCCTTGACTTTCTTTTCCACATATTTCCATGACAGCTTTCCGTTCAGAAGGGTTACGCGCATCATTATATTCTCTAACCCGTAGCCCTGATTATCTTCTCTTAGCTCAAAGCCTTTTCCGTCATCACTGTAACTCAATTCTATGTTGTCATTTTTCTTTTCAATATTTAATCTGATCCGGCTTGCACCGGCATGTTTCAATGTATTGTTGATCAATTCCTGGGTAATTCTATACAAACCTGATTCAACTTTAGAATCCAGCCTTTGTTCCAAACCCGACTGGCGCAGTTCTATCTGAATGATATGCAGCCTGCGCAGTTTATTCACAAGGTCTTCAACCGCCATCAGGTAGCCGTATTCATTTAAAGTTTTCGGACTGAGGTTGATCAATAAATAGCGGATATCATCTACAGAACCATCAATGGCGGAAAGTGTTTTATCGTAAATAGCTTCTGCCTGCGAATCACCATTCTGCAAATGAGGTTTAAGAGACGTCACAAAATATTTCAATGCTGACAGCCTTACTCCGAGATCATCATGTAATTGCGAGGAGATATTTTTCTTCTCTTTTTCCTGAGTGGCAACCACCAGTGCCAGTTGTTTCTGCTGCGCTTTGCGAATTTGCCGGAAACGGTAGCGGATAAGAAAAGTTATGATTGAAATAACGGATCCCGAAGCCAGCAAAAAGAACCACCATGTTTTCCAGTAAGGTGGCGTTACAGTAATCATTACTCTAAACGGCTCGTCATTCCAGATGCCACCTTCATTGGTAGCATTGAGAAGTAACTCATACTTCCCCGGAGGGATATTAGTATAGTTTATCACACCTCTGTTACCTGAATAATTCCATTCAGGATCGAGTCCAACCAGTTTGTATTTATATTCTGCAGGAATATCAGGACTGACTTTAAGAGAAGAAAATTCTAATCCCAGGGAGTTCCGGTTATGGCTCAATACAAGATTGTCCTTTGGTGCATCAAAAATCTCTTCTCCTGCAACCCTGATACTGCTTAGAATGATATTCGCTTTCTTATTCCTGTTGGTATGTTCATCTGTGTCAATAACCGTTACACCCCTGTTGGATATGTAATAAAATTTATTATTTAGGACACTCAGATTATTGATGTAGTCATAATCATCAGCTTCAAGAAGTGCATTGACGTGCGAAAAAACCGTATCTCTTAAATGAAGAATATCGATTCCGTTATTGTGCGAGATCCACAGCCTGCCCGAATGATCAAATGCAAGTGTATTAATAAAATCGCCTGCAAGCCCACTGTTCCGGTTATAATTCAGGAAGGCTTCTTTTGATCGATCGTATAAAAACAAGCCGCTTCCGTGAGTGCCCAGCCAGATATTTTTATTATTATCCTTCGCTATGGCTGTGACGGTATTGATGTCAAAATCATTTCCTTTCCCTGAGGCAATTTTATAATGACTGAATTCCCGGCGGTCAATGTCCACACTGGTAAATCCGTCGCCTCCGTTTAACCCCATCCACAACTCATTTCTCTTATCATAAAATCCACCAACAAAATTTCCCCGGTGACCAAATCCATCACCTTTTTTAAAATGCGACAACAACCGGCCCTCCCCATCCATTTCAAAAAGCCCCTGTGACCAGGAGCCGACCCATACACTTCCCAAACGGTCTCCAATTAAGAAAACAACAAGCCCCGGAATCGCTTTCTTCCGGATTATTCTGTTCCTGTTTAAATCCCAGTGTATTAAAGCCGGCTCTCCGGTTGCAATCCATAACACGGAGTCTCCTGCGTTCAGGAAGGAAGTAATGCCCGCGTCAAATTCTTTTTCTTTAAATCTATTGACAACACCGGTTAGAGGATTGTATTGAATCAATTCATTTCTTGTTCCGATATAAAGAACAGAATCATTTACTGCAATGACACTGCGAAAAGAAGTGACGGATTCTGTTGCAGGTAATTTGTAAACCTGCAAGGCTTCTCCGGATTGTGGGAAAACATAAACACCTTTCCTCGTACATAGCCACCGGCTTTCATGAGCGTCAGTATAAAAAGAGAGTACGTTCGTTCCTTCAGGAAAAAACTCTGCCTCGGGCTGTGATATCAACTGTTCTAATGTGCCGGCAGATGTTGAATATAACATTGCAGGGGATCCGGTAAACCGGATCAACAGGTTCCCGTTATCATCACCCGACAAGTCCAGAACTCTTTTTTCTAATGAAACCGGCATTTGCGTCAGTGAGTTCTCTTTTGCATTAAACTTCAAAATTTTGTTCTCATGTCCTGAATAAATCCACAGACTTCCACCAGCATATGCAACAGGAGGGTTATTCTCTAATTCAAATACTTTCCATTTGAAAGGGTTATTATTTAAGTTGAAGTACTCGCTGTGCTCAATCGAGAAAAAATTGAGGAAATGACCGGTGCGCACCCAAATACCATTTGCTGCACCGTCAAACTCTGCATTTGATATTTGAGATGCATCGCTCAACCTGGTGCCACTATCTTCATAGTTGTATGACCGGATCTCATGTGTTTCAGGATTGATTTTCCAAAGACCGTAATTAGCCACCCAGATATTCCCGTCAAGATCTTGCACCAACCTGAAAACAGTATTGATCACATCGTCATTGAACTTAGGATGATGGAAAAAATAACGTCTGAACTTTCCTGTTTTCTTCTGATACCGGCTTACCCCTTTCTGAGTTCCCACCCATATATCACCATCTTTCCCTTCCAAAACGTTCCGGCACAGGTTATGACTGATGGTGGTGCCATCATTATCATCGTATCTGAAGATTTTAAAAGAAGTTCCATCGAAACGGTTCAATCCATCAGCAGTGGCAATCCAGTAAAAGCCTTCTCTGTCTTGAATAACCGACCTGGCTAAATTTGACGAAAGGCCTTGTTGCTTCGAAAGTTTGTAATACTGTGGAACTCGTTGTTGTGCAACTAATTCTTTACTTATGCCCACAGGAATAACACTCCATAAAAAGAAAAAAAGGAAGCAGATATTTCTGATGAGCCTTTGCATAAGCAATCATTATAGAATTCAAACTTTTATGATTCCTCCCGGCTAATTAAAATTAATTCAATCTCTTCATATAGTCTTTAATTTATATGGGTTTATTTTCCGGAATATTTCCGGATTTATGTAAAAAAGATTTCTTTCCAGTCGTACTGCCATTGCAGGCATATAGTAACAATACCGGATATACTTGCTAAACCAAAAATCTTCCAATGAAAAAGGGCCGCAGGTTTAAAACCTGTCAGCCCTTTAACTCACCATGTTTATGATCGGTCTCTCTTTACCTTCTGAAAAGTTTTATCGTTTTCACATCGTTGCCTAAGGTTACCTTCAGCACATAAATTCCCGGGGGGAGGAACGGCAGATCACTCAGTATTACCGGTGATGTTCGCAGTCTACCGGAAATATTTCTTTCATAAACCATCACACCATCAACAGTGTACAGTTGAACTTTCTCTTGTACTGAAGGCGTTCCGGGTGCATTGATCAGAATATTCAGGGATTCTCTGAATGGATTCGGATAGGCAACCACCGTCACTTCGTTCAGATGATCTACCTGTACGGCTACAATAGTTGAATACTTAAATGCACCATCTTTATCAACCTGTCTGAGGCGATAGAATAATACCGGCACCTGTAAACTTCTGACATCTCTATCCTCGTATTGATAATCCTTGCCTAAATACGGATTTCCTGTAGAATTGACTACAGCAATATCGCTGAAGTTAGTTCCATCAACCGACCGCTCCACAACAAAATGACTGCTGTTAAACTCATGTGCCGTAGCCCATTTGAGTAATACACTCTGATCAAACCGCTTTGCGGTAAAGTAGAGCCAGTCCACGGGGACGGTGGTTTCCGGCCTCAGGTAAACTGAAAGCTCACAACTTCCCTGCTTTTGTTCTTCGTTATTTACATTGTCTTTGGCAATGGTATAGAAACAATAAGTACTACCCGGATTTCCTACAAATTCAATCATCGACGTTGTAAATACAGTATCCAATTTTATATACTCACCATCATTCTCTTTATAGAACAGAACAAACTCTTTTTCACCACTTCCTTCCATGTCATCATTCATCGCAACATTCAGATTAATAACGGTATTATACTCCACTTTGTGCTGTGACAGTACGTTTGATACCGGTGAAACCGCATCAATGATGTTCCACTCCGTATTGGTTGTTATCGGTGGGTTGATATCAAACACAATGCTGGCTGTTGCCGTCAGGCTGTCTCCGGTATGGGTATCCTCCTTGGGTTTGATCGTGTACTTCACATACCCTTCACCATCCTGTGTAGAATCGTTTACAGGCAGTAATCCCAGAAGCGGATTTGCCGGTGGCAGGCCTGTCGTGCGATCGATTGTCTGGAATGTCCAGAATATCTGCTTCTTTATAATATCCATTCCCGTAGTCACATTGACATCATATCCCAGAGAATCGGGCATCATCAGCGTTGTCGTATAGTTTGACAGCCCTTCGGGAACATCAAAAACAAATCCTCCGAATCCGAACTCTTGCAGGCGGAAAGAACTGAGATCAAAGTTTTCATGAACATCCTGGGTGATGGTAACACGTTGTGCTGCAACAGTTGCCAATTCGGGATCGTTTTCAAACAAGATGGTGTAAGACAGTGAGTCTTTATTGGAAACAAACCGCTGGGCCCCATAGCCGGCAGGGCCGATTATTTCATTCGGATCACAGGGTCTTACTACCGGCCTGCATAAGAAATACTGTGCTGCCTTTCCAACCAGCGGAAGTCCACCCTGGCTACAGGTTCCCAGTCCGTTACCACATAAAAACGCTGCTCCCACTGCTCCGGCTGTCGCACCTGCTACCATACCAATCAGGCCACCCGGAATTCCCAGCTTAGCACCCCCGGAAGCAAATAAAGTAAAACAACTATAGCCTGTTAATCCACAACCTATCAACCAGGGAATTGTGTTGCATCTGGTATTCATATTAGGTTGCCCCCAGTACACACAGAGTGGTTCAATCGGTGGCAGGTCTCCGAGTTCCAATCCGGGGTAGTCATATGAATCATCCGGCGGTGTTCCCGGCGGTGTACCGGGTGGTGTTCCCGGTGGATTTGTTTGCGGTTGTGGTGACCATGGATTCCCTCTGTTACCATCCCGGCCACGGCTGCCATTGCTGTTGGAACCACTGCCACCGCTACCACCGGATCCGCCATCACTTCGGTGGTAATCGCCACCACCGCCATCACCACCATCGCCGCCATTGCCACCATTGCCGCCGATGCCCCCTGTACCACCTGTGCCACCATTACCGCCATTTCCTCCTTCCCGACCCATCGTTCCTGTTCCTCCGCGCCCGCCATTACCACCATCACCTCCTTTGCCTCCATCTTCATTATCACCTCCCGGGCCGCCATCACCACCCCGACCTGCAGGAACATAATTACCTCCCGGCCCGCCAACACCCCCATCGCCACCTCTTCCGGCAGGTATCGTAATGGTACCCGGGCCACCGGGGCCGCCCCTTCCGCCCGGTTGCCCAAAGCCTCCCGGGCCTCCCGGAATACCAGGCTCTCCGGGGCCGGGTTTCCTCGCTTTGAAACGTATTAAAAGCGTGTCACCGGTTCCGGAAGTATCAATAGAAAAGACGCCTCCATATGTAAAGTTGTACTGAACAAATTTGCTCGTGTCAATTATAAACTTGTCTTTTTGAAAGCCTTTGATGCCCTGTGCTGCATAAGCAATAGGCCATGCCCGGTCGTATCCCGGTTCAAAAGTGGATAGATAATTAGGCCTGTTAAACAAATCCAGCGAAATGATCTCGATAGTGAATGGATAAGTTTTTGTAGCCAGCACCTCAAGTGTACTATCCGTATATATATAGTCCCAACCGTCATGAAGCAGATTTATACGATAAGTATTTGCAATCTCCCACTCATATTTGTGCCCGGGGAGGAATTTGATATATGGGAAATACTGTCTTCCCGGACTGTTACCCGGACTAAAGTCTGCCGGTTCCCTGTCAACGAACTCCATACACGACAGGCACGGCTGTGTATCCACTGTATCGGATGCCTCTATTATTCCCATTCTGATATATTCATCCAGTATGGTTTTTCTAAAACTCAACGGATCTTCGGCAACTTGCCTGAGAGACGGAACATTCAATACAGATGGTTTTTCCAGGATCAACCTGCGTGCTATCTCTATTCCTCCCCATTGTCTGGATAAGAACTCATCTTTTTCAAGAGCCTCAGCACTGATCGTTATACCGAAAGAGTTACTGATAAAGCCATTGTAGCGTACCAAGACTTCTGCTCTTTCGCCCACTTTCAGATTCCGGGAATGCAGTAATAAAATTTTACTTCCCTCACGTTCTAAATAAGGATACAACAGCGTATCAACACCCGGCAGATCCCAATCAAATCTGGACTTGATATTCCCTTTGGTTTTAACGCTCAGGATGGAGGTATAACCGGGAGAGATAATGGATGTTTCAACGAAAGGAATATCCACGTTGCCTTCGTTCTGAACGTAGAAGGTGTAGAATACTGCACTTCCCGCTCTGATTACATCCGGACTTAAAGCCCCAACACCTACCATCCGGCCTGTAGATGCTTCCACCTGAACCGCGTCTGAGAGCCTGACCTCGACGTTCCCCGGATTGATGGCAACCAGATCGTAAGTACCCAGATCTACCCCGGCAAGATTCCACGTTAATTGGGCCTTCATGCTATTATTCAGATTCATGCTAACCGGGGTGGTTACATTGACATTTGACCCGGATTTACGAAGAGCGAAGCTGACTCCTTCTTTAAACCCTGCTCCCAAAGCTGTCATTGTTACAATACCCTGGCCGGCCTTACCGGGTGTGACAGAAGTAATGCTGAAAGGAAGTGTACGGGCAATGATCGTTGACCGTTGCTTTTCCATATAGGGAGAATACAATCTCAGATAATATGTGCCCGCCCTGGTTGTCGGGATGATCAGTTTGTTTAATGCATCAACATATTCAGAACGATATTCAAAATTTACCCTGTCGGGAACATAGCCGAATGCCCCGTAAACATCACAACTGTTCCATCCAAATCTGGGCGAAAACTCTACCACTATATCAAGATCGGCCTCCACATCAATTTTGAAATAAAGGTCATTAACATTGCGGTTCAGGATAGTATCTTTTACATTCGGTTGAAGAGTATGGATACCGACATTGATCTTATTCTGTGCTGTGGTGGCATTATTTCCGAATTCCTCCTCGGGTATGGTTGTACCGATATTGACCCTGCCTATTCCATAATATTCTGCCGGCATCACCTTTTGTATCTGATGCCTGGTTTCATACCGTGTTGAATCGCCGGGACGCAGAAATACATTTACATTGGCAGCAGCCATCAGAGTCGAAACTTGCGGATCAAAAGACGCTCCCTGCGACAGATATATTCCATTTCTTGAAGGGCCTACAGCGGGATTGGTACCGACATTTTTAATTGTAAAGAATGTAGATATAGTATCACCCAGCGTAGCCGTATCGGGCATTACCATATTGGTGATGGTCAGGTCGGCAATCAATGGTTTTTGAACGTTCCTGATTTCACTCATGATGTTGTCGTCATAACTACCGTGCTCGTAAACCTTTCTGTTGGAATTAATAACTATTCCAACATAATAATATCCCGAGAGCCATGGTGGTATATTCGCCACAACTGTCCGGGTAATACTTTCGCCCGGATTAATGGTGGTTTCCTCAAAGTAATTTCCGGATGCGCCTGCAGGTTTCTCGCCGACCTTCGGATCGGTGCTCACAAACCATGAATCTGCCCATGCTTTCTTAACGGCAACGGGGCCCGTGTTTTTAATCGTGTAAACGATATCGAACTGAGATCCGGCATAAACAGTATCAGGTATAGTTATAGACGTAATAGCCAGATCTGCAGGCGTTGTAAGCGACACATTCAATGGAATAACGAGCGTATCATTGTGTGGGATGGTATCTGCAAAACCTGTTCTGTGCAGATACATGATCAGATAATAACTCCCGTCTGCCCCATCCGGTATTGTCACTGAGATATCTTTTGAAAATTCTGCCCCGGCGCTCAGTTTTCCAAAGTTTATCGTTCCTAAAATTACATCGCCATGACCGGCCTGTGCATCATCTGAAAGGTAAACAAAGGCGCTGACATAGGTATTCTTCAGCATATCATGAGCTGAATTGTTCTTAACGGTAGTGGTTACAACCAGCGGTTCACCCGACCAGGCTGCTGACTGAGGTACAGCAGAAACCAGCGCGATATCAGTGAACATCCCCGGTACTACAGGCCCGCCCGGTATGATAACCGGATAAGTATAACCCGATTCAAGTGAAGACCACATGTTATTAGCCTCATCACTTTCATATACCACATCTTTCGCGTCTGTCTTCACCACAAAGTTGAGCGAATCGCCGCTGTGTTCCGGTACCGAGATGATAACACTCTTTACCAATGAATCACCGGGCTGGAGCACATCATTATAGTCGACAGATTTGATCACATGGATGTTATACTCATTATAATGATCTCCTGATGAATAATAGATCCTGTCTATCCTTACACCACCGACCGGCTTGTTGCCCGTGTTTCTGACAGTCCATTTTATCGGGAACGATTTATTATAACCAATAGTGTCCGGTATTTTGACTGAGGTTACAACCAGGTCAGCCCTGTCACCATCTGTAATCAATATGGGATTCTGTGACCTCAGAATATTGTTATCGTCTTTATCAAACTCGTAAACATGATTATTGACATCGGTATGCACATAAACATAATAGCTACCCGTAATGTCTCTCGGAATATCATACTCCCCGGTAACCGGATAGGTGTTGTTGGGCAAAAGGTTTAAATCTTTGCCGTAAACATTGATTGTTTTGATCCTGATAGAACTGTCTATATTGAAAGTTTCTTCCTTAGACAAATAAATCTCATCTGCCCAGTGATCATTAAAGGGAGGATTGGCTCCTATATTTTTCACTGTGTACGAAATGGAGGCTTTTTCTCCGTTGTGTGCAGTGGAGGGTGCCTGTACTTCTGAAACAATCAGATCAGCCGGTGCTGCAAGATGCACTTCTATGGGTTCACTGCGCATCATATTGTTGCCATACTCAGCCTCCATGACACCTGAAACATTCGTCTGAATAAAAATGTAATAAGTGCCATTATAATCGTACGGAATGCGTACCGATACCATGGTATTAACGACACTATCAGGCTCTAAGTAAACATTTTGGTCAAGAAAAACAGGACAATATTGAATATGGTCATGAGGCGCATAATTATTAAACTCACCTAATTTAACGGCAGTAGCAGGATTGAAAACCGGATCGGGCGAAATGTAAACGGCATCTATCCAGTAATCAAGCGGATAAGTAGATTGTGGTATTGAGTTATTAAAATAATAACACTTTTCTTGTTTAACCAGTCCTGACATTGTAGCCCGGTTTCCTACATTTTTTACCTGGTATTGAATCATAACCTCATCAAAAGAGAACACATCGGTCGGCATACCCACTGAGGTTACCGTCAGGTCGGGATAAGGGCCGGGATAGATGGTAAGTACCGAATAGGAAGCGTTATTTGTTTCATCTTCCTCTGTAACAGACTGGATATGTGTGTAAGATGATCTGACACAATCACCTTCCGGCGTATAGGCTGAACACATAGCATCAATGTTGTCGGCAATTACATACAGGTAATAGGTACCTGTAATACCGTAAGGAATGGTCACTTCTACTGTTTGAGTATAGGATTCTCCCTCTTGTAAATAAGTGAGATTATCAACAGAGCGCAGGCGTAAATCCCCCATAACCCTTACATCGAGATCACCCGACAGCCAGATGTGATCTTTCCACTTCTGATTTCCCGTACTGCCGCCACCGATATTTTTTACTTCATAAGTGATTTGAACCACTTCTCCTTCCCTGATGCTCGCCGGTACAGTCATAGAAGAAACAACTAAATCCGGGAGGCCGCCTGTACTGAATTCTTTAATATCCGAAACAGAGTTTAAACAACTGTTTTTAGCTCTCAACACCCAGTTGTAATCCGTGTTGTTTTTCAGATGTCGCGTGTGTTCAAAAATGGTCAAGTTTGAAACAGTTGGCTGGACGGGCTGCGCCTCTCCCTTCTCCCAGACAAAGAGGTCGTATTGTGTAGCATTTTCAACAGGTGCCCACGAGAATCTTACAGGATTCTTCAGATTCAGCGACTTGTCAGCAGGGCTCAATTCGCCTGTCATCACCGGGACGCCGGCAGGTATCACCTCGATTCTTACAGAATCGTTGTACGAACAGCCTAAACTGTTAGTTGCATTAATATAATAAGTAGTAGAAGTTTCAGGCCATTTTTTGATGGATGCAGTCGTTTCTCCGGTTGACCACTGATAGGTAACAGCATTCTTTGCGGTAATCGTTACCGTATCACCGAGGCAGATAGAAGAGAATGGCATAAATTCAACTTCAAGCGGCGGAAGTACATTTACATGCAGGGTGTCTGAGCCTGTCTTACAGCCATCCATATCTGTGTACCGGGCAAAGTAATCGCCCGTAATGCCGGCATATATCGTTTCAGAAGTTGCCAGTTTTTCAGCCTCACCTCCGGCAAGCACGTACCAGTCCACAGTAAGGTTGTCTCTGTTTTTCAGAAGCACGCTATCACCATAACAAAGATTTAATTCGCCATCCGTTTGCAACACAGTGCCTGCTGCTTTTGGCTTAACGGTAACCTGTACGCTTTCTGTTACAGAACACTGATATTGATCGGTAATCGTAACCGTATAGGTCGTTGTCTGCGAAGGAGCAACATTGATATATGATATATTACTGCCATTGCTCCAGCTATATTGCGAACCGCCATGAGCAGCCAATAATACACTCTCGCCCTGGCATATCGTTACATCAGCAGACACTCCTTTTTCTATCGGAGTATGTTTTGTGATTGTTTTGACAAGCGTATCATTTTCCGGGATCTCATCATTAGGCAGTGTGCTATACACAATGAAATGGTAGGTTCCGGTATCACTCAGGTTGGCACGCTGCGCAAAAGTGAAAGTTAGCTGACTGCCGGGAGCAATTTCAGTCGTAACCTGTTCTGTTACACTGCTACCGCCGTTGATTGCATAGGTAACCGGGAAGTTGTTCACCGGAGAAGAACCCTCATTGGCAATGATGATTGTAACCGGAGTGGTATCGGTAAGCGCACATTCTCCACTTTCAATACTGAGTGACCTGATGCTGACATCAAAAGGTACTTTATCAACTGTAAAGCTATCTACCAGCGTCAGGCTCCATCGTCCTTCCTGGCTTTTCGTTCTCACATATAAACGATGCAGGTCACTTGATAGCTGACTTACATCTATATCAAATGAAATACCGGCAATGTCTTTTCCGGGTGTCAGAGCAATAGCAGTAGCGTTTCCAATACCGGGGTCGGTATCTACAAAGTATTCGGCCGCAATAATATTCTGAGGCTCTGCGGGTACGGGGGGATAAGCGGGATTGTCGTCTATTACAAAATCTCTGATGGTTACCAGGCTCCAGAAGCCTTCGGCGCTCTTTGCTCGCAGATAAATCTTATGAGCGCCATAAGATAATCCTGACACATCAACAGGCACATCTATATCTGCTAAATTAACTCCGGGTGTTAAATTAATAGTGGTACCGTTACCAAAGCCAGGATCGCTATCTATGAAATATTCGGCAGCTATAATATTCAGAGGCTCTGCAGGCACGGGAGGGTAATCCGGATTGACGTCTATCACAAAATCTTTAATGGATATCAAACTCCAGAATCCTTCGGCACTTTTTGCCCGCAGGTAAAACTTATGAACTCCCAGACTTAAGCCCGTCAGATCTACCTGCGCTGTCATATCTGCGATATCAACGCCCGGTGTCAGGCTGACGGCTGATCCGTTACCAAAGCCAGGATCGCTATCTATGAAATATTCGGCAGCTACAATATTCAGAGGCTCTGCAGGCATGGGAGGGTAATCCGGATTGTCGTCTATCACAAAATCTTTAATGGACATCAAACTCCAGAATCCTTCGGCACTTTTTGTCCGCAGGTAAAACTTATGAACTCCCAGACTTAAGCCCGTCATATCTACCTGCGCTGTTATATCTGCGATATCAACGCCCGGTGTCAGGCTGACGGCTGATCCGTTACCAAAGCCAGGATCGCTATCTATGAAATATTCGGCAGCAATGATATTCTGTGCCGGTGGTGGTGCATCCGGATAAGGCGGATCTTTATCATAAATAAAATCAGCAAATGCTGTAATGCTCCAGTTGCCTTCATTATTTTTTGATCTTAAATAAAACTTATGCACACCATTGGTAATGCCGGTAATATCAACACTTGCTATTACATCCTTAATGTCAACTCCCGCACTGATACTAATGGGCGTGCCATTACCATGGCCGGGGTCTTTATCTATAAAATATTCAACTGCAACAATATTCTGCGGGGTGGCGGGAGCATCCGGATACGTATAGTCCAGATCATGTATAAAAGGCTTCAATTCTGTATGGCTCCACCTGCCTTCGGCACTTCGCGTACGCAGGCCAATCCAGTGAACGCCCGGCAGTAAACCGGAGGTGTTAATAACAGCGGGTGATACTGTGATGTTTACTCCGGGGGTGATGGGCAGAGCAATGCCGCTACCGAACCCGGGGTCTTTGTCAATGAAATATTCGGCAGCTACAATATTTTGGGGTGCCGGTGGTGGTACAGGGTACGCGGGGTCTTGTGCACCGGACCTGAAAAACAACACCAATCCAAAAAATATCAGCAACAACCGTTTCATAGCTGCCTGGTTTAGGTTGGCAATTACAATTAATTGTTGTTACGTGTACTGAAGGTTACATTCATCGTATTGGTCCCCGCCGGGATAACATCCGGAGCAGTTATACTGTAAATAGTAGGGATATTCGGGATGCCCGACAGTTTATACGGATCAGTCGCACCAAAGGCGCCACAATCGGGGTTAACGACCGAACCTACAGTCAACCCGGCTCCAATGGCGGGCGAACCCGCTTTGAGTTGCCATTGTCCGTCTTCACTGTTACCAGTCGGTCCCAGAAACATCTGTTCATCCGTGAAGCCGTCCTGATTATTATTGGTTCCAACATAAGATGCAAACCCGGCCGGATTGCCTATGGCCAGATTATTCTTGAGAAAACAGTTGACGACAGTGAATGAACTATTGTTGATAATATTGTTGGCAAAGTAAGCTTCTGATATATTGACCGTGCTTCGGAATACATTGTTACGGATGACCATATCCAGATTTAAGGGATTGGATATATTAACCGCTCCATTAAATATATTGTTACGAATATCCCAGCCTTTTGTCACCCAATCAGCTAAGGACATTGCTGTAGCGGGATTATAAAAATAACATTTGGTGATCTTCCAGCCAACCTGATCAGACCCCGGATAATTACCAGACTGCGACATCGCCCAAATCTTGCACCGCGTAATCGTAATACTGTCTGTACCGAAACCGGAACGAGTCTGAAAAATCGCAAGATGAAAATCTGCCAGGCCGATAAATTGCGAACCCGACGCGGACGAATCCACATTAATAACTTGATTCCCAAAACCGGAAGGTTTGATGTTGGCTTGTAAACCGGTATTCTGATCCAGGTAGTAACCATTTCCGATGATAACAAGCCTCTTCGACATGTAAAAATTTCCCTGATAGGGAATATCACTGCCTTCAACGTAAATTGTATCTCCATCTTTGACATTGTTATTGCTAATAGCCGTAGATAACTGAGTAAAATCTGCGTTGACTCCGGGCGTGTTATTCACCCTCCAGATCTTTGCTTCGCTTTGAATGTTAAATAAGAAAAAACAGAAAGCAGAAAGGAAAAGAGTTTTTGTATTCATGGCTGAAAAGTTTTAGTATTGGCTGAACTACCAAATTTACCTCCTGCCATTGCCGTTTCTTCTCACCCTAAAGGATGATTTTGTGACGAAAGCAATTCTTTTGCGATAGTAGATTGGGGGGAAATGGTTAACGCCAGAGGGCCGGAAAAATATTTAGGTAAAGAAACTGCCGGTGCTTTATTTAAAACGAATTATTCACCCGGTAATACTTCGCTTTAATCTCAGGTATCAGCACTGACAAGTTTTTAATTCTCTTCTCATCCGATGGATGTGTAGATAAGAACTCAGGCATTCTGCTTTGATTGCGCCTGGCCATTCGCTGCCAGAAAGGTATCGCAGCCTCGGGATTATATCCTGCCATGGCGGCAAAGATGAGTCCCAGTTTATCAGCCTCGCTCTCCTGCATGCGGCTGTGCGGTAAGGAAAGGGCCAGATTGCTGCCGACAATGTACAGCCCCAGAAACAGCAGTTGAGTTTCCTGCTTTTTTTCTTTCAATGCTTCCTGCAACACCATACCCCCAAGGTTGATCAACAAGCCTTGGCTCATCCGTTCATTGCCGTGCCGCGCTATGGCATGCGCAATCTCGTGACCCATCACCACAGCGAGGCCATCTTCTGTTTCAGCTACGGGTAACAGTCCGGTATATACGACAACTTTACCGCCCGGCATACACCAGGCGTTGATCATTTCATCTTTTATGGTGTTGAACTCCCATTGAAACTTTTTGATCTCCTTGTTAAGGTTGTTTTCCGTCAAATAAGTTTCCACTGCGTTCTGAATGCGGTTCCCTACCCGGTTCACAATCTGTGCTCTCGGATCCTCAAGCGACAACGTCGGACTGTTTCTTACTACCGAATCATATTCGCTGAAAGCCAGTTCGCGTATCATGAAATCAGGCACCAGGTTCAATTGCTTGCGGCCTGTGATGGGCACTGTCTTGCAGGAGACAAAACCAAAGACAACCAGAACAAAAATGAAGAGTAGCTGTTTCATTTCAAATAGGCTTTGTTATTATTTCAGAATATCGTCATCCGGCGGGTTGTTTCAACCACCAACAGTCATATCGCTTCTTAAGGCCCAATGCCTCCGGAGCACTGAAACATTTCAGTCTCCGGAAGGGCACCGCCCTTGCTATTGAAAAACCACTGGTTTACACTTTTGCAACAGTGTATCCACCTGAAATATGCTTTCCCAAAACTCCTTTAAGAAACGCGGTTTTATATTCACTGAAAAAGGTGAAATATTTTTGAATTGACTCCTCCAAAAAGGGGAGTATTGTCCATACTTTAACTTGGCGGTCCGGACGGCTGTGAGCGTTAATTAAACCTGCAAGGTTGGAACAGCTATTTCCATCATTTAAAACCTTAAAGCAGTAGTACTTTTTTATCAAAAAAGCAGGTACTTCTAAATTATGAAGTACCTGCTTTCTCATTTTATAACTTACGGTTGCTTCCCGTTAATACCGCGTAATCTTAATTGTCTTGATCTGACCATTAAGGTAGGTTTTCAGGAAATAAACACCCGCTGCCAGATTCGGAATATCCGGTAATAGAATCTGTGCATTCCTTGTCCTTCCGGCAATACTCTTTTCATATACCAACACGCCTGTTGTTGTAAAGATCTGTACTTTATCGCCGGGAGATGCAGGCTCAAAAGTAGTGATCGATAGGATGAGGTTATGGCGGAATGGATTTGGCATCACTTTTATAACCGGTGCAAAGTACTCGCCCTTAACCGGCAAAGCAACAATTACCGAATATTTAAATTTGCCATCTCTGTCAACCTGCCGCAATCTGTAGTACAATACATCAACTCCCGTATATACAGCATCTTTATCTACATAAGTGTAGGATTGTTTTCCGCTGCTTGCTCCGGAGTTCACTCTGCCAATATCAATAAACGTCGTACCATCCGTTGAACGCTCAACTATAAAGTAATCGCTGTTCAGCTCTGAGGCAGTTGACCAATCCAGATGCACATCTTTATTCACCAATCTTCCTTTAAAGTAGATCCAGTTTACAGGTACGGGAGTGTGCGGATCGAGTTGTAAACTCAGCTCGCAGCCATTCTTCATCTGTTCTTCATGTCCCACATTATCAGTAGCTATTGTAAAGAAGCAATAAAGGGTTCCCGGATTACCCACGAAAGATATTGCGTATTCAGTAAAGACGCTGTCGTACTTAACAAAAGGCCCGCCGTTTTCAGAATAGTATAAAACATAATCTCTGACACCGCTACCTCCCTGGTCGTCATTGAGCTGGACATTCAAATTGATCACGTTTCCATAATCTACCGATGCCTGGCTGCTAACGGCTGATGCAGGTCGTCCGGCATCTATTATATTCATAGCTGTATTAGTCATGATCGGCGGATTAATGTCAAACACAATCTCGGCTTTTGCCCTTATGGTATCGCCGGTTACTGTACCATTCGCTGCTTTTATGGTATAGGTTACGAACCCTTCGCCGGCACCGGTAGAATCATTCACTGCCAGGAAGCCTGAGAGTGGATTTTCAGGTGAAAGTCCGGTATTCGGATCTATTGTCTGGAATATCCAGATGATTTCGCGGTTTACCACATCGAGCCCTGCCGTAACATTCACGTCGAAGTCCAGAGAATCGGAGAGGTTCAGCCTGGTTGTATAGTTCGACTGTCCTTCAGCAACGTCAAAGATCATATTGCCGAATCCGAAGTTACCTACTCTGAAGGTTGACATATCAAGATTCTCATCGATCTTCTGGGTAATCACCACTCTCTGTGCAGATGCAGAAGCCATTTCAGGATCATTCTCAAACAGGATCATATACGGCAGTTCCTCTTCATTCGACACAAATTTTTCGGGTCCGTATCCGGGCGGTCCTTGTATTTCATTCGGGTCACAGGGACTTATCACAGGTGTACAGAAATGTTTTTTCAGTAAATCGCCTGAAAGGGCTTTACCTTGTAAGCAGTTTCCTGCAGCCCATCCGCACGATGCTGCCGCCAGTACTGCCCCCGCACCTGCCCCTATCACTGCACCTACCGGGGTAAATACGAGCCCTAATGCCGTGCCGCCGGAAACAAACAATTTATAACAACCGGCCATCTTGATACCACATTCAATACCCGTAGCCCAAGGTGCAGCAGTACACAGGAAGCTGCTCAGGGCTGATGGCGGCGGGGCTTCACAACCACCTCCTCCTCCCAGTCCACCCGGAGGTCCGCCGGGGCCACCCGGTGGTGGTGGCGGTGGCGGTGGGAATCCGGGTGGTGTCGGTGGCGGCACCGGAGGTACCGGTATGAACGGATAATCGGGATCGCCGGGTACAGGTGGTACCTGTGGCGGTGTATCCGGAGGTGTACCAGGTGGTGTACCGGGAGGTGTAGGGCCTTCCGGACCCGGAGGTCCGTCGGGACCTTCAGGTGCACCCGGGCCTCCACCAGGACCGCCAGGGCCTCCCGGACCTGGTGGTCGCCATTCATCTCCATAACCTCCGGCTCCTCCTGCCCCACCTTTTCCACCCGGGCCACCGGGACCACCACGGCCTCCTGCCTGCCCGTAACCACCAGGGCCACCAGGAATACCATCCTCGCCCGGGCCGGGCTTTCTGGCGGTAAACTTCAGCACCAGTGAATCTGTACCACGCTGTTCCAGTGAGAATATACCGCCATGAGTCAGGTTGTATTGTACAAAAGGTGCCGTGTCCAAAACGAATTTATCTTCCTCAAATCCATGAATGCCTCCCTTGGCTATGGCGATCACCCACTCGGTATCATATCCGGGCTCAAAACCTCCCAGATAGCCCGGCCTGCTGAAGAAATCAAGCGAAATGAGCCGAACCGTAAACGGTTGCTGTGGTGTGGCGCTGATGTTGATCGGACCATAAGTGTAAATAAGATCCCATCCATTCCAAGATCCGGCAAATCCATGGTAGTTATTGATCTCCCAATTATAATGCTGGTTTTTACCGAAGTCGGCGTAGGGCAGTACCAGCAGTCCCGGACTCGTTCCCGGATCATAAACCACATCCGGATCGTCAGGATCAGGCAGGCCCGATCCGCAAGTCTCGCAGGAGGTTATATTAACCGTATCTTCAGCTGTAATCAAACCAAAACCAATCATCTGCTCCAGTAACAGTTTAGTAAACGCCTCTTTATCCTGAGCAATCAGTGAAAGATCGGGATCGCCAAAGAAATCCGGATTATAAAGCGCCACATTACGCATGATCTCAATACCGCTTAATTGTCGGGCCATAAAGGTATCTCTGTCGAATCCCTGGGCCATAACCGTAAGCGGGAAAGTCGAATTGAGGAATTTCTCAAACAGAATTGAAACCTCGGCTTTTTCTCCGGCCTTAAGATCTCTTGAATGGAGCAGAATGACTTTGTAACCATCCTGAGTGAAATGGTGATCCATTTCGATCTCATCACTGTTTACATTGTAATCCTTGCGTGCAATCACATTTCCTTTCGTCGTTAAATTAACAATGTTGACACTTTCTTCTACACTTATTGAGGTCTCAACGAACGGAATATCTACATTTCCGTTATTAACCACCGTCACATAATAGTAAGCTGTTTTGCCTCTTCTGATCATGTCGGGCGATGTAACATGTACGTCGAGTAAGTGGCCGGTAGATTCCGTAACCGTGATGCCTTTTTGCAGTGTTACTTCACTTGCATCCGGATTAATGGCTACCAGGTCGTAGATGCCTTTATCTACCTCTGAGAAATCCCAAAGAACCTCAGCTTCCATACTGTTCAGTAACTGAACACTGCTTGAGGTTTTGACGTCGGCAGAACCACCCTGTTCGCGGATGGCAAACGTAATGCCCTCTCTGAATCCGGCACCTTCTGTCGTAATGGTAACACGTCCCTGTCCGGGTTTATCGTTGCTGACGGAGAAAAGGCTGAAGTCAAAGGTTTGTGCCAATAAATCAACCATCTGACGAACCGGTACCTGCATCTGCGCACCGGCATCGTAGTTACAAACCACCATCAGGTAATAAGAACCCGCTTTTGTGCCGGGTATGATCATCTGCTGACTGCCCTGTTGCGGAGCGCCTCCCCTGTTATCGTAATCAATGGTGGTCGGAATCCGGTTATATGCTATATAAAATTCGTTGTGAGATGTGCTGAAGTTGCTTGTCATTTTAACGACCATATCCAATCCTTCAGCCACATCTATTTTGTAATATAAAATATCGTCGTTAGTCAGTGCAACAGACTTTTCCTCATTCACCACCAAATCTTTAATCATGACTTCAACAACATCATCCCCGGCTTTGGTATTGTTCGTCAGATCCGTCTCCTGTACACTACCTGTAATATTAGTGCGTCCGATTGGATAGTAGTTGTCTGGGAAGATCGCCTTCAGCCTGTCTTCTATACTGAAAGTCTTTGTTTCGCCCGGCTGCAGAACATTTTTGTTGTTGCCGGTACCGAACAGTTTACTTGTCAATGGATCATACACTTTGCTGCCCGACAGATATATCGCATCCGTAAAGTTTCCAACTGTCGGATTCAACCCGATATTTTTCACTTCGTATGTTGCTTCCACAATATCTCCAAGGTATGCCGATGCCGGCATAGATAACTGTGTGATGACCAGGTCGGCAGGCTCCGGTTTTGTAATGAATACCGGTGTCGCTTTATGGTTATTGTCCAAAAGCCCGTCTTCATACAGTGTATTGGTACTGTTGGTTGCAAAGACCAGATAGTAGTTGCCCTGCAAGTTGGCCGGTACCGTAATCAATATGGAATCCGAATAACTTTCTGATGGTTGTAGTATTCTGTTTTGCTGTTTGTTCCCAACCATCGTTGCTCCATTGGTTTTTTGAGTTGTTCCGATATAAACACCATCATACCAATTTCTGTTAGTAAGGCCGTCACCAATATTCGTTACGGTGTAGTGGATCATCACCGATTCATTAGTCAGCAACTCATCGGGGGCATTCAGAGAAGCAGCAGACAGGTCGGCCGGGATAGTCAGCGCTATGCTTACTGCACCTGATGCACCAATGTTGTTGCTTCTGATGGTATCTTTTGCCGTCTTGTTAACATCGGCGTGTACCAGGAAGTAATAATTGCCCTGTATGTTCTGTGGCAGTACTACATCTTTGAATGCACTGTACGATCCGTTAGCGTTAATACCCGAGCGTGAAACGTATCCAAGATCCAGGTCGCCATTATCGGGCTGATCATCAGACGACAGATAGATCCGGTCTTCCCAAACTGCCTGCGACGCCTTATCGGCAAGATTGCTTACTGTGAAGTTCACCCTGACCGTTTCACCCGATTTGAGTTCACCTGTTACAGTAACAGATTCTGTTTTCAGATCAATATAGTTGGCGGGAGCAACCGGTGCCGGAGGCAGTGTGATAATTACAGACGCAGAAACTCCTAAATCGTGGTGCGAAGTAATATTATTCGTTTCTACAAGCTCATACACCTCATCCAGAGCATCAGTTTTTACAAAGAACGTTATGGAGTCAGAAGCCGACTTGGGTATTGTCACCATGCGCGAAATCTCTCTCTCCTGACCGGGATCAAGAGTACCTGAACTGGAGGCACTTCCGATCTGTCTGGCACCTGAGGTGAAATTGGTGTTCTCTGACCAGTAAACATAATCTTGCCAGCCGGTCTTTGTAGGAGCGGTTCCGTTATTCTTAATCTTCCACTTAAGCGGGAAAGGTTTTTCTCGATATATGGTATCAGGCAAAACGATGTTGCTTACGATCAGGTCAGGCCTAGGGCCTCCGCTGATTTCCATCGTTGTAGCCGAACGTTTGATATTATTATCATCCTGATCGTACTCAAAAACGACATTAGTGGCATCGGTATGTATATAGACATAATAATAGCCTTCAAGATCTCTCGGTATCGCGTACGAATCTGTTACCTGGTAGGTCTTCCCGGTCGTTAGGCTTTGATATCCTGATCCGGAGCTCTTTGAACCAATCAGAATACAACTATCAACATCAAAATCGGCTTTTTTAGAGATATAAACATAGTCTCTCCAGCCTCCGTTGACCGGCGGATTAGCGCCTTGGTTTTTAACAGTAAAAGATATCTCTGCTTTCTCGCCCGAGTAAGCGCTCTCAGGAATGCTAATATCCTCCACTACCAGATCGGCCGGTGGCGTCAGCCTGACGGTAATCGGATCACTACGGTACAGGTTATTGGTATAATCTGATTCTACAACTCCCAGATAATTGGTCAGGACAAAAATGTAATAGGTACCACTGTATTGATGCGGTATTTTAACAGGTACCGACACATTGAGCGATTGCTCAACACCGAGCTCAATAGGATAATAAGTGCAATTACCCAAGTCGGCACCTCCTGTATAAACATTATGAGTGCTTAACCTTACTGCAGTGTTAATATTCAGCTCAGGATCAGGTGATAAATATATCTGATCTTTCCAGTAGAATCTTGAAATTGTAGGGCCTGTCGGACAAGCAATCTTGTCGTAAAATTGAGGTCTGGCAGCTCTCTCACCAATATTTTTAGTCTCATACTGTACAACGATCTGGTCATTTGAGAATACATCAGTAGGCACCCCAATCGACCTAATCACCAGATCGGCTGCGGGTTGCGGGCTGATCGTAATAAGAGAATATACAAAGTTGTTTTCTTCATTGCTTTCAGACACTTTACTGCTATGTCTCCAGCGTCGGGTTGTGCACTCACCGTTTTCAAGAGGAGCAGTACAATAAGCATCGTCATTGTCGGTAATGATAAATAGGTAATAGGTTCCCGATATGTTACCCGGCAGAGTGACTTCTTTTGTCTGGATGTAGGACTCTCCCGGCTGCAGATAAGTAAGGTTATCAAATTCACCGATCAGAATATCATCACCCTTTCTCAGATCGAGATCGGCCGACAGCCATACCCTGTCTTTCCATGAAACATTTTTGGTGCCACCCAATCCTATATTTTTAACCTCGAACTGAACGGTTATTTTATCGCCACCTACAGCATTGTCGACGACTTCGTAACCGTTAATGGTCAGGTCGGGCTGACCGCCGGTTGAAAACTTCTGTATTTCACTCTCGGTACTGAAGCAGCTGTTCTTTGCCATTACACTCCAATAATAAGATACGCCCTGATCCAGATTGCCATTAAAATTGATGGTTTCTCTATTTGGCCACTTTGGATTTGTCGGTTTGGGTTCGCTTTCTTTCCAGACATATATATCATAGTGGGTTGCATTTTCTGCAGGAGCCCATGAGAACGAAACAGGCAGGTCAATATTGACGGATTCGTCGGCCGGCAGCATATTAGTCGGGGCAGACGGAGCCGTTGCCGGCAGTACGCTGACGGTGATGCTGTCGCTGTAGGTGCAGCCCGCAGCATTCGTACCATTCACATAATAGGTAGTCGTATCCTCGGGTGCTACTTTTATAGTTTCAGTAGTTGCTCCGGTTGACCATACGTAATTATCAGCATTTTCAACCTTAAGCGTTACCGAGTCACCTCTACATACCGCTTTGGCCGGAGTAGCAGAAATAACCGGCTTTGGCAAAATATTTACTGTGAATTCGTCTGAGCTAACCATACAACCCGTGGAGGCGGTTAGTACTGCGATATATTTACCGGCTGTTGTTGCTACCAGAGTATCTGACTCGGAAAGCAGTACACGATCAGTACCCTCAATCCGATACCATTTCACTATTTCGGCAATGTCGGTTGTCAGTGTGATCGTTTCACCAAAACAAGCTTCATTATCTCCTTTCGTTGAAATAACAGGAGGTGTCAATGCCGGCAGTACGGTTACCGTTACCGAATCGTATTTGACACAGTTGTATTGGTCGGTAATAGTGACATAATAGATAGTAGTAGCTGAAGGTGTTACTTTATTCAGAGCAGTTGTTATACCATTATTCCATTGGTAGCTGACGCCACCGAATGCGCTCAGCGATGCCTGCTCGCCATTGCAAAGTGTTATATCGGGCGAGGCCCCTTTGCTCACCGGTTCATGGTGGGTAATACTCTTGACGAGGGTATCATTTTCGGGTCGTTCATCATTTTCCAAAGATGTGTAAACTCTGAACTGATAGGTTTTTAGATCAGAAAGATCAGCCTTCTGAGTAAAGATATATGTCAGTGTATCTCCCGGAAGAATTTCATCCGTGACGGTTTCTGTAGCCAGCAGAACACCATCAATATCCAGGCTGATGTTGAAATTTGAAACCGGATTATCCCCTCCGTTGTAGAGTTTGACCTCGATCTCGGTCTCATCAGTAAGCGCACATTCTCCGTCTTCAAGTTCGATAGATATTACTTGTACATCTAAAGGAACCGGCAGATGCACATAGAACGGAACCACAGACATCAGGCTCCAATTGCCATTTTCATTTCTGACTCTTACAAATAATTTATGATCACCGGTATCCACCCCATTCATATCCACCTCAAAAGCCAGGTCTGTGATATCCGGATTGCCCGTAACCGGCACTTTGTGCGCATTTCCTTCTCCCGGGTCGGTATCGATATAATATTCTATTTCGGTGATGTTGGATGGAGGTGGTGTTTCTTTGATAAGGGCTTCTCCGGAAGAAATGAAAATGCCCGTCCTGCTGGTGAGGCTCCAACTGCCATTGGCATTTTGTGTTCGGATATAGAATTGATGAACACCTGCTTCTAAGTTTTCGAGGCCGGTAATGACTAAATTATTCAGTACGACATCATTATTGGTTGTAACACTTATCGGCATACCGTTCCCATAACCGGGATCCGTATCAAAAAAGTATTCGGCTTTTTGGATCGCTGAAAGTGGCGGGGTAGCGTCAAATAGATCTCCGGGTTTCAGAATATGAAACAAATGTGACGAGGTGAGGCTCCAGCTGCCATCGGCAGCCTGCGTTCTTAAATATAATGTATGAATACCCTCGGACAAGGCATCAAATCCTGTGATCAGCACATTATTCCATTCGACGTCTGTACCGGGAGTAATACTGATTCGAGTTCCATGTCCCGTACCGGGATCTTCGTCAAAGAAATATTCCGCTCCGATAATATTTTCAATGGTCCTGCTCTGTATCTGAGATACCGGAGGTGGTATAAAAAACAAAGCCGAGTTTGTGATACTCCAGGCTCCTGAGGTGCTTCTGGCTCTGACAAAAAGCTTATGGATTCCTGTTTTAAGGGCATTTATTCCCGTAATCGTAATATTATTCAATTCAACATCAGCACCCTCCGAAACAGGTATGGGTGTTGCCCGCCCGATACCCGGGTCACTATCAAAAAAATACTCTAAAGCAGCCACCTTGTATTGCGGATTCTGAGGGAATGTAAATGTTACCGGCCCTTCCGGTTGAGCATAGCCGGCAAAGCATAGAAGTAACAGGACACCTGAAAACAGGATATCTTTTATACGCAGATTTATAAATTTCAGGGCCATAACGATTAGTTTAAGGGTCAAACAAAAAATATGGAAGTAACAGAGATCCGGAAATCGCTGTTTAGTGCGAAGCAGAACTGATCGATATGGTCATTGTTGATATACCGCTGTTGACCTGCTGTGGAACAACCAACCTATAGATACTCGGTATGGGTGGCATGCCCGATAAAACATACGGAGCCGGGCCACCGAACGCTCCGCAATCAACGGTCTCGCCATTTAATACGCCTGCTCCTGTTGCCGGAGAACCGGGTTTTAATTGATATTTACCATCTTCTGAAAATCCCTCAGACGGACTTGGATTAGCGTTATTATAATTAACATAAACATTGTCTAAGTTGACACTCAGCTGATTGTTGTTGCCTGCAGGAATGCTCGTATTGTTGACGATATTATTATAGAACGCATTGCCGGCTAAATAGGGGCCGAAGTTCGGGCTATCGAAAATATTGTTCTGAAAAATACAGCCCCCTGTATGAATAGTATTATAGTAAATAAAGTTATTATTGATGAAATAGGCAGTAAAATTATCTAGCGCATTCCTGAAATCAACAGAGCTTCTGAAAATATTGTTGTGAAACAAGAGGTTGGCTGCGCTTCCGGTAGCTGCGCCTGCGGATACTGACCCATTAAAATAATTTTGTCTGAAAATACAGGTATCGGCATTACTGTTGGCGGCAGGGGCAATCTGCAAACCATGTAAATAATTTCTTTCCAAAACAATTCCGCCAACATTAATATTAATGTAGCCGCCTGTAACGATACCGGAAAGAACGGATCCGGTAGAACCCGCGTTAAAAGTCAAAGAACCCGTTATCCTGGCCTCATCTTTATTCCATTGGGTTTTTTCATTGACACTCGACAAAAAGTAGCCGGTACCAAAAATGACCAGCCTTTTAGTAATGGTTGCCCCTCCATAGCTATTAGGGCTTGATTCTAAATAGATGGTATCGCCATCGGAGGCAGCTGCCACAGCTGCTGCCAGAGTAGTAAAGTCGGCATTGATACCGGGGACGTTGTTAACGCGCCAGCTTTTTTGAGCATGGACGTGTGACACAATTAAAAATAAAACAATTGCGGAGCAGATAAATTTACGCATGACATTCAGATTTCGTGATGAATAATTAATTTAAGTATAGCAGGTGAGTTCAACGAGTGATCGTTGAATTCAAAGGGACAGAAAAAACGTTAATCGTTCTGTTCAAACAGAAATCAATTTGTTCGGAACATTAGCTGTATCAAAGCAAAAGGGTGAGAAACTCGTATAAGAGTTAGCCGCAAGTTAATATTTTTTTTATATAAAAAAAAAAAATAGTTGGTTTCTTCGAGTCATCGATCAGCTTTATCATGTAGAAAGCTACTTGCAAATTTTTTGATCTTCAGCTCTGTAATACGCAACTTCATAAATCGTCAAAGTTCTCCGACCACTAACAAAAAAGCTTCAAGCCTTTTACTGCCTGAAGCTTTCTGCTATTGTTTTCTCATCCGGATTTACTCTCTCACAATTTTCTTCACTATCGAACTTCCTTTATCCGAAATAATTATCAGATTATAAACTCCTTTTGTCAGTTGTGATACGTTTATCTTTTCCGCTGAGCTGCTGCTTGTAACTGTCTGTAATACTCTTCCTGTTACATCCATTAGTTTGATAACAGATTTGCCGGACAATCCCGATACCGTTACAAAATTTCTTGCAGGATTAGGATAAACGCTTATAGAAATATTATCACTGAAGACTACTTTTCTTATCTCGGAATAGGTATAACCACCATCTATATCTGTTAGTTTCAGCCGGTAATAAACAATCTGTGCTGAAGGCTGTTCATCGTAATAGGCATAATCAGATTTTTGACCGGATTTATTTTTTGCATCCACAAAACCAACCTTGTGCCATTCTGTGCCATCCAAACTGCGCTCAACTCCATACCCCTTAAAGCTTTCTTCATTGACAACTGTCCACAGCAACACGGCACGATTGCTCTCACTCCGTGCAGTAAAACTCAGCAATCTGACCGGTAATACAGTGCAGGTGCCCAACACATCGCCGTTGATTGTCCAGCCAAGGTTATTGGCTAAATAATTATGCGCCGCCTCCGCCGACTGACCATAAGTCATTCCGGCAGCATTCATAACTATTTCAGAAGGTGTATTTGTATTAGCAGCCCATCCATTCAGAGTAAGACTGTAATTATCGCAACTCATAGCGGTTCCTGAGAAAGAAATATCATCATTCTCCGGAATTGTATAATGTTTAAGTCCTGCTAAATTCCATCCGGCCAGAGACTGATTGAAGTTTGAAGCACCTTCTAATACACCGATTAAATAAATAACCTTACTGACATCCCAGTTTCCAATTGGCTGGTTAAAACTTGTGGCCCCTCTAAATAAATTGTTCATATACAACACATTGCCGACATCCCAGTTATTCAAAGGTTGGTTAAAAGATGTAGCTCCATAAAACATAAAATTCATATTATACACTTTACTGACATCCCAGTTATTTAACGGTTGATTAAAGCTGGTAGCATCAGCAAACATAGTGCCCATGTTGATCACATTGCCAACATCCCAGTTATCCAGAGGCTGATTAAAGGATGTAGCTCCCTCAAATAAACCAGTCATTTCGGTCAAACTGCTGACATCCCAATTATTTAAAGGTTGATTAAAAGAGGCGGCTCCAGAAAACATACTTTCCATATTTGTCACCTTACTCACATCCCAGTTGTTTAAGGATTGATTAAAAGAGGCGGCTCCAGAAAACATCCTTACCATATTTGTCACCTTACTCACATTCCAGTTGTTTAAGGGTTGATTAAAAGATGCAGCATCAGAAAACATCCATCGCATATCTGTCACCTTACTTACATCCCAGTTGTTCAGATCCTGGTTGAACGCTTCTGCCTTGGTGAACATATAAGATAGGTTTGTTGCATTATCTATATGCCAGTTTGATAATGGCTGGTTAAAGGATTTAGCACCATAAAACATATAACGCATATTTTTGACTTTGCTGACATTCCAATTGTTGAGTGGTTGATTAAATGCGGAGCCAGATTCAAAAGATGCCATCATTTGTTCAACCTTGCTTGTATTCCATTTACCTACGGGTTGATTGAAATTATCGGCACCTCTGAATATAAAGGTCATATCTGTTACCTTGCTTACGTCCCAATTGCTGATATCCTGGTTAAAATTTGGGCTGTTCCAAAAGAGGCCGGCCATGGAGGTTACATTGCTGACATCCCAGTATTCGATGTTGGGAATACTATCTATTGCCGAAGTACCTCTAAATGCTATAGTCATGTCTGTTACATTTTTAGTATCGGGCACATCCATCGCTGTGATTTTCAACTTCAAGTTTTCAGTAAACATTCCGTACATACTCGTCCAGGGAACAGTTCCCCATTGTTCTACATTTCTAATGAGTGAAGAAGGAGTCCAAAAGGTGAAAACACTCCGCCCATCTTCTGAATAACTGAAGTTATGTCCGAAATAAAAGTGATGTAAAGGCCGATTGTTGGAATAATCCGGAGTCAGTTTAAGCCTGTATATTCCCGCAGAAAGAATCAATTCAAAATCTCCGCTCCCCGTGCCTGACCCATGATTTGAAGGATTGTCTATCTCTTCCCATTCATAAGTGTAATCTCCCTCAGCTCCGAAATGAATTCTTTGCCAATAACTTGTAAGATCCCATACGGTAACAAAGGGCAACGATTCACAAACCCCCTGCACCTCACCGCGGATTGTCCAGCCTTCCTGAGATACCAGCCAGCTGCGTGCATCGTTATACGCTTTGATGTCTCTGAGCGATTTACCGGTTGCATCCAGTACAATGTCTGCCGGTATATTATCACGATGTGCCTGACCCAGCAAAAACAAACTGTAGTTCGTGCAATCCAATCCAGAGCCTTCAAAGGAAATGTCATTGATATAACCAGGATAATGAACCAGCGACCGGAGATTCCAGTTTTGCAACGATTGGTTAAAGCCGGCTGCATCCTTGAAGATATTGACCATATCGGTTACGTTACTGACATCCCAATTCCCGATCGGCTGATTGAAGGACGAAGCTCCGTTGAACATGGATTCCATATTCGTTACATTGCTGACATTCCAATTGCCGATGGGTTGGTTGAATGCAGTTGCATCCATGAAAAGCAATCCCATCTGAGTTACCTGGCTCACATCCCAGTTGCCGATAGGCTGATTGAAGGATGAAGCACCGGAAAACATATTCTGCATGTTTGTTACACTGCTGACATCCCAATTACCGATTGACTGACTGAAAGAAGCGGCACCTGCAAACATGCCGCCCATATCGGTCACATTGCTTACATCCCAGTTGCCGATTGCCCTGTTGAAATCTGCTGCTCCATAAAACATATCGTACATATTGGTCACGTTACTCACATTCCAGTTGGCAATAAGCTCGTTGAAATTAGGAGCCATGTAAAACATACCCGACATGTTGGTAACGTTACCGGTATTCCAGTTGTTCATGTTAGACACAAAACTGATTCCCGACTTATAGAAAGCAGAGGACATATCAGTCACCTGTGTCAAGTCAGGTATATCCGTAGCTGAAATACTCAGATTCGTAGTCCCGTAAAAAGCATTCTTGAATGACGACCATACAATATCACCCCACTGTTCCACATCTATAATCTTGTCTTTGTCATATGTATCCCCAAACAGGATCCTGTCGAACGGTATGCCCCCTGTAGGATACATCTCCAGCCGGTAAGTTCCCGGATTTGGGAAGGTGATCGTGTAATTATCATTTCCGGTTCCTGAACCATTATTTGAAGGGTTTCCTACTTCTTCCCAGGTGTACGCAAATTGTCCTAATGCCAGGAAGTGGATCTGATCGCTGTTGCTGACTCCCGCATTATCTGTTTTCCACACCGTTATAAATGGTTTCGTCAAAGCTCCGACACATGTGCCTGCCACATCGTTGTTAATCGTCCATCCCAGGTTGTTGATCAGCAGATCGCGGGCGTCAGTTGCTTCTTTCTCAGGACTGTAGCCCATCCCGGTTGCGTCTAACACAATACCGGACGGTGTTTCGGGGTTCTTTGACCACCCCAAAAGTGTTCGGCTGTAATTTTCACAATCCATTCCGCTTGATGCAAATGAGAATCCGTTGAGTTTTCCTCCCGGCATTTGCAGATTTTTCAAATTCCATTTTCCCAGAGGCTGATTAAAATGTGATGCCGAGTTAAAAATGTCAGCCATATTTTGCACCGATGAAACATTCCAGAACCCAATGGGTTGATCAAAATTTTCTGCCTGCATAAACATGGCTTCCATGTTGGTAACATGGCTCATATCCCAGTTGCTGATCGTTTTGTTGAATGCCGTAGCACGATAAAACATATGATCTGCGTTTGTAAGGGCGGAGGTATTCCAGTTGCCGATTTCCTGATTAAAAGCTGCTGCTCCTGCGAACATGTATGACATGTCTGTTACCTTGCTCACATTCCACCTGTCCAGCTGCCGGTTGAAAGATGCTGCTCCCCGGAACATATACGACATATCTGTTACCTTACTCACATCCCAGTTGCCGATAGCATCATTAAAATTATAGGCACCTTCAAACAAACTGTTCATGTTGGTCACATTATGGACCTTCCAGGCATTGATGAGATGTACTGAGGTGATGCCCGTTTCGCTAAAGGCATAGGCCATATTGGTTACTGCCGTCAGGTTGGGAATATCAGTAGCTGTAATCGTTAGGTTCGCAGCACCATAGTATGCAGCCTCCATTGATGACCAGATCGTTTGCCCCCATTGCTTTATTTCCAGAATTTTTAATTTGTCACTACCATTGTCAAAGGCTATTCTGTTGAATGGTGATTCAGAGGATGGGATAATGGCGACCTCGTATGTACCTGCTGCAGGAAAAGTTATTGTTATTCTGTCTTCAGCCTTACCACTACCATTAATAACCGGATTGCTCACGTTCACATAATAGTAATCAAAAGCTCCGAATGCCGGTATTTCTATCTGGTCATCATTCGTCAGGCCTTTGTTGTCAGTTTTCCAGATAGTCACAAAACTCTCACGAACCACTCCCGAACAGGTGCCGGCTGCATCACCCGGGATATTCCAGCCTCTATCATTAATCAGCTTGTTGCGCGATCCCAAAACCACCGGATCTATACTATACTGCATGTCCATTGCATCCAATATGATGTTTGAGGGGAAAGATGATTTAGAAGCCCACTCATAAAGTGTGCGGCTGTAGTTCTCACAGCTCATTCCGCTGTAAGCAAAAGAAATATCATTAGTGCCAAATCTGCCCTCGCTGCCCAAATCTGTCAACTCCCATAATCCCAGCATCCGGTTAAATGCAGCTGCACCCCTGAACATATTATCCATGTGCCGGACATTGTGAACATCCCATTTGCTGATATCCTGATTGAAGGAGGTGGCAAAAGCAAACATCTCTGCCATGGTTCGCACACCGGAAACATTCCACTCTTCGATACGCTGGTTGAAGTTAGCCGCATAGGCAAACATGTTATTCATGTATAACACGCTACCCGTTTGCCAGGGCGATAAGTCCTGATTAAAGGCAGCGGCTCCGCTAAACATAAATGCCATATTATTGACAGAAGATACATCCCAAAAACCGATGGGCTGATTAAAAGCAACAGCACCGGCAAACATCGATGACATGTCGGTTACATTCTGTACCTGCCAGGTACTGATATTGTCATTGAACTGGGTGGCATTCAAAAACATAGAACTCATGTTGGTAATATTGCTGACATCCCATTTGCCGATATCCTGAACATGCTCTATGGGAGTGCCTGCGAAGGCATAGCTCATACTGGTTACACCACTGAGATCAGGTGCTTCATTCTTTGCAGAAATCCTCATTGCAGAGCATCCGTAATATGCATTCTCGAACGAACTCCAGCTTACCTCACCCCAATGCTCTATATCAATAAGCTTGGCCTTATCACCGCCATTATTGAACTCGATGCGATGGAATGGCACCTTCCCGTCCGGATCAGGTTTAATGCTCACCCGGTAGACTCCTCCTTCGGGAAAAGTAATCGTATGTACTCCCGATGCTGAGCCCGAACCGGATAAACCGGGATTAGAAACCCCTTCCCATGTGTAAGTAAAATCACCGTATGCGGGTATGGTAATCTGATCGCTATTGCTTACGCCGGAATTCGTCGTTTCCCAAACAGTTACATATGGTTGTTGAGCAGAAGCTGCTAAAAATAAAAATGTGCATGCCAGGGAAACGATGAAGAATTTCATGTGGTAGAACTTATTGACCATGACTTCGTTTTTACGTTTGAAAAATTTTAATCAGCCGTAGAATACCGGATGTAAACTGAGCATACTTATCAGGTTTCTCTTGCTGATTCGTTTCTCCAAAACTGTAATAAGAAATCAACTTTCTCCTTCACTTAAAAGGGTGAAATTTTTTGATATACATCCCCTAAAAAAGGGATTGCATCCATAGCAATCTGGTGCAAAAAAAATGGCAGGTTCAGTAACCTGCCATATAAATGAAAAATGGATTCAGATTTACTCTTTCATCACCTTCCTTGTTGAATAACCGTTCCTTCGCAAGCTAATCTTTTACAATTTTCCTTGTAGTTGAAACTCCCTTGTTCGAAATGATTACCAGATTATAAATCCCTTTCGACAGTTGAGACACATTTATTTGCTCTGTTGCACTGCCTGCAGTGATCGTCTGCAATGTCCTTCCGGTTATATCCATCAGTTTAATAACAGACTTTCCTGATAAGCCCGATACAGTAACAAAATTCCTTGCAGGGTTGGGATAAACACTCACCGAAACATTACCCGCGAATACCACCTTCTTCACTTCTGAATAAGTGAAGCTGCCGTCTTTATCCGTCAGTTTCAAGCGGTAGTAAACTACTCCGGGCTGTACTTGAGAGTCGTAATAAGAGTAATCGACCTTATTACCCGAAGCGCCCTTTGCATTTACAAAGCCTATATCATCCCACTGCAGGCCGTTAGTACTGCGTTCAATACCATATCCTTTAAAATTGTCTTCGTTGGCGGCACTCCACAGTAAAACAGTATGGTTACCGTCTGCCTTTGCATTAAAATCAATTAGGCGGACAGGCACCACAGTGCACGAACCGGAAATATCGCCGGTTATCGTCCACCCTAAATTATTGATAAGATAATTGCGTGCAGAAGCAGCTGAAGGGCCGTAAGCCAGGCCGGTAGCATCGAGCACTATATTGTGTGCAGTGTTGGGATTAGCTGCCCATCCCATCAGCGTAATACTGTAATTCTCGCAATTCATTCCACTATTAGCAAAAGAAAAATCATTCGGTAATGTTGGTTGATGTTCAAGAGAACGCAGATTCCATTGATTCAACGGTTGGTTGAAACTTGATGCGTCGGCAAATATATTATACATGTTTTTCACATTGCTGACATCCCAGTTATTTAAAGGTTGATTGAAAGCTGTGGCATGATCAAATGCTGCAGGCATCTGTATAACATTACTCACATTCCAGTTACTAAGTGGTTGGTTAAAAACCTGGTTGTAATAAAACAAACCGTTTAAATAATGAACATTGCTGACATCCCAGTTACTCAAAGACTGATTAAATTCCGTTGCCGAAAACGTGTACTGCAATGAAAAAATATTACTGACATTCCAATCTCCTATACCGGGTACTGTGGTTATACCTGCGTTATCAAAAGTTTGATCCATGGCAAAGGCATTTGTTAAATCAGGTTTATCCGTTGCGGTAATTTTCAAATTGAAGCAACCATAGAAAGTCTGACTAAGGGAGGACCAGGGCAGATTACCCCATTGTTGTATTTCCATCAATTTTTCATTATCCCTGTCTACCACACTATATTGAATAGCATTTAGAGGATCATCACCTGTGGGCATCAGGTAAACCCGGTATGTTCCCGGATGCGGGAAGGTAATGACTTCAACATCTTGCGCACTACCCGATCCGTTATTTGCCGGATCACCTATTTCCTCCCATGTGTAATTATACTCCCCGTAAGCATAGATTTCAATTTGATCATCATCCGTAACACCGGGATTATCGGTTTTCCAGACGGTTACAAAAGCGCCGGGCGGAAAACTATTTGAATTACATGTGCCTGAAACATCTCCGGTTATTGTCCAGCCCAGATCATTGATCAGACGGTCACGGCTATCTGACACGTCTGTATTATAACTAAGTCCTGCTGCATCCAAAACAATATCTGCCGGAGTATTTTTGTTCGATGCCAATCCTGTAAGCAACGCACTATAGTTGTCGCAACTCATTCCGCTGTTGGCAAGCGATATATCATTAGGGTTATCCTCTGAATGGATCAGTGACCTTAAATTCCACCCTGACAAAGGCTGGTTGAAAGCAGTGGCACCTTCAAACATGCCATACAGCATTTCTACATTACTCATACCCCAGCTTTCCAATGGCTGATTAAATGAAGAAGCTCCCTTGAACATGAAAGACATATCGGTCACACCGCTGACATCCCACCCGTTAATCTCCTCATTAAAATTAGTAGCATCACGGAACATAGAATTCATGCTCCAGACATTGCTCACATCCCAACCGTTCATTCCGGGAACGGAACTGATGCCTGATCCTTCAAAAGCACCGGTCATATCCGTTACACCCGCGAGGTCAGGTTTATCGGTAGCAGATATTTTAAGATTTGACGTACCCTTAAAGGCGTTTCTCATTGATATCCATTTCATACTCCCCCAGCTCTGAATTTCCATTAATTTCTTTGCCTCATCGGGATCCACCCCCATTTCGATTCTCCTTAGCGGATCTCCCAAACCATCATCCTCAAGTAACTTCACCCGATACACTCCAGGGTCAGGGAATGTTATCGTTGTAGCGCCAAGCCCCATTCCCGAACCTGTTACACCGGTTTCATCGCCATCATCATCAAGTTGTTCCCAGGTATAGTTGAACCGGCCGGTTGCATAAATGGTAATATTATCATCATCCTTTGGTCCCCTCATTGAAATGCCTGTCCGCCCCCCGGCTATTTGAGGACTTGTATTCCAAATGCCTGTAAAAGGCAATGGAGTTAAGTTATGGATTATGCAACTACCTAAAGCATCTCCCGTAATAGTCCATCCAAGCGTATTAACAAGGTAATCTCTGCGCGCGATAATATCAGGGCTGTATTCCAGACCATCGGCATTCAATTTGACGTTGTTGAGAGTTTGCCAATTATTAGCCCAACCTTCCAAAGTAATACTGTAGTTCTTGCAACTCATGGCTGTTCCCGAAAAACTTAAACCATCACTGGCATAGATGTAACTCAGTGACCATTGATCAAGCGGCTGATCGAAACTGGATGCATCCAGGAATATATCCTTCATAAACCTCACACCGCTTACATCCCAATTATTTAATGGCTGATTAAATGCCGATGCATCTTTAAACATCTCCCACATACTACTTACACTAATAAGATCCCAGTTATTCAGCGGCTGATTAAAGGCGGTTGCTCCTGAAAACATCATACTCATATCCTCCACACTGCTGACATCCCAGTTGTTCAATGGCTGGTTAAAACTGCTTGCTCTTGAAAACATAGCGTACATCTTCGTCACGTTCCTGACATCCCAGTTATTCAACGATTGGTTAAATTCGGTGGCCCGCTCAAACATACCCGACATATCTTCAACATTGCTGACATCCCAGTAATCTATATTGGGAATAGCACTTACGCTCGAGTTACTGAAAGCGAAAGTCATGTTAGTGACATTTTCAAGATTCGGAATATCTGTTGCCGTTATTTCCAGATTGGCACATCCGACAAAAGCATTTTTAAATGTACTCCAGGCAACGTCACCCCACTGCTCTACTTTCAATAATTTCTTACTATCGCTTGGGCTCTCCATCACAACATCAAAACCCAGATGAAACCGGTGAAACGGAGTAAAGCCTGTCGGTGTAATAAACACTCTGTATATACCCGGATGGGGAAAGGCAATCACTGTATTATCTTCACTGCTGCCTGAACCCTTATTATCAGGATCTGCTACTTCTTCCCATTCGTAATCAAACTCACCCTCAGCTTCAAAACCAATACTGTTGGCGTTAGTAGATCCATAATTATCGGTTTTCCAAACTGTTATAAATGGCCTTTGGGCAAAGGTTTCACTACTGCCTAACAGAAGAAAGATTACAAAAAATAAAAGTGTTTTGAGAGAGTAAAAATGCTGTTTCATAGCTGAAGAGTTTTTTTGTTTATTGAAAGACGACAGGGGTTATTCAAATTATTTTCCCTGGCAGGTCTCATCATTCTAAAATCATTATCAAAAATCTTCTTATCCTTCAATTATTACATTCCCCCGAAAAGGTGAAATTTATATCGCTACACTCCCTTAAAAAGGTGAGTGATATTCATTACACGTTTTGTTTATTTGTAAATTAAATCACGAGAGATGAACTTTAGGTGTCTTGCATTCTTATTGATTGCCATTCTTTCAGGCGTTAGGTCTGAGGCGCAGACACCTAAAATAGACAGCCTGATTAATCTGCTGAAGACAAAGATTCCTGACAGTACCCGGGCAAACAGTCTGAGACAATTAGCCGTCTATTACGAAACCGTGGACGCTGAAAAGTCAGAACAAACATATCAGGAGTCTATCGACTTCTCAAAAGATAAAAAATTATATTTAGAGGCCGGCGCCGCTTATTTCGAACGGTCATTTCTCTATAAGGCACAAGCAAAATATCAGCAGGCCGAATTAAGCTTAGACAGTGCAATAATATTCCTGGATCTTAGCGATGACAGCAGAACCCTTTACAGGAAAACATTAGTTTATGACGCTTTATCAGGTATCTACAAGGGTCTTAACAACTACGATAAGGCCATCGAATACCAGTTAAAAGCAAATGATCTTTACGAAAAACAACACGCGACCTCCTCACTTGTAAAAGCATACCTTAATACCTCTGTACTATATAAAGAATTGCACAATTTAGAACAGCAGGAAAACTATTCCAGGAAAGTACTTGCCATTGGTAAAGAAACGAAAGACGACAATTATCTTTTTCTCGGTTATAATTATATAGCGTTTGCCCTTTCTGAACAATCGAAGTATAAAGAAGCAGCCAAATACTTAGATAGTGCGAAAACATATTTCAACAAAGGGCTCAACCTACAGGCAGATATGACCATTTCGTTCTTTCTGATTTCAGGAAGTGTCAACGCCAAATTGAAAAATTATAACGAAGCTTACAGCGAGTTT
Organism: Chitinophagaceae bacterium; assembly: GCA_024103425.1. GTDB lineage: Bacteria > Bacteroidota > Bacteroidia > Chitinophagales > Chitinophagaceae > Ginsengibacter. The sequence continues at coordinate 116,261 of JAGFIS010000029.1, forward strand.
AAAAAGGCTTATGACTTCGCAGAAGCCAGCCAGCATACTTTCAGCAAGTACCAGTCTTTATTACAAATGGGCAATGTAAGAACCCTTCAAAAAAGGTATGGTGAAGCTGAAAAAATACTCTTAGAGGCTGATGCAGCCATACAGAAGACCGGAGAACTGAGCCAGAAGAATATATTGCTTCAATATCTATCCGACCTCTATAAAGACTGGGGCAAGTATGATAAAGCACTGGAGTATTACAAAAAATTTATCGAGGTCTCAGACTCCATTACTAATATTCAGAATCAGGAAATAGCAGCCAACCTGGAAAAAAAATATGAGACGGAGAAGAAGGAAGCCACCATTCAATTACAGCAGTCAGAAATCCGTCAAAGGAAAACGATGAATTATCTATTCGGTGGTGGTGTTGCAGCACTTGCCATTATTCTTTTACTGACCTACCGCACTTATCATCAGAAACAAAAAATTCAAAAACAACGTATCACCGAACTGGAAACAGCTCAACGGCTGGGTGCGGCTCAGGCTGCATTAAAAGGAGAAGAACAAGAGCGATCACGATTAGCCAAGGATCTGCACGACGGACTCAGCGGGATGTTATCCGGTGTTAAATACTCATTACAGGACATGAAAGGAAACCTTATTATGACCGACGAAAATCGTCAGGCCTTCGAACGCAGTATCGATATGCTCGACAGCTCCATCAAGGAATTGCGGCGTGTAGCCCACAACATGATGCCGGAAGTACTGGTGCGCTACGGACTGGATGCTGCCTTAAAGGATTATATCGCCGAAATCAACAAGACGGGTATTGTGAAGGTCGTTTATCAGTCGATGGGCATGGAAGGAAAAGCAATGGAACAGTCGACTGCATTAGCTATCTACAGAATTATTCAGGAACTGCTCAATAATGTAATTAAGCATGCCAAAGCAACCGAAGTATTGGTTCAACTGTTACGTGAAAACGGCAGGTTGGTTGTCAATGTAGAAGACAACGGAAGAGGGTTTGACGTAAAAGCGAGTAAAGAAAAAGGTGGAATGGGATGGCGAAATATTCGCTCACGGGTAGAGCTGCTTAATGGTACGATAGACCTGCAATCGTCTGCAGAAAAAGGAACTGCTGTAAATTTGGAATTCAATATCGGATAGATGATTAAAGTATTTATAACCGACGATCACTATATGGTAGTGGAAGGCATCCGCTCATTGCTTGCTAATGAAAAGGATATCGAGCTGATGGGTTCTGCCTCTACTGTCGAATCATGCCGTGCATTTCTGAAAAACCAGCAACCTGATGTATTGCTGCTGGATATCAACCTGCCCGACGGCAACGGAATTGACCTCTGTAAAGAATTAAGGGAAAAATATCCTTCGATGTTCATCCTGGGCATCAGCACTTTCAATCAGGCGAGTTATATCAAAGAAATGATCGACAACGGTGCTTCGGGTTATGTACTTAAGAATGCCACCCAAAGAGAACTCACCGAAGCGATTCACCTGGCATCAATCGGCAAGACCTATCTCCCTTTCGAAGTAGCTAAAACACTACATGCTGCAGAACAGACATCATCAGAAATCGTACTGGGAAGAAGAGAAAAAGAAATCCTGAATCTTATAAAACACGGCCTCACTAACAGCGAGATGGCCGATGAGTTACAAATAAGCGTTAATACCGTCGATACCTACCGCAAAAGCTTGCTGGCTAAATTTCAGGCAAAAAATACTGCGGATCTTGTCAGACGCGCTATTCAGCATAAGATGATTACGGCTGATTGATTCTTTACCGGGAGCTTATTGCACAACATATCTGTCTAAAGTTTCTCATTTTGTAAGCAGTTATAAGACAATAGGCTTTATTTTGCCTTCTCATTTTATCATGAGCGAATCAAATCAACATCCGGATCAATACATCAACGAGCAACAACCTCTGCCCACGGCCATAGTGACCGGGCCGACTGCCATCCCTGTATTCATCGGATATACAGAAAAGAGAGGCAGCGATAACAATCCTTTACCGGTTGCGTCTGTCAATTCAATTGAAGTAACACGCCCCCAAAAAATTCATTCTCTTGAAGAATACATTTCATTCTTTGGCAAAACAGCGCATGAACCTATCGATGTTTTCATAGAAGAAATCACAAATCCCAATACACAACGTGTTGATGAAATCTCCGTAAAGGCTACCTGTAATGTTGCTCCTGTAAGAAAGCTCTACTATCATATGAAGTTGTATTTTGCCAATGGCGGAGGGCCTTGCTATATTATCAGTACGGGAAATACATCAGAAACTACAGTTGAAGTATCCCACCTGCTGGCAGGCATAGAAATGGCCGCCACAGTAGATGATGCAACTCTTTTGGTTTGTCCGCATATAGAACAACTGGCCGAAACAGATGCAGGTCTTGTTTATAAACCATTGCTCCGGCAGGCCGGAGAACTTAAAGACCGGTTTGCCATTTTGGACTGTTTTGACAATGAGGATTCTTTTCGTATAAAAGATGCTGTTGGAAATGAACACCTGAATTTCGGTGCCGTCTATCATCCTTATTTGCGCACATCCATTCCTGTTTATTTTAACGAAGATGCACTTCGCATAACACGCACCGTCGATGGTACACAACAGGAACACGAAATCGCCTTTGAAAGCCTTGAAGAGTTTTTACAAGAAGAGATTATTTCTTTGGCCGCTAAGCTGACGGTCACACTGCCGCCTTCTGCAGCAGTCGCAGGTGCTTATGTTCAGAGCGATGCCATCAGAGATGTCTGGACCGCTCCAGCTGACATCGTGCTCAAAGAAGTAACCGGACCCACCATTAAACTAGATGAAAAAGATCAGGCGCAGCATATCGGAGATATGGCGACAGGAAAATCCATCAACGTCATCCGCCAGGTGCCCCAAAAGGGTCCGGTTGTCATCGGTGCCCGCACACTGGCAGGAAGAGATCCCCGGTGGAAATATATCTCCATGCGGCGAACGGTTTCTATGATAGAATCTGCCATCAGAAAATCATTACAGCCTTTCGTTTACGAGCCCAATAACGGAAGCACGTGGGTGAACATCCAGATGCTGATCGAGAATTTCCTGCAAATGCTCTGGCACAGAACCGTTCTTCAGGGCGCCCGGCCCGATCATGCCTTCTTTGTGAAAGTAGGACTCGGCGAAACAATGACCGAACAGGATATCGCCGATGGGAAACTGATTGTAGAGACCGGAATGGCCATGATTATCCCCGCCGAATTCTTTATCCTGAAGTTTGAGCTCAAAATGCATCAACCGGAGTAAAAACGGGATTCCCCCCCTATCTCATTTTCGTATAACTTTGCAGCCTCAAAATTTTATCAAAAAGCGTTCTTATGTTCAGAACTCATACCTGTGGAGAATTGAGAGCCGCAGATGCAGGAAAAGAAGTGACTCTGGCAGGATGGATTCAGACCATCCGAAAATTCGGGAGTATTACATTTATTGACCTCCGCGACCGGTACGGTATTACCCAGCTAGTACTGGACGAGGCCCTTACCGAGCAATCAGAAAAACACGGATCAGGCCGCGAATGGGTTATCCAGGCAAAAGGAGCCGTCAGAGAACGCAGCAACAAGAATCCTAACATCCCTACCGGAGATGTAGAAATAGCTGTGAACGAATTTAAGGTGCTGAACAAATCAGCCGTTCCGCCGTTCACCATTGTAGATGACACAGACGGGGGCGAAGACCTCAGGATGAAATACAGATATCTCGACCTGCGCCGCGGACCGTTAAAAAGAAATCTCGAACTGCGCTTTGCAGTTACCCGCGCAGCAAGAAATTATCTGTCAGGAAAGAACTTTGTGGAAATAGAGACGCCCTACCTCATCAGCAGTACGCCCGAGGGTGCACGCGACTTCATTGTGCCCAGCAGGCTGAATGCACATGAGTTCTATGCGCTGCCACAGTCACCGCAGACATTTAAACAATTGCTGATGGTAAGCGGGTTCGACCGTTACTATCAGATCGTAAGATGTTTTCGCGACGAAGACCTGCGTGCTGATCGTCAGCCCGAATTCACCCAGATCGACTGCGAGATGTCGTTTGTAGAGCAGGAAGATGTGTTGCAGACCTTCGAAGGGTTGATCAAGTCTATCCTAAAAGAAGTGAAGGGAATTGAGATTGAAGGACAGGTGCCCAGAATGTCGTTTGCCGATGCTATGAGGGATTATGGCAACGACAAACCTGATACGCGTTTCGGTATGCTCGTGAAAAATCTGAAGACACTGAATACCGTACACTTCTCTACACTCAACCACAGCACATTTGAGGTGTTCAACAAAGCGGAGACGATTGTTGCTATTTCCGTTCCCGGCGCAGCAGAATATTCGCGCAAACAGACAGATGAACTTATCGAATGGGTAAAGCGACCGCAAATTGGTATGGGCGGATTGGCGTTTGTCAAGTACAATGCCGATGGTACCTGCAAGAGCAGTTTTGATAAATTCTTCACTCCCGAACAGTTGGCCACTTTCGCCGAATTCTGCGGAAGTGAGAAAGGCGACCTCATCCTGATTCTCGCGGGCAAGGAGGAGCGCACCAGGAAAGCGATTTCCGAACTGCGCCTGCTGATGGGCGAAAGATTAGGATTGCGTGATCCGGATAAGTTCAATGTTTTGTGGGTGACCGACTTCCCGCTCTTCGAATACGACGAAGAAGAAAACCGTTGGGTAGCTCGTCACCATCCGTTCACATCCCCGAAGCCTGAAGATGCAGAAACGATGATCAACAATTCACCTGTCATTACCGATAAAGAAAATTATTTGCAACACCCCTACGCTAATATCAAGGCAAATGCCTACGATATGGTGATGAACGGGAACGAAATCGGCGGCGGCTCTATCCGTATCTTCCGGAAAGACCTGCAGCAAAAAATGTTCGCAGCACTGGGTATCGGTGAAGAAGAGGCTCAACAGAAATTCGGCTTCCTGCTCGGAGCGTTTGAATATGGTGCTCCTCCGCATGGTGGTATTGCCTTTGGCTTAGACCGCATCTGTGCTATCCTCGGCGGCAGCGATTCTATCCGCGACTTCATTGCTTTCCCCAAAAACAACAATGGCCGCGATATGATGATCGATGCCCCCGGTCCGGTGGATGATAAGCAGTTGAAGGAGTTGAATATTAAATTGGCGTAGAGTAGAATATTGCCTGCGCTTGAGACCTATGGTCTTACAGATAACAGCATTGACCTGAACTCCATCGGAGTTAATAGTTTGTAATAAAAAAAGCTATTCAACAAGCTCAGTAGAAGCCTCCTGCCTCTCGCCTTGGCTAATACCATGGTTACTAGTTTTTTTGGTGGCTCCTATGGAGCCGGATCCTTTCGGTGGTATTCACCAACAAACAGAGAACCCCTATGGGGTTTCAAACTTGAGTTTCCGGTAAGCTAATAAGAGTGGCAATTGTTTTCTTTCTTCAATCCCTCTCTCAACTTTTAGCAAATAAGTTGCGACTATACTTTCCTACAATTAGATTCCGCATCAAGTGCGGAATGACAGGATGCATACCAAGAGCATTACTTTAGATCAATGTCGTGGTAGAAAACAGTACTAACCTGAACTCCATCGAAGTTTACTGCTCGTATTACAGACACAAGAAGATGCCCTTAAACTCCGTAGGAGTTTCCTGTTTGTAACTTCCAAACCAAAGGTAACTTCAGCTCCGTAGGAGCTACCGATTAAATCAGAAACCTACCTAAATCATCAATATCTTCAATCCTTATCAAAAAACTCAAAGAGATATTTCTTGTCATAATCAATACCGAACTTCTCTAAGAGCGCTTGATATTCTACTTCAAAAGTTTTCTTTTTATGGTGTTCTTCCTGATTAAGGATGTATTTTATTACATTGTCAATATGCGATCTGGAATAGGAAAAAACTCCATAACCATTCTGCCACGCAAACTTATGTTTCATCCAGGGTTGTCGGTTTAAAAATTCATTACTCTCTACCTTAACCTCTTTCACAAAGTCAGCAATATTGACCGAAGGATGAAAGCCCACAAAAATATGAGCATGGTCCGGCATACAGTGTACGGCTAACATTTTCGCCTTTCTATTCTGTACTAATCCGGTGATATACTTATGTAAATCTTCTTTGTATTCTTTCCTAATCAGGCTTTGTCTGAATTTCACAGCGAAAACAAATTGCAGATAGATTTGATGATAGGTATTTGGCATACACTGTACTTTAACAGGTGGCTCCTATGGAGCCGGTTCCACACCTAACACTGCTCAACAAACGGGCGACTCCTATGGAGTCTGAAATTACTGAATTAAAGAATTGAGACCTAAATAAAAGAATTACTAACAACCCTGATTCCGAGAGAAAAAGATTAGAGAAACTCAAATCTTTTTCCAAAGGACCATAAAAATCTACCTAATTCAACCGTACTGCATAATATCCAAGCATGAAGTCTGCCAGAGATAGACCCCCACCGATATAAATACCTCGTCTTCAAAAAACTCTCAATTTGTTTTCACCCCAACTCTACAGGGATTCGCTGGTTGTATCATCCAAAGCAAAAATACCTGCAACTTCATAGTAGCCACCTGTTTGTACATTTCGCAAAAAGTCAACTCCCCTGATTCGTAGTCACCATCCGTATGTAACGTAAGCGTGAAAGGGCAACTCCTAAACTCCGTCACCTGCTTGTAACACAAACCCCGCAAACCAACGGTTCCATAGGGACCTCCGGTTCTTTCGGCTATACTAACAAAAGGAACGATAGTTTTATTCAGGTGGCTCCTATGGAGCCGGAATCTCCCGGCGACTTTAATCAACAAACGGGGAACCCCTACGGGGTTTGAGGCCATACCTTACTCCAGCGAGATTCCGCATCAAGTGCGGAATGACTAGAAATTTGTCTGGTGCATTTCCTACACTTGAGACCTATGAGGCTTCGAAAACCTTATAGGTCTTGCCCACTCAATTTTTCATAGACGAAAGTGCTGACCTGAACTCCAGCGGAGTTCCCTGTTTGTACCTGCCCAACCAAGGCCAAATCCGGATCCGTAGGAGCTTCCGGTATGTAACAAACGCATGAAAAGTTAGCTCTTAAACTCCGTAGGAGTTCCCTGTTTGTAACACACAACTAACCCTGAATCAGGCTCCGTAAGAGCCTCCGGTTAATACCTTACCAGAAAATAATATACAGTGCGAGCAGAACACCGATAATCACTAAGCTCATTACCAGTGTTGAGTTGGAAACGCGGAACATCGACTTGTCCACTTCCAGGCCTTTAATTTTCTTTCTTTCTGTTTTATCGAAGTAGCTGATGACTACCTGCAACACTACTGAGAAGAAGAATGCCCATCCCATGCTGACCATGAACGGTATTTCGTAAACACCATTCGTATTCGGGAATGCAGTATACAGCAATGTCTCATGGCCTGCAATAGCAGGAAGATACTTATCAAACAAAACCATGATAGCCACTCCGGTAATTACACCGGCAATGGCTGCCCGCGAAGTATTTCCTTTCCAGAAAAAGCCGAGCAGGAATACGGAAAAGATAGCCGGAGAAACATATCCTGTGTACTTCTGAATGAAGATGAATCCTCCCGCACCACCAATACCCAATGTGTCATTCCAGTTGGCCAGAATAGCAATCACAAGTGCCACCACAATTACGATTCTACCCATCCAGAGGAGTTTCTTTTCTGAAGCATCTTTCTTCACATACTTCTGATAGATATCCAGTGTGTAGATAGTAGAGATACTGTTAGCCTTACCGGCGAGCGAGGCTACGATTGCTGCCGTTAGGGCTGCCATTGAGAGTCCTTTCAGGCCCGTAGGCAGGAAGGCAAGGATGGCTGAATATGCATTATCGGGGTTCACAGATCCGCCGGCCATCATCTGATCCTGCAACTGTCCGTTTTTGAAGAGCACATAAGCCGCAATCCCCGGCAGTACCACAATCACCGGCATCAGAAGTTTGAGAAATCCTGCAAAGAGGATTCCTGTTCTCGCTGTTTTCAGATCAGCACCCAGGGCACGCTGGGTGATATATTGGTTACATCCCCAATAGTTGAGGTTGGCAATCCACATTCCCGCTATCAGCATTGTCACACCCGGTAGATCGATATAGTTCGACATTTCAGAAGCAGTGGCATCTGCTCCCGGTTTATCAAAAATCATCTTAAAATGCTCCGGTGCCTCGATCATCAGTTGATTAAACCCTGCAATAACACTCTTGCCCAAACCAAAATACTCTGACACCATCGTCAGGGCGATGTATGTGGTTACGAGCCCGCCAATAATCAGTACCAGCACCTGAATGACGTCTGTATAGCCGATTACATTCATACCTCCAAGAGTGATCAGCAAAGCAAACACTGCAAGGGCGATCATAATGAGATGGAAATACTGTCCCCCTATCAGACTGTTAATTGCCAGTGTTCCCAAAAACAGGATAGAGGTGAGGTTTACGGCTACATATAAAAACAACCAAAAGACTGCCATGATCAATGCCACCGTTTCGTTGTATCGCGTCTTGAGGAATTGCGGCATCGTGAAGATCTTGTTCTTCAGATAGATTGGCATGAAAAAGATTGCAACGATAATCAGCGATGCAGCCGCCAGCCATTCGTAGGCTGAGATGGCGAGGCCCAGTTTAAAACCACTGCCCGACATACCGATAAACTGCTCTGCCGAGATATTAGATGCAATCAGCGAAGCACCAATGGCCCACCAGGTAAGTGTCCCTTCTGCAAGGAAAAAGCCTGCAGCCGTTTCCTGACTTCTCTTCTTCTTCCTGTAGATATAAATTCCATACGTACTAACGATTACAAAATAAATCAGAAAGACTACGAGGTCGGTCGACTTGAGCATTGGTTGATTTTTAAACAGTCAGATACATGAGGTTAACAGCCTTAAAAGTGCAGAAAAAAAATAAAATAGAGAGATTTTTTTGAAAATTGATTTTTCTCAAATCATAACTCCAAACTGCTTTACCATCATTTCTTTGATTCCATGGCTGCAAGCAGATACACCAAAGAGGCTGTACCATCCATCGTCGGTTCGTTAGAACTGTAATCACCATAGTCATCATGATACACTACCAAATCGCTCTGAAATTCTGCATATTCATCTTCATCTACCAGTTTAATTCCAATCAAACTGTTGAAGATGCTCGCATACACCGGTCCATCGACAAGCCCTCCATAAATCGGTCCACTATTCAGGTGTGTATATGCCGCATGAGGATCTTCAGGATAATCTCCACGCTCCGGCAATCCATAGACCATTGAGGTTCCCCATGGATTACAACCAAAGAGCCAATCGATGTTTGCCTGCATCAGTTCTTCATATTGATCGTCGCCACTCAGCTTCTGATACCAATAACACTGGATGGCAAAGGACGTCGTCAGGTTATTACTGCACCAGATGAAAGGCACGCCGCGCAGGAAAGCATTCTTCGCTGCTCTCTCATTTACGGCATCAATTCCCATTTTATAATAGGAGAGTACTTCGGCTTTGTCCTTACCTTCCAGTTGATTGGCCAGTTCATAATGGCCAATATTAATGAATGGATAGTATTGATAGTGGCTCGCAGTATCTCTCACCATCCAGGGAGTAATCTTTTCCAAAGCCGAATAGTGAAGTGCGGAATCATTGTAACCGCTCCGGCCGGTGGTAACATATTTCTTCAAAGAAGCAAAAGCCAGTTGCATATCGTCCATCCAGTTCTCTTCCGCATAGATATACGGAGATACGACTGACACTGTTTGTGTAACACCGTGTTTGATCTGTGCATAAGCCAGGGCTGTCTGTGACTTTTCTTTTAAAATATCTGCAAAGGAATTGTTGATCGATCCGAACATATGGCTGCCCAAAGCAAACGCACTGGCCATTTTTGCCGCTGTAGAACTGGTGCCTTCGGTATGGTTCATTCCCTTTCCCTGTTGCTGTGGTTCTCCATTGATGAAGTAGACAGGACGCTCAAAACCTCTACCGTAGAATGCATCTTCCTTTGGTAAACGCAAACCTTTATGATCGCGATCGTCTGCGACCTGGTTAAACATCCAGTCTTTTCTTGGGTGTAACTTTAAGAGGAAATCCAGCCCCCATTTTGCTTCATCGAGTACATCGGGAATTCCGTTGCTGCCGTCTAATCCATTGGCATTTTTTACATCTGTAAACACATCAGGAAAATCTCTTTGCGCTGCCAGCAGATGCCATGTGGCATTGGCGGTTGTTGTAGCATATTGCAAATAATCAGTGGCATCGTGCCAGCCTCCTACTACATCGATATGTGTACTGTCGGGCATCGGACCGTATCTGGTATAACCATCATGTGTATGGCAACTGTCTTTTATAAACGGATTGAAACCACAACGCTGCTGCCTCATGTAAAACAAAGTAAAGTCAGCGCTTCCTTTATAAACATCAGCGCCTATTTCAAACACCGGCGACTTTGTCTTTCCGGTTCTTATTACGTATTTACCGGGTGCCTTTACTTCAGAAAAATTAAGACGATAAGTATTTTTAAAGGGGCCATAGGCTCCAAATGATTTCCCGGCGTTGCCTTTAAATACCACCACTCCGGTCGTGGCATCTACTACCTCAAACCGCTTAAGCTTGCCATTATCCTTGCTGCACCACACAGCTACTTTGATGGAACCCGGCAAATACCCTAACTGATTAATACGTATCCATCGCTTAGTGGCAGACGATGAAAAGCCCATTATTAAAACAGAGGCTGTGAGCAATAAAAAAAGTGTGCCCGCAAGCAGTTTTTTAGTAAAAGCCATGACAGAGAAATTTGAGTAAAACCAATCTCTACACGCGTTTCATGCAACTTCCAATCTGCATTGAAAATCGGAAATTGTTTCTGATAAATCAAAACAATTTATCGACGGCATGGCCGTATCACGCTCTCAAGATTTTAAAGCTGACTTGTAGCGAGAGCTGAATTCACGACTTTACTGATTTGCTCGTCTTCCAAAAGGAAACCGTCGTGACCGTAAAACGACTTGATCAAATGGAAAGATGCTCCCGGAATATGCTCTGCCAGAAACTTCTGCTCACTAACGGGGAACAGTACATCTGTTTCAATACCCATAACAAATGTCTTTGCCTTTATCTTCTTCAAAGCCTCTTCAACACTGCCTCTTCCGCGGCCTACGTTGTGCGCATCCATCCCCATACTAAGAAAGTAGTAACTGTAAGCGTTGAAACGTTTGGCGAGCTTTTCTCCCTGATACCGCTGATAAGACTCGCTGCGGTAGCTGTTCAGCAAAGAGAGATTCTCATCCATCTGTGTCTTCTCATAGGTCTCATAATGGCGATAAGATAAAAGCGCCACACTCCTGGCAATCTTCATTCCTTCAATCCCTGAACCGTCTGTTTTTTCTTTCCATGTAGGATCTTTTTCAATCGAAAATCTTTGCGATGCGTTAAAGGCTCTGCCCCACGGACTGTGAAATGCATTAGTGGCTAACGGAAAGATGAATTCAAATAATTCAGGCTCTTCAATAGCCCACTCCAAAAGTTGCTGGCCACCCATAGATCCGCCAATTCCCGCTTTGATCTTCTCTATCCCCAGATGTTGTAGTAACGGTTTGTAGCTGCGCACCATATCGCGAGTAGTGAAGAAGGGAAAGTGCTCATAATACTTCTCTCCTGTTTCAGGATTAACATCCAACGGCCCCAGGCTGCCATAGCAACTGCCCGGCATATTGACACAAACAATGAAGTACTTAGCAGGATCAAAACACTTACCCGCCCCTACCATTGAAGGCCACCACTCCGAAGGATCGCTATTGGCAGTCAGCGCATGAAAAATCCAGATTACATTATCCTTCTCCGGAGTCATCTCACCAAAGGTGGTATAACCCAGATGATAACCCGGAATTTTCACCCCCGACTCCAGGACCAATTCGCCTTCATATTTGAAAACATCAAAAGCCACTTCGAACGATTAAAAGAAAGTGCAACAAGTAAAATGTTGCACTTTCATGAATAGTTATTATTTATGCCGGAACGGCTTCTGTACTCTTTGAAAACACTTTATCAAATGCCTGCTGGAAATCGTCTTTGATATCATCGATATGTTCGATTCCCACTGCTACGCGCAATTGACCAGGTGTAACTCCTGCCAACAATTGATCTTCATCTGATAGTTGTTGGTGCGTTGTGGCGGCAGGTTGTATGATCAGTGTTTTGGTGTCTCCCACGTTAGCAAGGTGACTGGTCATCTTCAGGCTGTCAACAAACTTGGTTGCATTCTCTTTTCCTCCTTTGATCTCGAAGGTCAGCACCGACCCAAACCCTTTCTTGAGGTATTTGGCAGCAGTTGCGTGGTTAGGACTGCTCTGCAATCCGGGGAAGTTCACACTCTGAACATTCGGATGCGCCTCTAACCACTCAGCCAGTGCCTGTGTATTCTGTACGTGGCGCTCCATGCGCAGCGATAATGTTTCCAATCCCTGGATCAGCAGGAAGGAGTTGAACGGACTGATGGCTGTTCCGTAATCGCGAAGTCCTTCAACACGCGCGCGGATAATGAACTGGATATTACCGAAGGGCCCTTTTGGTCCGAACACATCATTGAATACCAAACCATGATAACCTTCTGACGGTTCGGAGAACTGAGGATACTTTCCGTTACCCCAGTTGTAATTACCTCCGTCGACAATCACACCACCGATACTGTTTCCATGACCGCCGATCCATTTGGTTGCAGCCTGAACGGTTACGTGTGCTCCGTGCTCAAGCGGACGGAAGAGATAACCGCAAGCAGCAAACGTGTTATCTACGATAAGCGGCAGGTCGTATTTCTGTGCCAGCTTAGCCAGTTGGTCAAAATCGGGGACTTTAAAATCCGGATTACCGATGGTCTCTGTATAAAGCGCTTTTGTATTCTCGTCGATCAGCTTCTCCATTTCTTCAGCCGAATTGTCTTTTGCAAAACGGGCTTCAATACCCAACCTCTTGAAAGAAACTTTAAACTGGTTGAAGCTTCCGCCATAGAGGTAAGGACTGGTAACGAAGTTCTGACCTGACTCAATAATATTTGTGATTGCTAAAAACTGAGCTGACATACCCGATGAAGTTGCGAGAGCCGCCACACCGCCTTCCAGCGCTGCCACACGTTTTTCAAACACATCTGTGGTGGGGTTCATGATGCGCGTGTAGATATTTCCAAACTCTCTCAGAGCAAAGAGATCTGCCCCGTGCTTAGAATCTTTGAAGTTGAAAGACGTTGTCTGATATATAGGCACTGCACGTGCACCAGTGGTTGGATCAGGTTCCTGACCTGCGTGTTGTTGTAATGTTTCAAAATGTTTGTAACTCATTGTATTAATGATTTAAGACTATGTAAAATAAGAAATTTGATTTTTTGAAGTGAACCGGGAGCGCCTTGCAGTCCCGCATCCGGAGAGATAATACCTATGCCTTACGGCATACAGCAGCGCATGAAACCAATAGAAATATGTGCGTACTTCAGATTCATCAGGATGCAAATATAGGAGTCGAATGAATTGATATGCAAAATTTCTTTGTTTATGACGGGATTTTTACACGAATGGTAAATTACCCAAAACTTCACCGGTGCTTTCAAGTGATAAGGTAGCGGTACCTGTTATGGCATGAGTGGTAGAACATCCTTTAATGTAACCGGTCGGTCTTCATCATTCAATTCGAGAACCAGTAAATATCCGTAAGCACCGCCCGCAGCGAGTAAGGCGTTGACTAACCGCTGCTGATCGCTGTAGATGAGTTTGCCATCCCAAAATTCTTTAGTGCTCAGACATCCCTCGGTAGGCGTCATTGGATAATAGGGCTTACCTACGTAATAGGCCGGATCGATAGTAGTGCCGTGAGCAATGATTTCATTTCGCCCGGCCGACCCGGCGATATAGGTCTCAAACAAGGGAGTGAAATTTTTAACGGCATCAGGCAGCACCTTGCGGTAATCTTCTATACTCCATTCGCTATTATCCTCCTTGTTATCAAAGAATTTAGCTTTGCTCAGTTCTACAGGCATACCCAATTGAATATTAGCAGTGGGTCCAATTGACTGGTTACTTGATACTCCAAAACCAAACATTCGGTACAACCCCTGAGGCGTATTCCCTTTGGTAAGAAAATAAGGCAAGTTTGCTATACCTCTTGCTAACTGAGGAGCATGGAAATATTCTCCGTTATCTCTGACAAAGGAACCGTCTTTCTTCCGAACCATCACCAGTCCCGGATAATCCCGGTTCTTCCGCTGGAAGCTATAGACAACCGTTTCGCCCGGCAGGAAAGACTTAGAAATAAGTGTTTTCAGCGCCTGTTCTGTTTGTGCCTTTATTCCCGGGTCTTCATTCATAAACCTTGTCAGGCCCCTCAGTATAGGATGATTGCGAAGGGAATCGCTGAAGTTCTTTCTCAGTGCATCTTCTATCATTCCTGAAGTATTACGGTCAGACTTCAGAAGATACACAGCACACATGCCGAAGATCTTTGTGTCTGTAGTATTCTTCATCAGATGCGACACCTCACTCATAAAATCTTTCGGGTAGAGCGCATATACCGCTTCTAACGCACTGCGCTGGAACGAAAGGCTGTGGAATGACATAGCCGTCATTGCTTCCTGCACTTTTTGCCAGGTAAACGGACTTGAATACCCAACAACTTCCATAGCATTGAAAGCAGCTTCCCAACTGTCTTCATTCTCTTCTGTAAGCGGTGTAGCCAAAGCTTTGTTGATGACATTTTTTATCAGCCGCTGCTCGACCAATGAACGCATATCAGCTTCGGTGAACTTCAGATAAAAAGGCGCTTCGTACTGAGCGAAGGCCTGAAAATTCAAAAAAAGAAAAAGAATGAACCAGACGTTTTTCACGATTTCATGGGGTTTCATCGAAGATAGAATAAACCTGAGCAACAAAATGTGAAGAATTAAAACCGGAGTAAAAGTTTATCTGAATTCGATAGCCCTGACCGGACTGACTCTCTTAATCAACACCGAGGGAATAATGAGCATCAGGAAGCAAATAACCAGGGTTGCTGCGTCTATCATTACCACCTGCCACCAAACGACATGCGCATGTGCCTCACTCATGAAATAAGCGCTCTCATCGAGTTTTATCAGCCCCGTGGCTTCCTGCATAACAGAGATACCAACGCCGAGGATGGTCCCTATGATAATTCCCGTAATGGCAATAAAAGTTGTATTGTAAATAAAGGTTTTCTGAATCTGCCAGTTACCTGCACCCAACGCTTTGAGGACACCCACCATGCGTGTGCGTTCCAGAACAAGGATAATCAGACATGTAATAAGATTAACGACAGCCACTACTATCATAATGACAAGGAGGATATTTTTAATCCGCCCCTGCAGGCTGAGCCAATCGAATATATCAGGGTATATCTCTTCAATCGTCCTGCTGTACCAACGCCCGGGTAAAATGTCTTCGGAGAAGAGCATATCGTTCACCTTATCCATATCGTGATAATCGTTGAGGAAGATTTCATAGCCACCGATCTGGTTAGGCTCCCAATTGTTCAGCCTCCTGATCAGGTTCAAATCGCCCAGACAAAAGTTATGATCATATTGTTCAATCCCCGTCCGGAATAGTCCTGCAACAATCAGTTTGCGCGCCCGCAAACTTCCGTTGGGCTGTATGAACAGAATGATTATACTGTCGCCAACGTTGGCTTGTAACTGGCTTGAAGTATATTCGCTGATATTGATCTCATTGCTGTAAGTACTGTCGTTGAAGGTGATCCACCTCCCCTGTGTAAGGAAATTGTTAATTCTCGTAAAATCAAAATCGCTATCCACTCCCTTCATCAGCACGCTCTCGATGCCATCCTTGAAACGAATGATGGCCGATTTGGTTCCGTAAGCTTCCACACTTCTGACGCCCTCAATTCCCCTGACGGCTTTTTCAAGTTCAGCGCTTCTTTCAATCGGACTCTCCTCTGTAATATTGGCCGAAGACAACACTGTTTGCTGCACGCGGACATGTCCCCAGAAACTGAATACCTTATCGCTGATGGTCTCCTGGAATCCGTTAAAGAAACTGAAGGCTATAATCATCACTGCCACACTGACGGCCGTGGCGCCTATAGCAAGATTAATAATGAAGCGGGAAAAGGTTCTCTGACGGTTAAAAGCTATTCTCCGGGCAATAAAGTAAGAAAGTCTCAAACCATTTATCTTTGATAGGTTGTAAAACTAATTTTTTTTAAATCATCCGGATGAAAACTTTTTTTCTTGCAACTGCCCTTTGCATCTCATCGGTTACGGTATCGGCGGCCTTGAATCCCGACAGTGTTTATATGCCGAACATTCATACCGTACTGCTGTACCAGCAAGGTAAGCAACTAAGTATGCCGGTTATAAACCTGAGTATGAACGACAGGCTCGAGTTGCATTTTGATGATCTGGACGGGCGGTACAAGAATTACTATTATACATTTCAGCTTTGCAATTACGACTGGACCCCCGCCCCTCTGATGCCCATGCAGTACACCAAAGGCTTTACCCAAAACAAGATTAACGATTATAAGTTTTCGTCTGTTGCACTTACAAGGTACACCCATTACAGCGCTGTCATTCCGCAAGGGAACAGCTACCCCACAAAAGCCGGCAACTATATTCTGCGAGTGTACCTGAACGGCGATACCTCTCAAATAGCTTTTACCAAGCGCTTCATGGTGTTAAATACCAAAGCAAGCATCACCGGGAAAGTAATGCAGCCTTTTACCCCCCAAATATTCAGAACACATCAGAAGATACAGTTCAATGTGGACTTGTCCGAAATCAGCGGACTCAATGCCACTCAACAAGTGAAGGTGGTACTGATGCAAAACTATCGCTGGGATAATGCCATTATGGATCTGAAACCCAGCTTCATCAGGGGTAACAATTTAGAGTATAGTACAGAGAGCACAAACGTCTTCCCGGCAGGGAAAGAATGGCGGTGGCTCGACTTGCGTGATTTCCATTTACAGACCGATCGTGTGGCGAGTGCCGATTACAATCGCACATCCACCAACATCTATGTTAAGACAGATGCACCCATGGAATCTGAACCATACATCTTCTATCCCGATCTGAACGGACTTTCGGTTATTGACGGGGTCAGGGGTATCAACCCAAACTTTGAAGGAGATTACGCTACTGTCTATTTTTCCTATCTCGATCGCGAAGGATACGCCAACCGTTCTGATATATATCTGTTCGGGCAATTGACCAATTATGAGTTTACCGACAGCCTGAAACTAAGGTACAATGAAGAGAAAGGATTATACGAAACACACATGCTGCTCAAACAAGGATATTACAGTTATACCTACCTCAGCAGGGATTATCGTCCACCTTTCGCCACTAAGGAAATGGATGGCAACTATTACGAAACGGAAAACGCATATACGATTCTCGTGTACTACCGGCCCTTCGGTGCACAGTCTGATGAACTGGCCGGGATTGCACTTGTCAATTCCCGAAGTGGCCGTCCCGGATTCAGCTTTTAGTAGCATTTTCTTAAAGTCTAAGTTACATAATGTAATTTTTATTTGTCTTTATGTAAAGTATACTTTACTTTTGTAAAAAATAAAGACATGAAACCAATCAAATTATTACCACACCGATTCAAAGCGATCGGATGGATTGTTCTGATTCCCTCGGCACTCATCGGCCTTCTGATACTGTCTCAGCAAGACGGCTTTCTCAATCTCAGTATTCCCGGTAAAATCTTCGCAGTAGTCAACAACGATATATTTGAAGATCCGCAATACTTCACGATTATAAAAACGGACCTTCTGGCAACTCTGCTCGGTGCTCTCGTCACCCTCGGGGCACTGATCGTTGCCTTTTCTGCCGAAAAAGAAGAAGATGAGTTTATCGCGGCTTTGCGGCTTTCTTCTTTTCAATGGGCGGTTCTGGTCAGTTATGGTATCCTGTTATTCTGTTTTCTCTTCATATTCGGATTGGCCTTCTTTACTGCAATGGCAATCAATATGTTCACAGTAATCTTCCTGTTCATCATCAGGTTCAACTATTTACTCTATAAAAATAAACACTTGCGCAATGAAGAATAACATCAGAGTAGAAAGAGCCATCCTGGAAATGACACAGGAACAACTTGCAGAGAAGGTGGCCGTCAGTCGTCAGACGATTCATGCGATTGAAAGAGGAAAATACATTCCGTCCACAGTACTGTCGCTCAAAATTGCAAGAGTCTTTAAAAAACCGGTTGAGGAGATATTTTCACTGGAAGATAGTGACTAATCTCAAGTGTTTGATTATCAACCTCTTATAATATAAATGAAGAAAACAGAGGGTATTTCACATTTATTTTCCTGCTCTGAAAGTCCATTTTAGAATAACTTGCGCCCACATATTAATCAATGAATTATGAAGAAATACTTTTTGATAGCGATATCGCTTTTCTTTTTCTCAGGTCTTTCTGCACAGAAAAAGGCTAACCTGAAAGGAAAAATCACTGCTCCGATCACCGTAGAACAGGTGTATCTAAGATATGCCGTTGATGGTTCGTCGGTAACCGACAGCGTGCAGGTCAACAAAGGAAGCTTTTCCTTCAAGACACCTTTAAAAGAGCCGTCAATGGTAATGGTCAGATTAAAGTATCCGGCTAAGGATGAAGCATCAAAGCCTTATTACGAAGTGAAAACCATGTATATCGGCCCCGGTACTACACAACTCATCATCCATGACTCTCTGAAAAATTCACTGGTAAAAGGTAATAAAGTTGCTACTGATTATGAAAGTATGATGGTAGAACAAAAATACTTCAACGACCAGTCGAGAGAATTATCCGAAGCCTACATGAAGTACCGCCAGGAGAATAACAAAGAAGGAATGGCTGAGATAGAAAAAAAATATGATGTTCTCGATAGCACTATGAAGCACGATGTTTATTTGAATTTCATTCAGAAAAACCCCAAGTCACCCGTCGCTTTGATAGCACTCGAGACTTATGCCGGCTACGACATTGACCCCAATGTTATCGAACCTTTGTACAACAATCTGGCTGCATCAACTAAGAATTCAACAAACGGTAAAAATCTTGGAGAGAGAATTGAGATTGCCAAGAAAACAGCTGTCGGTGCAGAAGCAATGAATTTTACTCAAAACGACACGTTGGATAAGCCTGTTTCACTTTCTGACTTCAGAGGTAAATATGTACTGGTAGATTTCTGGGCAAGCTGGTGCGGACCCTGCCGCATGGAAAACCCTAATGTGGTAGCTGCCTTTAATAAATACAAAGACAAAAATTTCACCGTACTGGGTGTTTCACTCGATCAGCCCGGTAAGAAAGATGCCTGGATGGAAGCTATTCATAAAGACCAACTGACATGGACACACGTTAGCGACCTTCAGTTTTGGGAAAACGCTGTAGCAGTACAATACGGCATCAGGGCAATTCCTCAAAACCTGCTGATCGACCCTAACGGAATAATCATCGCTAAGAATATCAGAGGCGAGGAATTGCAGAACAAACTCGCTGAGATTTTTGAATAAGAAGATACGGTTTATTCGTTTATACGTTTAATCGTTTAGATATTAAGTGGTGTAAGTATATAGCGTCTCGCTTTTGCTTACACCACTTTCTTTTTCTGCACAATGGAAGTACTGCTTTCATACTTCCTTCGTGTTCTTTTTGAAAAACCTCTGTACTCGTTGTGGTAAAAGAATTGACCGTAAAGGTCATAGAGGAATGTGCAAAGATCCCGAAGATTCTTTCTCACTTCTCCTGAGGCTGGAATCACAGAAAATGTCATCGACCACTTATTGAAAGAGGCGTATCTCTAATACGTGCGACTAATTGACCACCCCTACCCCTCCAAAGGAGGGGAATTGAGTTTCAATCACTGCTACATCTCACAAAATCTCCACCCTCAATTCTGATGCGTTAAAAACATGGATGTAATGAAGGGTTGGTGGAAGTCATCACGGAGAATAGTACATTTTTCTCCACAGTTGTCTCTCGCCATGGCGGGAACTCTTCGTTTTCAACTCTTCATGTTCTTTGTGAAAAAAATCTTTGTGGACTTTGTGGCAGAAAAACTAAATACTCTTCCTTAGAAAAATTAATTAGTAAGCACAAATACAAACAGAATAGTCCCTGTCTCATTACCGCCTGACTGAGTAGGATTAAATTTCAGTTCCCTTGCCTTCTGCATAGCGATATTTCTGATATTGGTATTGGAAGTCGTTGTTCCTCTGGCGATCCCCTGGGGAGTAACTTTTCCGGAAGGATCTACTACTACATCGACATAAACCTTAGCATTTTCGTTAAAGTCGCCTGTCATCTTGGGGATAGCTACCATCCTCCGGCCGCTGAGGCCACGTGCTACGCTGATACCGCTTCTGCCACCGGGCGTATTTCCGTAAGCGTCGGGTTTTCCATCCGGACTGCCGGCATCACCTGTTCCGCCTTTGTATCCCTGATTGCGGTATCCGTTATCTTCTTCCGCATTATTACCGCCTGTCCCCGAGCCGCCTTTATACACACTCTTCGGTGCAGGAGGAGCCGGGTTCGGATTGGTAACCGGAGAAGGATTGACTGTCTTTGAAGACTTGGCCGTGCTTTCTTTGTTAACGTTCGGTGCCTTGGGATTTGGCTTAGCAGGCTTCACAACAGGTGCAGCATCAATATCGCCTGTTTCATCTGCCTCTATCTGGCGAGAAGGCGACTCTTCCACTCTCCTCGAACTTTCTGCACTCGCTACACTCTGATCATCCGGAGCACGATCACCGGGAACAAGCGGCTGAATTTCTCCCATACCCTCTTCTTCATTCCCGAGATTAATATCAATAAGATCAAGCGTGTTTTGGGGGGGGATCTCGGCGGCAGTCCATTTATAGAGGAAAAAAATCAGCAACAAAGAACCGCACACAATAAGCGTGTACAGAAGCGCTTTTCTGTTCTTCTGAACCTCAAATTCGTGTACTGATAATTCGCTCACCGTTAGATATTTGAAGTAAAGTTATTGAATCCGCTTAGGAGACTGCTTCCAATATTGTTAAAAAGTTAAATTCTCTTTCCGAACAACAGCGTACCAATACGCACCATCGTACTACCTTCTGCAACAGCAACTTTATAATCTGCACTCATCCCCATACTCAAAGTATCCCAGTCTTTGCCGTTTTCTGTCTTCCTGCAATCGTCAAACAGTGTTTTCAGTGTTTGAAACTCCTTTCGCACCTGTTCCATATCCTCCGTAAAGGTTGCCATGCCCATCAGACCTCTCACCTTCACGTTGCTATATTGATTCAGCCGGGCAGTTAATTCCATAACCTCATTGCGGTCCAGTCCGAATTTGGTCTCTTCATCTGCAATAAACACCTGGAGTAACACTGCTATCGCCCGATTATTTTTTACTGCCTCTTTATTGATTTCTTTCAAAAGCCGCTCACTGTCCACACCATGGATAAGATGAACAAACGGGGCGATGTACTTCACTTTATTCCTCTGTAAATGTCCGATAAAATGCCAGTGAATATCCTTGGGCAGAGCTTCCTGTTTGGAAGTAAGTTCCTGCACATAGTTCTCGCCAAAATCCCGGTGTCCCCAGTTGTAAAGACGAAGGATATCTTCTTCAGGCTTGGTTTTTGAAACGGCGACAAGTGTCACGCCCACAGCGGTCAGCTCGTCCTTAAATTTCAAAAATTCTGCCTGTTCCAATTCGTCTTTACTTTAAAACACTTCTGCCGATAACAATTCTCTGTATCTCGCTGGTACCTTCATAGATCTGTGTAATCTTGGCATCGCGCATCATACGTTCTACGTGGAATTCTTTTACGTATCCGTATCCGCCGTGAATCTGAACTGCTTCAGTTGTTACCCACATAGCAGTTTCGCTGGCAAATACTTTCGCCATGGCAGAACTTGCATTGTAATCTTTTCCGTGGTCCTTGTCCCACGCTGCCTGCAGGCACAGCAAACGTGCAGCATTGATGCGGGTAGCCATATCGGCTATCTTGAACTGAATGATCTGATGATCTTTAATGGGCACGCCGAATGCTTTTCTTTCCTTTGAATAAGCGACAGCTCTTTCCATAGCGCCGGATGCAATACCCAATGCCTGAGAAGCGATGCCGATACGGCCGCCGGAGAGTGTCTTCATGGCAAACTTGAATCCGAAGCCATCGTCACCAATCCTGTTCTCTTTCGGAACTTTTACATCCTGGAAGCTGATGCTGCGGGTGTCGCTGGCTACAATTCCCATTTTATTCTCTTTCGGACCGATAGTGATACCGGGCGAGTTACTCTCTACAATGAATGTATTGATACCATGACTGCCTTTCTCGGGATGCGTCTGCGCCATTACCAGAAATACCGATGCAGTACCTCCGTTGGTAATCCAGTTTTTCACTCCGTTGAGCACATAGTGGTCGCCCTTATCTTCAGCAACTGTTTTTTGAGAAGTTGCATCACTTCCTGCCTCGGGTTCACTCAGCAGGAATGCGCCGATATATAGTTCTCCATCTTTCTTGCCCTTCGCGAGGGGAGTCAGATATTTTTGTTTTTGCTCTTCTGTTCCAAATTCCTGAATCCCGTAGCAAACCAGACTGTTATTGACACTCATTGTCACACTCACGCTGGCATCTACCTTACTGATTTCTTCCATTGCCAGTACATAGCTGACGGTATCCAGACCGGCGCCGCCATATTCAGGCTTCACCATCATCCCCAAAAAACCGAGGTCGGCCAGTTTCATTATCTGTTCTTTCGGGAAAGTATGATTGATGTCTCTTTCAATTACTCCCGGCAGGCACTCATTCTGAGCAAAGTCTCTCGCTGCCTGGCGAATCATCTCCTGCTCTTCGGTAAATTTGAAATCCATAGAAAAAAAATTTGCGCAAATTTAATCTTAATTGCCAACTCTTCCCAATCCGCAGAAACAGGAAAAACGCCTGCTAATCATTTCTTTTCAGCTCCTTTCAGGAATTCATCCCTGGTTATTTCGTAAACATAATTGAGTTTGGGCTCCTCGCCGAAATACTTCACTTCGAGTTCTCCGGTCTTTATTGCTCCAAGTTTTACAATAGATTTTTGAGAAGGAATATTGACTGCACCGATATGAAAGATAACCTTGTCGGCAAACTGAAACGCGTGGTTTAACATCAGCCGTTTTAATCTGTGGTTGAATCCCTGTCCCCAGTGATCTTTGGCAAAGAAGGTATAACCGATCAGCAGCGACTTATCCTCCGGGTTCCAGTCATAGAAGCGCGAACTGCCTATCACTTCTCCGGTTTGCTTATCCGTTACCAAAAAAGCGCCACCCGACTGCATAGCGCCCTCAAAAAAAGTAGTGAAGACATCTCTCTTATATCGGTTCTTATTCGGATGATTCGCCCATACTTCGGGGTCGGAGGCTACTTTGTACAGTCGCTCAAAGTCTTCTTTCTTCAAAGGCTCAGCAAGAATTATATCATCTTCCAAAACGGGTTGCAGGTTGATTTCACTCATAATCTATTCGCTTTTATTACAGGTTCTCAAATTACCATTCTTCAATAGAATATCAGCAGACTTTTCTTTAATTGGTAAACTAAATGCAAGTACTTTGCAATAAGCGAGTTTTGTTTAATTATGAAAACCATCATCCTCACAGGAGGCACCGGAGCTGTAGGAAGTAAACTATCAATGCAACTTGCAGAGAAAGGAAATAAAATAATAATTCTGACGCGCAAAAAGAACAATTCGCCCCTTCACGCCAACTGTACATTCTCTTACTGGAACCCCGGCGAAGGAGAAATAGATATTGATATATTTTTAAAAGCCGATTGCATCATTCATCTGGCAGGAGCCAATATCGCAGAAAAGAAATGGACAGATGAAAGGAGGCGAATCATCCTGAACAGCAGACTTGACAGTCTGAGAACGATAGCAAAAGCCTTGAAGACTGTCAACAAAAAGCCTGATATCATCATGGCTTCTGCCATCGGATACTACGGATACGATCAGCCAGCAAAAGTTTTTCAAGAAGATGATTCGTCAGGTAAAGGATTTCTTGCAGAAGTCTGCATTCAGCATGAAGCGCTGGCCAAAGAGCTATTCAGCAATAATCGTTTAGTGATCCTGCGTACGGGAGTTGTATTGAACAAAGAAGCCGGATTCTACAAAGAGGTAGCCCGCTCTCTGAAATTCAGAGTAGCCGTCATCTTCGGGAAAGGCCAACAAATCGTAAGCTGGATTCACGTAGATGATCTTTGTAATGCTTATCAGTTTGCAACAGAAAACAATCAACTCTCGGGAATCTTCAATGCCTGTGCTCCACATCCGGCAAGTCTGAAAGAGATTACACTTGCAATGGCACAGTCCCGTTGCGGGAAACCCTTCCTTACATTCCGCATACCGCCGGTACTCCTGAAAGCAGGATTAGGACAATTAGCAGAAGAGGCACTGTTAGGCACGGCAGACGTCAGTGCCCAAAAGCTGATGGACGCGGGTTTCTCATTTCAATATCCCAATCTTGATGATGCTATCGGCAACTTACAATGACCCGGACAGAAAAACTCATATAATTTTGAAACACTATTAAAACTCTCATGAATAAAAAGCAATCCTTCGGAAAATCACTGGTTGTCGCACTCAATGGCATTGCCCAATTTGTGGCAAAAGAACGGAATGCAAAGATTCAGTTAGCAGCAGCCGTAATAAGTATTCTTTTCTCAATCGCATTTGAAATTTCAACTACAGAGTGGTTGTTTGTCATTCTTTCTATTGTCCTTGTATTCATTGCCGAGATCATCAATACTTCCATTGAAAAATTATGCGATCTGAACACCAAAGAATTTTCTCCTGATATCAAATTCATAAAGGACATCAGTGCAGGTGCGGTTCTCATTGCAGCACTGTTTAGTGTGATTACGGCAGGGGTTATTTTTTTGCCGAAGATCCTCGAACTATTAAAATAAAAAGGGCTCTGCATCAAAAAATGACACAGAACCCTGCGTTTATTGTTTCAATTAACCGCCTGATTAATTATCCAGACCCCAGTCTCTGCCTTTATCAATTGCCGGCACGCCGTCAGTAATCCAGCGGGCAGGCTTTTCTCCTTTCAGCAACCAGTCGAAGAACTGTTGCTCGCGAATCTGGATATCTTTTTTATTCTTTCTTTCAACAAGATTATGCTCCTCTCCATTATAGTTCAGCATCCACACCTGTTTTCCCAATCTCCGCAGAGCAGTGAACATTTCAATTCCCTGATACCAGGGCACAGCACCATCGTTATCATTCGCCATAACCACTACCGGTGTCTGCACATTTTCAAAATGGAACAGCGGTGAGTTCTCTGTATATAAATCGGGTCTCTTCCAGATGGTAGCCCCTATCCTGCTTTGTGTATGCTCGTACTGGAACTGCCTGTTCAATCCTGTTCCCCATCGAATACCCCCATAAGCGCTGAACATATTAACAACCGGAGCTCCGGCCCAGGCTGCTTTGAACATGTTGGTTCTAGTTATCAGATGTGCTACCTGATATCCTCCCCAGCTCTGGCCCTGGATGCCCATTCGCTCACCATCGATTCCCGGCTCCTTAGCCAAAGCCTGTGCACCGCTCACGATATAATTGTAAGCAGAGTTGCCGGGATGGCCAATGGTGTAGGCAATATCGGGAGCGAAAACTACATATCCCCTGCTCACGAAGAAGGAAATATTCAATCTGCTCGGCGTTGGAGTAGGCGCAATATAGGAATGTAACCCATCACTCAGTCTTTCGTAGAAATAAAGAATTACCGGATATTTTTTAGAGGGATCAAAATCTTCCGGTTTATATACTATACCTGTAGATTTCTTTCCATCAAACGTGGTCCAGTTAAACAGTTCTGCCGTTCCCCAGTTGTATTCGGACTGCTGCGGGTTGATATCTGTTATCTTCTGTTCTTTATTATTTACATAAGAATATAAATCGGGCGATTGTACGTAAGTTTCTTTAGTATAAATCAAACTGCCGGCATCTTTCGCCTTTTGCAGGCCCCTGATTCTGTATGGTCCATTTGTGATGTTGGTAAACTGTAATTTATCGGCCAGTTTACTGCGAACAAAACTCATAGACTTGTCTGCATCGTTTAGTACTGAGAAAAACACCTCCTGGCCGGGCTTAACAAACTTCTCCTCCCTGTCCACACGCATATAGCGGTAAATCTTCTGATCCTTTCTCCCGTCGGGCGTAATTCTCACAGGTGCTTTCTTTCCCTGAGGGTCCAGCTTCCAGATATCATAACGGTCATACACATACACATATGCATCATTCTCTTCCCAGTCCATTGTACCATACGGTCTCGGGGTATCGGGCACATCGTTCAACTCATCATATAAAGGCACTTTCACGGCTTCTGAAATATTTCTGATGGTTCCGTTATCCCATATATAATAGTGCTGCTTGTCCTGATCATACATCAGTATATATTTTCCTGATGGTGATGCATACGGGAAGCCGTTGAAGTTTCTGGCCACTAAAACCTGGTTTCCTGTCTCTACATCAATTGCATAAACATCTTTTAATGTCCTGCCCTCCCATTGGGAAGCCACCCGGCGTCCAGTATCGGTCGTGGCCATAAACCATTTGCCATCGCCATCGTTTACGGCCTGAACAGATGGTAATCCTTTGGAACCTATTTGCCTCATCGTGCCTTTATCCAGGTCGTACACAGCCATATAGTTGGCTCTCTGATCCATGGTCAGACGCTTCAATTGTTGCGGTTGCAGGTAGTCATCCTTATAATGCCAGATATCTAATTTCACAAGATCCATTTCAACCAGAGTTGTGTCTTTTGGAGGTGTAATCGGCGCGGTTCCAAACATCAGACGCTTGCCTGATTTACTGAACCTCAGGCTGCCATTCTCGCTCACGCTGCTTCCATCTGGCATGCCGGCTGTCGATTTATTTACGATTTGCACAGCACTGTCGCCTCCTTCGGTATAGAGATACAGGTCGTAAAACTTGTGTACAGCTTTCTTATCTTTCTCGCGTTCTGCCAAAAAGGCCAGACGGTCGCCTGCTTCGGTAAACGTGAAGTTTTTGAACACATTACCGTCTCTCAGTACAGTAACTGATTGCTCTTTATCAGGATAGTAAAGAATAATCAGATTTTGCGAGGTGGAATCTTTAGTATCTCTTTTCTGCTCATAAACCAGACGCTTACCCGATTCATCAAACTGATAATCGCCGGTGTTGTTGAAAGTCCATTCCTTGCCGGATGCCAGATTCCTTACAATCAAAGGTGTTCCGGCCGGCTCAGCTTCTTTCTTCACACTGCCAGCAGGTTCTAACTTCGCTGCCGGAATCGGCTCTCCTTTCAGTTCGTGAATAACGCGTGTCAGAGAATCGACTCTCTTCTTAAGGCTATCCACTACTTTATTGGCAGGAGCTGCAGGCTTTGCAGGTTTTGCCTCTGTCTGATAAGCCACCCATCCATGCCCCTTGGAAGGCAGTTTGAACGACTTAATAGCAGGTACTTTCAGTATGTCTGTTTTACCGAGTTCTACTATCCCCATCGAGTCTTTGGGCATCTCATCGGGTTTCTTCTTCTTGATCTTTGCTTCCCTTGTATCCTTAAAGAAAGGTTTGATTTTAAAAACAGCATAGCGGCTGTCTTCAGAAACTGATGCTCCGTAACCGCGTGGAACCTCAAGTTTGAATTTCGGACCTGTCAGCGATTCAATAAACATAGTTGCATCCCCCTCCTGTGGGGTTACAGTGTACACCACCCACTTACCGTCATTGCTGACAATCCGGGGACCTACTGTCTCCCATCCGTCGTACACCGAGTGGTCCAAAGGTTTCTTCTGAGCAACGGCAAACAGAGGCAACAGTGCAATTAGTAAGATAATTCTTTTCATGTGTTGATTTGGATTTACAATTATTAAACTTAAAAAGCCCGGTTTCCAATTACCGGGCATTCATTTTACTTCGAAAAATTCTGATACTTTCCGAGATCCATGGTAGGTACTAATCCGTTCGCCGGCATATAAATTATCTGTGGCAGGCTGCCTTTATCGGCCAGCTTTTCCAGCGTTCTGATAAACAGGTATTGGTTATAAGTCTCGTTTAAAGTACCGTTCTCTACCCTCATCGCTTCCGCCATTCCTTTCGCTCTCTCAATCTCTGCCTGAGCATTTAATTTTTCTGCTTCCAGACGGGCCTTGGCTTCTTCCACCAGGATTTTCCTGTTTTGCTCGGCTTTAGCCATCTCTGCCTTACCTGCCATCTCCTGCTGCCATACCCTGTATGTCGGCAAACCAAACATCAGCGCCAGCACGAAAACAACAACGATAATGAATCCCCAGATGGTTAATCCCGTAAGTTTATTTCTCATGATTATTTTTTGAACCAAATATATTGAAATATCACCGTCGGGCAGCCTTGAATAACAGAAGTTTACAGACTTTGAGTCATATTCTTTTTAATAGTATGTGTGCAGGGTTATTTCTCTGCCACACTGTGTTCTGCAGTCATAAGAGAGTGGACATGCTTGTTTATCCGGAGGAGGAAATCATAAATTCCAGACATTGAATCAAGATCTCTGACGGCCAGCATACCCAGTTTACCACTCTGTTTCAGCTTGGCTTTATTTGTCTGTGTCTGGATGAAATTCAGAATACCCGCGAAAGTCTGACCAAGGAAATAGGGAGATTCAGGATTTCCGATAAAGAAACATCTCAGGATTCCATTCTTCAATACAAGCTTCTCAAACCCTAACTCTATACCAAGCTTTCTTGTTCTGACAGTAGTGAACAATGCTTCGGCTACTTTAGGAACCGGTCCGAAACGGTCTTCGAGCTCTTTATGCAATTCTGTGAGTTGTTCTTCAGTTTCACAGTTGTTCAGTCTCGAATAGAGGCTCAGCCTTTCGGTGATATTCTCAACGTAATCATCAGGGAAGAGAATTTCGAGATCGGTATCGATAGTACAATCGGATACATAATCTTCCTGCTTCTGAATTTCCTCCTTAAAGACTTCGCGAAATTCGTTTCGCTTCAATTCCCTGATTGCCTCATCGAGAATCTTGTGATACATCTCAAAACCAATCTCGGCAATAAATCCGCTCTGCTCACCACCCAGCAGGTTTCCTGCTCCGCGAATATCGAGGTCGCGCATGGCAATCTGAAAGCCGCTGCCAAGGTCACTGTACTGTTCCAGGGTAGTCAGTCTCTTTCTGCTGTCTTCAGGCAAAGTGCTGAGCGGTGGTGCCAGCATATAACAAAAAGCCTTCTTGTTACTGCGTCCGACACGACCGCGCAACTGATGTAAATCGCTCAGGCCAAACTGGTGCGCGTTGTTGATGATAATCGTGTTTACGTTGGGAATATCCACTCCACTCTCCACGATATTTGTCGACAGGAGCACATCGTACTTTTTGTCGATGAAATCCATAATGGTTTCTTCAAGATCAGCTCCTTCCATCCGGCCATGAGCCATTGCTATCTCCACATCAGGGCACAGCTCCTGCAGCAATGTCTTAATCTCCTGCAAGCCTTTCACCCTGTTATGGATAAAGAATACCTGTCCGCCACGCTCCACTTCAAAGTAAATAGCATCTCTGATAAAATCAGTGTTGAAGATGTGCACCTCCGTCTGTATCGGCTGCCGGTTCGGCGGAGGTGTGTTGATGATACTGAGGTCGCGTGCTCCCATCAGGCTGAACTGCAGAGTCCTCGGGATAGGAGTAGCCGTCAATGTCAGGGTGTCGACTGTTGTTCTCAGTTGTTTTATTTTCTCCTTTGCCGAAACTCCAAATTTCTGCTCTTCGTCAATAACTAACAGACCAATATCCTTGAACTGAACAGTTTTCCCTAACAAAGCGTGGGTACCGATGATGATGTCAATCTTTCCTTCTTTAAGCCGCTCCAGCGTTTCTTTTTTCTCCTTCGAGGTTTTGAAACGGTTGAGATAATCCACTGTTACCGGAAAATCTTCCAACCGTTCGCTGAAGGTTTTATAATGTTGATACGCCAGAATGGTTGTCGGTACCAATACTGCTGCCTGCTTCCCGTTCAGGCAGGTTTTAAATGCCGCACGGATAGCCACTTCTGTTTTACCAAACCCCACATCACCACAAATCAGCCTGTCCATCGGCGACTCACTCTCCATATCTTTTTTTACATCTGCTATTGCTTTACTCTGGTCGGGAGTGTCTTCGTACAGGAAGGATGCCTCCAGCTCATTCTGCATATAACCATCAGGCATATGTGCGAAACCCTTCTGGCTCTTCCGTTGTGCATACAGACGAATTAAATCCTCGGCAATATCTTTTACCTGCTTCTTGGTCTTCGCTTTCAGCTTATTCCAAACATCACTGCCCAACTTATTCAGCTTAGGCACTGTACCTTCCTTGCCGCTGTACTTGCTGATTTTATGGAGCGATGAAATATTCACATACAGCAGGTCGTGATCCTTGTAAACAATCCGAACTGCTTCCTGCATCACCCCGTTGTTCTCGATCTTCTGTAACCCGCTGTACACGCCTACTCCATGATCAATATGGGTAACATAATCTCCAGGCTGCAACTCTCTCAGCAGTTTTAAGGTCAGCGCCTTATTCTTGCTGAAAGCTTGCTTGATCTTGTACTTGTGATACCGCTGAAAGATTTCATGATCTGTGTAGCAGACGATCTTCAAGTCGTGATCTACAAACCCTTCGTGTATGGAAACCGGAACGGGCGTGAACGGAATCGCTTCACCCTGATCTTCAAAAATAGAATGCAGCCGTTCTAGCTGACGCGGATTCTCTGCAAAGATGTAAAGGGCATACTGCCTGCTTTCATACGACTTCAGATTATCAATCAGCATCTTAAACTGCCTGTTGAACGCAGGCTGTGCCTCCGTATGAAATGCCACTTCAATATCCTTCGCGAAGTAGGGCTTTCTCCCGATCTCTACAAGATACCGGCTGCAAATGGCCTCTTCGAGTGGGCCGGCTCCTGTAAAATCTTCAGCCACAAATTCCTTCCTCTCATCGCCGCTGTCATCTTCTTCGGCCTGAGCTGTTTTTTCAGACGAACTGAACTGTTCAAAGTCCAGCGTTTGCTTTTCAATTCTGTCTTTAATAAACTGCCAGTCTTCCGTCCAAACCACTGTATTCTCGGGCATGAACGACAACAGAGAAACTTTGTCGCCTGTATCAAATTTGGTGTCGATATTCGGCAGGATGCTCACTTCAGAGAGCGACTGCTCGCTGATCTGGCTCTGCGGGTCAAAAATGCGGATGCTCTCAATATCTTCTCCAAACAATTCAATCCTGTATGGCTTTTCATTGCCAAAAGAGTACACATCGAGGATACCTCCTCTCAATGCGATCTCTCCCGGTTCATATACAAAATCCGTTCTTCTGAAACCGAAGCGGACAAACCGTTCCAGCAGATTGTTCAAATCAATCCGGCCTCCCCGCTTAAAGTTGATGATATTCTCGTTGAGAAGATCGGGCAGTACCACTTTCTCATTCAATGCCTCCGGATAGGTAATCAGAATCTTTTTATTGCCCCCTTTTGAAACCCTCGCCAATGCTTCTGTCCTGAGCATAACGTGACTCGTATTGAGTACCGAAAAGTTTTTCGGATGCTTGAATGAGGAAGGGAAATAAAAGACATCGAGCGCTCCCGAAATGCTTTCTACCGTGTTGTGAAAGTAGGCTGCCTCTTCTGCATCGCGCAGAATAACCAGGTGATTCCACTTGGCACTCTCGGGTAAATTTGAAAATGCAGTGAACACACATTCACGGCTGCTGCCTGTAAGTCCGGCTAAATGAAGTGGTGGCGGAGCAGGAACGTAAACGGCATCGGACATAGAAAGCCTGTCGGAAATCGATAAAATCCGTTTATCACTTTCAAAAACCTTCAACAACTCGTCAAGATTCATCCTCTGCTCCTCAAATAAGGGGCACAAATTTACGATGAATCTGCTGAAATTTGAAGTAAGAACTGCTCCATTCTGAATCTTTAACCCGGATTTGACTTAAATTGGCGAAATAACAGTACGACCGCACCACTATCAATGGCTAACTATTTTATTTTCAGTATTTCAATTGCGTTCATATCGTGGATCGTTGGTCTGATAGCCACTGCTCTCATCAGAAATACCCGATTTTATAAAGAACGACTTTCTAATTTGAACTTCATTAAGAGTGAAGCTGTTAATAAAGCGCTGGGAGTCGGGGTGATTAAATGGATTACCCAAAATACTTTTTTCAAAATATTCAATCCGAAACTGGCAATCAAAAAGAAATTTACCAAAGAAGACTTTATAACGCTCCGCGACGAGATGACGGTAGCCGAAGTGGGTCACTTAATAGGCTTTTGCTTTGTAACCGTCTTCGCCATTGTCTATCTTTTCAAAGGCAAATACACTCTTGCGCTGATTATCATTATAGTCAACATCATCATGAATCTGTATCCGTCTCTGTTACAACAAATGAATAAAAGAAGAATCGACAGGGTTTTAAAGAGATTCCCGGCCTAACGGCCATTATAACAATTGTTTCCCTAACTTTCGGATGTGAGTTACCAACCAGGAATACTTGAAGAATATGAAGCGTTTTTGGAATCGCTGGTGCTCCATCCCGAACTGCATAAAACCAAGACAGTAGAGATGGACCTCAAAGGACAATTGAATCCATCACATCTGCTTAACGAACTCTATTTTAACCAGAACAAATGGCTCGGGTTTGAAGCTTTTCATAATCACTATACAGCTTTATTTAAAGACGAACTGGAATCTGTGTTCTCAAAAACATTCTCTCCGGACCTTGAAGAAGGGCTCAGAGCCAGGTTGTATCGTACTCAATTCGGATTCTTAACAGAGTATCACGCTTACTTCCTCGCCTGCGAAATGTTCGATCCCGAAAATGTCTCCAGAGATACAAGTCTGGATGTCACAGGTGTCGACTTCAGAATACGGTTGGATAATAAAATTTACAACATCCACATTTTTGTGGATACGCCCCGCTCCTGGAAGTACAGGAAATATAAATCGGATAATAAAAACGTAGAGCGGGCAGAAGGGACCCACGTCAACCTGCCCTATTCACTAAAAGAAGGCAAAATTCACTCGTTGCACTTCCTGAAAAACGAATTCGGCATCTACACAAGAAAATACTTCGATTACTTTGCTGCGGAAGCGAGAGCGGGCAGAATTCAAAACAACAATATTAAAGGGGTAACAGAAAAGGGATTTGTCTATTCTGATTAAACTCCTAAAATTTGCTGACCTGATGGTGGAATATAAAATTTACAATAAGAGTTGTTACGGACTTCCGGATGTGGAAGACAATTCGGTGCACGCACTGATTACCGATCCGCCGTATGGCATCTCTTTCCAGAATAACCACTGGGATAAAAGTCTGCCCGATAAACAAATCTGGGTTGATGCTCTGAATAAACTACGACCCGGTGCTTTTGGCGCCGTATTCTCTGCCGTGCGCCTGATGCATCGTATGATGGTTGATCTGGAAGACAGCGGTTTCATCATCAAAGACGTGTTGTTCTGGTCGTATCTGAACGGCATGCCGAAAAGCCGGGATGTTGCTCTGGATATCGACAAAGAGTTAGGTGTAGAAAGTAAGAAGGCAGGAACATACAAATATGTTCAAGGCTACAAAAAAGATGGTGCGGAACACTACAAAACCGAAGATGTCAAGCACAAAAAAACTCCTGCGTCAGAAAAAGGAAAGTTTTTTAAAGGAAGCGGACTGGGGCTCAAACCTGCCTATGAACCGATTATCCTTGTGCAGAAGCCGTTAGAGAAAAAACTCTCTGTCGCACAAAACATGATCACTTACGGAACAGGCGCACTCAATATCGAGCAAACACGTATCCCTTATGAAAAAGGCGAAGGGAAGGTGGGTCACAACCCGCACCCCAAAGGGCGTGTTGCTGCCAACATCGTGCGCACGGATGCATTTGAGGATGGGTACGATAAATTCTTCATGGTGCCTAAAGTGCGCCAACATGCCGAAGACTACAACAACCACCCGACACTGAAACCGGTGGAACTGATGCATCATCTGACGAAACTACTCACCTGGGAAGGGCAACTCATTTTAGACCCGTTCATGGGCAGCGGCAGCACCGGTGTATCTGCTTCACTGCTTAGCAGAAATTTTACAGGTTATGAGCTGAGCGAAGATTATTTCAAAATTGCCAAGCGCAGGTTACAGGAAGCCCACGACACATTGTTCTAATGAGCTTCTAACCAGTTATGGCCGATACCGATCTCTGCATTAACCGGTACTCCATGCGGCAACGGCATGGCGTTGATCATCGATTCCAGAATTAACGGACGGATAGTATCCACTTCATCCTTGTGTGCGTCAAACACCAATTCGTCGTGTACCTGCAGTATCATTCTCGACTTGAACTTATGCTTTGCAAACACTTCAGAAATATCAATCATCGCCAGCTTAATCATATCTGCTGCTGAGCCCTGTATGGGCGAGTTGATCGCCGTGCGTTCAGCAAATCCGCGAACAGTCCAGTTCTTTGAATTAATATCTTTCAGCCAGCGCTTACGGCCCATCAACGTTTGTACATACCCGTTTGTTCTACAGAATTCTATTGTATCCTGCATGTACTTGTCAATTCCGGGAAATTGCTTTTTGTATTCGTCGATAATCTCTTTGGCCTCCGAACGGCTGACGTTGATGTTTTCTGCCAGCCCGAATGCACTCTGACCGTAGATGATTCCGAAGTTTACGCTCTTAGCCTTGTAACGCATCTCTTTAGTTACTTCCTCTTCAGGAACTTTAAAAATACGCGCTGCCGTAGCCGTGTGGATATCCTTACCGTGCTTAAAGGAATCAATCATTGCCTTGTCGCCGCTCACTGCTGCCACAACCCGCAACTCTATCTGTGAATAGTCGGCAGAAATAATCAGATGATGTTTATCTCTCGGAATGAAGGCTTTTCTGATCTCCCTGCCACGGGCTGTCCGCACGGGGATATTTTGCAGATTCGGATTGTTACTGCTCAGTCTGCCTGTCACGGCTATGGCCTGCCCGTAAGAAGTATGCACCCTGCCTGTTTTGGGATTGATCAGCTGCGGCAAGGCATCTACATAGGTCGAACGCAGTTTGGTCAGTTCCCTGTAATTCAGAATATCTTCAATAATGGGATTGTCTTTAGCCAGCTTCAGCAAAACATCCTCGCCGGTGGCATATTGACCGCCCCTGGTTTTCTTGACATTACCGCCAATCTGCATCTTGTCGAACAATACCTCTCCCAATTGCTTCGGCGAAGAAAGATTAAAACGGATACCACTTTGCTCAAATACTTTTTCTTCTGCCTCAACGGCCTCTTTCTCCAGTTCTTTAGAATAGGCCTTCAGAAAATCAACATCAATATTCACTCCTTCAAATT
Source organism: Chitinophagaceae bacterium (assembly GCA_024103425.1). Lineage (GTDB taxonomy): Bacteria > Bacteroidota > Bacteroidia > Chitinophagales > Chitinophagaceae > Ginsengibacter. The sequence continues at coordinate 151,607 of JAGFIS010000029.1, forward strand.
CCATATCGCGCAAAACACGCACGAGCGGCATCTCAATTCTCTCAAATACTTTAACTACTTCGCGTTCTTCTAAAATCGGTTCAAACACCTGCTTCAGCTGAAAGGTAACATCTGCATCTTCTGATGCGTATTCTTTGATTTCTTCATGAGCGACATCTTTCATGTTACCCTGCCCCTTTCCTTTCTTACCAATCAGATCGGTAATGGGCACCGGCACATAACCGAGGTATTGAGCACTCAGCAAATCCATATTGCGGCGGCCTTCGCTTTCTATCAGATAATGAGCCAGCATGGTATCAAAAAGCTTTCCCTTAATATCTGCACCATACCATCGTAGTATCAAAAGATCAAATTTTATATTATGCCCGATCCAGCGTTTTTTCTCATCGTGAAAAACGGGTTCAAGTTTCTTTAGGATTTCCTCCGCTTTTTTACGGTCGTCAGGAAAAGGGACGTAATAAGCTTTATGCGGTTTAAAACAAAAGCTCATCCCCACTAACTCTGCCTCATTGGCATCGAGCCCTGTGGTCTCAGTATCAAAAGCTATTTCCTTTTGATGTTTTAACTCCTGCACCAAATTATAAATCAGCGTATCGCTATCGGCAAGAATATATTCGTGAGGTGTATTTTCAATATTCTTTTCTGCTACAAGGCCTCCCGCATCATCCGAAGGATCAACGGCAACCGTTTTTTCCTTCTCCTGTACAGGCACATTACCGAACAAATCTGCTTGCACTACTTTACCACCTGCATCAAAAACACTGTACCCTTCTCCAAGTATCCGTTTGCCCAATGTCTTGAACTCCAGCCGCGTAAAAATATCTTTCAGTTTTTCCTTATCAGGCGACTCTACCCTGAAATCTTTTTCATGAAACTTGCACGGCACATCGGTGAGAATCGTCGCCAGCCTTTTACTCATCTCGGCAAGTTCTTTTCCTTCCTGCACCTTCTTACCTAAGGCTCCTTTTATATGCTCTGCATTCTTCAGAACATTTTCCAGAGTGCCATATTCCTTCAGCAATTTGGCAGCCGTCTTCTCTCCCACTCCCGGAATCCCGGGGATGTTATCGCTGGCATCACCCATCAATCCGAGGATGTCTATCACCTGGCTCACATTGCTGATGTCCCATTTCTCGCAGACTTCCTTCTCTCCCATAATCTCTACGCTACCACCCTGATAACCGGGTTTATAAATCAGAATATTCTCAGTAACCAACTGACCAAAGTCCTTATCGGGAGTAACCATATAAACGGTATATCCTTTCTCTTCGGCCTGCTTTGCCAATGTCCCGATAATATCGTCGGCCTCATAACCGTCGTATTCTATGACAGGAATTTTGAATCCTCTGATGATTTCTTTGATATCCGGAATCGCTTCTATAATATCTTCAGGCACTTCCTGCCGGTTAGCCTTGTAATCTTCAAACTCTTCATGCCTTTCGGTAGGGGCAGCCGTATCAAATGCAACAGCAAGATGTGTAGGTTTTTCTTTATTCAGGAGATCGTAAAGTGTATTGGTAAAAACAAACTGCGCATTGGTATTCTTTCCCGTGGTTGTAATGATCGGCCTTCTTATCAGCGAGTAATAAGAACGGTAAATAAGCGCCATCGCATCCAGCAAAAACAACTTTTTCTCCATCTCACAAATATACCGATGAATTTACGCAGTGAAATTTTGAATTTTCCGGACCAGGATAATAGATGGTCTAAAAGACTGACAATCAGTCGATAGAAAAGACTTTTTACTGCCTTCCGCTATTTAGCAGCTAACATCATCCTGAATTTTTGTGATACTAAAAATATAAGATTGGCTTTCATAATATCTTTTGGCACTCTTTTAGTGATTTCACTAATATGATTTGGTGTTTTTGATGATAGAATGAATGTCCTGTTAGAACCAAAGTCTTAGGAGAAACCCGGATAGTTTGTTTATTGATTAAACCCAAGGAATTAAGGCGACCTTTCAAGGCCGCCTTTTTTATGGGATGACATCAGTTTTTTCTAACTTCTGTGGAATGGGGAATACATTGTGACTAGTTGCTCGTCCGGCCATCGCGAACTTTGACTTTTTTCTTTCCGGCGTTCTTTTTCTCGTAATCGAGTACTTCCTGTGGCTTGATTTTTTTCATGGGCTCTTCCTTAACAAACATGGGTGTCTTGGACGAAGGTACCAGGTGTCCCCGGTCATAAACTTCCGTCTTTAAAACCCGGCCTGTTTGCGAGTCGTAATAAGTCCACTCCCCATCCTTTACACTATAGGGCTCTGCCTTAATGATTTTGTAACTGATGATTTGGCCACTGTTCTCACCATATATGGGGATCGTATCGTAAGGCATAGCCGGGTCATACGCACGCCAGCTCTCTTCTCTCAACAGTTCACCAAAAGGAGAGAAATACTTTGACTTCCCGTCTTTATCTCCTCTCAGGTAATTTTCCAATGCTATAAAATCGCCGGCCAGAGTGTATTTCCGCCATGCTCCCTCTTTCTTATCATCTACAAAATACCCTTCCTCTTCGTACCCTCTTTCACCCCTCAGAGGGTCAACATGTATCACCCAGGGCCCTTGTTTAAGCCCGTTCTGATCAATACGGTTGAGTGTATCGCCTCTTGGCGATATTTTGAAACTCTTATACTGAGCTTCTGCTCCCAAAAAGAGAAAAACCAATCCGGCTAAAAATGTGAATTTTCTGATCATGGGGTTTGCATTGAACTATCTGTAAAAGTAGCGATAAAAACTACCCGTTATCCTTAACATAACGTCAAAATAAGTGGCCTGATTGTCATTTAACGAAAATGATCGAAATCATTTCTAAAGAAGATACGAAACTCAATTATGGCGCCGTTAAAAGTTGTAATTTAGAATCGTATTAAAACTGTTGAATCATGAAAGTAAATCTGAAATGCCTGAAATTTTCACCCAAAGAGCACCTCAAAGAATTTGTAAATGACAAGGTGAGCAAACTGGAACGATTTGATGACAAAATAATCAGCGCAGAGGTGACGCTGTATATTCAGGATGGGAAACATATTGACAACAAGGCATGTGACATCAGGCTGGTGGTTCCGGGTAATGATCATATCGTAAAGAAAGCTGCAACCTCTTTTGAGGCTGCCATTCTCGATGCTGTGGAGACCATGCAAAACTTGTTAAACAGAAGAAGAGAGAAAGCGCCGCATTAGAGCGACAAATACATTCATCCTGAAAAAGGATGGCAAAAAGGTCCGTTGTTACGGGCCTTTTTTATTTGAAGGGTAATAAAAAATTTGCCTGATTACCTCAGCTTCAGATCTGTCACTACCGGATAATGGTCTGAGTATTTAGCATGCACAACTTTATATTGCTGCACTTCAAAGTGTCTTGACGGGAGCACATAGTCAATGCGCAATGTGGGTGAGATAAATCTGAAAGTACGTCCGATGAACGTGCCCTTTTTCAGAAACGCATCTTGTAAATTCTTAGTCACCGTAAAGTACGTTCCGGAGTTAGGAACGTCATTAAAATCACCGCAAGCGATTACGGGATACGGACTGTTTTCCACTTCCCTGTTAATGGCTTCTGCCTGGTACTTTCTGTTGACAAAACCCCACTTCAATTTTGATAAAACCGTCCTGCCGCCACTGACATCCGTACCGCCAGACTTTTTAATATTACTCAGACTTTGATAATCCTTATACCCAAATCGCACCGACTCCAGATGTACCGCCATCAAGCGAACCGTCTGCCCCTCAATATCTACATCTACTGATGCTATCGGCTCGATATTAAGGCCTTTATCCACTTCGATACTCTTGCCTTCCGAGAGAGGATATTTAGAGAAAATAGCTATCCCGGCATAATATTCATTATCGTGCAACCCATCGTTTTGAAAGTAAAAATGTTCATAACCCATAGATTGCAGTATCCCAATATTGGAAGCAAACTTTTTCCTGTTGGTATTTTCAAAGAACTCTTCCAGACAGAGGATATCAGGGTTGTACTTCCTGATTAAACGCATCATATCCGGCTGCGACTCCATATTAAAATCCCGTTCTCCGGCAAAACGGATCTGATTCCAGTTGTGTACATTCCACTGCATCACCCTTAAATCCTGCTCAGCTTTTTCCATTACAAATTTCCCCGGCACGTTAAAAGCAAATGCTGCTCTGATTTGCTGAAAACCGAGAAGTATTACCACCAGACAAGCCCATGCCTTCCAGGAACGTATCAACAACCAAAATACAGTCGCTATAACCATAGCACCCAATAGCAACGGAAAACCTAAAGCAAGTATGGAAATCATCCAGAATTTACCCGTATCGATATAAGGTACGGTCAGTGTAATCAGATACAGCATGCATACTGCTATGGTCGCTGTATTTGCCAGCCTGAACACAATATTTACCAATACCTTCTTCATTCCTTAAAGGTGCGAAAATTAAAACCTTAATTTCAAAAGAAACCCCAAAAAATATGCGTAGCTGATCAAAACCCTTATGCTGCCTGAATCTTAGAAAGGCCGGCTCGAACGAATGAAAAATTATTTTAGTAAATGCAGCCGGGTAGCGAGTGCAATTAAAGTAGCAACATTATGTGTGTTAGTCTTCCTGAAAATATTTTTGCGATGTGTGGCAACGGTGAATTCGCTTATAAATAACTCAGAGCCAATTTCGCGGTTGGTCAGCCCTTTACAAATCAACCTGATAATTTCTACCTCCCGGTCAGACAAGGTCAGTTCCCGTGCTTGTTCACGGTTGCTCCGAACCGATTGCAACTCTTCTATCAGCTCATCAGAAAAATACATTCCACCCTCATTGACCTTATAAATGGCGGCAAGCAATTCTGCTTTATTCACTGATTTTGGCAAAAAGCCTTTGATGTCTGCCCGTTCTACAAGATCGTAAATGACCTTCGGATCATTATTCATCGAAAGAATAATGATTTTAATTTCCGGAAACTTCTCCTGAATCATTAAAGAGGTCTCGTAACCGCTGATCTGTGGCATAATGAGATCGATTAAAGCGATATCCACCTTCGTTTCTTCCAATTTCTTAAGCAGTGAAAAGCCGTCAGTATCCTCAAGAACTACATTCAGCCGCTCCTGGTTTTCTAGCAATAGTTTGAGTCCGTCGATAACAATCTGATGATCATCCAGAATAGCAATCTTTATGGGCATAGTACTCATAACCTTTCTGTTTAGTTGTTATAGCGGAATCTCGAATTGCAATTTTGTTCCTTCGCCGGGAGCACTGCTTACTTTATAGGAACCTTTTAAGAATCTAATTCTTGTTGCAATGTTTTCCAGTCCGATTCCATTCCTGCTCGCAGTTGTTGAAGTATCAAATCCTTTTCCATTGTCGCTCACGATACCCGATAAGTACTCTATATCTACATTCAGAAGGATATCAATTCTCGAAGCCTGAGCGTGTTTAATAACATTCTGGATGCTCTCTTGCAGAATGCGGTAAACAATCAGTTGTATTTCGGCACTAACATTCTCGAGCAGTCCGTTCACTTCAAGATTCACTTTCAGCCGGTTATTACTGATTTTTTCAATCAGCTCTTTCAATGCATTCGCAAGGCCTTTTCTCATTACATTATTGGTCACCAATTCATGAGAAACACTTCTCATCTCAAGGATGGAGTCGTCCACTAATTGCAGTGTATTATTGTAAATCTTTGTCATCCTGTCATCCTCAGGCAGATATTCCATTGCTGCCTGAAGGTTCATCTTGGCTGCACTCAACAACTGGCCGAGTCCGTCGTGCAGGTGCTGGCTCATTCTTGAACGCTCATTTTCTTCGGCACTGATTACAGCCTTTGCTGCTTTATCCTGTTCTGCTATGAGCACTTCCTGAAACTTTGCTTTTTCGCGAATTTTTCTACGGTTGAAATACAGGATTCCAAGTGCGGCAAGCAGAACTACCAGGCCACTACCGAATAATAATTGACGGTTCCTTTCTTTTATTGTCAACGACTTATTCTTGTCGCTCAGCTCCAGGATACGAATTTCCTGCTCCTTATTTTTTATCTGTAATTCGTTATTGGCAATCATCGCGTCTTTGTTCCTGATAGCCAATTCCTGATTCCCGATTTTCAGGTTTTTCTTTTCCAGCTCTAATTCTTTATTTAGAAGCGACAATTCATTGGCCGCCAGTATCTGGCGTTGTAATTCATTTCTGCTGTTCAATAATTTTATCTTCTCCTCTTTCTTCTCGGTTTCATACTTCACTTTCAATTCATTCAGATCACTCTGTATCTCCACACTCTTGATGGAATCTGCCAGTGCCTCATATTCCTCCAGAAACTCCCTGCCTCCGCTTTCCTGAGAACGGTCGAATGCATAAAGCATTTTGAGCTTTAAGATGTCGAGCAATTCCTGGTTATAGTTGTATGCTCTGGCCATCTTCTCAATCGAAGCAATTTTAGTATTAAACTCATCGTATCTCTTCAGGTTGAGCAACGACTGTGCTACGTTAATGCCCGATGTAATCTTTCCCTGATTGCGTTGGAGCGAAGCTGTGAGCTTTTCTGCCTGCAGATAATACGACAGTGCTGCTTCTTCGTTCTTTTCATGACGTGCTGCAATTGTCCCAAGATTTTCGTAAGCGTTTATCAGCCCGGGTTTGAAGTCGTACTTCTCCATAATCGGGAGGGCTCTGAGAAAACTAGACTTAGACCTTTCGTAGTTTTTTTGTAATCTGTATATTGACCCTTTTACAAGATAGACTGTAGCAAGCGACCTCTCATCTTTCAGCTCGCGATAAATTTCTTCAGCAGTATTCAGATATTTCTGAGCATCAGTCAACTGATCCAGACTTTTAAACATAATGCCCAGATTGAACGAAGTATTGGCAACGCCTGTTTTATCTCCGGTCTTTTCGCGAATCTTCAATGCTTCCAGAGCATACGGAACTGCAGTCTTAAAATTTCCTCTGAAGGCATAAACATTTGCTTTGTTAGACAAGACCAGGGCCTCTTCACTTTTCATTGCCAGCGACCTGTAAATACTAATTGCCTGATCAAAATCTTCCAAAGCTCCATCATCATCTTCCATTTCCGACTTCAGGTTTCCGCGGTTATTGTACAAGTCTGCCAGATCTATCTGAAGATTTTCTCTTCTTGCAATGCTGATTCCCTGATTAACTTCCCGTAATGCTTTTTCAGAATCAGAATAATTCTGGTAAAGAGTACTCCTGTTTTTATGGTAAAACACCTGATAGATGGCACTTTGCGAATACAACTCTTTCTTCCATAACTGCAAGTAGTATTCGGCATTTGCCGAATCATAATCTATCAGCTCAGTAATGATGCTTTCAAGTAACGGTTTCTTTTCTTTCAGGGAAATATTCCCGCTCCGGTTCAGCACCTTGATAAGGCTGTCAGTACGGCTTTTATTCTGTGCCGGACAAACGATACTCGTCAAGACAAACAGAACAGTAAGAATTGGAAATATCAATTGCACGGGCCCATTGGTTTTGTCAGCAAATTTATTTAGGCAATATATTTTAGTTTTCCGTTATTCTGCACTTCCGGACACGGATTTTCAAAGTTTACAAAAAAGGGTACGGAGGTTGTAAACTATGGACACTTACCGCAATCGTGCAGTCTCTTTATGAAATAAAAACAGGCCGCTCCCACGAACGGCCCGTCAAAATAACCACCAGTTAAAATTTAAATCCTTCAATTGTTTCAGCGCTGCGGTAATACACAATTCTTCCTAATTCATCAAGTTTATAATCAGGATCTTTTTTATCTCCCAGCAGCAGATCGGCTATTTTCTTTCCATCTTCTTTACTTACAATTGTTATACCTGCATCACTGCCCTTATTGCTTCCAAACTTGGCAAGCATGGCCACAAAATTATTAGCCTGCGCTGTGGCACTAAACCTTTTTGATATACTCTGAAAACTCGCAACTCCTGCTGCAGCACCGGAACTTGCCATTTGATTTGCATTTTTTATGGAACGATCAAGTGAGGGACTAGTGCTGCCGTAGTATCCTTTTGCATAATTTAATTGAGCCGACTGTGCCATTGCACCGGCACTCGCAGCCATTGCTGCTACACCTCCTAAACCGGACAACAGTTTACCACCTAAGCTTCTTCCCGGAGCCTCTACATAGGTATCATAAATCACCTTTCCGTCAGAACTAAACATCTTAATCTGCTGGTCACTGTTAAGGAGGAGGTTCCCGTTATATAATGTCAGCGCAGTAGGCTCTTCTCCTTTTCTAAAGTCTACAGACGGAATCAATTCATCAAGTTCTCCCTGCTTGAAATCTACCTTATATACTTTGCCATTGCCGTAAACATAACCGGTGTTTTCATCAATATTATATCCTACACAGTTCTTTACCTTAAAACCTTTCTTCCAGGTTTTTGCAGCTGTTTCCAAATCCATAATATTGATCTCCTCTCCCGTTCTAAAATAGATTCCCTGAGGTACCAGCTGCAAATCCATCACAGCGCCTTTTATACCTATCGGTTTCTTGGTAACCGATTTACCGTTATCAAGGTCTATAATACTGATATAGTTATCACCGGGACCTACCTGTGTAGCAAGAATAAGTTTGCTGCCCGCCATCTTATGAGCTAATACATTTCCTTTCAGGGTGGTGCCGCCGTCGCCTTCCCATTTAGTATTTCCTGTCTTGGGATCGAGCAGTATAAGCGAGCCTTTGGCTTTTTTAGAGTAAGAAGCATCAGTCATTATTAACATACCGCGCGAGTCGTGCAGGATGTAGGTGATGGGAGCCGGCAACTCAAAACGCTTCCATGTTTCCTTACCCGTAGCCACATCAAATTGTGTCAGTATATCCTTATTCCAGAAATAGAATTTGCTTTTATCCTCGGTCTGAAAAAACTCGGCAGAAGAGGCGGTTTGCGCCTGAGATGCTCCCTTTCCGTTGTAGGAGTACATGGGTTCTGCTATTACAGGCAGGACATTCTTCATCTCTATACTATACGCCACTTCGCCATTGCTGTCGTTGAGCTTCAATATTCTTTTATTAGTGGCAATCATTACACCGCCGTCTACCTGAAGCGCTTTAGAAACAAGCTCTTCTTTCTTGTCAAGGAATTTCTCCTGTGTCCACAGCACTTTGCCTGTGCCCAAATCAGCAACTCCGGTAATAAATTTCGCCAGACTCCCTTTCTTAGGACCATACACCAACATTCTGTTACTCTCAGGCAGGTAAAACCTCTTTGAAACAAAGGCCATACCCATGTCTTCGCTATTCATAACAGTCTTTCCACTCACAACATCAATTACTTTGTTATACCCATTGTTCATTTTTATCTTAATCAAATTGATATAAGGGGTACTCTCAATCGGATCCATATTTTCCTCTCTGATGTTTTCGATATCATCAGCCTTCCAGATTTCTTTTCCGTCGGGACCCAAACCGTACAATGCATCCTTTGTACCCACTAAGAGGGTTCCTGCATCGCTGATTGTGTACCAGTTAATCTTAGAAGAAAAATCCTTCTTCCAGTCGGCATCCTTCTGTGCATAGAGGAAACCGGTAAGACAAATCAAAATCAGAGATAAAAGCGTCTTTTTCATTTCTAGCAGTTTTTTTGTAAAAATGATAAAGAAGCTACCGGTTTTCAATACCCTGAAGAGGGTATTCTATTCTCGATACAGATAAATTCCCGGTAAGTTGCAACCGGAATCAGAGGTTTTTATGTCTAAAAAGAGTTGAAGCTTTAGATTTTACCTAAGTGCCCCGTACAACGGGATCACAGATATAATCAGTACTCTTACCGATAAAAATAAAGGCCTTACTTTTGAACCGATCATAAAATTTTACCAATGAAGAAGATTTTACTTTCAGCACTCGTACCGGTTTTCTTTCTTTCTTCCTGTGATGTGATAAGCAACCTGCCCACTACTACTCAGGGATCGGGTGAACTTTCAAGCATAGAAGTCGCCAGCGGACTTAAAGAAGCCCTCCGGGTAGGAACTGATACTGCAACGAGTAAACTGTCTGCTGTAGATGGCTTCTTCGCCAATGCTGCCATTAAAGTGCTGATGCCTCCCGAAGCACAAAAAGTGGAAAAGACCCTGCGCGATATCGGAATGGGCAAACTGGTGGATAATGCCATCCTCTCCATGAACCGCGCCGCTGAGGATGCCTCCAAGTTTGCAGGCAAAATTTTCTTAAATGCTATCCGCGAAATGACCATTCAGGATGCCATCGGTATCCTCAGAGGGGGAGACTTTGCAGCAACCAACTACCTTAAAGACCATACCACCGGAGCGCTCACTGAAGCTTTCAGGCCGGTTGTAGAAAAATCTCTTGAAAAGGTTGATGCCACCAAATACTGGTCAGATGTATTCTCTGTTTATAACCGCTTTAGTACCAACCCGGTAAATACTGATCTTACAGCGTATGTTACCGAAAAAGCACTTTCGGGCATCTTTCATGAAATCGGACTGGAAGAGCAAAAAATCAGAAAAGACCCGGTGGCACGCGTGACCGAAATACTCAAAAAGGTATTCGGAAGCAGCCAGGCAAGCCGGCAAGGCTGATTTTTAGCAGCTTTTTTGGTTATTTATCATTCTTTTTCCTAATTTTGCAGCCCTTTTTCAGTGTTTTATGTTTTGACTGAAGAAGGAAAGTTTTTCAAAGCATATTGCCCACATGGCTCCATAAGTTTCCGTCTGTTCGGGACGCCGGCAAGGGCGTAAAAGTAAATTGTAATAAAATGCCAAAGGTTAAGACCAATTCAAGCGCAAAGAAGCGCTTCAAAGTAACCGGAACCGGTGAAATCTCTTATCAAAAGTCTTTCAAAAGACACATTCTGACAAAAAAAGCTACTAAACGTAAACGCGCACTCCGCAAAAAAGGAATTATCAGCGATGCTAATAAGCCGTTTGTAATGCGCTTGCTCAGAATGAAATAATCAAATCTTATCTTTTAATTCACCGGCCAACCGCCGTTAAAAATATTACACTATGCCACGTTCAGTAAACTCAGTTGCCAGCCGTGCAAGAAGAAAAAGAATTTTAAAGTCAGCCAAAGGCTTCTACGGTAAAAGAAAAAATGTATATACCGTAGCCAAGAATGTTCAGGAAAAAGGAATGACCTATGCTTACATAGGCCGTAAACTTAAGAAGCGCGAATACCGTGCTCTCTGGATCGCCCGTATCAATGCAGCAGTTCGCGAGGAAGGACTTACATACAGTGAATTCATCCACAAACTACGCGAGAAGGGGTTAGACCTGAACCGTAAAATGCTGGCTGATATCGCCATGAACGAACCTGAAAGCTTCAAATCTCTGATTGCTTCAGTAAAATAATAAAGGAATTTTTTATCGCAACGCCACCGCCAACCGGTGGCGTTTTTATTTGAGCTTATTCCAGGCCGCCCAGAAAATCGTCTAACCTCCGCTTGTCTCTCTTCGTCGGCCTGCCTTGCTTACTTCTCCGTCTCCCTGTGTAAAAGGCATAAGTTGCAGGCGTGTTTTGTTTTACTTCTTCGGGAGTAAGGTCTATATAATATTGCAGCGAAGTTTGATAGTCCACCCTGTTATGTAATAAGCCGGTAACCTCAATCACCCATTTTCTTGCAGAGGTTTTCACTTCATATCTGTCGCCGATATAAACCTGCTTTGAGGGCTTCACGGGGTCACCGTTGAGCCTGACTTTTCCGGTCTGACACGCATCTGCCGCCAGGCTCCGCGTTTTGAAAACTCGAATTGACCACAGGTATTTATCTATACGGAGTTTCTCTTTTTCCACAATCCAAATTTAAAAAAACCGGGGTGAGGGCCTACTGCCGGAACACTATTCTTCTGAGCCCTCTCTTTTCAACTCATCCTTAGCTCCGCGGAAGAAGGTAATATAGGTCAGCAGAAAAAGAGCAATGCTCAGAAAAATAAGATACAGACCTGTTTCCTGCTGCTGAAAAATATTAAATGAGCTGCAAAGGAGGATATTAAATACTCTCAGGGTAATACCTACTGCCAGCGTCATCGCGGCAACCATTCCCAGAAATGCAATTTTTATTTCAAAAACGGCAGCCCTCAGCACAGCAACTATTACCAATCCTGCCACAAACATATTGAGGTGCATTGAGCGATTGTAAAGCGGATCGATTACGGCCATATCCACCGAACGCGGTAACATCCAAAAGATAAAAGAAGTCATTACCATGATCAGCAGGCTGATTTGCCAAGCGAGATCTTTTACAACAAGTTTCTTAAAATATAGTCCCGTAAGCACACCCAGCAATACCATAGCAGGCAATTGCATCACCTGATGGCGCATCATTGTTTCAGAGAGGTACTCATTCCAGAAAAAAGAAATCAGCCATCCCAGTATGGCTATAATCAGGATAAAGAGGATGGTTGCCTGCCGCTTACCCATTGCTCCAGTTGTTTAATAATGGACGGATCGTCTTCACGCGCGGGATCGAAAACTTTTACGATCTTATTATCGGGCGATATGAGAAACAAATATATGGAATGATTGATGACGCCTGTTTCGGGCACTTCGTAAATCCATACGCCCATTTCCTTTAAAAAATTGCTGAATTCCAGCTCTGATGTTTTGTAAGGAATAGCAAAAGACCATCCATCAATGTTATCCTTGCTGAAAAGTTCCCTGTATTTTTTAATCCTGTCGAGTCCGTCACGCTGGGTATCAAAACTTACGGTTACCAATTCCAATTGATCCGGAACGATCGCCGAATCAACCGAATGATAGATATTCTCGAGTCTGTTATTGACCTTGTGACAAACGTCAGGGCAACTGAGGTAAACAAAATTCACCAGCAGGTATTTGTGCTTATCCCGTGTATGGAATACCGTACTGTCCTGATCTATCCATTCGATATCAGGGAAGGCCCTCGGCATATCACCGGCATTCTTCAACGTGTAGGAGAAAACTGTGAATGCACTAAAGCCCCGTGTCCAAATACCGATAGCAGTAATACATAGCAGCAATACTGCTACCGGCAGCAATACTTTTTTCATTACTTATAAAGTTACGAAAAGAAAAACTTTCTTTCCGTCAGAGCGCTATGCACTCGCTTCCTTTCTCTTCAGAAGTTTGGTAAACAGCGACCAGTACATTACCAGCAATCCCAGCAATACCACATAGATAAACATAGCGGCATAGCGGGCCAATTGAGCTCCGATTTCTTTTACCTGTCCGGCCTCAATTCCCTGGTAATCGGCAAAACGTCTCGGAACTCCGTTAATACCACTCAGGTAGAACATTGTAAGGAATCCATAGGCACCTACCACGAATAGCCAGAAACCAACTTTTCCCAATTTATTCTCCTGATGGATTCCCTCTTCACCGGAGAACAGGTAAAAAAGAAATCCGAATATGAATAACACAATTCCCATCAACATATAAGTGTGGAAGTGTGCAGGTACCCAGAGGGTATTATGAAGTCCTGTATTAAATGCAATCGTTGTATCTACTATGGCTGCAAATCCTCCGATAGCCCACCCCATCATTCCAAACAAAACCGTAAGCGGAAAGATTGTCCATTTCATCTTAGAGTGATAAACCTGTGCGATAACACCAAACATGGTCACCGCAGTAGCCGGAATTGCGCTTCCATAAGAGAAGATTTGTCCCAGATACTGCACCGAAGTCGGCTGAGCAAAGTCCATATACAGGTGGTGCAGATAAGCGAAAATGATAAAGAAGAAAGTAGCATTCCATGAGTAAACAACCACTTTATCTACTTTCCATTCCCGCTTCGTGAATTCCGGTAACAACCCATATACCCAGCCCACGCCGCAATACAGGGTAATATTTACCAGCATGTGGCCGAAGAAGAATGTCATATTCTTCAGCAACAGCGGATCGAATGACAGAGTAGGTTCAAATGATTGTAACAGGAACATAATGAGCATCACAGCACCGACGAGGAAGGCGAAAATGCCAGGAACCAAAGCGATAGTTGCTACCAATACGAGTGCAGGCAGTTTTTCATGTTCTCCTTTTCTGAGATACTGCCATCCCAGTAAGTTAAAAAATCCACCATATCGCTTAGCCAGCGCGTACAGCAGATGAAGAATACCCACTAACCATGCAACGCCCATCACTATCAATGATACAGAAGATATTTGTGTAGATGACACAGCCCAACTGGCACCTTTAAACGGTAACGGGTAAAGCATATACCAGCCCGCTGCAAAATTGCCTATCATCGTGCCATAAGCCAGCCCAAGGAAACCCAACAGTACCAGCACGTAAACAAAATAGCCCACCCCGAGATTCAATTTAGTAATACGGGTAGATATCAGATACCATAACCCGGCAAACGCTATACTGAACAAAACGCCGGCCATTCCAAGGCCGTGCATTGTCATGAAGGCATAAAATTGTGTGTAATCCAATTCCACTACCCTGCCCTGATTGAGCCTCATGAATAATCCCAGGATGATTAACAGAGGAAATACAATCAGAAAAGTAACCGCCCATGTCAGGACGAGTTTTCTTTCTTTCTTTTTTTCAACCTGATCTATAGTACTCATAAACTGTTATTTTATTATTGAACATGGATTTTACCTACCATATAAGAGTGGGTTTGTCCGCAATACTCCATACATACTACATAGTATTCGCCGGGATTATCAAACTTATAATACAGCAGGTTTTTATACTGTGGCATAGCCTGTGTTTGTGTGAGCAGGCTGCCTTTACTATCATAAATACCAAACCCATGGTTTACATCGGCAGATGTTACCACGAATTTGATGTTCTTCTGCGAGGGTACGGTTACCTCGTTGGAACCTACAAACTCGACGGGGCCTGTGGTCATTTCACCGTTACCCATCCTCCAGAACCATTGTACACCTACAATGGTAACTGTTTCATCGGCAACCGAGCCTGCTCGCGGATACGGCACCAACCGGAGTGAAATAATCAAGCCGGCAACCAAAACAAGAGTTAAAATGGCAAAATACTTTGTTCTTACCGCATATACCTTATGTTTAGCTGTGTCCTTATCTTCTTCTTCCGAAGCGGACAACAGCACAAAAATCACTACCGCTACAACGATAGTCGCTCCCGCCAATGTCAGGATTCCTGCAAGGTTCTGCAATGTCATTAGAATTGTAATTGAACTCATCTTGATAAATTTAAAAAGCAGTTTGTGTCAGGTGTTAGTAAATGGTAAGCATGAAGCCCGGACTTCAAAAAAAGAAACACTGAATCTCTTCCAAAATTCCTACGTCTTTCCACCAGACTCAATAATGTGTTTGAGCCCCGAATGGTATAATCTCTCGTAAAAATAAGATTTTTCAATTATGTTTCGACTTTCCTTCCGGAGCATTGTTTCAATTCAGACAAATGTAGAAATTAATTTAAATAAAAGACAATTTTCTCTTTTTTTATTGACAATGATTTGACATTATTATTATATGATAAAACTGATATCCTCCGAAGGTTATACGGAGTTTAGAAGCATCATTCTATTAATTCTGCCATTTGCTTCCCCAGCAATGTGCTTAATGCAAGC
Source organism: Chitinophagaceae bacterium (assembly GCA_024103425.1). Taxonomy (GTDB): domain Bacteria; phylum Bacteroidota; class Bacteroidia; order Chitinophagales; family Chitinophagaceae; genus Ginsengibacter. The sequence continues at coordinate 167,075 of JAGFIS010000029.1, forward strand.
CCCATACCACTGAGGCGGATGGCACAAAAAACTTTGTCTGAAAGTTGTTTCCCAATCACTTGCTTTTCGTTTCCCATACCCATGATACCGGACCATCGTTGCTCGATTTCAAAGTCCTGACCGGGTAGAATTATTTCTCTCATAATCCGTTCGAGTTCTCTTTGGATTTCCTGGTTGAGTTCCATTTCAATCGTCGTCTCTTTTTCAAAATCTAAATGGCGGCCCCCGCCTAAGATAATCCTGTCGTCAATATTCCGGAAGTAGTAGAAGCCTTCAAGAATATGAAAGGAACCCTTAACCTTCAGGTCTTCAACCGGAGTGGTAACAAGAGATTGCGCCCTGGCAGGAGTAGTCCTGCTGCCACCCAGAATTTTTGATGCGAAACCATTATTGGCAATCAGGAAGCGATCGGCAGTTACACTTCCTTTGCCTGTCTGCACCTCCACAACATTGCCCTCTTCAAAACCGGTTACAGTGATGCCGTTATATATCTCCACCCCCGTCTGCCGGGCTAAATCGAGCATCGACTTAAACATCTTACCGGTATCTACCTGGCCTTCAGCAGTATTTTCAATCATATGGTCAATACCGGAGAATCCGAATTCCCTGATTCTTTCATCTGCCACGCGATAAACTCTCTCTCCTGTTATTCTCTCTAACTGATCATTTAAATAATCCAGTCGGTTGATACAATTATCATACAAATGATCTTTACTGCGGAAGAGTTCAAATCCGTGTAAAGGCTCATACCCTATGGCGCCATCGCCTAACAGTTCTCTGAGGTTCAGCAGGCCGCGATACCTTTTCTCAACCAATTCAAATACTTCGTCTTCATCAGAATGGGTGAGATCTGCCAGCAATTCCGATGCACTACCAAAGCAGGCAAATCCCGCATTCTGCGTACTCGCTCCTCCACACACAGGATCTTTTTCCAAAACCAAAACTGTTTTATCCGGATGCTTTCTTTTGAAATAAATCGCAGATGAAAGTCCGGTAAATCCGCCTCCGCAGATTACTAAATGACGGTGTTGAAAAAACGTTTTCCGCTCCCAGTAACTCAGCATAAAATGGATTTTAAATTAAGAAAAATTGGATCAATAAATTTAAACAAATTCCAACTGAAACTGCAGTTTCTTTTGCTCTTAAGACAATCACTTTATGTTCTTATTCATTGTTTATTAAGTTACCTTTAAACAAATACAAAAAACAATATGCCTCAACTCATCATTGAAGCACGCGAGGCTTCTATCAGCACCGGACTTAAAGTAAGGCGAATCCTCCCCTTCCGCAAACGAAGGATGGTAGGTCCGTTTATCTTTATGGATCATGCGGGTCCGGTCGATATTCCTGTAGATGCTGCCTCTAATCTAGATGTATTGCCGCATCCACATATCGGGCTATCGACGGTCAGCTATCTTTTTGGCGGACAGGTAACACACCGCGACAGCCTGGGCGTAGAGCAAATCATAAAACCCGGTGCCGTGAACTGGATGACCGCCGGAAAAGGCATTGCCCACTCCGAACGGTTTGAAGAACCCGATGCTCTTGCGGGAGGAGAATTGGAAATGATTCAGACATGGGTGGCACTGCCCGAAGAAGATGAGGAAACCGATCCCACATTTGAAAACTACCAACCCGAAGTATTACCCGTATTCACAGACAAAGGAATCTGGATGCGCCTGATCGCCGGAGATGCCTACGGATTGAGAAACGATGTAAAAACGCTCTCTCCCCTTTTCTATCTCCATATTCAATTAGACCGGGGAACCACTATCAATCTACCCAAGGGACATCCGGAACGCGCCATCTACGTTGTGAAAGGGAGTATTGAAACCTGCGGATATAAATATGGTAAAGGACAGATGGTAGTCTTTGCAAAAGAAGAAGACCCCATCCTGAAAGCTGCCGAAGACACTACGATGATGATGCTCGGCGGTGAGCCGTTGGGCGATCGTTTCATCTGGTGGAACTTTGTTTCATCACGACGCGAACGAATTGAACAAGCCAAAGCCGACTGGAAAGCAGGGCGCATCATCCTGCCACCGAATGACAATAAAGAGTTCATTCCGCTGCCCGAAGACAAATCCAAACCATCTGATATGCCGCCACAGGCAGAACCGCTGTCGTAACCAACTGCGGCACTAAAGTTGAGGTAATGATTGCTCGATCACAATCAATATCTCAAAAGTTTAATAGTTATGAATAAAGATATAAGATACTTCAGGAGTTGTTACGATCATCCTGCGGGGTATGTCGGTGTTGCCATCACAGAAGCCATCGAGAAAAAAGGGTTTATCAAAAAGAGCAAAAATGGTTTTGACGTGACACCCAAGGGATGGCAATTCTTCAACGGCCTGGGTATTAAAGAAGAAAACCTGAAAAGTAAAAGCAAACGGCCGATGACGCGCCAGTGCATCGACAACACAGAAAAAAGGCCTCACCTTGCAGGCAGCCTTGGTGCAGCGTTACTGGATGTGCTTTTTAAAAAGGGATGGGTGGAGAGGCCCAATGACTCCCGCGCTATAACCGTAACTCCTTCCGGAGAAAAAGAATTCTTTAACCGTTTAGGTGCCCCGTTAGGTGAAGTTGTCGACAGTATGGATTTTTATTGATCATTTACGGGCCGGTCTCTCTATTGTAACCTTTGTGACCGTTCTTACCGTTTCTATTTAGCAACTTTGCATCCATTCGTTTTCTTGGACATGGAAATAGCAGGATATGTAGCAGCAATATTTGCGGGAGTAGTATTAGGACTGATTGGTGGTGGGGGCAGTATTTTAACTGTCCCCATTTTGGTTTACCTCTTCGGTATTGCACCCGTATTGGCAACGGGATACTCTCTTTTTATAGTCGGCTCGACCAGTACAATTGGCGCATACAGTTATTTTAAAAGAGACCTCGTGCACCTAAGCAAGGCAATAGCCTTCGGAATACCTTCTATTATTGCAGTGTTTGTAACGCGTGCAGTGATCCTGCCCGCCATTCCGGATGTACTGTTGACAGCCGGTAGCTTCACCCTTACCAAGAACCTTTTTTTAATGCTGCTTTTCTCACTGCTGATGCTGGGTGCCTCTTATAACATGATCAAAAAGAAAAAAGAGCACCAAACCGGGACGCAGAAAAAGTCGCAACACTTTTTGCTCATTTTGAACGGGTTGTTCATCGGGTTGCTCACCGGACTTGTCGGTGTCGGAGGCGGATTCCTGATTGTACCGGCACTGGTTTTGCTCAGCAGGATGCCGATGAAAGAAGCCATCGGCACTTCGCTCACCATTATCGCGGCCAATGCTTTAATTGGTTTCCTCGGAGAGCGCAATTTGCTCAACTTCGATTGGAAACTGCTGCTTTCGGTCACTGCCTTTACAATAGCGGGAATCTTTATCGGTATTGCTCTCTCCAAAAAAATCAGCGGAGCGAAACTGAAACCCGCCTTCGGATGGTTCATCCTCGCAATGGGTGTTTACATCATCATAAAAGAAACTTTTTTATAACTCTTTAAATTAAGTACATGGAACAAGAACATTTGTATGAAGTGAATTTGAAATGGAAAAACGGAAGGATCGGTGAACTGTCATCTCCCATTTTAGATACAACAGTAGAGGTGGCCACTCCCCCCGAATTCGCCGGAGGCGTGCCAAACATCTGGTCGCCCGAACACCTCTATGCAGGAGCAATCAACAGTTGCTTTATGACGACTTTCCTGGCCATTGCCGAAAATTCTAAAATGGAATTTGAAAGCTTTGAGTGCAAAACAGTCATCAAATTAGAGCGTCCGGAGAAGAAGTTTTTGATTACGGAAGCCACCGTTTCGCCGGTTGTAAAGACAAAAGACCTCGAAAAAGACGGAGAAAGGATGCTCAGAATACTCCAAAAAGCCGAGGAGCACTGCCTGGTAACCAACTCCATGCTGACGAAAGTACACCTGGAGCCTACTGTGCTCTAGTGTAACTGATGTAACGAATCTTTTGCATAAAAATCAGGAACTTTGCATCCTCTCTGCAAAGAGGGTATTTTTTGAAATATTAATCAACAGGCTATGTTTTTCCAACACATTTACGACAAGACCCTTGCACAAGGCAGTTATGTAATAGGCTGTCAGGCTACGGGTGAAGCGATTGTGATAGACGCAAAAAGAGATATCGATACGTATCTTAAAATTGCAAGTGATAATAAATTAAGAATTACTCACATTACAGAAACCCATATCCACGCCGACTACCTCTGCGGTTCGCGCGAACTTGCAGCAGCTACCGGTGCTACCATGTACCTGTCTGATGAAGGCGGCGAAGGATGGCTTTATGAATTTCCGCACGTCGGAGTGAAAGACGGCGATGTCATTAAAGTAGGTAACCTCTCTCTTGAAGTGATGCACACTCCGGGACACACACCCGAAAGCATCAGCTTCCTGCTGAGAGACCACCCCGCTTCTGACGAACCGGTGATGCTGTTTACCGGTGACTTCGTTTTCGTAGGCGATGTAGGAAGACCCGACTTGCTCGAGAAAGCTGCAGGTATTGCCGGCACAAAAGAAGCAGGTGCAAAAGACATGTATGCTTCGCTGAAAAAATTTGAAGTGCTCCCCGACTATGTACAGGTATGGCCTGCCCACGGTGCAGGATCCGCTTGCGGAAAGGCTCTGGGAAGCGTTCCGAGCTCAACCGTAGGTTATGAAAAAGCCCGCAACTGGGCAATGCAGTTCGGAAACGATGAGAAAGGATTTGTGGACAGCCTGCTGGCCGGACAGCCTGAACCGCCGAAGTACTTCGCAATGATGAAGCATCTGAACAAAGTGGACAGGCCGCTGCTTATCGAAGTGCCCCATCACAAGACACTTTCAAAAGAGGAATTCCTCGATGCATACAACAAAGGCATGAAAGTGATCGATGCCAGAAATAAAACGGATTTTGCTAAAGGTCACCTGCCTAATACGATCAACATTCAGGGCACTAACTCATTCGCCACCTGGTGCGGCTGGGTATTGAATTATGATGAGCCCTTTGTAATTATCGCAAACGACAATCAAAAAGAAGATCTCACCAGAAAACTGATGAGAATCGGACTGGATAAAATTTACGGCTTCTTTAGCGACATCAACTCTCTGGGTATTGAATTAGAGAAATACGAAATGCTGAGCTATGATGAAGTGTCGGAAAAATTAAACGACGATAATGTAGAGTTAGTGGACGTACGCGGTATTTCAGAATTTGAAGCCGGCCACATCGGCAATTCAAAGCACGTTTTTGTAGGAACTATCGAAAAGCATCTCGACGACATCAGCAAGGATAAAGAAGTGATTGTCTATTGCCAGTCGGGCGACCGTACAACAATTGCTCACTCGCTCTTGAGCAAAAACGGATTTAAAAACGTTAAGAGCTATTCGCCGGGATGGGCTGAGTGGTCTCAAAAAGAGAGAGCAAAAGAACTTTCACACGCTTAAAATCACTATTTAATTATATGCAAGAAAACGGATTATCACTGGAGGAAGCATTGAAAAAAGAAGTATTCTTAGTAGATGTACGCACTCCGATGGAGTTTATGATGGGGACAGCCGAAGGAGCTGTTAACATCCCTCTGGATGAATTGCCTTACCGGTTTGAAGAGTTTGAGGGCAAAGAGAATATCGTGGTATTCTGCAGGAGCGGCGCCAGAAGCGAGCACGCAAAAGCATTGCTGAATCACCAGGGATTCGAAAATGTAACCAACGGCATCAATACCGAAAGAATTAAATTAGCCCGGAATGGCAAATAAGCCGGGCAACGATATCGAATATTTGGCAGCTGACTATAACCGCCCGCTGGACAGAGCCTACTGGAACGCCCAGTGGGAGAACAGACGAACCGGATGGGATATGGGCACACCTTCTCCTCCGATCACAACTTACATGGATCAATACCGCAATAAAAATGCGGCCATTTTGATTCCCGGTTGTGGTAATGCTTACGAAGCGGAGTATCTCGCTAAGCTGGGGTTCAGCAGTATCACTTTACTCGATATCGCACCTCGTGCGGTAGAAATTTTGAAAGAAAAATTTCATAAAACTCCTGAAGTGAAAGTGGTTTGTGGAGATTTCTTTGAACATGAAGGCACATACGATCTGATAATCGAACAGACTTTCTTCTGTGCTATTCACCCATCGCGAAGAAGAGAATATGCAAAGAAGGCAGCTGAACTGCTGATAGAAGATGGAAGGATTATCGGTGTTTTATTCGACAAAGATTTTGAAAGAATGGGACCTCCTTTCGGCGGGCATCCTGACGAATACAAACCTATCTTTGATCGGTATTTTGACATCAAAACGATGACGGAATGCTACAACAGTATCCCTCCGCGTGCAGGAGCCGAAGTATTCATCAACCTCACTAAAAAGAAAAATTAAGCAGATGCAGGAAACAACAACATACAAGATTAAGAACTACCTCGCAGGGTGGGACCTCATGCGCTTTATCAGGCTGGCACTTGGACTCTTGATTCTCATCAAAGGAATTGCAGACCAAAACTGGGCATTCGCCATCCTCGGTGCAGCTTTTTCTGCCATGCCCATCTTCAATGTAGGTTGCTGTGCTGGCGGACAGTGTGCACCTCCGCGCAACTACTCACAGGCTCCACAGCAGGACGTAGAAATCGAGTACGAAGAAGTTAAATAAGCATCGATGTTATGAGATACGGATACCTCTTTATACTTGCCCTTTTAATAGGTATGGCTTCATGTTCGGAACGCAGTGTTCAACTGACTGACGAACAAAAGGAAGAATACCTCAGCTTAGGCAACGACATAGCTTCCCAATCGCAAAAGGCATTGCTGGCAAAAGTAACTCAAGCCATCGCCGACAGCGGTATTACAGGTGCCGTAGCTTTCTGCAGCGAAAATGCCATACCGATCACAGAATCGCTTTCAAAAGAATTCAGCATTGAAATAAAGAGGGTAAGCGACAGAAACAGGAATCCCGATAACGCTTTGCTCACAGATACCGATCTTACAGCCATGTCGCTCATCTCGCTGATGATGGAAGAAGACAACGGATCAGAACCGTTCTCAAAACACGTGGCTTTACAAGAAAATAACTACCTCTATTATTACAAAGCCATCCCTCTCGGAATGCCTACCTGCCTCAATTGCCACGGCAATAAAGACACTGATATTGCCTCTGAAACCCTTAAATTAATTGAGAAAAAATATCCAAACGATAAAGCCACCGGATATCAGTTAGGAGAACTGAGAGGGCTCTGGAAAATTGCTTTCCCGCTAGACGATAAAAGTAAATTAGACTGATATGAACTTCCTGAAGAAAAACATCCTCACCGTCAGCGGTGTTGCTCTTGGCGCTTTGGCCGGATTTTTTTACTGGAAGTACGTTGGCTGCCTTTCAGGCACCTGTATGATTACGTCCAAACCGGTAAACAGTACTCTTTACGGCGCTTTGATGGGCGGACTGTTTTTCTCAATCTTCAAGTCTGATAATAAAACAGTAAACAAATCTTCAAAGGAAGAAGGGAAATAGTTTTTCCTGTGCCTTCACCTGTTACTTCACCACCGACATCCTGTATGCCTGAATCTTCGGATCTGTTTCAGGCGACAACGTGAAGTACACTTGTAATTTACCTTTTTCGCCCTTGATCAGGAAACTACCTCTCAGCTGATTCAGCGGGTCCACTTCTGTTACTTCTTTAACCTTCCCGATAGAGGCAAACAATTCTTCAGCCTGCTTCTTCAACTGGTTCACGAAGTAGTCATCAAAGAAATTGTCTGCAAAAATACCCGACTCTTTCGCTCCTTTCCAAGACGGAAGCAAGGAAACCAACTGATCTTTTCTTTTCTCCAGAATCGGAGACGGAGGTAATTGGCGCGGCTGAAAATTGGCATACAGCAACAGAGAATCTATCGCTGCCTGCAAAGGCGCACCCATGGATGCATAGGTGTGATTGGCAAAGGCCACTATTCCGATGCCATAATCCGGCAGGATTCTCCATTGGCTGCCAAAGCCGGGTAAACCACCGCTGTGACTAATTACCTTCATATTGTTGCAATCCTGATAAATATGCAATCCATATCCGTAGAAGTCCAGAATCGGGCAGGCCTTTCCTGTAAAATCTGTTTCATCTTCCCAAACACGCGAGAAGTTCCATCCATGATGCATCTCACGTACGGAGCTACGCTTTACAGGCCCTGTCTCTGCATCGTCGCGCGGCGGCCATGCCGAAAGATGGAATGACATATACTTTGCAAAATCTTCAATAGTAGTGATGAGTCCGCCCATCGCACCGAAAATGCCGCTGTGTAACAATGGCTGGGGCACCCATTTGCCGTCTTCCATTCTGTATCCCACTGCCAATTGCGACTCAGGTACATCTTCATAATCCCAGTAGGTATTATCCATACCCAGCGGTTTGAAAATATTTTCGGTTATGTATTCCTGATAGGTCTGCCCGGTTACGTTCTGAATAATCAGTCCGAGAGTTCCGAAACCAAGATTACTGTATTCATATCCCGAACCGGGAGCAGTGGAAAAACTGATACCTGCAGAATAAAAATCTTTCAGCCACTGGCTGGTTCTCCCCAACTGACGATCTCCCCACGGATTGTCCTCAGGAAATCCAGCATTGTGTATCAGCAGATCGCGCACGGTTATCAACTGCGCATCAGATGTGAGTGTTTTTAATCCTTTTGCTTCGGGAATAAACTTCTCAATCGGGTCATCCAGCGATATCTTCCCTTCATCTCTCAGTTTCACAATCGCCATGGCGGTAACACTCTTCGTCATTGAGGCGATGTGATAATCTGATACCGACGAGGCCTTGATATTCTTCTCCTGATTGATAATACCCTGATAGTAATTGTGAATCAATTGCCCATCTACCACCACTCCATAGGAAAGGGAAGGAAACTTTTTGTCAGCAGCATACTTACTGAAAAGTGCGTCTAATTTGGGCATCACCGCCTTTATCTTCTCAACGCGCGAAGCGTCTTTGAATACTGGCGGCCGGTATTCCTGAGCTTTAGCACTACCGGAAAGGAATAAGGCAAATAACGCCATCAATAAATGAGACTTCTTCATTTCCTTTAATTGTTTAAAGGCAGGTTAGAATATTCTTTGCTGTATTCCATCATTTGCTTGTAGAAGTTATCAGGATATTCAATCTTAACATCCTTAATCTTATCACCATCCATCACCGGAACCAGCTTCGGCTGGATAAATCCTTTGTAAGGTTTAATATTCAGTTTGTTGAATCTCTCCAGAACTTCTTTATGTAATTCGGGATCCACCTTCACTCCATAAGTTTCTATCAGATGTTTCCCTCCTTCAAAATCTCCTTCAGATTTTACTCTCTGGATTTCTCTGAGTAACCGGCCGAAGAGATCGCGGAGTTTGTCATAGTCGTTCACCTTCACATAAGTCTTGCCGTCTCTCTTCACCATCTCTACTACATTATCTGCCTTACCATGCTCGTATGCCCATTTTGCAACTAACTGACGGTTGCGCATGTGTGCTTCTTCCAGCTTATCTCCGGGCTTCAGGCGTGTAAGTTGTGTCATCAATCCGTTCATCATATAGCTGTCATACTCTGCTTTACCTACATCCACAGTGCTCATAACACCCAACTCTACCAGCTTGGGGTCAATAGCGTAGTACAAGGCTACGAGGTCTGCCCTGGCTTCTTCCAATGCTGAAGCATAATTTTTTAATGTCTTATCGGGAGTGGATATCCCCGGATTGATTTGCCCACTGGCGTGGCCGATTACTTCGTGCATCTCGGTATGCAGGTCAGATGCCAGTGCACTCCATTTTCTGATTCTTTCTTTCACTTCATCATCTACACCAAACTCATCGAGCATGCCGCTTGTAGCGCTGCTCACATTATACGAGTGCACAATATTGCTCAGCGAAACTGATTTGGAACCGTGCTCTTTTCTGATCCATTCGTTATTGGGAAGGTTGATTCCGATAGCGGTAGAAGGAGATAAACGTCCGGCCTCATTAATGACGGTGATGGCCTTGGCAATAATTCCCTTCACTTCTTTCTTTTTGTGTTCATCCATCAAAGGAGAATTATCTTCAAACCACTGTGCATTAGCCGCGAGAATATTGATATTGCGCGACGCTTCAAAATCCTTCATGCTTACCACGCTCTCAAAGCTGGCTTTCCGGCTTAGCGGATCTTCATACGTCTCAATAAAACCATTCACTACATCGGTAGTGCTCGCTGTATCATTCACCCAGGCTATGCTGTATTGATCAAAGGTGTGGAGGTCGCCTGTTTTATAATATTCAATCAGCAATTCGAGGGCTTTCTTCTGTGCATCGTTTTCTGCAAGCGGTGCAGCTTTCTCCAGCCAGTAAACAATTTTAGTAATCGCATCAGAATACATACCCCCTACTTTCCAGACTTTCTCCACCAACCGGCCGTTTTCTTTCATCAGTTTGCTGTTCAGTCCCCACATCGGCGCTTCACCGCTCGAGTTGAACTTTGCGTAGAAGTCTTCCACCTCTTTCTGTGTCACATTCTCATAGAAGTTCACAGAAGATGCTTTCACAACATCTTTATTAGCACCAAAATCTACCAACTTGGGCTCAATATTAGGATTATATATGATGTCGGTAACCCTGGCCAGAAAATCATCGAGAGACTCACCTTCGTTCATGGGGAATCCGGACGGATTGCTTGCTTTGGCTACGCTGACAAAATAATCTTTAGAGCACTCGGGAAAGAATTTCTCATTACCGTAGTGATGATGATTCCCGTAACTGAACCAGAAGCGTGCGATATATGTCTGAAACTTATTCCAATCTTCGGTATTTTTATCTCCCGAATACGTTTCATACATATTTTCCAGTGTCTTTCTGAGCATCAGGCCGTATTTGCTCTTCTGATCATAAAAGATATCGCGGCCCGCAAGTCCTGCCTGCGACAGATAATAAACAAACTCTTTTTGTTTAAGAGTTAACTGATCAAATCCCGGTACTTCGTATCTGAGAATCTGAATATCTGCAAATGATTGAGCAGTTACATCAAAAGATTCATCATAACCGGTAGCGGCTGCCTGCTTATCTTTTTTATCTCCTGAATCACAGGAAGAAATCATCCCCAGCATTGAAACCGAGGCGAATAAATAGAATATTCTTTTCATACAATTGATTTGGCTAAAAGTAAAGAATTATCGCCTACCCGGAGCGGTCAAATAATAATTTCAATCGATGTTACCTGAAGAGGAGGAAAAAAAGAAACCCCCGAGACCGGGGGTAATTTGAGGTTCTTGTTTTTTGAAAAACTGATTAAAAGCTAAACTTCCAGTCAAAAAGGTTCTTAAATCTTGTCAAAACCCTAAACAGGAAACTGATTAATTGAAAACCCACGTTGAGAAACCTATAGAAACAAGTTGCAGGATAGTAATCGAGTACGGATCAAAGTGCCAACTATTATTTTTTTAATCTCTAAAATTACGGTCCACTCTGGAAACCAAAACAGAGACAAGCCTGAACTGCTTCCAATCTCCTCTCAGTGATATAAAGAACCCTAAGCAAACATATAGTAGTGAAACGCCCAACAAAAACGGGATTTGTATCATTTTTTAAAAATGATACAACCTATTCCGGTGATTTTGCGAGAGAAGAAGGATCAGTTCCTTCATATTTACGAAAAGCTCTATAGAAAGAAGCGCGACTGTTGAAGCCGACTTCATAAGCGATGCCTTCAATAGTGAAGTGACAGTTTTCGTCTGACAGCAATTCTTTTGCTTTTTTCACGCGTGTGCGGCGAATGAGTTCGTAAAATGTAGTATTGTTATTTTTAATACAACCAACAATCTTATATGCAGGTAACCCGAGTGCTGAGCTCAGCGACTCCATATTCACATCTGCATTGGCATATAATTTATTTTCTTCAATTACTCTCTGTATCTCTGCAAATAACTTTTCATCCTCTTCAGATTTCAATTCCGGTTTCTCATCAGACGATGCATCATTAACAAACGAAGGTCCAACCTTCTGAAGGTGTTCGGCAAATTCTTCTACGCTGAAGACAGCATTTTCATTAAATGCATAGTAAAGAATAAATAAGAAGATGGTTACTAACACCAATGGCAGGAAAATATATTCTACAATCGTCGTATCGATGGTTATATATAAAATGACTGTAATCAGTGTCAATACCCATAACAAAATCACATAACGAATCAGATAATCAGCCTTGACTGATGGCAGGTCAGATACCTGTTGCATCATCTTCTTTCGATACCTGAATACCTGAATGGCATTAAAGCTGAAATACAACAATTGATGCGAGAATAAAACAGCCGAGTAAGCCACCATATCATCCGGATACGGGCCTTCGAGAACACTGGTCATGTACGTCTGCTGCGCAGCACTATCCATCATTGCAAAGCTAATTGCCATGTAAATACCGTAAAGAATGATCAGAGCGGATATGCTTTTAAGCCATCTGAAAGATTTTGACTCCGTCGTCTTCGTCATCAGAAGCACGTAATAATATGAAAGCGGGGCGAATAATGCAGCTGTTATCTGTACAAAGAAATAGGTCCAGGGAAAAATATAAACCCCTTCGGTCAGAATAAAGATATTGTCTATGAAATTTAGACCGGGGGTCAAAAATACAAGTCCGAGTATTTTATTAGGAAGTGAATTCCCCTTTCTGAAGAAGAGAATCAGAAATAATGAAACAACTAAAAAAGATGTAAAGATGTTTATTGCAAGCATAAAAACAGGTTAGCCCTTTTTTAGATCATTCTTGAAATCTAACTGTCTAAAAAATACTGCCTCAAAAATATATCCTCCATAGGCAGGTGTCTAAGATAGGATAAAATCATTTTTACCGGAGCTTCAACAGATTTCGATTACATAATGTCACTATCTGATGTTCTGTCTCGAATACTTTCTTTTAGCCATAAAAGCGTTGCGAAAATCGTCACTTACTTAAAAACAGAGTGCAAAAACTCCGTCATATCTGCCCACGAAGCACTGTCGGCCGATGCATTGTAAGCAACAGGAATACCAAATTCTTTTCCGTTATGATCAGCTTCCGGACTTGTAAATCCGTGTTTTGCATCGGCATATTCTTTAAATACATAGCTGATGCCTGCACTATCCATTTTAGCCTTGAAAGGTGCTTCATTATCTTTTTCGAATTCATCACTCATGCCATGGCATACCAAAACTTTGGCCTGAATGCCGGTATCGGGAGTGATACCGCCGAGGCTCGGGTGAAAGCCTACCGCAGCTTTAACGCCTGCTCCGTGGGTAGCTGCAGTAATCGCAGAGAAGCCACCAAAGCAAAAACCGAGAACTGCAATATTATTTCCATCCACATCAGGATACGACTTTAATTTTTCCACAGCAGCTTCAACCAATCTTGTAACCAGATTAGGATCCCCTCCGTATGGACTCGTCAATGCCATCGCTTCTGCCGGATTATTGGCAATAGCGCCTTCGCCGAAAACATCCACCGCCATAGCGGCATATCCCAGGCCCGCTAACATTTCAGCACGCGTTTTTACATAATCATTCAGTCCCCACCATTCCGGCAATACTATAATTCCCGGGCGTTTGCCCTGCTGATCGCCATCTTCGGCATAGACTACCAAATGTTTTTTGCCTTCAAACTCAAAATCACCATTCTGAACCTGAATGTTCTTTGATGCGATCTGCGATTTCAATTCTTCAAAAGTTCCTTGCATAGTTATATCATTTGATTGATTAATATTTTCCTTTTCTGAATCACTGCCATTACATCCTCCTATCGTCAATAATAGAAAAAATAAACCTATTAACGATGTTGTTCTCATGGCTGATGTATAAAAAAATTTAGAAGAAATACACGAAGTCAAACTTTTCCTCCATCAAATTTAATCTCTTATTGCGTACTTTGCCTTTAATGGCGCTTTTTATATCCTCTATTAATTCCGGTAGCAATGGAAACTGTTATTACATTGGCAATACTAAAGAAGCTGTATTGATCGATGCCGGCGTCTCCTGCCGTACCATCGAGAGGCGAATGAAAGAACTGGATCTGAATATCGGGAAGTTGAAAGCTGTATTCATCTCGCACGAACATACCGACCACATCAGAGGGGTAGAAACACTGTCCAGAAAATACCGGCTTCCTGTTTACATTTCAGAACTCACATACCGGGCGAGCGGACTCAACATCGACGGAAATCACCTGCGCCATTTTTCAGATAAGGATATCATTTCTGTCGGAGACATCAATGTCCATGCATTCAGTAAAGTGCATGATGCAAGAGACCCTTTCAGCTTTGCGATTAAAGATTACGAAGTACAAGTTGGTGTATTTACAGATATTGGCACCTGTTCTGACGATCTGATTCACTGGTTCAAAGGATGTCATGCTGCTTTTCTCGAAGCAAACTACGATGAAGAGATGCTGCAAAACGGACCTTATCCTTACTACCTTAAAAAAAGAATCTCTAACGGTGAAGGGCATCTGAGTAATACACTTGCTCACAGGCTCTTCTGCGAACACCGTCCTGATTACATGTCGCATCTGATCTTATCGCATCTGTCAGAGCAGAACAATTCCCCTGAAATTGTAGAAGAGCTCTTCAATTCCAATTGTGGAAATGTATCTGTAACTGTTGCCTCGCGGCATGAGGCTTCCCCCGTTTTTGAAATAACTACCGGCAAGAAAAAAATTGTCACTCCCGCTTCTTACAAACAACTCAAGATGAATTTCTGACCCATTTGAGTGATACAATAAAATTGTTTAGAACGTACATTTGCTCGTTTCACTCAATGATTGAGACAACAAACTTTTTAAAAATTTAAAATTTAATATATGCAGCCATCAGCCATTGTCTCCGGTGCAGGAGGTGCTTTAGGTTCAGTGATTGTAAAGAAACTCCTGAGTGAAGGATATCATGTGAGCGGATTGTTTCATCATGAGAATCCGGAATCAACCGAGAACTTCAAACCCTATAATGTCAATCTGCTCGATGAAGAAGAAACTGCAGCAGCCGTAAAAGCCATCTTCGATGAAAGAAAGGAAGTAAAAGTTCTGGTCTGCACTGCAGGCGGGTTCAGAATAGGAAATATCGGTAATACCACATCTGCACAAATACAGCAGCAGATAGATCTGAATTTCAAAACGACCTACCACCTTGTACAACCTGTTTATAACAGAATGAAAGCGCAGGGATACGGAAGGATATTCATCACCGCCAGTAAGTCGGCCCTGAAACCTGAAGCAGGAGTGCAAACACTGGCCTATACAATCTCTAAAGCTATGCTCGTCAACCTGGCTACTATTTTGAATGCCGATAATCCTCACAAGGTAGTAACCACTATCATCGCTCCATCAATTATCGACACGAAAGCCAACAGAGACTCCATGCCCGATGCCGATACCTCTAAATGGGTAACACCTGAACAGATAGCTGATGTCATTGCATTTTACATCTCTGAAAAGGCTGAGATACTGAGAGAACCTGTCTTAAAGGCATTTCACATGTCGTAAAAATGTCTGAATTATGACCCAAATCATATCTGATAGAGGGCGTAATAAAAATTTAAAGAATAAATTTGCCCGCATATACGATGAGTGATTATAAGATAAAGACATTAGTATTTGTGGGGCTCAGCCTGTCATTCCTGATATACTCCGGGTGGATTTATTTTCACGAAGAGCCCGAATCTCACCCTGCCAGCCGGGCTGCGATTATGGGTAAACAGGTATGGCAGGAAAAGAATTGCGGTTCATGCCACCAGTTGTACGGATTGGGCGGGCATCTGGGGCCTGACCTGACGAACGTAATCGACTCAAAACCGGAAGGATACATCAGAGCTATCCTGACTGCAGGTACGCCGGTAATGCCTAACTTTCACCTCACTGAGAAAGAAAAAGACAACCTGATAGAATTCTTTAAATACACGAATACAACCGGAACCTCAAGTCCTAAATCCTTTACACTCCACACCGATGGCACAATCTCCAAATAGTAATAATTATCCGGCAAGATTCATCACGGTCGGTCTGGTGCTGTTAAGCAGTGCGCTGCTATTCGGACTGTTGGCTGCATTGCAATACATCACTCCCGGGTGGGGAAGAGATCAGTTCTCCTTCGCCAAAATCAGGCCGCTGCACGTTTCATCGGCAGTGTTCTGGATCATCATCGGTGCTATGGGAGCCGTACTTGCCTTCTTTCGGGAGCACAACGAAAAAGAACTGAAGAATAAGAACCTCATCAAGCTGCAATTTTATCTTTTCACTGCTGCATCCGGTGCAATCCTGATTTCTTACTTCTTCGGAATTTTCAGCGGAAGAGAATACTGGGAGTTTCATCCGTTGTTTGCAATCCCGATTGCTATCGGATGGATACTCTTCATCATCAATTTTACTACTAATCACCTGAAACTGAAAGGCGCACCCGTATATGTGTGGATGTGGTTTACCGGTGCGGTCTTCTTCCTCTTCACCTATCTGGAATCCAACCTCTGGTTGATACCCGGAGTGAGGAATCACCTCGTAAAGGATATGACGATTCAATGGAAATCGTATGGTGCGATGGTAGGAGCATGGAATCAGCTGATATATGGTAGTTCAATCTACCTGATGGATAAGATTGCGGGTAATAAAAAATATAGTCACTCGCCAATGGCGTTCGGATTGTATTTCCTCGGATTGTTCAATCTGATGTTCAACTGGGGGCATCATATTTATACACTTCCTGCTCATGCTGCCATACAGTACATCGCCTACATCGTGAGCATGACAGAACTCTTTATCTTCGGAAGAATCATTTACACATGGAGATCGTCAGTTGATTTTGCCAGGAAGAACATTCACAAGCGTTCTTATCAATTGTTGGTTTCTGCAGACATCTGGGTATTCCTGACACTCGGCCTTGCGATTGCAATGTCAGTGCCGGTGCTGAATCTCTATATGCACGGTACACACGTAATTGTCGGACACACGATGGGGGCGACCATCGGTATCAATAGTTTCCTGCTGCTTGCATTTGCTTATGACATTATCGGATCTTCAGGAAAGGTCATGGCGAAAAATAAGAAACTAATCGACCGTGGAATTATTCTGGCCAACGTTTCGTTGTTCGTATTCTGGATTACTCTGATTATCGCAGGATTTTTAAAAGCTTTCTGGCAGATGAGTGATACCACTGAGCCGTTTGGCGCGATGATGGTGCGATTGCAACCATGGTTCACTACATTTTATATTGCCGGAGTAGGTTTAGCGACAGGCTTTACAATGATTATCTATCCGTTGTTAAGGAAGCAATGGGTTAACAGATTTGGCAATACAGATTACACTAAAAGCGCCACATATACCAATCTCGTAACAGAAGACGCTTCTGAAGAATACCAGGCTTAAAAAGATTACAATTTTCTTATCCAGATATTTCTGAAACTGATCGGTTTGCTCGGGTCGCCGTGTGCCTGTAGTTTGATTGGTGAAGCATCATGGGCCAAATATTTGGGATAGCCGATATACACCGTCTCGCCCTTTAAAGCGACATTGTTCTGAATCAAAACTCCATTAAAAATTACAGTAACTCTCGCAGAGTCTTTCAGTGAGCCGTCTGCGTTAAATCTTGGTGCTTTCCAAATGACATCGTAGCTCTGCCACTCTCCCGGTTTTTTGTTGGCGTTTACCAGAGGTGCATATTGTTTATACACACTTCCTGCCTGGCCGTTGACATAAGTTTTGTTATTGTAGTTATCGAGAATCTGAATCTCATACCCTCTGTCTCCTTTTCCGGTGCTAGCCAGGAATAATCCACTGTTACCGCGCAACTGTCCGCTTCCGTCAATGTCCTCCGGAATCCTCCACTCAATGTGCAACTGATAATCCATGAATGATTCTTTTGTCTGAATATTGCCTGCTTTCTTATCCACGGTAAGAATTCCATCATGCACCTTCCATCCCGCTGCTTTCCCGGGGCGGTTAGTGCTCTCCCACTTAGACAGATCTTTACCATCAAAAAGAACGACGGCATCTGATGGTGGTTTTGAGTATGAGTCGCCGGGAGTAACTACTTGTGGTACAGGGTTCCAGACTTCTGTTTCTTCGGGTTTCATCTTTACCTGGGCAAAGGCGTTTACTGCAACTCCTGTTGCCAGAAAAGCAATTATCAGTCTTTTCATCTTATGATTTTGATTCAGGGTAGCTGGCACATTCTTTCATTTCCTGCTCGGTATAGGAAAGGCCGTATTGTTTCAGAACATCATCTGGTACCCCATTCCACATATTCGGCTGGTTTCCTACATAGCCTACATCTTTCACTCCCATCGGTGTGGTATAGAACCCCGATGCCGTCAGGTTGCGCATCAGATTAAAAAATTTAACACCGGGCTTCATTTCCTTTTTTGCCCTGTTCGGGTAAGCAATCATATCCACCAGTTCGATCTGTTGTTTTGAACTGCAATTGACGAACACATTGTCGAACCGCTTCAGGCATTGCTGATCTAACCACTGCAAGCCGCCGCGCATCGGTAGTTTATGCTGCGGCATATCCTTCACTATAAACTCTATGAAATCAGGTACACCGGCTTCCGAAGCGCTCCCGCTGACATCATCAGCCGGGATAATAATATCCGCAAGTACGGTTATCGTAGCCATTTCGTGCTCGGTAAAATAAGTCTCAGACTGCACCCGGGCCAAATGTTCTGCTTCTTCTTTCATAATACCCGCAGGCATCACGGCACCATCAGCCGGTGTTGTCGCCACAGGCTTGTTGGCCGTTTTCTTGTCGCCTACTTTACAGGCTTCCAGGAACACTCCGGCAGAGAATGTACCCAGCGCTAATACCTTTATCGATTTTCGTCTGTCCATTACAGTTAATATTTTTAAAGGTTATTCTTTTTGAGTTGATCTACGATATACTCTGAGGTTCTCATACTCAGAGCAAGAATCGTCCAGGTGAGGTTTTTATCAGCCTGAGAAACAAACTGCCCTCCATCCACATTGAACAGGTTCTTGCAATCATGTGCCTGAGCATATTTGTTCAGTGCTGATGTTTTCGGGTTATTTCCCATACGGATCGTACCTGCTTCATGGATAATATTTCCCGGGTTATGCAGTCCGTAATTATTCTCCGGACCATCATCTCCGCCCCAGGTAATTACTGCACCCATTGCATGAAGGATTTCAGCAAAAGTCTCTTTCATGTGTTTGGCCTGCTTGATCTCGTAATCGGAGTGCTTGGTGTGGAATTTCAGAACGGGGATGCCGTATTTGTCCACCACATCAGGATCAATCTCGCAATAGTTATCTTCTCTCGCTATGGATTCTCCCCTGCCGGCCATTCCCACGTGGGCACCAAAAAAGTATCGATAGTCTTCTTTCAGTGAAACGCCGTAACCTCCCGCCTCTTTCTGCTTTCCCTTCACCTTGAACTTACCGTTCAGGTTCTCAATACCCCAGTTGAAACCATAAAGCGGCATGCCGAATCCTCCACCGTATTCTATATGATACCCTCTCGGGAAATCGAGCTTTTTATTATCTAACCACCACGGTGTATATACGTGCATACCTCCGACGCCATCTTCATTGTAACGCTTTCTGTCAAACAGTTCGGGTATGATACCGCCCATGTCGGCCCCCGTGCTGTCGTGCAGATATTTACCCACCACATTGCTGGAGTTAGCCAGTCCATTGGGGTGTCTGGGTGATTTTGAATTGAGCAACAGCCTTGCAGATTCACACGCGCTGGCTCCCAACACCACCACCGTTCCCATAATCTGATACTCCTGGAGGTCTTTCGTATCTACATAACTGATACCGGTAGCGAGGCCTTCTCTATTTGTCAAAACTTCTCTTGCCATTGCGTGAGTGAATAAATCCACGTTACCCGTCTTCATTGCAGGGAATACCAGACAAGAGCCCGAAGAAAAATCAGCATATACCTTACAGCTTCTGTTACACTGCGAACAGAAGAAGCATTGCCCACGTTCATTATTAATAGGCTTAGTGAGAATACTCAACCTCGATGGAACTACCGGAATACCAATACTGTTGCCTGCTCTCTTAATAAACAATTCATGAAGACGCGGCTTAGGCGGCGGCAGAAAAATTCCGTCCGGTTCATTCGGCATATTGATATTGGTTCCGAATACTCCCAATAAACGGTCTATAGCATCATAGTAGGGTTTCACATCTTCATACCCTATCGGCCAGTTATCGCCCAAACCGTCGATATCTCTATGCTTAAAATCTTTCGGTCCGAACCTCAAAGAGATTCTTCCCCAATGGTTCGTTCTGCCTCCGAGCATTCTCGCACGCCACCACTCCCAGTGAGATCCCGGTCCCTGAGTATATGGCTCTCCATCAATTTCCCAACCCCAGTAACATCCGTCAAAATCTCCAAACGGCCTGAATTTGGTGGAAGCTCCTCTTCTGGGCGACTCCCAGGCATTTTTTAATTGAGCGGAATCGACTGCGGGATCATAATAAGGTCCTGCTTCAAGCAGCGCCACTTTCAATCCGGCTTTGGCCAGTACATACGTAGCCATACCACCACCGGCTCCCGAACCGATGACAATCGCATCATATTTCTTCGGCTGTTTTTTAATCTGAAAATCTCCCATGTATAGAAAAGCGGTTTAATTTCTTGTGTAGAAATGATAACAGCTATGAAAGTAACATTTTCTATTAAAATATCGTAAGGACAATTTTTGATCTCTGTAATAAAATCTATTGTACCAACTGTGTATAAATTGCTAATCTCTTTCGCCCGATAACAAAAGCATCATAGAATTAACTTCACCCAAGTATTTTCAATCAACATCAAGTAACGATAAATGAGAGGCCAATTGCAGACTGTAGTAGTTCTTGCGACTACAGTTTCAGCTTGGTGCTTTTTTATTTTAATATTACCTTTAATTCATGAAACTTTCCAAAAAAGAAATAGAGACAATAAAAAACTATTTTGCAGACAAGCCTGTTCTGAAAGCTTTTTTATTTGGGTCTTATTCCCGGGAAGCCGCAGGAGCTAATAGTGATATTGATATTTTAGTAGAACTTGACTATTCCAAACATATTGGGATGGGATTCATTAATATGAAGCTTGACTTGGAAGAAAAGCTTGATAAGAAAATTGACCTCATTTCCACCAATTCCGTATCAAAATACATTTTACCTTTTATAGATAACGACAAACAGCTTATTTATGAGAGGTAAAATTGGAGATAAATAAAGGTTGCTCCATATTCTCGATGCGATATTTGAAATTGAGAATTATACTGCAAATACAAATATTGATACTTTTCTTGAAAACTCTATGATGCACTTTGCATCAATCAAACAAATTGAAATCATCGGGGAAGCAGCAAATTCTATTTCCCCGGAAACTAAGGAGAAATTTAATGAGGTTGAATGGAAGCAAATAACGGGGTTACGACATATTCTTGTTCATGAATATTTCGGAGTGGACATTAACTTGATTTGGCAAATTATTGTTGTAGATATTCCAATTCTAAAAGTAAAAGTTCAAAATGTCATCTCGTCGCTTAATGAGGAATGAAATCACAGCATCAAACAACTTGATCTTCTGCCAGTCCCTAACACCTACAATAGTTTTACCAAAAAGTTCCGAATTCTTCTACTAACAAAGCCTCTCCAAATAGCGTAATTTTGCCTCCTTATTTTCAACTCCTGATCATGGAAGTAGTACCAGGCTTATTATTACAAAAGATTGATTCTCCGGCTGATCTCAAAAAGTTAGACCTGAAACAATTGGCGGTACTCAGCGATGAACTCAGACAGTATATCATAGACGTAGTGAGCATTCATGGTGGTCATCTTGCAGCAAGCCTCGGCGTGGTGGAGCTTACCGTGGCTCTTCATTACGTCTTCAACACTCCTTACGATCAACTCGTATGGGATGTAGGCCATCAGGCTTACGGACATAAAATTCTGACGGGAAGGAGAGATAATTTTACAACTAACAGAAAGCTGGGCGGACTGAGCGGTTTTCCGAAAAGAACGGAGAGCCCGTACGATGCTTTTGGAGTAGGACATTCATCTACATCTATCTCGGCAGCACTGGGAATGGCGATAGCTTCAAAATACAAGGGAGAAAACGATCGTCATCACATCGCAGTAATCGGTGATGGCGCACTGACGGCCGGCCTCGCTTTTGAAGGGTTGAACCACGCCGGAATATCACAGGCTAACATCCTCATCATCCTTAACGATAACCACATGAGTATCGATCCTAATGTCGGGGCGTTAACAAAATATCTTGCTGAGTTATCAGGACAAGATGGCGATACTTCAAGAAGCAATTTCTTTCAATCACTGCACCTGCAATACTTCGGACCGGTCGACGGACACAATCTGAATGAATTGATCGACACACTCGATAAGGTGAAAAATATTCAGGGTCCCAAACTGTTGCACATTAAGACTGTTAAAGGGAAAGGATATACCCCTGCAGAGCAAGATCAAACACAATGGCACGCACCCGGGTTGTTTGATAAAATCTCAGGACAGATCCTCAAAAAGGAATCCACCGGACCTCAACCGCCTAAGTATCAGGATGTCTTTGGTAAGACAATAATTGAGCTGGCAAAGAAAAACAACAAGGTCATGGGTGTAACACCCGCTATGCCGACAGGAAGCTCGATGAAGTTCATGATGGATGAAATGCCGGACCGTGCATTTGATGTGGGCATCTGCGAGCAACACGCCGTAACACTGAGCGCAGGCATGGCAACGCAAGGCCTGAGAGTCTTTTGTAACATATACTCCACCTTCATGCAGCGCGCCTATGATCAGATAATCCACGATGTTGCAATACAGGATTTACCGGTTATTTTCTGTTTAGACAGGTCAGGTATAGTAGGCGAAGACGGACCGACCCACCACGGAGCATTTGATATTGCTTACATGCGCTGCATACCGAATATGATTGTCAGTGCACCGATGAACGAAAGCGAGTTGCGTAATCTGATGTACACCGCTCAACTGGAATCTACCACTCATCCGTTCGTTATCCGGTATCCCCGCGGGCGAGGTGTGATTCCCGACTGGCAAACGCCCTTTGAAGAAATCCCCGTCGGTAAAGGGAGAAAGTTGAAAGACGGAAAAGATATTGCTATACTCTCCTTCGGGCACCCAGGAAATTTCGTGACGGATGCAATCAAAAAAGTACAGGCAGGGAACTTAGATCCGGCGCATTACGATATGCGATTTGCTAAACCGCTTGACGAAGAATTGCTGCACCAGATTTTTTCAGAATATCCGGGCATCATTACCGTGGAAGATGGCACCATCATCGGTGGCTTTGGCTCAGCCATTGCAGAATTTTCAGAAAACAATCATTACAAAAACAATGTTGTGATTATCGGCCTTCCTGATAGATTTATCGAACATGGTTCGCCTAAGGAATTGTATCACGAAACAGGTTTGGACGCCGATGGAATTGCGCTGCAGATTATTCAAGTAGCTGAACAGACTAAGCCTTAAAGGGAATTCCCTACTGCTTTCCCATTCTCTTTTAAAAAAAGTCTCAATAGAATAACTCAAAAATAAAAGAGATAGCAACTTGCTCGGCATACAATTTTCATGTACACCAGTCTGATACACCGTATCTCCGATAAGTTCTTAGCTCTTCTTACTTCTGGCGGAATACTTTAATGTAGGGTTTCTGTGTGTGTGTGTGAAAAACGGAAATAATCACAATCACCTTTTTCCTGACGGCTATTCTATAAATTAACAGAAAAGGAAACACGTCAATCTTTGTTTCTCTAAACGATTGCTTTTTCTCGGGAAAGCTTCTTGGCCATTGTAAAATCTGTCTAATCTTTAGTCTTACTTCGTTAAGAAAACGATCACCCAACCCCTCATGTCTATTCTCATACCACTCCTAAGCATCCAGCATTTCTATCCTTGCCCTTTGGGTAATTTCATACGTAAACTCACTCGTCATTTTGAAGCACGCTTTTTCTTTAACCGGATAACCTCCTTATCTATATCTGACATTAAATAGCCTTTCTCTTCGCCGGTATTCCAGGCGCGGTATCTTTCTTCTAATTCACTTACAATACGTTTATCCTCCCACCAGTTCGTTTCTGCTTCAATGGTATCTTCAAGCATGGTATATATTGCTTTAACCTTCTTATCGTCCGCTGTACGAATGTAATCATGGAGCTTTTTCCGAATAGTAGCTGTATCCATAACAAAGTCTTTTTATTATTTCCTCTTGCCTTTCCAAAAATAAACAACTTTATACCAAGCAGAAATTAATAGTCACCATAAGAGCCTAAAACAAAAGGTATAATACTGCTAAAATTATCAGGACAGGTAATCTCTATACTTTGTTGATAGTTAACTTCCGCCTGCTTCTTCTTTTAAGCAGCACATAAACTGTAGCTCCGGCAGCCATTAATGCAAGTGCTTCCAGGATATAATTAAGAGTATAATCTTTCCTTTCAAGGTCTAATGCCGAAGTATCACCGATAATTACAAGTCCTGCCCAGAACTGCGGATCTTTCATCCTGCCTTGTGCCGTAGAGAGATAATCTAATTTAGCTTTTTGCAGTGCTTCATCTTTCTCCATACCATCGAGCAAATAATCATAAAACTTCTCCAGAATTTCAGCACTGGCCTTCTCATCTATCTTCCACAGGCCGGTGAGCATACTTTCGCTACCGGCATAATTAAATGCATGTGCCAGAGAGATCATCCCTTCTCCATCCCTGTAACCCGGCTTTCCTGTTTCACAAGCAGAGAGCACCGTCAGAGCAGCAGGCAGGTTGTATCCGTAGAGCTCATTAACATACAGGACATTGCCATCAGATCCGGATTTATCTTTCGCAAAAATCAATTTAGAAAAACCCGGGTTCAGATTATCAGAAACGGCATGAGTACCCACATGGACGATTTTATTCTTTCCGGCCGATTCGAGAAAGGCTTCCTTTGTACAGTTCTTACCGTAAAAACTCTTTCCGCCCATAATACCTCTGAGCTTCTGTAATAAAGTCTGTGAAAATGGCTGCGGTAAAAGTTTGAGATAACTGAAATCAGTACGCAGGGGATCTGTGACGGTCACTTTGTAACTGTCTTTCATCTTATCTGAAAACACCGGAGCAAATCCAACAAACTGGTCTGAATATTCTTGAGGCCTCCTCTGATGGTTCATTAGTAGTATACTGTACTGGTAAGAGAATATGTATTTCGAAATGAGACCTTTCGTCGCCAGCTCAGAAAAAGAATTAATCTTTTCGGGAGTCAGTATTTCGAGATTCAGATTATACAAAATACCATCCGGAATCACTACGATCTTTTTATTATGAATCTCAGACGCAAAGGGGCTCCAGAGCTTTTTATATAACTGATGAAGGGCAACGGCTATTTCTTGTAAACCGGCAGAAGACCCACTCGCATTATTTACAAGACTTGTCAACTCTTGACCGTCCAGTTGAAAAATTTTTTTTGTTTCCTTGT
Source organism: Chitinophagaceae bacterium (assembly GCA_024103425.1). Classification (GTDB taxonomy): domain Bacteria; phylum Bacteroidota; class Bacteroidia; order Chitinophagales; family Chitinophagaceae; genus Ginsengibacter. Next base: position 192,506 of record JAGFIS010000029.1, read on the forward strand.
CCGCAACTAAAGCATACAAATCATCTCCTGCAAAAAAGTAACGGACTAACGTATAGCCGGAAGGGATAGCAGAAGTGATATTAATAGGTTCTGCCAGAACTGACTGATAGCGGGCCCTGTAATAATCCGGATAGTTTGTTCTTATAAACGCACGATAGTCATTCTGGTTCCGCGTTGCACTGATGTATTTTGTGAAGTCAGCAGCAGATCTTCCGGATGTCCGCGCGATGGAATCAAGTGCAGAATCCAGTTGCCTTTCTCTTTGCAAAACACTATCAGGCACTCCGCTGAATGTGATGTCAGCTTCAGCATTCAGCCTGCTGCGTATCCTTGAATACAAGACAGACTCCTGTATCCCCATTATCTTATTAATATAACCCGGCTCATTTGTTAAACGATATAAACCCAGATTCAGTTGCTTCACAAAATCAAATAAACTTTCATTCTCGGCCAGAAGAACTCTGCTGTTCTCTTCATCACCCAGAAAATTCTTTTTACGGTCTACAATATCCAATGCTTCCTGCAGCTCTTTCAGTTTTGATTCCAGAAACACCTTGTCTTTATTTTTCTGCAATGCATAAGAAGCTTTCGCTTTGTACAAAATGGCCAAAGGTTTTCTTGCTTCAAACTCCATAGCATCCAGCAAAGATTCCGCTTTTAGCATCTCATCGTTTACCAGTTTCAAGGCTGATGCAGCATAACCATAAGACTTATCATAACCTTTCAACGTGAATTCTATATACGCAAGATTTATAAGTTGCTCATATGCTGCCAGGCTTCGCTTTCCCTGAACATCCAGAACATAATTATAGGCACGGTTCGCATCTTTGACTGCGAGATCTTTCTCACCATGCGTTGCAAAAAATTTAGATTTCCTCGTAAGAAACTCAAGATAAATGTCATCGAAAGCACCCTCCAGTGCAACTTTGTACAGGCTGTCACTCTTTTTATAATACTTCGTCGCTGTTCGGATATCATTTTCGGCATCATATATTTCGGCCAAAGAGTAATAACCATCGCCCAGCCAAAAAGGGTCAGGATCTTCCATTCTTTCCAAATTTCCGATTCCTTCCAGCAGATACTCTTGTGCCTTCTTTTCTTCACGCATATCCCGTAGCAGTCTTCCGATTAAAATCTGAGAATTGAATACCTCTCTGTTACCAAGTGGCAGATTATTTGATTTTTCACGATAGGAATATTCTAACAGTTCTTTTGCTTTCTGATAGTTTCCCAACTTTTTATATAACCCTCCAAGGTTGTCTATACCCTGAAACATAAACACCTTGCTATCCATCTCTCGTTTCTTTCCTTCATCGGTACCAATAAACTTTTCCAGGTTTTCAATAGATGCATATTGTCTATCGATTGCCAGTTGCATCTTTCCTTGTGAACTATATACTCCCGCAAGATTGTTGTACAATATTGAGGTTCTGTAATACCGATTCTCTGAGGTGGGTGGTGCTTTCGATAAAGAAGTTAAGGCGTGTTCAAAATAAAAGGCAGCACTATCCATCTTCGATTCATAAAACATCGACGACCCCATACTGTTTTGAACAAGGTAAAGCAGAACATAATCAGGATCAGGTAAAGAAGATAATATTTGTATTGCCCTTACTCCATGTTGCCTGGCTACCCCAATTTTTCCAGATCGTTGCGCATAAGTCGATAAGTTGTTCTCAATCCTTCCTGCCAGTGCACTCACCGGCGCAACAGTTTCGATGTACTCCAGTGCTTTCTCATTCGATTCATAGGCCTTCCTGTTATCTCCGGTAAACCCATAATAATCACCAAGTACTACGTAGGTTTTACTGATGGTCGCCGCCGAAGGATTCAATGCTTTAATCATTTTCAGGAGTGCTTCAGTCTCCTTATCGCCTGTCTCACGGCCTTCTGCATAATAATAAACCTTTCCGGTTATCTTCATGTAGTTCAACAAAGAGTCAGGACTACCCAACCGGTAGTATTTTCCAATCTTTTCTTTGAGTACTTTGATGGCTGTTGTGTAATCTTTTTCTGCAATGGCTGATTCTACTTCGACAATTCCTTCTGACTGACTGAACACCGAGGCAGTCAAAAAGAAAAAAAACAGAAACAAAAAAGATGATTTGCGTACCATAAAGGCGACTTTCAACAAGGTGTCAGCTAATGAAGGTCTTCCATATCTTTCAGCAATTTACCTTTGTTCTCATTATCTGATATGGAAATATAATGAATTGCATCATTATAGTTGCCGGTTTGCAGGAGCGCTAATCCTAAATACCAGTTCGCATCAGAAGAAAATGCACTCTCTTTATTGTTTACTATCTTCTTAAAATAATCGATTGACTTAGCAGCTTCACCCATTGCAAGATAACTGCTGGCGATAAAATAGTTCAATGTATCACTAGCCGGGTGCAACTGTAGCAGATTCATCCATCTTTGATTAGCCTCACTGTATTTTCCTGATTTATAATCAACCATTGCACGGTCAAACTCATAATTATCTGATAGCCCCATTGCGGTCACCAGACCTGCATCAGGATAATAATACTCGGAAAAAAGTTTCTGATTACCAGAAACTGCCATGTGAGTAAGGATCGGCGAAACAATCAGAAAGATAACAACTGCCGCCGCAGCGAGTAAGCCGATATATAAAAGCCGACGTTTTTTATTACTGTGAGCAACGACTACTAACTTATTGCTCAAAGGAATTTTACTCAACTGCTCTGTGAGCACTTTTTCGCGGATGGCGGTGATGGTAACCCTTACCTGCTCTACCTTCGCCCGCCAACTCTCATCCGTATCCAACCTGTGTCGGAAAGCAGCGGAGGTCTCGGGGGAAAGCTCTCCATTGAGATAACTCTCTATCTCTTCATATTCTTCCGGAGTTATTAAAATATCTTTCATCAGGAATTATGATTTATCAGATCTCTTAACTTTTGAATACAACGATACTTGGTGTTCCTTGCAGAAGCCTCCGTTAATCCCAGTGCTGTTGAAATATCTCTCAGTGATTCTTTAAAAAAATAAAATCTTGAAAGAATCTCCTTGCAACTATTGCCCAGAGCATCAAAATGAGCCTTTATCAACTCTATCTGCTTATCGATTTCATCATTATAAAGCCCCTCATTCGTAACAGACTGAAAAAGGTGGCCTTCTGTCAATACGGTATCTTTAAAAGTCTTAGATCTCAACACATCAACCCATTTGTTTCTACAAACCCGGAAGAGATAAGCATTAAAATCGGCTTCGCTTTCCGGTTTAAATCTTTCTAACTGAACATTTCTCCAAACTGTAAGGAATGATTCCTGATAAGTATCTTCAGCCTGAACCTCTGTTCCTCTGTTTGAAAGAATAAAATCTCTTACATACTCAAAATTCCTTCTGTAAAGATTTTCGAGCATTGAGCGATCGTGAGCCATTAATTGCTCACGAAAATGGTCAGCATCGTATTTTTTATTGTGGGTGATACTTGTCCTGATTATAGATTAACAAAGACAAGATATAAAAAAGCATTAAATAACAAACAACTATAAAATTCCGCTTTCCACATCGCCTTCAAAAAAGGTTCATTCTACGTGCAGAGAATGAACCTTTTACCCACAAATAAAAAAACATCAATGAATAGCATTTGCTAATGCTCAATAATGTCCATTCTATACCATAATCGCGGAATTCAAAAAATGTCATCAAAAAACCTTCAAAAAAATGCAGGTTATCCCCGAAAATTTTTAAAATCAATAGAAATATCTGATAATCAATATGGTATAAAAAAAATGTTACCGGAGATTTAATAATATTCTCCGGTAACATTTGAGATTAGCAACCCCTTTTTTAGACAATTCTTTAAATCTTATAAGAACCGGCCTCTAAAAGATGTTCACAAACAAGTCTTCTTGCTGATTTTGTATTATACGGATCTGCTTTAGTGAAACGCTTTAACCCTAAAAGCATCATCTTCTGCTCATCACCTTCAGCAAATGCGTTAATGGCGTCCTTACCATACTTATTAATCTTATCGGCAGCATCAGTAAAGTAAACTCTCATAATGGCCTCTGTCAGTTCTTGCTTCTTACTATCAACCTTTCCGGTATTTTTCATTACGCGCAACAGAATACTCTCAGCAGTGAATGTGTGAATAGCCATATCTGCGATATTCATGATAATCTCCTGCTCGTCTGTCAGTTTGGTCATCAGTTTCTGAACTGCGGCACCGGCAACCATCAGAATTGCTTTTTTGAAGTTGGCAACCATCTTCAACTCTTTATCAAACTGTCCGTCTTCATCTCCACCAAAATCAGGAATACTCATCAGTTCTTTCTGTACTTCCATTGCCGGCCCCATGAGATCGAGTCGTCCTTTCATGGCACGCTTAAGCATCATATCTACCGTCAGCAAGCGGTTTATTTCATTTGTTCCTTCAAAGATGCGGTTGATCCTGCTATCGCGATATCCGCGGCTGATGTTGTACTCGTCGCTGAAACCATTACCTCCGTGAATCTGTACTCCTTCATCCACTACGTAATCCAGCACCTCGCTCCCTTTTACTTTCAGCATCGCACACTCAATTGCGTATTCCTCAGCGGCACCCAACAAAGCTTCATTAAACGGTTTTCCTTCGGCAAGCAGTTCTGCTTCTTTTTCATCAATCCAGTTAGATGTTCTGAAAAGAGCACTTTCGGTGGCGTAAATCTCAATCGCCATTTGTGCCAGTTTATGCTTGATAGCCCCAAAGTTTGCAATTGCGGTTTTAAACTGTTCTCTTGTTTTTGCATATTCAATAGAATCTGCCATTGCCAGCTTAGCCCCACCCAGAACTGCAGCAGCAAGTTTCAACCTTCCGATGTTCAGGATATTAAACGCAATGATGTGTCCGCGGCCAATCTCGCCCAACACATTTTCTACCGGCACTTTACAATCCTGGAAATACAACTGAACGGTGCTGCTCCCGTGAATACCCATTTTGTGCTCTTCAGCACCCTGGGTAAATCCTTCAGCACCACGCTCGATAATGAAAGCTGTGAACTTCTCGCCGTCGATCTTAGCAAAGACCGTATATACATCAGCAAAACCTCCGTTCGTAATCCACACCTTCTGACCATTGAGAATATAATGTTTACCATCTTCACTCAGAACAGCCGTTGTCTTTGCTCCGAGTGCATCACTACCGCTTCCGGGCTCTGTCAAGCCATAGCTTGCTTTCCACTCTCCTGATGCGAGTTTCGGAATATATTTCTGCTTCTGCTCTTCAGTTCCGAAATAAAGTATGGGTAGCGTACCAATTCCCGTATGGGCGCTCAAAGCCACACTGAAAGAATAGCCTGCTCCCAGCGCTTCAGTCAGCAATGTAGTGGTAATGAAGTCCTTTCCCATTCCGCCGTATTCTTCGGGGATAGAGGTAGAGAGCAGCCCTTGCTCGCCTGCTTTTTCCAAAAGAGAGGGCATCAGGCCGGGTTCTTTGTTGTCGATCCTGTTTATTATCGGATGCACCTCAGTATCCAGAAACTGGCGGCACATCTCAAGAATCATAATCTGTTCTTCTGAATAATCTTCGGGAGTGAATATATCGTTTGCATCTCCCGCCTTTATGAGCCACTCTCCTCCTGAAATTGGCTTCTTTGTGTTTGTTTCCATATCGATTTTATTTTAAGATAACTTGTTTCTGTTTTATCTCTCGCGTTCTTCAAAAGGAACAAAATGATTCCATCAACAATTACGCCACTGTCGCATCTTTCTACACCTTACCTCAGATTGTCATATACTTTCTGTAAAACCTCTTTAGCAAGATCTATCTGTTTTTTAGGTACCCCTGCCAAAGCCTCATTCAGTGTCCGGTTGGCCACTTTCATAGCTTCCTCCTCCATCTTTTTTCCTTCTGTCGTAAGAAAAATCAGATTGACTCTTCTGTCTTTCTTATCTCCAACCCGCTTTACCAATTTATTCTTTTCGAGATTATCTACAAGGCGTGTAACACTGGGTTTATCTCTGAAGGTTGCGTCGCACAACTGTTGCTGACTCCGGCCATCTTCCTTCCACAGGTGATACAGAATACTCCATTGCTCAATGGTAGTGTCCACCCCTGCTTCCTTAAAATTTTTCTGAAGTCTGCGGGCGATGGCTACCGAAGCTTTTCCGGTTATAAAGCTGTACAGTTCCCCTCTTTTAAATTGGTTGTCGCTCATACCGTTGTTTATGCAACTAATACAAAAGTATAATAATTACCGGATTAAAAAAATTAATTTTGCAATATCTTTTTTAAAGAATAATTCGTGCTATTCATTGCATTCACCATACTATTATTTACCCTGTACGGAGGATTATTTCTCTACTACAGAAAAGCCTGGAAAGATATTCCCGATGATGAAATAGCGATTGTTCCCCCCTCCTCTCTTCCGTTTGTAACGGTAATTATCCCCGCAAGAAATGAACAGCAAAGAATCGGTAATTGCCTTAAATCTCTTACAGAGCAAACTTATCCAAAGGAGCAGTTTGAGGTTCTTGTAATTAATGACTTTTCCGAAGACAGCACCTCAGATGTCGTCAGGGATTTTTCTATAGGATTTCCTCAAATCAAACTAATCGAACTCAGTGATTATGCAGATAAGAATGCTATAAGAGCTTATAAGAAAAAAGCCATAGAAACAGGAGTTTCTCTTGCTCAAGGAGATCTGATTATCACTACAGATGCTGATTGTACCGTACCTCCACGATGGATAGAAACCATTGCCGGATTCCGGTATTCAAAAGACGCGGAGATGATTGCTGCTCCCGTCTTGCTTACGATACCTGAAAAAGGGAAACCGGGCTTCAAGCCTTTCTATATTTTTCAGATACTGGATTTTATGACGTTGCAGGGAATCACAGGCGCAGCCCTTCACAAGCAGTTTCACTATATGGCTAACGGTGCAAATTTTTCATATTCAAAAAGACTATTCAAGGAAGTAGGTGGCTTCAGAAATATCGATGATATTCCTACAGGAGACGATATGTTATTAGTAGAAAAGGCTGCGTCACAAAATAAAGATGTAATATTCTACCTGAAGAGCCGGATGGCTATTGTATCAACTCCTGCAGAGCCAACATTGAGCCTTTTCTTTCATCAAAGAATCCGCTGGGCCAGTAAATCAACCAGGTACCAGGACTATAAAATAAAAGCTGTTCTTTCTCTTATCTATTTGGCAAACGCCTGGATATTTCTAACCGCTGTTTCTGCTTTTTTTGTTTCTAAACTGGAATTTTTACTGCTGATTATATTTGCAATCAAGGTCGCAGCAGAATTATCATTCCTCTTCCCCGTAAGCAAGTTCTTCAACCGGCGAAATCTTCTTTGGTGGTTCGTACCACTCCAGCCCTTCCATATTATTTATATCCTTTTCGCCGGATGGATGGGCGTCTTCGGAAGCTATCACTGGAGGGGAAGGAAAATCATCAAATCGCAACGAAAGGTGTAACATTGTAAAACATCATGAAGATACACACGCGCATTACGGAACTTTTGAAAACTGACCTTCCCATTATCCAGGCGGGAATGATATGGACGAGCGGGTGGCGGCTTGCCGCTGCGGTAAGCAATAACGGTGGTCTGGGTGTGATTGGTTCAGGGAGCATGTACCCTCATGTTCTGGATGAGCACCTTACTAAACTGAAAGAAGCTACAGACAGACCCTTCGCAGTTAATCTCCCACTTTTCTACCCCGATATAGATGCCCATCTCGATAATATCTTCAAACACGAGGTAAAAATCGTCATCACTTCAGCAGGTAATCCGGCAAAATATACCCCGCTCCTGAAAGACAAAGGCATTACCGTTATCCACGTAGTACCCGGAAAGAAATTTGCAGAAAAGTCTCAACAGGCAGGCTGCGATGCAGTGATTGCAGAGGGTTTCGAAGCCGGAGGTCATAACGGACGTGAAGAGACGACCAGTATGGTTCTTATCCCGCTCGTCTGTCAGGCAGTTGACATTCCTGTAATAGCAGCTGGCGGTATTGCCACCGGTCGGCAAGTGGCTGCAGCGATGGCTCTGGGAGCCGAAGGGGTTCAAATCGGCAGCCGTTTTGTCGCCAGCGAGGAATCTTCTTCGCACATCAACTTTAAGAATGCCATAGTTCAATCTAAAGAAGGAGATACCGTCTTGACACTTAAAGAACTGATGCCGGTGCGATTGCTCAAAAACAAATTCTACAACGATGTGTTGGCAGCCTACGAAAGAAATGCTTCCAAAGAAGAGCTTGCAGCATTGCTGGGGAGAGCAAGGGCAAAGCGTGGCATCTTTGAAGGGGATTTGGAAGAGGGCGAACTGGAGATCGGACAGGCTGCTGCACTCATCAATAATATCATGCCCGCAGCAGAAATATTGAAAGAAATATACAACGAATTCAAATCCACCCTAAACGATCTAAACCGGAAATTCCGGCAGTAAAGCTTTACCTTGCAGAAATAAATGAGTAAAAAGGGCGTTTTCAAAGAAGGAAATCCATTTGTAATTACAAAAACCTTACTTAAAATTACCATCGCATCGACTATACCCCGCAAAATAATATACTATATTTGGGCGGTGAAAAATAGTACCATACTACACAATTCCTAACAAACTCAAAGATGACACGTAATCGTGAAGCTGTTTATATAAAGTTTTTCTTTATACTATTCTTTTCGGCTTTTTGTTTTATAAATCCGTCTACCCTCGCAGCTCAAGACATAAAAGGGATACCTCCTGATGTCAAAATTGATCCGGAAATCCTAAAAAATGCCTCTGCAGCCGAACTGCAAAGATTGCTTTCAGACAACAACAAAACAGGAGAGCAGGCTGGCGATGATCTGCACAAGCAGGCTCAAAAAACATTGGACAGTGTAGATATAAAAAAAGATGATATCAGGAAAAGTACAACCGGACCGTCTGATGTTTACGGTGCCGATCTTTTTCGCAACACACAAATACTTTCTCTTTCCGCACTCAACACCCCCCCTGATGATTACCCGATAGGAGTAGGCGACAATATCGTAGTAACCTTATGGGGAGGGGCAGACTTTGAACAAGAGTACGTGGTGGGAAGAGACGGTTCTATTTTTCCGAGAGGATTGGGAAAGATAACCGTCCAGGGATTGCCTTTCGCTCAGGCACGTGAAATTATTATGGGGAGATTCAGGCGTGTCGTCCCCGGAGGCACTAAAATCTCTGTTGCTCTCGGACAGCCGAGATCAATAGTAGTACAGGTTTCAGGTAATGTCGAGACCCCGGGTCCGGTAGTAGTATCAGCTTTCACCAATGCTATGAATGTTGTAGCACTCGCAGGTGGTGTAACCGAACACGGTAACCTTAGAAGAATTTTAGTGTCGAGAAATGGAAAAGTCATAGACTCAATTGACGTCTATAAATATCTCTTCAACGGAGATTACGGAAATCAGGTTTACCTTGAAAATAATGATTTCATCATCGTTCCGTTTTACGACAAAAAAGTACTTGCAACAGGTCAGTTTAAAAGACCGATGTACTATCAACTCCGCGAAGATGAAGGTATCAGCGATCTGATTCGTTATGCCGGTGGTTTCACCTCTGACGCATACGCTTCTTCTGCCAACATTATCCGTAGCGATAATGAGCAGCAAACTATCAAAACAATTAATCTGAAGGCTATCGGTATGAAGGCATCAGGCCAGACTGTAGATGAACCTCTGAAGGACGGAGATATCATAGCTGTAAACCTTATCAATCCCGGACTCAGAAACCGAATTGTTATCAGGGGGGCAGTAGCTTATCCAAACCTCTATGAAGTTAGAGAAGGTGACAGGTTGTTTGACGTTATCAATCGCGCAGGAGGCATTACACCCAATACATACCTTGACAGAGCATATATCTACAGGGGGGCCGCAGATTCTGCAACTACGGATCCCACGCGTGTAAGTGTTAACCTTAAGGATTTAAACAAAAATCTGAACAGCCCTGACAACCTGCCGATTTATGCTAATGACGTTATTGAATTATTCAGCCGCAATCAGTTTGATGAAAGAAAGTCTGTAACCATTCAGGGAGAAGTAAGGAAGCCCGGCACATACGAGAAGTATGGTAAGATGACACTTAAAGACTTGCTGTACTTCGCTAATGGCCTGCTTCCAAGTGCAGAGTATGGCAAAATAGTGATTTCCAGAGTAGTTGAATACGATTCAACCGGACGTTTCATGACTCCTGTAAATAATACCGTTCTTACCTATTCGGTCAATAAGGATCTGGCGCTGGATAATGCAACAGAAGAAATCGTGTTAATGCCATTTGATCAGGTAATAGTAAGAAGAAATCCACAGTTTAATCTCCAGAACAACATACAGATTACCGGGCAGGTGCTTTACCCGGGTACTTATCCCAAAATTGATCCGCTAGAAAAGCTGTCGTCATTCATTAACAGAGCAGGAGGAGTAACAAACCAGGGAAATCTTGCAGGAGCACTTTTATACCGCCTAAAAGACAGTACAACCAGCAAGGTTAGTCCGAAGAGAATCAGTCAGGCCGTCGTTACAGATTCTCTGTTACAAGAGTTAGGAGTACACAGAGAAGAAAAAGCAGAATATGTAGCAATAGATCTGGATAAAGCACTCTCTGATCCGGGAGGAAAATACGATATCCCGATGATGGCAGGCGATATCTTATATATCCCTCAATTCAACCCGACTGTATCTATTCAAGGTAAAGTTCAAAATAACTTCACTGTTTTCTACGAAAAAGGGAAAACCGGTGCGAAGTATTATATCGATCAGGCCGGTGGATTTAGTCAACGACCATGGCGAAAACGCATTTACGTGACCTATGCAAACGGCACCAGCAAGAGCACAAAGAATATCGGCTTTATACATATCTATCCGAAAGTAGAGGCAGGCAGTACCATCATTGTTCCGGAACGGCCCGAACCCAAGGGATTTGGTGACAAAGGCACACAGATCTTAGCAACCACCATCCCGGTCCTTATTGCTTATTTACTTACCCAAATTAAATGGTGATAAAATGGATTCTCAAGAGCTGGTAACTTTATCCTACAAAAAAATAAGGAAACGATTAGTCCTGATTACCATTCTGGCACTTGCCGTTGGTATCTTATTGGGCGTATTAGCTTATCTCTCCGGGACAAAATATACTTCTAATACGATTATTATACCACTGACGAGTAACAGCAGTAGTTCTTCAACCTCATCATCTATAATAAGTGTGTTAACCGGCAGTTCCAATCTGGATAAATCTTTTACGGAAGAAAACTCGGTTAATATCGCTGAGCTAGCTCAAAGTCGTACCATCCGCGAAGAGGTGGCAGCGACTAAAATTCCCTCAATGGGTGATAAAACAATAGCCCGATTACTGTTGGATGATTATAAGAAAAACAAATTCTTCTTTCAGAAAGATATAGATCCTTCCATCAGTGATTCGGCTTTGAATTACTGGGCAGCGGAATATCAACTGAAACCTAACCTCTCTGCTATCATTACCAAGACCAATAGTTTTCAAATCAATTATACCGGTAAGTCTGTCGACCTGGTAAAAGCAATCAGCTATGCTTTCATTGATAAAATATCAGCCTACTATATTTCTCTTAAAAGAGAAAAGGCTAAACAGGATTTTGAATTTGCGACAAGTAAAGTCGATTCTCTGAGAACCGTACTACACACGAAAGACAAAAACCTTATCGGTATGGATAACAAAACTCTATTCACCAACACAGACAGGATGGAGTACAGAGTACCTGTTGAGAATGTTATTCAGGATAAACAGATGATAAGAGCTCAGTACTCGGAAGCTGTAAGCACACAACAAAGTGCTGCTTACAAACTGCAGAGATCAACACCCGTTATCAAAGTGCTTGACAAACCTGATCCTCCATATGAAACCTCAAGCAGGTCTCCTATTATTTTCGGGCTGCTTGGACTTGTAGGAGGTTTTTTATTTCTTTCCTTCATGTTTTCACTTCCGATTCTGTTTAAATTTACCAAGTCTGAAGTCAGAAAACTTATTTATGGCAGTAATCCTGTCTGAATTGCTTAATCCACAGAGCAGACTTATTCTATTGCCGGATAGCAAACTATGCGTGTTCTGTCAATTCTGTTGACTAATTTTGCAAAATGAATTTTTCATCGTCCTTATTGGAAAACGCCGTTAATGAGTTTGCAAAACTACCGGGTATTGGTAAGAAGACTGCCCTCCGCCTGGCACTCTATCTTCTGAAAAAAGATACTGCTGAAGTAGATGCTTTTGCTGAGGCTATCAAAAAGATGAAGCATGAGGTAAGCCTTTGTCCACGATGTGGTAATCTCTCAGATAATGAACTCTGCACCATTTGTAAAGATCCTGCTCGTAAAAAAAGAGTGATTTGTGTGGTAGAAAATATCCGCGATGTAATCGCCATCGAAAGCACGCATCAATTCAGCGGCTTGTATCATGTTCTTGGAGGTATTATCTCTCCTCTGGACGGCGTAGGTCCCGATCAGCTTAATATAGATTCACTAATCGCAAGGGTAAATGAAGAAGAAATTGAAGAACTAATCTTTGCTCTGAGTCCGAATATTCAGGGAGATACCACTATATATTACATCAGTAAGAAACTCGCTGACAGCCCGGTAAAAATCACCACAATCGCCAGGGGAATTGCTTTCGGCGGGGAGTTGGAATATGCAGACGAACTGACGTTAGCCCGCAGTATCGCCAACAGGTTACCAATTGACAGTTATGTAAGCGGGATGTAGGTTATACGTTTATTATTACAGGTTATATTTCTTTTTTAGTACCTCACAGGTATATGAAATACTTTCCTTTATCGGTATAAAGTTGAAACCGGGCAATGCTTTGAGAATTTTAGAGTTTTCATAATAAACTTTACTGAGCGATGATGCTGCCGTCTCGCGCGTTACCAAAGGTTTTTTACCGGTCAGAAAACCTTTGAGCTTTTCTAACCTCCAGACAACTGATGCCAGAAACGGGGTGACCCTGCGATGTGGAGGTTTTTTACCGAAACAGTTGGCGATCTCTGTAAACACTTCCCTAAAGCTCAAACATTCGCTGTTCAAAATGAATCGTTCTGCTGTGATATCTGAATCCATCAACCGGAGCATCACTTCTACGACATCACGCACATCTACAAAGCCACCGACTCCTTCTGAGTACCACGCAAATTCATTATAGGCTGATTTGAAAATTGCGAGCGATCCCGTGCTCCAGTCATCCCCTCCAAAAATGATAGAAGGATTAACAATAACAGCATTCAGCCCTTCTCCAACCCCTCTCCATACTTCCATCTCCGACAGGTATTTCGACTTGCTATAATTACTCTTGTTGGTTTCTTCTGACCATTGTAATGCTTCATTCACCAAACCACCCTGCGGATTCCGGCCAACTGCAGCCACCGAGCTTACATGAACCAGTTTCTTAATTCCTTTATCAATACAGGTGTTCACTACATTCGCCGTTCCTTCCACATTAACCTTCATCATTCGATATTTATCGGAAGGGTGATACGAAACAATCGCCGCAGTATGAAAAACGTGTGTAATGTTCTCAAAGGCTTCGTCTAATAAAACAACATCCAAAACATCACCTTGAACAATTTCAAGATTAGGATGAGAAGCTCCAATCTCAGTATTGTGAACCAGCGCCCTTACCTGATAACCTGAATCTAACAGCTGCCGGACTAACTCCTTGCCTACAAGCCCTGAAGCTCCCGTAACAAAAATTTTATCTGTTTCTTTATTCAACTCAGTAAAAATCAATAGGTATAAAAGCCGGCTCCTGTCTTCCGGCCCAACTTATTTTCGGCTACCTTCTGCTGTTGTAATATCGAGGGTTTCAACCGTTCAGGCCTTCCCAATGCTTCATATACACTCTCAGAAGTTTTCAAATTGATATCTATCCCGATCATATCCATCAGTCTGAAAGGGCCCATCTTAAATCCCGTAGCTTCCAGGATTTTATCAATCTCTTCAAACCCTGCTACTCCGGATTCTGCCAGTTTTAACGACTGCAGATAATAAGGTCTGGCTACGCGATTGACAATGAATCCCGGTGAGTCTTTACAAACAACTCCCTGCTTTTCAATGCTACCGCAAATCTCCAGCAACTCTTCAACAATCTGATTTTTTGTCTGCTCTCCTCTTACAATCTCTACCAGCGGCATAATGTAGGGCGGATTGAAAAAGTGCATCCCCGCAACCCTTCCGGGAAAATCAATTTGCTTTTGCACCTCAGTTACCGAAAGCGAGGAAGTATTAGATGCAAAAATGACTTCTTCATTATTAATCAATGACAGTTGCCTGAAGAGTGCAACTTTAGCCGGCAGGTCTTCGATGATGGCTTCAATCACCAAAAAAGCAGAGCAGTCTTCAATCTTTGTAGTATAGCGAATGCGCTGAGCGATCTGAGCTTTTTCTTCAGACGATATCTTGCTCTTCTTTAGCAGATAATTCAGATTCTTTTCAACTGTTTCTTTTGCCTTATTGATAGCATTTTCATTCAGGTCGAACAGGACTACAGAAAACCCGTTTTGTGCAAAAACCTGCGCAATACCGCTTCCCATTGTCCCCGCCCCGCAAACAGCTACCTGAATATCCATAGAAAAGATTAAATCGCATTACGGAACTGTGCCAGAAACCGTACATCATTCTCACTGAACAGTCTCAAATCGTTGATCTGATATTTCAACATAGTGATCCTCTCGATTCCCATTCCGAAAGCGAAGCCTGTATATTTTTTAGAATCTATTCCGCAATTATCGAGCACATTAGGATGTACCATACCGCAACCCAAAATCTCTACCCAGCCAGTATGTTTACAAACGTTACACCCCTTACCTCCACAAATCAGACAACTGATATCCATCTCTGCACTCGGCTCTGTAAAAGGGAAGTAAGACGGACGGAAACGAATACCGATATCCTGGCCAAACATCTCTCTTACAAAAAAGTAGAGCGTTTGTTTCAGGTCGGCAAAACTCACATCTTCTTCGATATATAATCCCTCCACCTGATGGAAGAAACAGTGTGCTCGTGCACTAATCGTCTCATTTCTGAATACTCGTCCCGGACATACAATTCTAATGGGCATGTATCCCTTTTCCATCTCGCGTACCTGCACACTACTGGTATGCGTACGGAGCATCCACGCGGGATTCTGGCTTACATAGAATGTATCCTGCATATCGCGCGCAGGGTGATTCTCGGGCAAATTCAAAGCGGTAAAGTTGTGCCAGTCATCCTCCACTTCAGGGCCTTCTGCCACTGTAAAACCAATCCTCTGGAAAATAGACACAATCCTGTTTCTTACAATACTAATTGGGTGCCTGGTGCCCACCGGCAAGTCTTGTCCCGGCAAGGTGATATCTACCGAAGGTCCGCTCTCTGTCACGGTATCTGCAACAGCCGATTTAAGCGCTGCATATTTTTCTTCGGCATATTTCTTCAGCGCGTTGAGTGCAAGCCCGGCTTCCTTTCTTTTTTCGGGCAGAATGTTTTTCATATCCCCCATCAGATTCTTCACTAATCCTGAAGATCCGATAAAGCGGATTCTGAAACTCTCGGCAATATCTTTGTCAGACGACCAAAAATCGTCAATCTCTGATCTGATCTTCGAAATCTTTTCTAATAATTCATCCATAGAACCGCGAAGGTAGGCACAAACATTTATTTTTTTCAGCACATAAAATTATTAATTTGTGCCCTCATCAACGTAATCCTGTACTGCCCTTAATGAAAAGAAAAACCGCTTATGAATGACTTAGCTCAATTTCTTGACCCTGTGAGCGCTGATACTATTGGAGGCGATATTGCATACAGCGACAAACAAATTGGACGGGTAGCAGATATCTATAAAGAAAGTTTCCCCGAAGTGGCCGATGCCGATATTATTCTGGTGGGTACCGATGAAGCCCGCGGGGCGGGATATATCTCCGACCATCATCCGGCAGACGCAGTCAGAGAACAATTGTACAGGATGTACCTGTGGCATCCCGATATCAGGATTGCAGACATAGGAAATATTAAAATCGGCAACGGGCTCAACGACAGCTACTCCTGCCTGAAAACCGTTCTGAAGGATTTTCGAAACACGGGTAAGTCTGTTATTATTATCGGCGGATCACATGATAATACGCTTGCACAATATTCAGCATACGCCGAAGAAGGAAAATTTGCTGAAGCTACTGTTATAGACTCACATATCGATCTTCAGAGCGAGACTTTACTCAAGAGCGAAAGTTTCCTGATGGAGATGCTCACTTCAGAACCCAATTTCATAAAACACTATAACCATATAGGGTTTCAGAGTTACTTCGTCCATCCCTACATGTTAGAAACAATGGATAAGCTCCGCTTTGATGTATTCAGAGTAGGAACTGCAAAGGAGATACTGGACGAGATGGAGCCTATTATGAGGGGGTCTGACTTCTTCAGCTTCGACATTGGTGCTATTCAATACGGTGATATCCCCGGTAGTGGAGTGAGTCCGAACGGCTTTACAGGGGAAGAGGCTTGCAGCCTTGCACGCTTTGCAGGGCTCGCACAGAATGCAGATTCATTTGGTATATACGGTTACAGGCCCGAACGCGATATCAATAACATCACCGCTACACAAATCTCACAGATGATCTGGTACTTTATCGATGGAAAGAATAAGAGCAGATCGGAATCCTCTTTCAGCGATACATTTGCCTTTAATGAATACCACACCTCATTCGCCGATGGCGACGCTATCTTTCTCCAGAGCAAAAAAACAGGCAGGTGGTGGATCAAAATGCCGGGAAAGAAATATATCGCTTGCAGCTATTCTGATTATCTGAGTGCAAGCAATAATGAAATCCCTGAGAGATGGTTAAGAGTTCAGGAAAGAGAAGGTTGACGTAACTACCTGCCTCACCGCTTCTTCATTCTGTTATACAGACTCGGAAGTTGCCAGTCGTAGCGCATGGCCAGTATCCTTACCAGGAAAACAACCACTATTGAGATAGACTCATACAACTCCTGATTCACTCCCAGTAATCTTAGCACAAAAAACACGGTACCACCCACAATACATGCTGAGGCATAAATCTCTTTATGGAAGATCACGGGGATGTTGTTCAGAAGAATATCCCTGATCACACCACCAAAACAACCGGTGATGGTACCCAATGCCACACAAACAAACGGATGCAAATCAAAGACCAACCCCTTTTCAATACCAACGATTGTAAACAACCCCAACCCGAGAGAGTCGAATACTAAAAGCGTTTTTCTGAAGTTCCTGATACTGTGCCTGAAAAGAATGACTATGGCAGTAGTAGCCAGAATGATGGCCGTGTAATGAATACCGCGAATCCATGCCACCGGCAAATCGCCGATCAACATATCTCTGATGGTACCACCGCCAATAGCCGTTACAAAAGCGATGATGACAACTCCAAACAAATCCAGCCGCTTATCGAGTGCAGCATACACTCCCGACACTGCAAACGCAATCGTACCCAAGACATCAATAACTTCTGTATAAGCTGAAAGCATAATTCAATTTAAAAATCCGTCCGGTTAATACCGCCTACCTCCCCGTACCGGAATTCTTCTAACTTTGCCGCTGCAAATGTATAACGGAAGTACATTCTTCCACAATCGAGTATAAAAACAGTAAAAGAATCTGACATGAATAATAAAAAAGAGCCCCTGATTATCGATGTTCGCGATGCAAAAGAATTTGAAAAAGGACATGCCAAAGGAAGTATCAACATCCCCATAGCACAACTCGAAGACAGAATTGAAGAGATCAGAAAACAAGGAAGGTCCATCATCACCGTTTGCGGTGGCGGCACAAGAAATGGGCGTGCCTGCACCCTGCTGCAACAACATAATATTGACACCACTGCAGGTGGAAGCTGGAAAAAATACTAATTTATACTTTTCGTAAGGCACTAAACTAAATAATGACGCGACCAAGAGTAAAGATCTGCTGCATCAGCAGTATTGGTGAAGCCCGGATGGCTATCGATTACGGAGCATCTGCACTGGGCTTGGTCGGTCATATGCCCAGCGGTCCGGGTGTCATTAGCGATGACCTTATACACGAAATTGCACAAAGCGTCCCTCCGCCCATTTCCACTTTTTTGCTGACAAGCGAAATCAGGGCGAAAAATATTATTGACCATTACCGGCGCGTAAATACTTCAACCATCCAGATTGTAGATGCTTTGGAAAACCGGGACTACAGTTTACTGCGCAGCGAGCTGCCGGGCGTAAAACTGGTACAGGTCGTTCACGTTGTTAATGAAAATTCTATTAAGGAAGCGATAGAAATCTCTGACTTTGTAGATGCTATATTATTAGACAGCGGTAATCCCAATCTGGCAGTTAAAGAGTTGGGAGGAACCGGCCGCACCCATAATTGGGAGCTGAGCAGGGAAATAAGAGAATCAATTTCAATTCCTCTGTTTCTTGCAGGAGGATTGAATAAAGACAACGTACGTCGTGCTATTGAAACCGTAAAACCCTTCGGAATTGACCTTTGCGGCGGTGTCCGTACAAACGGAAAATTGGATCCGGTGAAACTCAGGGCATTTTTTGATGCTGTGAACGGTTAAAATATTCAGGCATTACCCATAATTGCAAGCTGCCGTCTCTACTGCAATTCCTCCCTGCGCTAACGACTTTCTAAAATTTCACACTCATTTTGAGGGAGGGGCTTTTCCGTCGTAAATTGCAATGTTTATGCAATTTCAACTGAATTCATCTTTTGAGCCCGCAGGCGATCAGCCGGAAGCGATTCGGCAACTGACCGCGGGAGTGCTGGCAGGTGAAAAATACCAGACCCTTCTGGGGGTGACGGGTAGTGGAAAGACTTTTACCATGGCCAATGTCATCCAAAATCTGCAGCGGCCTACCCTGGTGCTGACGCACAATAAGACCCTGGTGGCTCAATTATATGGTGAATTCAGACAATTCTTCCCCGATAATTCAGTGGGGTACTTCGTCTCTTACTACGATTACTACCAGCCTGAAGCCTATTTGCCCGTTACCGATACATATATTGAAAAGGATCTCTCCATCAATGAAGAGCTCGATAAGTTGCGCCTGGCTGCAACATCGCAGCTCCTGACAGGTCGCAGGGATATCGTGGTCGTCGCCAGTGTGAGCTGTATTTATGGTATCGGCAACCCCAAAGACTTTGCCGAAGGGGTTATCCGTATTCAGCAGGGGCAGACAATCAGCAGACAGAAGTTTTTGCATTCTTTGGTCAATAGTCTCTACAACCGTACTCAAATAGATTTTACGCGCGGAACCTTTAGAGTGAAAGGCGATACTGTGGATATTAATTTACCGTATATGGATTACGGTTACCGAATTACTTTTTTCGGAGACGAAATTGAGAGCATTGAAACTTTGGAAATAGAAAGTGGAAAAAGAATCAATACGGTAGATCATTGCGCGATCTTCCCGGCCAATCTGTATCTGGCTCCAAAAGACAGAATCAATGATATCCTGGCTGCTATTCAGGATGAGGCTACCAAGCAAACGGAGTATTTTAAAAGTATCGGAAAGTTTATAGAAGCACAAAGAATTTCAGAGAGAGTAGCTTACGATGTCGAAATGATCAGAGAATTAGGATACTGTAACGGAGTGGAAAATTATTCGCGCTTCTTCGATCGCAGGGCACCGGGTACAAGGCCATTCTGCCTGCTCGACTATTTCCCAAAAGACTACCTATGCTTTATTGATGAAAGTCACCAAACCATTCCGCAGGTCAGCGGCATGTACGGCGGCGACCGGTCACGGAAATTAGTCCTGGTCGATTACGGATTCCGCCTGCCGAGTGCATTAGATAATCGTCCGCTCAACTTTCATGAATTTGAAAGTATGCTCAACCAGACCATCTTCGTCAGCGCCACGCCCGGCAACTACGAATTGGAGAAAACAGGAGGTGTTATCGTGGAACAGGTGGTTCGTCCCACAGGATTGCTAGATCCACCGATCGAGGTCCGTCCGTCTCTCAACCAGATTGATGATTTGCTCGATGAAATAGATCAACGGGTCCAGAGAGGAGACCGCGTATTGGTAACGACCCTGACGAAACGCATGGCAGAAGAGTTAGACAAATACCTACAACGCATTAACATCAAATCGAAATACATCCACAGTGAAGTACATACGCTCGACAGGATTGAAATTCTTCGTCAGTTGCGATTAGGAGAAATAGATGTGCTCGTGGGTGTGAACCTGCTTCGTGAGGGACTGGACATTCCCGAAGTATCACTTGTAGCCATTTTAGATGCAGACAAAGAAGGGTTTTTGAGAAATGAAAGATCACTCACTCAGACCGCCGGACGTGCAGCGCGTAATGCCGACGGGCTTGTGATCTTCTACGCCGATACCATCACTCAAAGTATGCAGAAGACGATTGACGAAACCAATCGCCGTCGCGAAAAACAAATTGAATACAATAGAAAGCACAATATCATACCCGTTACCATCAAAAAGACGGTGAGCCAGATTATGGGCCAGACTTCCGTACTCGACATCAAAGGATACGATGAAACTGCACCCAATGCCGTGGATGAAATAGAAACCGCTGCTGCCGAACCTTTGGAATACCATACCAAAGCGCAGCTTGAAAAGGCCATTAAAATCACCAAACAACAAATGGACAAGGCTGCGAAAGAAATGGATTTCATGGAAGCAGCTCGGCTCAGGGATGAGATGTTCAGGATGCAGAAGGAACTCAAGGAAATGAAGTAAAATGAAAGCCGTCCACCTGAAGGATGAGATGTCTAGAATGCAGAGAGAGATAAAGCCCTGAAACAGCATGCTTATCATTTGCACCTAATAAATTCTCGCTCTATAAAAATTTTTATCTCTATTGTAATGTCCTGGTTTACAGCCATTTATTTCTAAAACCTTCAAAAGTTTCTTCCTCTTTTTAAAAAATTTATTTGCTCTTTCAATTTTTCATTCTAATTTTGTTGTCTAAACAACATTTGTTATGACAACAAGAATAAAAAATGAAGATACGCTCAACCTGCTGACAGGACGCACACCGCTTAATATCAACAGGCTGCTGAGCTACTTCCTGAAGGAGTCAGACATATCCCTCACTAAAGAACAGTGGAGCGTAATGGCCGTACTCTGGAAAAACGATGGTTGCACCCAGCAGGTAATTGCCGACGCTACCTACAGGGATCGTCCGGGAACTACCCGCTTGCTCGACAATTTAGAAAAGGACGGATTCATAGAGCGCAGAGCGGATAAAACTGACCGAAGAGCCAATCTCATCTATCTCACCAAAAAAGGAAAATCAGTTGAAAAGAGTGTGGTGGAAGCCCTTGATAAAACTATCAACGTTGCTACCAAAGGCATCAACGACCAAAAGATTAACCTGCTCAGAGAAATATTTGAACAAATCAATACCAACATTCAAGAAGCCGTAGTAAACAAATGAAAAAGACATTTTCCCTGTTTGTTTTTGTCCAGTTGATTTCCTTCTCATCAGAAGCACAATTGAAATTGCCGGCTACTTTGCAGCAGCCCATTGAACAAGCCATTGCAAGAAGCAAGGAGATCTCCAATAAAAAGATAGAATTAGAAAAAGCCGAGCTGGAAAGACAATCCGTTAAGGGCATGAGCATTCCCAGACTGAATGCCACTGCAGGATACGCTTATTTTGACAATCACGTTACCATAGATCTTCCCGGTTATAAGCTGCCAATTACGGGAGCAGAACTGTTTGAAGGCAAGACCAAAGTAGATAACAACGGTAACCTGGCCCACGCCGGACTGATTGCAACCGGAGTACTGTACGCAGGGGGCCAGATTCAGAGCGGCGCTAAGGCTCTTCAGGAAAAAGCTATCGGCGATTCTCTGCTGATCGAAACAGACAAAGACAACATCATTGTAGATGTCATCACGTCTTTCGATAAACTGAGATTCATAGACGCTTCCGAAAAACTTGTTGCCGAAAGCGAAACGCGCCTGGCAAAAGAAGAAGAGAGAGTCAATAAGGCTATTGAAAACGGACTCGCGGTTCCATTTGACCGCGACAAGATTAAACTCGCCAGATTAGAGTTGGAGTCTAAGAAAACTCAGCTGGAAGAGAACAAGGAGTTGCTTTATAAAAAACTCAGTTATCTCACCGGACTCTCCCGCGAGGAGCTCGAAACCATCGACTACCCTCTTCAGGCAATTGTGTTGCCCGAAAACCTCAGTGCAGACAACAAGCAGGAACTGCAAGCGCTTCAGGCTTACAGAAAAGCGAGCGAATGGGTCCTTAAGAAAGAGAGGGGCGCACTTCTTCCGCAGGTATTGGCCTTTGGCGGAGTTTCGTACTCATCACTATTCAACGGCCATTCGGCTTTTACAATCCCCAACCTGCCTCCGACCATGCAGCAGCCCAACTTAAAACTCAATCAGTTTACCGTAGCTCCTAATTGGATCGCGGGAATCGGTTTGAAATGGGAACTCTTCGGCGGCAATGAACGCAAACACAAAATCCACGAAGCAGAATTGAGCATTCAACAACTGAACAACAAACTGGAAGACAGCAGGGATAAACTCAACCTGCTCCTGTCTCAGAAAATTGCCTCTTACAATACTCAGTGGAAACAGATCTCCCTGGCCGATCAAAAAGAAGTAGTAGCCAAAAACAACCTGATACTTTCGAGTAAACAATATCAGCAGGGGCTGATTTCCGTAACACAGAGACTGGAAGCCGAGAACGATTATGTGAAGGCCGGACAGGAAAAAACCCAGGCACTCACTAACCAGCGCCAAGCTGCTTTGGAAGCTTTCGCCGTAACAGGAAAGCTATCAGACAAAATACAGTATCAATAAAATTTCTTACGACTCATAATACTTTGAATACAATGAAAAAGACAATTCTCATCACGTTAGGTATCGCTCTGCTCACAGGATGCCATCGCAAGGAAGAGGTAAAAACCATCCAGGGAAAGACAGAAATGGAAGAAATTGCCGTAACCGGAAAGATCGCCGGACGCATCAGCCATATGCTCGTTAAAGAGGGAGACTTCGTTCAAAAAGGAGATACCCTCGCCATACTCGATATCCCCGAAGTAGATGCCAAAAAATCTCAGGCTGCAGGAGCGATAGAAGCGGCGTCTGCACAGTATCAGATGACCTTAAAAGGCGCTACCGATAACCAAATGAAGCAGCTCAGAGCCAAAAAAGCAGCACTTGAAGAGCAATTTGAGTTTGCCCAAAAATCTATCGATCGTCTCAGAAATATGGTGCAGGATTCCCTGATTCCGCAACAGACTTACGATGAGGCTTATGCGAAGTATCAGGGAGCCAAATCACAGTTAGCCGCTGTGAATGCTGAAATTGCAGACGTGGAGCACGGCGTACGTGTAGAACAACAACTGATGGCATTAGGCCAGAAGAACCGCGCGATGGGTACCATGCAGGAAGTAAATGTAGCCGAGAATGAAAGATACATTCTCGCGCCTGCTGATATGACGATTGAAACCATCACTCTGAAACAGGGCGAACTGGCACTGCCCGGATACACACTCTTCAAAGGTACCTTACCCGGCAGTACGTATTTCCGCTTCACACTGCCCGAAAATGAGCTGGGCAAGATTAAAAAGGACATGGAAATAAACGTACACCTTGTTTACGACAACAGGGATATTGCATGCAAAATCAACCGTGTAAAGCAACTGCCTGCCTACGCCAACATTGCAACTGCTTATCCTGACTATGACATGCAGCAGTCACTCTTTGAAGTACAGGCAACACCACTGAAAGAAGCGGACGTAAAAGACATTTTCCAAAAGACAACAGTTACCATCAAACTATAAAACATGAAATCATTTTTCAGTTTATTAGGAAGAGAGTTCCGCCTGTTTTGGGCTAACGGTGTATTACGGCTTTTGTTCATCGGTGCCCCTCTCTTATACGCAGTGCTGATGGGTTATGTGTACCAGAAAGGAAAGGTAACTGATCTGCCGATAGTAGTTGTCGACGAAGACCACAGCAGTATGAGCGAAAGATTGATTCAAATGTTTCGCGATAATGAAATCTTAGCCGTTGCAGCCGTAAAACCCAACGATAACAACCTCACTCAAGAAGCCATTCATCTGGATGCTGTCTGTATCGTCATGATTCCGAAAGGATTTGAAAAGGACGTGCTGACAAGACAGACTCCGGAAATTCTGACGACCGTCAATACCGGGAATGTGCTCACCGCCAACTACGCATCGGGAGCCATTCAATTGGTTTTGGGCACACTCAAGGCAGGTACACAGATGGAAGCGTTGCGCAAGCAGGGCACTCCCGAAGCAATGGTAGCATCTCTTTACGAACCGTTCAAGACAACCTTCATCAAGAAATACAACCGCAGTACCAACTACATGTACTTCCTCTGGCCGGGTGTATTGGCTACAGTATTGCAACAGGTATTGTTACTGGCACTGGCGCTGTCATTTGCCAGCGAATACGAACAGGGTACCTTTGCCGAACTGACGAGGAAAACCAATGTTTTCTCAATGATTGCAGTAAAAGTAATCCCCTATCTGATTATGAGTTTCGGCATCTGGGCAATATACTGGGGATTTACTTACTGGTTCAGAATTCCGGTGAATGACAATATCGGCCCTTTGACATTGATTGCGGGTGTATTTGTACTGTCAGTCAGCTTCATTGGCATTCTTGTTAGTATCCTTATCCCCAATCAGTTAAAAGCTACCGAAGTGTTGATGGTGATTGCAACGCCGAGTTTCATCCTGAGCGGATTCACCTGGCCGCTGAGCCAGATGCCTGTCTGGGTACAACATATTGCAGCAGGCATACCTCTCACCCATTTCCTGAAAGCTTTCAGGGTGCTATTGGTAGAACGCGGTAATTTAGCACAAACGCTGCCTTCAGTCATGGCAATGGTGTGGATTGGAGTGGTATGTAGTATAGCATCGGTGATTGTATTGCATTTTAAGAGGAGGAAAGCGAAGAAAGCGTTTGCCCGCGGTTAGTGTATTTTACCATTCAATTCTTCGTATTCAGACAATCCGTTACAATCAGCTTACTTTAAGGTTTTACTTGAGGGTTGTCAACCTTTGGAAGGTTGACGACCCTGTTAGAAAAGGTTTCTTATTGACCTGACACACGAGGAGTTATCTTTGCTTCATGAAAATCGACATCCTATCTGCCGTTCCGCAACTGATGGATAGTTTCTTTAGCCACTCTATTCTGAAAAGAGCACAGGAAAAGGGACTAGTAGAACTGAAGGTACATAACATACGTGACTATACGAACTATAAGCACGGCCAGATAGATGATTACCAGTTTGGGGGCGGAGCCGGACTGGTACTGATGATAGAACCGATCGTCAATGCCATTGAATCTTTACAAAAAGCCACCATCTACGATGAGATCATATTCATGACTCCTGACGGCGACTTATTCGACCAGAAAACTGCTAACCAACTATCATTAAAGAAAAACCTGCTGATCATCTGCGGACATTACAAAGGTATCGACCAGCGCATCCGCGACCACTTCGTTACCAAAGAAATTTCCATTGGAGAATACGTTTTAAGCGGAGGAGAGCTGGGTGCAGCAGTCGTAACAGATGCCGTTTGCCGTCTGCTTCCGGGGGTGTTGAATGATGAAACCTCTGCCCTTTTCGATTCCTTTCAGGATGGCTTGCTGGCACCACCTGTCTATACGCGCCCGGAAGAATTCAGGGGTTGGAAAGTACCCGACGTACTTCTCAGCGGTAACCATGCCAGGATTGAAGAGTGGCGCCACGAAATGTCGGTGAAGAGGACGGAAGAGCGCGCTAAGAGTGATGAACGATGAGTGGTTAGTGATAAGCCGGAGGAACTGCTTATTTGTTTAGAGGTTTAGTTGTTTCGTTTTTTTCAGCGAATTTCAAACCGAAAACTTGCAAAAAGCGAAAAATGCGACTTCACAAATAACACCTTAAGATAAGATATACAGCATCACTCGCCGAAGGCGAATAATCTTGAATCTTAAAGTTAAAACCTTCAATGGGTAGAACCACAAACTCCGAACCCCGAACTATTTCTTACTGTCGTCAGTCAAGTTTTTGATTTTTTCACCGGCCTGATCTTTTAAATCAGACAGTTTATCCTTTGCTTGATCAAACTTGTCAGATGCCTTACCGGCTAACTCACCAGCCTTATCTTTTGTTGTATCCCACGCTTTCTCCGCCCTATCCTCTAAAGCGTCTAATTTATCCTCTACCTTATCTTTCCATTCTTCGGCCTTATCTTCCAAATCATCTAATTTGTCTTCAATCTTATCTTTCAAATCTCCTGCTTTATCCTTGGCAGATTTCCAGGCTTCGCCTGCTTTTTCTTTTGCTTTATCCCAAAAGCTCTTTTCTTCGTTTGACATAAATTTATTTTTGATTTTACATATCCAAAATAATACCTGATTATTTCTGATGCGTGTGTTTAACTATATTTTTACTTTACAAAAGTATTCAAAATAGCGTTCCGACTGGTGTTTAATGTTTATAGGTTTAGGTGTTTAGGTTTTTAAAGCGAACCTCAAACTCCGAACTCACCGAAGACAAAAATTCTTAAACCTTAAATTTTCAATCTTCAATCACTAGAACCCGAACTGTGAACCACGAACTCCAATCTCGCCAAAGGCGAAAAATGTGACTCCACAAAATAACGCACTTCGGTGATCTGTAGGGCTTCACTTCGGGGTATTTCGGCAGGCTCAATATCCACGTCAGTGAGCCACCGGGTTAACTCGCCAAAGGCAAAAATCTTAAACTATAAACTTTCAGTCACTAAAACCACAAACTCCGAACAACGAACGACGAACCTCGAACTCGCCGAAGGCGAATAATCTTAAACCTTAAATTTTCAATCTTCAATCACTAGAACCCCGAACTGGGGACCACGAACTCCAATCTCGCCAAAGGCGAAAACCTAAACTTTAAACTTTAGACACTAAACCTTTCGGATCTCCCTCATCAATCCTTCCTGTGCTACCGTAGCAATCAGATCTCCTGACTCAGTGAAGATTTTTCCTGTAAGCATAGCACGCGCATTGGATGTGCTCATTACTTCAATATTATACAAGAACCAACCTGTAAAGCTTTCAGGAATCCTGTGGAACCACATAGCATGGTCGAGAGTAGCCATCATCGTATTGCCGGGATGTGCGTGTGAGGCATGCGGCTGAAGTGCTGTGGGTAATAAATTGTAATCGGAAGAATACGCCATAATCTCATGAAAATGCCTGATGCTCAGGTCGGCAGGAGTTTCATTGAACTGAAACCAGAGATTCTGATACGGTGGAAGATCTGCTTTCTCAAACGGATTCGGTATCACCGTCGGTTTATAGGTTACAGGCCTTTCCCTGTTCAGGTATCTCGCCAGTTTTTCGGGCAGAAAAGCCTTGGCCTGTTCATAAATCTGAGCGAGGCTCAGCACCTTCTCGTGTGGTGGAACTTCGGGCATCTTCTCCTGAAAAACATATCCGTCTTCCTTGATCTGAAAAGACGCCGCCAAAACGAAAATGGATTTATCATTCTGCTCTGCCGTAACATACCGTGTCGTAAAACTGCCGCCATCACGCACCAACTGCACTTTATATCTGATCGGTTTATTTAAATCTCCGGGTAAAATAAAATAAGAGTGTAATGAATGACACAGCCGGTCTTCTGCTACTGTTCGGTATGCGGCATTCAATGCCTGCGCCAGTACCTGGCCGCCAAAAACATTCGGACTCCCCACCGTCTCGCTCCTGCCTTCAAAAATGGTTTCATCTATCTGCTCCAGGTCAATCAGTTGCAATAACTCCTTAACAATCTTCATAGCTCTTAAAATTCAGGCTGCAAGTTAAGCGACTTGCTTTAATTCAATTCGCAAAATCGCTTGCACTGCTGTTTCATAACTTTGCAGCAAAACATGCGCCATGCAAATGACACCGGAACAGATGTGGAACGAAAGATTTAAACAACCCGAATATGCTTATGGTGAAGACCCCAATGAGTATCTGAAAGAACAACTCCAAAAACTAAAACCGGGAAAAATTCTGTTTCCTGCCGACGGCGAAGGAAGAAACGGTGTATATGCCGCAACTCTTGGATGGGATGTGTATTCTTTTGACATCAGCGAAGAGGGAAAGAAAAAGGCGTTGCAACTGGCAAGTAAGCACAAGGTTTCAATTAACTATTCAACAGGTAATCTGCCTGAATTGGATTACCAACCCGGGGAGTTTGATGCGATTGTACTCATCTATTCTCACTTCTCTCCGGACATCAGGCCACACTTTCATAAAATCTTAAACACGCTGCTGAAACCCGGAGGCACCTTAATCATTGAGGTCTTCAGCAAGAAAAATCTTGAATACGCCCAACGCAATCCGAAAGTAGGCGGACCGAAAGATTTGCCCACCCTTTTCTCATTGGAAGAAATAGAAAGAGATTTTACCGGTTACGATATTGAAGAGTTTATGGAAAAAGAAGTACACCTGAGCGAAGGTCTTTATCACAACGGAACGGGGTGCGTGATTCGTTTTACCGGAAGAAAAAAATAGAGCAATTGAGAATTTATTCCTCGTAATATACCCGTTTCACCCTTCCTGAAATACCGGTAAGAATTTCATAAGGAATTGTATCACACCAGCCGGCAAGCTGCTCTATCAAAAGGTTTTCACCAAATACTTCCACCTCATCTCCTTCTTCAATATCCTTTACCCCGCTGACATCCAGCATCGTCATATCCATACAGATATTACCAACGGTCGGAACCAATTTGCCGTTGATAAACATCTTTCCATTGCCATTGCCCAACTGTCTTCTGTAACCATCGGCATAGCCAATTCCTACCGTGGCTATCGTCATGGCCTTATTCACCTTCCTCATTCCGTAACCGACTACTTCACCTTTCTTGATGTGCTTTATTTGTGAAACAGTGGTTGTCAGCCTGCATACCGGTTTCAATAACTTCTTCACAGCAGGATTGCTGTCAACTCCATACATACCGATACCGATGCGCACCATATCCAGATTCAATTGCCTGAAGCGGCTTGTAGCAGATGTGTTGGAGATATGTGTCAGGAAAGGATATCTAATCACTGCCTTAATTTTCCTGACTACTTTCCTGAATGTTTCAAACTGCTGCATTGTGAATGCATCATGATCCGGATTATCTGCCGAGGAGAGATGACTGAAAACAGATTGTATTCTGATGTGTGAATTTCTTGTAATCAATGCAATTAATTCCTCTGTTTGCCCAATGTCAAAACCCAGCCGGTGCATACCTGTGTCTATTTTTAAATGCACAGGATAGCTTCTGATCTTGCGCGATGCCAGATAATTTGAAAAAGAGTGGAGTAACGACCGAGAAAAAATCTCTGGCTCCAGCCGGTACTTCACCAAAATATCAAAAGCATGCTCCCCGGTGTTCATCACCATGATGGGCAACCGAATACCGGCCTCCCGCAATGCCACCCCCTCATCTGCATAAGCTACCGCCAAATAATCTGCCCTGATAAACTGCAATAACGAACTGATTTCACTGCTCCCTGCTCCGTATGCAAAAGCCTTCACCATCGCCATTACTTTTGTTCCCCGCTTAATCAGGCTTTTATACACTCTGATATTTTCTGCAAGACTAGAAAGGTTGATAGAAAAAACTGTTTCGTGCGTCTGACGCTCGAGCCTCTTCACAATTCTTTCAAAACGGAATTGACGGGCGCCCTTTACGAGTATCACTTCATTACCGAACTTTAACCAATCCATTGAAGAAAGAAATGCTTCAGTATTTTTGAAAAAGTGTTGCTCTTTGATTGATTTAAAAAATGCTTTTGACTTGCTGATTTCCTCTCCGATTCCGATAATTTGCCGTACACCTTTTCCTTTAATCAACGAAGCTATCACTCCGTACAACTGTTCACTGCTCAGCCCCGACTGTAACACGTCCGAAAGAATTATAGTGTACTTAGCAGCCTGTTGTCTCATCAGAATTTCCAGCGCAACCGCAAGAGACTGCAGGTCATTGCTGTAACTGTCGTTAATGATACTGCTCCCGTTGATGCCCTGCTGTAACTCCAGGCGCATGGAAAGTGGTGTTAGCCGCCGGAAGCCGGTTGCTATCTGCTTATCCATTACGCCCAATACATCTATAGCGACGTAACAATTGAGTGCATTTTGAATAAATGTACCATCGTCTGATACAAGATGAATCGTGTCTTTTCTCTTCTTCGACTGGATGACAACTGAGACACCATCCGGAGTTTTCTTCACCGTTCTGATCAGATAATCTGCATCCTTCTGATTCCAGGTGCAAACCTTCGCACTCCATTTCTTCTGCTGTCGGAGTACCGAAAGAATCCCTATTTGATGCCCCGGCAAAATGACTGTTTCTGCTCTTTTAAAGAGAAGCAACTTCTCTTCTATCTTTTCCCTGAAGTCTTTAAATCCCTCATCGTGTGCGGAGCCGATATTGGTGAAGATTCCTATCTGCGGACGGATCATACGTTCCAGCTTCTGCATCTCCCCCGGCCGGCTGATGCCCGCCTCAAAAATTCCGTAACGGTGATGACTCCTTATCTGCAGAATACTCAATGGAACACCAATCTGCGAATTATAACTTCTCGGGCTCTTCACAACAGCGTAAAACGGCGACAGCAGCGAATACAACCAGTCTTTCACGATAGTCTTTCCGTTGCTTCCGGTTATCCCTATGACCGTTATCTTTTTAAAACTCCTTCTGTGATGAGCTGCCAGTTTCTGCAATGCCTCCAGAGCGTTTTTTACAATGATGACATTGGCCCCTTTCAGGCTCCTGCAATATCCGGGTGTTTGCGTAACAAAATTTCTTACACCTTTCTTGTATAAATCCATGATGAAATCACTGCCATCTCTCTGTCCGGTCTTGATAGCCCAGAAGAGTGTGGCGGCAGGATTGTTGATCTTCCTGCTATCGACCGACAAGTATTCAATTTCGGCTTTATAGCCTGAAGCCTGTAATTCGCCTCCGGTAATTGCCACAATTTGTCTGATGTCATAATCAATCGCTACTGTCATGAACCACCTTTTTATTTTCCATTGCAGAGAGAAAGAAATGCAGAGCATTTCAGACACAAAATAACAACTCGCAATGATAAATATGAATGCCGGGAGACCGGAGACATAACTTCCAAAAGTTTTTCTTATTCTCCCTTTTTAAAATCAACTCCCCAAAAAATATAACAAGCACAAGAATAACTTCTTTATGCAAGTTTTATAATCGCATGTAAACTAACCTTTCTTGGATCGGTACTTCCTGTTTCTGATTATTTGGTACAAAGCTCCTGCCAATAACACAAGAAGGGCAGGAGTTAAAAAACTGAGAATCTGCCAGACTGCCTTTCCTTCGTTCACCTTTTTGGTATCGAGAAGCCGCAGCTTGAGGTCTTTGGATTTTGCAGTCATCAACCCGGCCTCATTCACGAGATAAGCCAGGCAGTTCTCAACAAAACTACGGTTGGCAAACTGATACTCATACTGGCTGCCTATAGTGAACGGGTTGACACCCATCGGAACAGGCTGCGACCGATAAACACTGTTCAAAACGATATCTCCATCGGAGACGATAATCATTTTGTTTTCGGTGGTGTTCTCGGGAATAAAAGGCAATCCCTGTACATTCAAACGTTCTATCTGCTCAAGACTCAGACGGTTGCGAAAGAGTGAGGTAAACCTGCCCTCCAGCAAAACGGCAGCGGGAATGTTACCCCTGTTAAAAGCTGCATCTACAGGTGCGTTTCTGTTTTCAGAACCGCTGATTAAAGCAGGAGTTTCAATTGTTCTGGAATTGGACGATGTACCGAGCAGAAAAGTTTTTCTAACGCCATCGGCTTTCACAGTATCAATAGAGTTTGCAAATCTTCCGGCAACCAATCCGACATTTTTTGTTACGACACTATTCTGATTGGGCTGGAACAACGGGAAATAATTCCAGTGCAGAAACTCATACTGACCGCTGTTGTTGACATCAAACGGCAGAAAGTCGCTCTGTAAATCCATAATCAAATCAGGATTGATGCGTACTCCGTATTTGAAAAACAAGTCCTGTAAGTTCAGATTGCGATCGTAAGCCACCACCTCATTCTTAATTTGCAGACTGTCCATCTCTGCTTCTAATCTGTCGACAAACGCCAGCAGTTTACCACCGCGCATGACATACTGATCGATCTTTAATTTCTGCTCGTCGGTGAACTGTTTGGAGGGCTTCACCAAGAGCAGCACTTTAAAGGTATCGGGAATCACTTCTTCCTTTTCCAAATCGAGAGTAAAAACAGAATAGTTAGGATGTAAAACATTCTCTACGAGATCATAAGTCTCAGCATCTACCGGCTCGCCGTTACCGGTCGCATACGCCACCATCGGTTTCACATCCTCTTTCAATTTATGAATTGCCTCGGCAAATTTGTATTCAAACATCGACTCTGCCTGATTCAAATCAGCCGGAGTAATAATTGTCCGTGTACCCGAATAGAGGTTTACAGGAATTATCTTTCCTTCAGAAACTACTGCTGCTGCAGGATAGACATATTTAGATTCTTCCCCTGCCTTCAACTGCACTGTAAGATTGATAGGTAGGATATTCATTGCCTCCAGTGTATCAGCCCAGATAGATGTACTGCCCGGAACTAATTCATCAGGAGAAACAGACTTATAGTGCACCTTACCGCCTGAGTAATCCTTAAACTCCTGAAGAAGTTCGGTTGCATTTTGTCCCAGCATCCTGAATCCCGAAGGCAGGTCGCCTTTTAAAAATAAATACACGGTAACAGGTTGATCCGTACCTTTCAAAACTTTCTTCACGGGCTCTGAAATAGTGAACCGCTTCTCTTCTGTCAGATCCATCCGCTTGTGAACATAAACCGATAGCAGGTTCAAAGCTACAAGTCCCAGCACGAGGGCCGCCAAACGTCTGATATTTTTCATTTTCTTACTCATGCCGACTTATCCTTTTTGAATATTCTGACGTGAAGCAAAAAGAAAAAGTATAATTAAGGAGAGGAAATACACGATATCTCTTGTGTCAATCACTCCTCTACTGATATTCTGGTAGTGCAAATCGATACCCAGCATTTCAATATAGTAATCAGCTCCGCCGGTAAATGCGGGAATCTTGCTCAAAGCATTAAACCCGTAATACAATAAAAGACACATAAATGCGCCCAACAGAAATGCCACCACAGAATTTGGGGAAAGTGTGGAGCACCATATCGAAATCGCAGCGAACACTGCTCCCAAAAAAATCAGTCCAATATAGGATCCCACAATCGCACCTGTATCTATTCCGTTCGCCCCCGCAAATCCGCTGATAATAAACGGGTAAACCAAAGTAGGCAGCAATGCCAGCACAACTATGAAAACCACAGCCAGATATTTTCCCAACACTATTTGCCGGCCACTCAGTGGAAAAGTCTTAAGAAGTTCGAATGTGCCTCCCTTAAACTCTTCCGCAAAACTGCGCATGGCAATAGAGGGAATCAGAAAAATAAAAACCCACGGTGCCAGGCTGAAGAAAGGCTCTAATGTAGCATAACCCAGGTCGAAAATATTGGTGTCTTTGAGGACAAAAAGGTATAGGGAATTAATAAGTAAGAAAAGCAGCAGCGCAATGTATCCCCCAAACGAACTGAAGAATTGCTGTAACTCTTTTCTTGCTATAGCGAACATGAATTTATTTTTGGGTCAGTGAAAAATAGACAAAAGTTTCTGATAAATAAAAACGTATCGGGCGCAATATTAATCATTAAAAATTCTGTAAAACCCTAAAATATTGATGAATAAAAATATTTTTCCCTAAATTCACCGTCCCATTAAATTTTACATATCCAATCCTTACACATGAAAAGCCTTATTTTCCTGATAATAGTGACGGCTCTCAGCGTCTCCGTACTAGCGCAAAGCCCGCCGAAGGCTGACATTCTTAATGCTTCCCTTAATAATTTTGAACTCACTCAGGATCCTGATTTTACCCGAATTTCAGCACGGGCAATTAATGGGCTGGTAAGAATCAGCTGGGAAGCAGATGGTGTTCAGGAAAAAGAGACCTTTTACATTGAACGCTCTTCAGACGGGCAACACTTCGCAACCCTGGGCGACATTCCTGCATCCCGTACAGGAAGTAATAATTTTGAAGACAGGAACCCAAATAGCGGAATCAATTACTACCGGATAGCCATCGGCAACCCTTCGGAGAAAAAGCTGTATTCGGAGACCATATCCGTCAGAGTACTGTCTCGAGAAACCCTCAATGCATTCCTCAACAATGGCAACCTGGTTGTACAGGTAAAAGACCTCAAGACCGGTTCTTATAAAGTAATTCTCGTTAATGCATCCGGCCAACCCGTGATGAACGATGAGCTGAAACATAATTCAGGTCAGGATTTATACAGGCTCAACCTAACGGGAGCCCTGCCTTCAGGTATTTATTCTATTATTTTAAGGGGAAATAACGGTGTTTCTGTCACCCGTCAGGTACTGTTGAAATAATTTTTTCGGATTTAATGCAGCGTTTCTGATTTTACTTGTGTCTATAAATATAAGTAAGATACCGGCTATTATTTGCCGGATCGCAAATGATATTTAGAAAAGCAATTCTACGTTCGAATGTTTACGCAAAACAAACTGACGAACAGGCTCCTTGAGAAAGGAGCTTTTTTTATTTATCAACTTTTGAGGCAGAAGAATTTCGAAATCGTCACAGGTAGTCGGCATACCAGTGACAAAGTCTATTATCTTTCGGAAATTTAATATAAAAACGGTTATTAATTACTTTGCATAATCAGGACAATTACCAAAAGCTTTGATCCCAACTGAAAAATACCGTGAACCTGAACTGCTGAAAAACATTTCTGACGGAGATGAAGAAGCCTTTGCTGTATTCTTCCGCAACCACTATCCACACCTGAAAAGGGCTGTTTCTCGCTTCTTCACCAACTCTATGGAGGTAGAAGATGTCTTGCAGGAAACTTTTATTAAAGTCTGGCTGAATCGCGACAGGCTGCCTGAAATAGAAAACATCACCTCCTGGCTGCATACTATAGCCTCCAGAACATGTCTTAACCAAATAGAAAAAAATCTCACCCGCGAAAAGTATAGAAGTGCTCAAAAAGATTCAGGTTTATCAAGTTCCGAAGTTCCTTTTGAAAGGGTAACGGCCAGAGAAATCAGCCGTTTAGTGGCAGAGGCTGTGCAAAAGATGCCCGCAGCAAGGAAAAAGATATACAGCATGAGCCGTGAAGATGGAATGAAGCCGGCTCAAATTGCCGAAATGCTGTCATTATCCGTGAACACCGTTAGAAATGTTCTGGTAGCTGCACTAAAGGAGATCAGGGAATATCTTTCCGCAAACGGTCACATCGTTTCCTTTCTCTGTATCCCGGCTTTTTTATATTTTATTTCTTTTTGAATAGTATGTTATCCTTTGGTACCGGTCTTATTACTATAAGGCCAAAACTTTTCCAATGGATAAACAAACCATCCGCCTACTGATTGACCACTACTTCAGCGGGAATTTAGAAGAATCTGAAAGCGACAGATTACTTCAACTGATTAAGAATGATGACCCGCTCACCAGGGAAGTACTTAGTGAATTACTTTCCGAAAAAAAATATAATGACGAGCCTGTTGATATCGATCAAATGGAAAAAACTTTGCGTGAAGTTCTATCGAGCGACAAGCCGGGCAAGCCTTCTAAAGGTAGCGGTAAACGTATCTTCATACAGAGATGGTGGTGGGCTGCCGCTTCAGTGGCTCTGATAGGTTTAATAATAGTTGTTTACCTGGCTGAAAAAAAGACTGACAATTTTCTTGCAAAAACCGGCCAACAGGCTTCAGGCAATAGTATTGAAGCGCCTCAGACTAACATAGCCACCATTACACTGCACGACGGAACTGTTCTATATCTGGACAATTTAGAAGAAGGACAGATAGCCGAGTCGGGCAACACGAAGCTCGTGAAGTTCGGCGACGGCAACATCGCTTATCAGGAGCAAACAGGTAATTCTGCCGGAGAGATTCAGTACAATACGCTGAATAATCCTCGTGGCAGTAAGATTATCAACCTCAAACTTTCTGATGGTTCGCGTGTATGGCTCAATTCAGAGTCATCTATCAGATACCCCGTTGCATTTGTTGGGCAAGACCGCAAAGTAGAACTGACAGGAGAAGGGTATTTTGAAGTGGCACACGACGCGTCTAAACCTTTCAAGGTAGAGGCAGGCGGGATGGAGGTGCAGGTAACCGGTACTGAGTTCAACATCAATGCATACGATGATCAGGGTACTATAATGGCTACACTTATTACCGGTAGTGTGGACGTAAATAATAATCACGGCAAAATTTTAAAGCTGAGTCCCGGGAAACAAGCTGTGATGCAAACCTTGGATCATCGATTAGAACTGAAAAATGATATAGACATCAACCAGGTGACTGCCTGGAAGAATGGTTTCTTTTCATTCCGGAATTCGAGTTTGAAGGAGGTGATGCAACAAATCTCCAGATGGTATGATGTGAATGTAATGTATGAGGGTACAATCCAGCCGCGTCAATTCAGAGGTATTGTTTCAAAAGATTCCAAACTGGGCGAAGTGTTGAAGATTCTCGAGGAAAGTAATGTGCGTTTTGAGGTAGATGGCAGGACACTGAAAGTGCGTCCTTAAGAGATACAGAAAACATAAATAACTAAACAAAACCGCTCCGTGGGCGAGACGAAGCGGCGGTAGTTTTAAATTAAACAAATAAAGATTTTATAACTGCTCTATTCATTAATTAAAAACTAAACAAACTTATGAATTTGTTTACTAACCGTTTTGGATGCTCACCAGAAGTGCGAGCCCAAAGAAGAGAATTAACTAAACATTTTTTAGTCATGAAGCTCACCGTTATTCTCACATTGTTCGCTTGTTTGCAGGTAAGTGCAAACGGGTACTCACAGAAAGTAACACTACAGGTGAAAGACGCTCCCTTAGAAAACATTTTTATGAGCATTAAAGCTCAGACCGGTTACGGTTTTTTCTTCGATCAGGAATTGATGAAGCAGTCTTCTCCTGTAACGGTAGACATTAAAAATGCTGAACTCGAAACGGTCCTGAACATCTGCTTCCAGAATCAGCCACTCATGTACAGCATTGTCGGGCAGACTATCGTAGTTAAGGAAAAACCAAAAACACTCCTGAGCGATCTGGATCCCAATGCCGTGGTTGCAGAAACTCAGTTTCAGGAAGTAACCGGAAGGGTTACAGACGAAAGCGGCCGCCCGCTGGAAGGCGTTTCTGTTTTGGTAAGGGGTACAAGAACCGGTACTTCTACAGACCAAAATGGTCATTATAAACTAAATATTGACGACCCACAGAATGCGGTACTCGACTTCAGCATGGTTGGCTTTGAGGCTGCTTCTGTTGCAGTTCGCGGAAGAACAACAGTTAATGTCTTCCTGAGACAAAAGGTTTCGACAGAGCAGGAGGTAGTAATAACAGGTTATTACCAGTTGCCCAGAGAACGGGTGACAGGTTCTTTCTCAAGAATTGATGAGCAGCAATTGGAGAGTATTACCAGTATGAGCTTAAAGGACAAATTAGAAGGACTTGTTCCCGGGTTGTTATTTGACCCCACCTATAACAATGATCAGGATCCGTCAACCGAAAGAAGCACGGGTATCACCATCCGCGGAGCAGGTACTCTTGGCGACAGGTCTCCGTTGATTGTTGTTGATGGATTCCCTGTAATTTCATCCGATGGAGTTGATCCGTGGTCAACTATCAATCCCAACGATGTAGCTAACATCACTGTATTGAAAGATGCCGCGGCTGCATCTATCTGGGGCGCACAAGCTGCAAACGGCGTGATTGTGATTACTACCAAAAGCGGAAGCATGCAATCAGGTTCTTCCGTTGGTGTTAATATAGAATTTTTGACCAGACCCAAGCCGGATCTTTATCAGATTCCGTTTGCTACCAGCCAGGAGGCGATTGATATTTACAAACACCTATTCTTCGAAACTGCTTTCTTCAACTCACTCACCAGTGCATACAGTATGAGTCGCTATGACTTCCCCCCCGTTATTGACGCATTGGTAAAAAGGAAAGCAGGACTCATGAATGATCAGGAACTGAAAGAAAAATTAGATCAACTCGCACAAATCGATGTACGCGACGAATTCAGCGATCTCTTTCTCAGGAGAGATAGTTATCAGAAAGCTACCATCTCATTTAACAACAGGACAAAGGACAATAATCTGAGGGCTTCGCTGATGACAATGCACAACAACAACTACAACAAGCGAAACGGCTCAAGCCAGGTAATCGGAAATATCAATAACACATTCTCACCTACAAAGTGGATCTCACTCCAGTTCGGATTGAATATGTCGCTCCAAAACAGCGAACTGAACGGCGCCGATATCAGAGATCTTCAATACATTCCTCAGAATTCCAGAATACTCGACGACGACGGCAATTACCTGCCGATGATAAAAAACAATATTGATTTTTATTATACCGTACCAACACGAAAAAGAAGAGCTTTAGTATCACAATACGACCTGCCTTACGACTGGGATTGGAATCTGAAACGCGAGGTTGATAATATGGATATTACACAGAAGACCAGGGATATCAGGGCCAATGGTGTGATCTCCTTTAAACCGGTGTCATGGGCAAACATTGATCTCTCTTATCAGTACCAGACCAATAACAGCCTTTACAGTAATTACATGAACGAAGAAACCTGGTATGTGCGCAACAATGTATTAAACTACTATCGCACTGCTACTGGACAGTTCCCCATTCCTACCGGGGGTATGCTTTACGAACGCAAGAGTGATTTTGTTTCGCAAAGCGGCAGATTACAGGGTACCATCAATAAAACTTTAGGCGAACACAGCATCAAAGCTCTCGGTGGTATTGAAATGAGAAGCGACAACCGCGAAAGTATTCCCTATGGATATTATGGTTATAATCCGCAATCTCTAACTCAAATTACCTCAATAGACTTTAATAATCGGCCTGCCGGAGCGCCATTATCGACCGGATTGGGTGTATTGCAACCGATTGCCCCCATCCCGACTTTGAGGGCTACCAGCATCAGAATAACCGGAAGAAACGACAGATTCCTTTCATACTACGGAAACGCAGGCTACACCTATAAAGGCAAATACGATGTAACCGGAAGTATCAGAATGGATAAGACTAACCTCTATGGACGTTCTGCCTCTTACAGAGAACTGCCTCAGTGGTCGGCAGGTGTAGGTTATACTTTGTCTAATGAATCATTCTTCCACATCAAGGCAATCAGCTACCTGAAGATTCGTGCCGCTTACGGATGGAATGGTCATATCGATAAAAATGCCAGCCCTTACATAACAGCAATTCCATGGATAGACCCTATCAACCAGTCTCCATATGCTGCCGTTCTGGATGCTCCTAACCCGGGACTGACCTGGGAGAAAACCAAAAATATCAACCTTGGTATAGACTTCGCTTTGTTCGACAACCGATTGAGAGGTACAGTAGAAGTGTACAGAAAGAATTCCACAAATGTACTTGCCGACTTTGAAGTAAACCCGACCTACGGTTTCTATTACGACGGAGCCACACTTAACCAGGGTGATATCGAAAACAGAGGAACAGAAATTGAATTACAGGGCATCATTATTAACAGTAAGAAAGTAAAATGGAGATCACTCCTGAACTATTCTCACAACAAAAACAAAGTAGTCAATATCGAAGTGGCGGCCTTTAACATTGCGGCAAGAGCAAACCTGTCTCAGTTCTACCCTGTGCCCGGCCAACCGATAGATTACATTGCCGTTGTTGATTTTGCAGGATATGATGATCAGGGGTTATTTCAGGCGATGTATCACGGCAAACCCGAAAACATCCTGAACATCCCTTATGTAGGTGCTGATCTTGATGATTTGTTCATCTTCGCTGGGCAAAGATCGCCTAAACACTTTGGCTCATGGATTAATAATATCTCTTTCGCCAACTTCGAACTGTCTGCCCGAATGCTTTACAGCTTCGGTCATAAAGTTTTGGGCGATGCTCCTCCAAGAAATACTTTGTATTACATCCAGCTGCCATCCAGCTTCTTCACCTTTTTACCGGGATTAATGGTCGACAGGTGGAAGTCTCCGGCTGATAATGCAACTGCTGCGATGTACGGAATTGACACGAGGGTAACCAACTATACTGCTACAATTACGAGTGATATTCTCTCGGAGTACAACACAAGAAACCTTCTGAATGCCGGCCATATCAGACTGCAAAGCATCAGCCTTACTTACAGAGTGCCGCACAAGGTGCTGGGTAAGACTATGAAGAGCGCGAGCGTAATGCTGCAGGCAAGAAATCTGGGCCCCATCTACAGAGTTAACAAACAGGGAGTAGATCCGATGTTCCCTAAGTACAGTGGTTCTCTCTACGCAGCCTACTTTAATACAATCAGGTCAAGACCCGATTATTCAATAACCTTTAAAGTAGATCTGTAAACCAAGTTTTAATTCATTAATTCTATAGATATGAAAAAGATACTTTTTATACTGATTGCAATAGCAGTTTCTGCGAGTTCCTGCGAAAAGAAATTTCTCGATACGCTTCCAAAAGGACTCGTAATTGCCCAAACAACCAACGACTTTCGTGCACTGCTCGATAATGCAGATACAAGATATACCTACAACCTTTCACAGATGTCGGGCTATGTGGATGTGGTATCCGACGATTCTCAAATGGATTCCGCATGGTACGACTGGGATCGCAACAGGCTCCACGCCAAAAATCTCTACGCTTTTGAAAAAGATGTTTGGCTGCCTGATGGTGCTGCAGACGATGATGTATGGAAGCAGAACTATTATCTGAATACGTTAACAAGCAATATTCTCGAAGAAATTCATATTGCTACAGATAATCCCAAACTTCAAAAGCAGTTAATTGCCGAAGCAAAAGTGCACAGAGCATTCGCTTATCTCACGTTAGTGAATATTTATGCAAAACACTACAACAGCAGTACCGCAGCCACCGATCTAGGTGTACCCATCGTAAAGAATCCGGTGTCGCTACCCAAACTCTACAGAAAACCGGTACAGGAAGTGTACGACTTCATACTCTCTGAACTGGAAAGTGCAGTAGCCGACCTTCCGGATAAAGTTGACAAACTGTATTCTCATCGACCGACTAAAGCTTCGACATACGCCATCCTGGCCCGTACTTATCTCTATATGGGTAATTACGAAAAAGCTTTAGAGAATGCAAATAAGAGCCTTGCCATCCAAAACTTCCTGTACGATTATAACGAGATCTATACCGGTACTCCTAGGCCGGACGGCGTAGTCAAACTGTCGCGCACCACTGACGATGAGATGCTGCTGCATAAGACTTCGGTAAAAAGTGCAAGAGTAACCGATTACTACATGCTCGACTCTACATCATTTGATAACCTCTACAGCGGCTTCCAGGTGATAGACGAAGACTCCACCGTAAACTTTGATCTGAGAAGGCTGTTGTGGTTCCAGGGGATCAACCTTAAAGGAAAGATGACTGCCGAGAGAGCCAAGTACGTCTTCCCAAGGAATCGTTATGGCCTGGATAACGCGGCAGTAGATTACATCCCGATCTCAACCCCTGAAATGTACCTCACCAGAGCCGAATGTAACGCACGCTTAGGTAACCTGCAACTGGCAATGGACGATGTGAACAAAATCAGGATGAACAGGTATAAAACAGGTACTTACACTCCTATGAGCCCAACCAATCAAAGTGCAGTACTTAGCGAGGTGCTGCTCGAAAGAAGAAGAGAGCTGTATGGTAAAGAGCTGAGATTATTTGATATTAAAAGGCTTGGTTTAGGGGTAACCCACCTGATGCCGGGCACAAATAACCCAGGGTTCAGTGTACCTGCAAATGATCCAAAACTCGTTTGGCCTATTTTCTATCACAACATCGAACTCAACCCTGAAATAGAACAAAACCCAAGATAAAAAAGAAGCTATAGGATCTTTTTTCCTGTGGTCCTGTAGCTTTTAAATAACATAACCAATGAAATTAAAAAGAAACGCTTCCTTAGCTGCAATACTCCTTTCGGGGATTATCCTGCTGGCAGGATGTACCGCAACAAAAAATAAGGGAATTGTCAATAACACAATCCTCACAGGCCATATTGACGGCGTAAAAGATCCATATTTCCAATTCAACTACGATCTTTATTCACTTCTAGAGGCCAGCAAAAAAGAAAATATTGATATCGACGAAGAGGGCAATTTCAGGATTGATCTGTCGCTGAAATCTCCGCTGAAAGGGAATCTGTATTTCGGCAGAGATATCATTCGCGGGCTTGGTCATAACAAGAATATCTACATCTACCTGGAGCCCGGGGATAGTGTACACGTTACTGCCAATGTCGATTTCTTTCAGGACACTGCCATCATAGAAAAAACACTCGGTTTCTCAGGAAAGGGTGCTGTTAATAATCGCTTTGTAAACGACGCAGATTTTGCATTTAATTCTTACCCGCAGTTAAGAGACAACAACTATGGGTTTATCCTAACACTCTCTCCCGATGAATACAAGAGAAATGCCGACAGCATCAGAGATGAACAGATCCGGTATGTCAGCAAGTATTACGATACTGCTCACATTTCGCCAAGGCTGAAAGAAATTTTCATTGAAGAATCCGAGAATCTGGCTTCAGCGAGAAAGATTAACTATCCTTCAGGTAAGAAGAGTTTCAGCCAGGGGAAAGAAGTTGACCTGCCTGCAGATTATTACAACTTCATGGATAATATCCATATCAAATCAGATCTCGAAAATGCCGGCGTACCTTATTTAAGGTTTACTCATTTCTATTTGACCAATAAATACAAACTGGCACAGAAGAATGGCTTTACGGGGGATTATATTTCTTTCTTAGACAATCAGCTTCCAAAAAGGGCCAGATATGTCTATATGGCTTATTCGTTAAGACAGGACTTCAGGCCGGAAATATTCAACCAGTTCGGTAAAGGATCTCCTTTCAAGGATATTAAGAAGATTGTACAGGAACGCTATGGTTATCTCGCCGATATGCTGCCCGGCAAACCTGCAGTACAAGTAGTGTTTGAGGATATCAACAAAGAAAAAATCAAATCAGGACCGTACTTCGAAGGGAAATATGTTTATATAGACTTCTGGGCTACCTGGTGCAAACCGTGTATTGCCGAAATACCTGATTTAGTAAAACTGGAGAAAGAATATGAGGGTAAGAATATTGAATTTGTCAGTGTGTCTTTTGACGATGGCAGGCCCGAGTGGGAGGAGTATCTCGAAAAAGAAAAGTTGACCGGAACCCAGTTTTGGATGGATGCCAAAAACAAGGCTCTCTACAAACGCCAATTTAATATTCAGTTGATTCCGCGCTTCATTCTTCTCGACACCGAAGGAAAGATAGTAAATGCGGATGCCCCGCGGCCTTCCAGTGGTAAACAAATAAGAAATCTTCTGGACCAAACATTAAGCAAGGGAAGTTAGAAACGCATGAAGAATATGATACTAATATGGATGTTGGGACTATTCAGTACTACTTTAGCCGGGCAAACTAAAGTGGAAAATGAATCCTACTTCAAGAAGTTTCTGAATTCGTCTAAAGAGAAAAGTCTGATTATTTTGGGCGAGAATCATGCATCCAAAGCCAGTTCGACGCTCTATCCGTTTTTTGTTGAGCAATTGAATAAGCAAACAGGGCTAACCTCGCTCCTGGTGGAATTCGGACCTGCAGAGGCCTATTTCTACAACAAATTCCTGGAGACAGGAAATGAAAAACATCTGAACTACACGCTCTACGCCGGTGCTATCCGCGAATGGAGAGAGGCATGGAAAGAACTCTACGAATACAATAAAACATTGGCCAAGCCTCTTAAGGTTATAGGGATTGATTTCGACCGTACCCGTACAATGGCCTACGCTATCTACAGTATCTTTCTGAATTATAAGGACAGGCCTGCATTTATAGAAACCCTGATGAAAGAAATCAGCAGCCCTGATTTTTACAACAGCTATACCATCGGTTATCCTAATGCAAAAGACATCGCATGGGCCAATAAGACCAAAGATTTGCTCCGTAACAATATCGATGCTCTGAAGGATCTCCTTTCAGAAAAAGATATGCACGTAATGTCTGAAATCCTTAAGAATAAAGCCGTGAACTATGCTGAAGGCAGAGAAGAAGCTATTGCTGAGAACACAAAGAGAATTATCCTAGAGTCGGATGACACAGATTTCTTCCTGCTGGTTGGCAGAAACCACGCCTATATTAAAGATCTGTTTACAGATAATATCCGTCTGGCACAGGCATTGAAGGAAGATGCGCATATAAAAGTACTCACCGGAGTTATTCTTTATGAAAACTCTGATTTCAGTGCCAACAAAGACAAACCGCTATTGCTGTTTGAGATCAGCAAAAAAGATCCCTGGAAAGAGTACTACACTGAATTGAGTAAAAAAGCAAAAGGCGAGTTTACTATAGTACCGTTCAGGAAAAAACTGTCGCCGCTGACGGAGTATTTAGATTATGTGCTTATTGCCAGAGATCAGGTGCGCTTCACATTATTAAATCCTAAATCATAATCAAATCATGATAAACTCTTAAACATTTCTCATGTTTAATTTTCGGCTTGAATTACAAAGTGGGGCTGTTTTTACAGCCCCACTCTATTTTCATCAACCCTATAAAGAATAAATGTGAACTCTATTTGATAACCGAAAGAGATGACTAGATTTCTTTAGCCTCCAGCTTTTTCCTGATCAGTTTTTTATCGATCTTCCCGACACTAGTCTTCGGGATTT
Source organism: Chitinophagaceae bacterium (assembly GCA_024103425.1). Classification (GTDB taxonomy): domain Bacteria; phylum Bacteroidota; class Bacteroidia; order Chitinophagales; family Chitinophagaceae; genus Ginsengibacter. The sequence continues at coordinate 237,281 of JAGFIS010000029.1, forward strand.
CTGCTATGACTTTAATCTCGTCCGGAACAGCCCACTTGCTCAGATGACCTGAATTTACAAAGTGCTCTAAATGCTTTTTCAGATCATCAGCTGTTACCTGAGCCCCGTCAGCTAAGACTACCAGGGCCAGCGGGCGCTCATCCCATTTGGGATCAGGAACACCAACCACTGCTGATTCCTTAACCCCGGTATAAGCAGAAATAATACTTTCTAAAGCCAAAGATGAAATCCACTCTCCGCCCGATTTAATAACATCCTTCTTTCGATCTACAATCACTACCGTTCCGTTAGGCTCTACATAGGCCATATCACCGGTGTGCATATAACCACCCTTCCACAGTTCTTCGCTGCGTTCTTCCTCTTTATAATAAGTCTGCGTAAGCCACGGAGCGCGGACAACAATTTCACCAATCGACTTACCATCAAAAGGCAGGAAATTTCCGTCATCATCAGCGATCTTCAGATCGACGAAAAGCACCGGTCTTCCGGTCTTGATGCGCTCTTCCACCTGCTGGTCAATCGTCATTCCTTCTCTGGCTGCCGTCGACAGATAAGGAAGTGTCAGGACAGGGCAGGTCTCCGACATTCCATAACCCGCTATAATATCGATGCCCATCTCCATTGCGCCTTTTGCCAGGCCTTTGGGCAGTGCAGATCCGCCGATAATGACTCTGAAGAAAGAAACATCCAGCTGTCTCACTTTCGGGTTGTTCACCAACATTCCCAGGATTGTCGGCACACAGTGCGAGAAAGTGACCCTGTGTCCCAGAATCAGCTTCATCAACATCTCGGGTTCGTACGGCCCGGGATACACCTGTTTCATCCCCAGCATAGTAGCCAGGTAAGGCATCCCCCATGCATGTACGTGGAACATCGGAGTCAGCGGCATGTACACGTCTGTTGATTTCACCCTTACCGGTGAATCAATAGCACTCACCGCTGTTGCCAGGCCTATCGTATGCAGGAACAACTGTCGATGCGAGAAGCAAACTCCTTTGGGCAATCCGGTGGTACCTGTAGTGTAGAACAGGGTTGCCATGGTATTCTCATCAAAATCAGGAAAATCGTATTCGTCAGATTCTTTGGAAATCAGGTCTTCATACTCACCAAAGAGATAATCAGCATTTTCGGGCATGGCCTCATCGTCCTTAAGCAGCACATACTTCTCAACAGTCTGCAGAGCAGGCCTCAGCGCTGTTACAAGGGGAACAAATGTTTTGTGAAAAAACAAAACCTTGTCTTCTGCGTGGTTCATAGTGTAGCCCGCCTGTTCAGGCGACAGACGATAATTGATGGTATGCATTACGGCTCCAATCATCGGTACTGCGAAATAGAGCTCCAGGTAGCGGTGGCTGTCGAACTCAATGATGCCGATTACATCACCTTCTTTCACCCCCATCGACTTCAGTGCATTGGCCAGCTTACAAATTCTTTTATTGAGATCGCGATAATTCATCTGAACCAGATCGCGGTAATGAATCGCTCTGTCCGGTTCGTATTTCAGCGACTGTTCGAGAATTGATTTAATGAGCATTGGCGGATCGTAAGCAGATCTAGTAGGCTTTATTAGTCGTGATGTAACCATTTCAACAAAGTTTTGAAATTAAAAAAATGCGTCTTAAAGATAATAAACTTCTGATGTCCGTCTCTTCGCTTTTTTTAGCAATTTCTTAGCCTCGTCCACAACCCGGAAGGAAACTGAATTTTCTAAGCAAAAAAAGTAACTCCGGCGAACTTTGCCGGAGTTGCTTTGCTATTAACTGTTCAGTCAACTAATTAGCCTTCACTACCCTCACATTGTAAACCGATTCGCCCGACACCACACGCACCATATAAGAACCGGGCTTCAGGAAATCAAGTTTATCTATCGTCAACTTTCTGTTGGATGCATTCGCTCCATAATTCCTTGAATAAACCATCCGGCCCTCCATATCAAACAGCGATACACTCACAGGTTTCGTCATATCTAATGAAAGATCAAGCCTGATATTATCCTTGAACGGATTCGGATAAACCCTCACTGCATTGCTAACACTTCTGTTAATCACAACTCTCTTCACCTCGCTGTATTTGAAGCTGCCATCTTTATCTACCATCTTTAAACGATAGAACAAGATTACCTGACCGGCAGGGATATCATTATCCAACTCTCTGTATTTACCGGAGCCAATATAATTGGTGCGGCCAATACTCTTAAACTCGAGGCCATCACTGCTTCTTTCGATTTCAAAATGAGAGAAGTCTGTAGCTGCTACTACTTTCCAACTCAGTTCTACACCTTCTCTAACTTCCTTCGCATCAAAATCCATCATTATAACCGGTACGGCTCCTGACCTGTATTCATAGGCCCCCAGTGTGAATTTACCAACCTCGTTTCCACCATCTTCAACAATCTTTCGGGCATAGCCGGTAATATCTGTTGCAGGTTCTTTAATATCGGGCTTACCGGCGTCTATAGCAGGACTGCCTTCAGTCACCATCAGACCATCATCTGCTGTCATCCACTTACCATCGGCTCCGCTGGGGTTAGATGCATCCTTGAAAAGCGGATCTTCTCCCGAAATATTCGAGGCATTAGCTTCCGGGACCGTACCGGTTGTGTCGCCCTCTATTATACTATAATTGACCTCCCGTTCTATACCGGCATATGCTACCGGCCACAAATATATATGAAGGTAATCCTCATCTCCACTTTCATTCTGAGAGAAGACAGTGTTGGAAAGCACTATTGGCTGTTCTTTCGTTATAAACAAACCTCCACCTACATTCACACAGTGGTTATTATAGAAAGTACTATTGGTAATAATATTTTCCGTGCCACCATAGGAGGTATTAAATGTAATTGCCCCTCCACTGGTCAACGCTCTGTTACCTGCAAAAACCGTATTTGTAATCTTTATCGACGAGGAATATAACCATGAATTACTAGAATGCAGTGTTGCTATACCCCCTCCGAGCCTTGACTTATTATTTTCAAAAACACAGTTTTCTATTTCTAAGCCCAGAGTATTAAATCCGTAAATCGCACCTCCGAGACTTGAGCCATCTCCGGCTCCGGAATACGTTTGATTACCATAAAGAACCGAATTTTTAATCTTAACACCGGTAACCTCCGAAACACTTACAGCTCCACCTCTGCTGTAAGTAACTCTTTTGCCATTTATAGAAGTAGAGCCGGTTGACCCGTCTACTGCACCACCCCCCACTATCCAAAAACCGTCCAATACTGCATAGTCATTGGCAACTACAACGTGGTATGCATTTTCTTCCATTCCTGTAATATCCAGGTCTTCGCCTGCTCCTGTTACTAGATCATCGTCCTCAAAATCACCGCTCAGGGTTGTTTTGTTATTTCTCCAATCTCTCTGAGATAATAAGGTTTCAGAACCATTAAACCCTCCGTAAATCTTTAACCCTGTCTCTTCGCTGATCCTCAACGGAAATGCAAAAGTCTTATCTCTGTCATCCGAATTACCCAGGTAATTGACGGTAGGCTTATAGACTCCTGCTGCTACCCATATCTCAGTCACTTCCGGATTAGAATTCGCATAATCCATGGCATCTCCCAGTTCGGTGTAGGCATTAGACCAACTGGTTCCCGAACCGGTGCCGGAGGCTCCCTTTTTCACATACAGCCTTGTCGGTACTGCCGCTGGTAATAGATGAACACTGTAATCGTGTGTTTCTCCTGTTCCCAGAACCCCGCAAGCCGTGATGTCTCCCTGGTCAGCTGTTTCAATTAATACCACTCTAATCCTGGAAAATACATTTGTAAGGGCATCGTTAGGTACAGTAATATTTGTAGTATAGGTGCTGCCCGGTGTGAGAGTTCCCGATGTAACCACCAGCTCCCCTGCATCGTCAAAATCGCCATCGGCATTCCAATCCACATACACTTTAGCTATCGTATTGGCCCCGGCGCCGCAGGCGCCTGTCTTCACTTTCAGCTCGTATGTACCACCTTTGTGCATCTGTGCTTCCTGTGCAGTGAAGTCGGTATATGTAGCACCGCAGTCCAGCGTGGGTGTATTGTCTATACCCCCAAGATTGAAGTTGGTAATCTTGGAACCTGTCTGGGCACTTGAAGAAGAACAATAAGCAGTTCCGCCTATTCCTGTTATTACAATCCCAAAGTTCTGGTCTTCGTCATTGGCCAGACTGTTTTTATGTGTAACAGTAAATGTATAGGTCTTACCTGCCACCGGATGAGCAATATATATCTGCTCCACGTTATCCCTGATGTTGTCTCCTGTTGTTGCTGCTGCAGAAGGATTGGCAGGGTTCAGGATCCACGGATAGTAAGTCGTCGTGCCATCATTCGCACGTATATCCAGATCATTTACAAGTTTTATAGTAGGATCATTTAATACTCCAGTATCCGGCATAGGCTCTCCTGCAGGGTCTGTCCATGCAATGGTAGCTACCAGCGGGCCGTGGCCGCTCGCCGTAACGGTAAATGTCTTCGTGCCTCCGGAAGAAAGTGTTTCTTCTGCTATCAGGCTTTTCGTACCATTGTCCAGAATAGCTCTTCCGGCTTTCTCCGCATTCAAAAGCCCCCACCCGTACATATAGTCGGGACCGGGATAAGGGCCGGCTTCACTGGTCGTGCCCAAAGCCAGAGCTTTTACAGTGGATGAACGCATATACTCTCCATTCTCCTGGTGATACAGTTCCTGCAAAAGTGTAAGGGTACCGGTAGTATTCGGGGCAGCCATCGATGTACCATTCATTAAAACATAACTGTTATCAGCTGTATAACCGGATGAAAGCACACCCACTCCGTCAGCTACTAAATCGGGTTTTATTCTGCCGTCATCTGTGGGTCCCCAGGAACTGAAATCACTGATCATAACATCAAGAGGCTTATTAGCTCCGCCGGCTAATCCATAAGCAGCTCCTACTGTCAAAATATTCTTAGCTGTATGATAAGTTGCAATAATATCATAACCATTGCTATTATTCATCCCTTCAGTGCGAATCGTCCATTTCCACTTTCCCTCCGCTTCATTCCAACTGTAATATCCTGCTCCTACACGAGGGCCATTATCATTTCTATTATTTCCTGCTGAGAATACGGGCAAATAATATGGTGCCAGATAGCAAATAGTGTCAATCTGAGCAGTAGTAGTATCATACAATCCAAAATTGAAGTCTTCACTCTCTCCAGTTCTGCCCATAAAATACCAGTTACTGTCGTAATAGTACCATCCGGCGATAAGACCATAGGAATGGTTTGACAATAACAAAGTAGCTGCATTGTCGCTCATCTTTGTAATATCATCCGTGTCATCAAACGCCCATAATTTTGGCAAACCATAGGCCATTCCTTTCGCTGACGGATTCACTCCTGCTGCCATAATGGTACCGGCCACGTGGGTAGCATGATCCGTGGAATCCACCTCATCTTTTGCAACTACCCTGTCTTCAAAAAATTCCTGATGGGTCAGACGGGGTATTCCACCCACTTCTATTATCGCAATCTTCCCTTCGGGAATGGTGCTTCCACTTAGGTTGACTCCCAGGCTTCCGCCTGAGTATAACTGGTTGGTCCTCGTTGTTCCGGCGGCAACTACATTGGTCGCTCCAACATACTTCGGGCGTCCCTTGCCATCTACGCCTGTTAACCTTGCTATTCTGCCATCAGGACTTGTCATTATCAAAGGCCAGCCTTTCTCTTTGGCAAGCCTTTGAGTCCGCTCTTGTTGAGTTAGAAAATCTTTGTGTAACCGGGTACTGTACTCCCTTAACAGTTGCCTGTTAGTATTGGGAGAATACTTTAAATCCTGCGCAATACCTGCATATAAGAACCCGAAAATAAAAACTAAGAATAGCCAAACCTTCTTATTCAGAAAGCCTGTGCCTCTGTGTGTAAACTGACTCATAAGCGATTAGTTTATGTGAGTGAATAATTTTTAAATTTCCCTTTTGGTATTCCAACACTCAATAACTAATCGCCCCTTTAACCAAAATTAATCTGGATAAAATACCTTTTCTCAAAACTTCAAGCCTTGGAAAAAATTATTTTACCAATAAATGGACAAAGGATTTTTGTTTTTGTGGGCATACCGAAGATATTAATTTTTTAAATACCCAATCAAAAAATGAGATTTTTTTTAATCAAGAAAAACCGTTAGTTAGAAAAGATGCGACACTAAAAAAAGAAGCGCCTGAGTGCCGGAATTATTAGGAATTATTTAAAGTAGATATCTTTCCTTTTAAGAGGATTTTGGTCACCCAAAATTATCTGCAATATTAATCAGTTGAAAACCGCGATTACTATTAGTAAAACTGCATCACAACCCAACAACACACACGGGAGTCCAACACCGATTTTTATCAGTCCGGCGTAAGATTGCTTATCTTTCCTCCATGGAAAAGCTGACTCCTCAGCAGGCTCTCAACCGCATCAGACAGTATTGCGCATATCAGGAGCGTTGTCATAAAGAAGTAAAAGACAAGTTGTATTCCTTCGGGCTCACCACGCCTGATGTCGATGTAATTATTTCTGCCCTGATAGCAGAAGACTACCTGAACGAAGAACGGTTTGCCGTGCATTTTGCAGGCGGAAAATTCAGGATGAAAGAGTGGGGAAAACTTAAAATTGAAAGGGAACTAAAACTCAGGCAGGTTAGCAATTATTGTATCAGAAAAGCCCTGGCACAAATTCCTGATGAAGATTACGAAGCCACTTTCAGGAAACTTGCCGATAAGAAAAAGCAATCCATAAAGAGCGAGAAAAACATTTTTATCCGCAATAGAAAAATAAGGGATTATCTCTTGCTAAAAGGATACTCTGATGAAATGATTTACACCTATCTGAAATCGCTTTAACCTCCGATCGTCAATAAAAAGACCGACTTTTCCAAAGCTGTTACAGAATGTTTAAGGCCTTTGTGCAGGGTAGCCACGTTGCCGGTGTCTAATGCTGCTGATCCTGCTTCTGAATCAAACCTGATCTTTCCTTCCAACACCTGTACATTGATAACGCCATCCTCTGCCTTATGCTCGGTAATGACGGCATCTTTATGGAGGGCTATCAGAACGATGCGCATTCCTTTTGTTTTGAAGACGGTAATGGCATTCCTGTCGCTTGTCTTCCACGTTTTTTCATCCTTAAGTATCTCGGTGAATTTATTCAGGTCGATTTGTACCATCGGCGCGTCGAGAATACGGCCCCCTTCGGGTCTTAATTCGGTGGGTTCATTTTGTTTGGGTTCCATAACAAAAAGTTTTTTATGAAGAAAGTAAGATCAGTCAATTTTCAACTCCACCGCCGGATCCCAGAAAAGTTTTTTGAAATCAACCACTGTATCATCCACTACCTTGACCTTTTCTTTTTCAAGTAGTTCCTGCATCCGCGTAGGTGTACCAAAATGTGCTTTACCTGTCAGCACCCCGTTTCGGTTGACAACCCTGTGGGCAGGAATCCTGTTGGGAGATAATTGTGATCCGCTCAAAGCCCAACCCACCATTCTGGAAGACATTTTCGTGCCAAGATATTTTGCAATCGCTCCGTAAGACGTTACCCTTCCTCTGGGTATCAATCTTACCACTGCATACACATCCTCATAAAAATTGCCCGTCTTGTGCGGATCTCTCGGACCTTCTTCTTTTCTATAGTTTCTGCTCTTCTGTTTCATCTGCTCTGTATTTTGATTTCAGAAACTCCGTGAACGCTTTATCATCAAATCTCCATTCGGCGGGAATAGAGAATCTAAGGTAGAATATTTTATTGCTCCCCGAGATGTCGAGGCTTTCGTAATAGGTCTTAATATACAGATAATCCGGTACGTCGGTGTGTGAGTGAACGTCAGGCATATCGACAATCATCTCCAGTCCGCTCCATTCTATTACATCTTTCGTGAACGCGTATAAATCGGGAGAATCAGTCTTGAGATGAATAACACCGCCTCTCTTTAAAATACTATCGTATGCCTTGATAAACCTTGGATGTGTGAGCCGTTTTTTAGCTCTCGACAGTCTTAACTGCGGGTCGGGAAAAGTAATCCATATTTCATCAACCTCTCCCGGATTGAAATAGTCTGCAATCTTTTCAATCTGTGTTCTGAGGAAGGCGACATTTTTCATCTTATTTTCCAAAGCATAGGTAGCACCCTTCCATATCCGGTTACCTTTTAAATCTACTCCCATAAAATTCCTCCCGGGATACTTTTCTGCCAGGGCGATGGTGTATTCTCCTTTGCCGCATGCCAGCTCGAGCACAATGGGATTCTGATTTCCAAAAATCGTATACCATTGCCCCTGCATATTTTCAGGATACTGAAATACATTGGGATAGGTGGCGATGGCAGCAAATCGTATTAACTTCTTTTGACCCATACAGCGAAATTAACACGAAGGAGCGATAAGAGGGAGAAACTGTTTATAGGTTAATCTGTTTAGTGATAAGATATGAGAGATGAGTGATGAGCTCTTTTACCCAATTCAGCCTCTGTGTCCTTTGCGAAAATCTAATTTCACAAATAACGCTCTTGGTTATCTCATAAGGCTTCACTTCGGGAACCTCAGTGAGCCACTGTGATACGCTGCTGACGAATCAATCTTCGATTTTCAACCTTAAACTTTCAATCTTGACACTCCACTAAACAATTAAACACATAAACATCTCATCACTTATCACTAAGCACTCATCACTACAACAACTTCTGCCTACCTTTGCCCGCATGATTCAAATAGGTAAGATGAACTCCCTGAAAGTCATCCGGGAAAAAGATGCCGGAGTATATCTCGACGGCACACCCGACGGGATTCTTCTTCCTAAAAGGTTTGTCCCAAAAGGAGTCAAAACCGGCGATGAAATCAATGTCTTCCTGTATCACGATAGTGAGGACCGGATTATCGCCACTACACAGGTGCCCAAGGGACAGCTTGATGATATTGTTTTGCTGAAGGTGGTAGAAGTAACTTCTTTCGGTGCTTTCCTCGACTGGGGACTGATGAAAGATTTGTTCATTCCCAAATCACAGATGCGAAGCTTTATGCGAAAAGGCGGTGAATATTTCGTAAGGATAGTCATCGATGAAAAGACCGGGAGGCTGAGCGCTACCGAATACTTCGAGCCCTCACTCAGTAATGAGCATCTCAAAATAAAAGAACGCGATGAAGTGCAACTCACAGTCTATCGCAAGACACAAATCGGGTACGAAGTCATCATCAATAATACACATAAAGGTATCCTGCATTTCAATGAAGTCTATCGTCCGATAAAAATCGGAGACCGTTTTCCGGGTTTTATAAAAAAGATTTTCACTAATAAAGAAACAGGCAAAACGCTGATCGATGTTGCGGCAGGAAAGCAGGGTTATTCCCGCGTGGACGATGAGTCGGAGACAATTCTTAAGATGCTGAAAGAACAAAACGGCTTTCTGCCATTCAATGACAAATCGAGTCCGGAGTCTATTTACGAGCATTTTAAAATGAGCAAAAAGACTTTTAAGATGGCCGTCGGCAGGTTGTACAAGGAGAGAAAAATCATGCTGACAAAGGCAGGTATTCAATCAATCCAGGAAGATTAAAACAATAAAAAAGCCATATCCTGATTCGGACATGGCTATAAATTTCTACACTTTAAATCTTCTGATAAAAACTGTTATTCCTACTTCAACACACCCAATTCTTTTCCAATCTTAGTAAAGGCGGCAATTGCTTTGTCGAGATGTTCTTTAGAATGCGCAGCACTGATCTGTACTCGGATACGCGCCTGACCTTTGGCAACTACAGGATAAAAGAATCCGATTACATAGATACCTTCTTCAAGCAATTTTGCAGCAAACTGTTGTGATAAAACCGCATCATACAACATAATCGGAACAATCGGGTGATCTCCCGGCTTGATGTCGAATCCGGCTGCTGTCATTTTCTCTCTGAAGTATTTGGTATTGCTCTCCAGCTTATCTCTAAGCTCTGTGGTTTCACTCAGCATATCAAACACGGCAATAGATGCCCCTACTATACTCGGTGCCAGTGTGTTACTGAAAAGATACGGCCGGCTGCGCTGGCGAAGCATCTCAATAATTTCCTTCTTGCCGGAAGTGAATCCGCCGCTGGCACCACCCAGCGCTTTACCTAATGTACCGGTAATAATATCTACCTTACCGACAACACCTCTGTATTCGTGTGTTCCACGACCGGTCTTGCCCAGGAAACCGGTTGAGTGACATTCGTCAACCATCACGGCAGCATCATACTTCTCTGCCAGTTCAACAATCTTATCTAATTGAGCGATGGTACCATCCATACTGAAGGACCCATCGGTTACGATTATACGGCTTCTCGCTCCGGCAGCCTCTTTCAGCTTCACTTCCAAATCTTCCATATCGTCGTGCGCATAGCGGTAGCGCTGTGCTTTACAAAGCCTCACACCATCGATAATGCTCGCGTGGTTCAGCGAGTCTGAAATGATAGCATCCTCATCGTTGAACAAAGGTTCAAATACACCCCCGTTCGCATCAAAGCAGGCAGCATACAGAATAGTGTCCTCTGTGCCGAGAAAAGCAGAAATCTTCTGCTCCAGTTCCTTATGAATGTCCTGGGTTCCGCAGATGAATCTTACACTGCTCAATCCGTACCCTCTGTAATCAACAGTCTTTTTTGCTGCTTCAATTACTTTAGGATGTGATGATAATCCGAGATAGTTGTTAGCACAAAAATTCAGCACCTTCTTCCCTCCAACTTCAATTTCTGCCCCTTGCTCACTTTCAATAATCCGTTCGTTTTTAAAGAGTCCTGAGGCCTCGATTTCGGCTAACTCCTTAGCTAACCTGTCTGATAAATTCCTGTTCATTGTAATATCAGTTTTATTTTTGCAAACGTACTAAGGAAAAAATAAACCTTCGGGAGAGATATTTTTCATGAGGGCTGTAACTTTTTACTCCTTCGTCCGTTTCACTTTTAAAAATATACCGGAAAATAATCTTTATTATCTGTTTATGACGGAATCTGAATATAACGAGAGCGTGAGAAGCTATGCAGATAATGTGTACCGGTTTGTACTCAAGAACCTGAGGAATGAAGAGGATGCACGTGATGTTGTTCAGTCTTCTTTTGAAAAATTGTGGATGAATCGCAGTAAAGTGGAACCGGAAAAAGCAAAGTCCTACCTTTTTACTGTCGCCTTTCATGAGCTGATAGACTTTGTCCGCAAAAACAAGAGAATCAGTCTGGAAGAAGACTTATCACGGGCTTCATTACAAACAAGAGCAGTGCAGCCGGGAGTAAAGGAGATTCTGAATAGGGCGATTTACAGGTTGAGCGACACACAAAGGACCCTCGTTTTATTAAAGGATTATGAAGGATACAGTTATGAAGAAATTGCAGCAATCACTTCACTGAGCATCAGCCAGGTGAAAGTGTACCTGCACAGGGCACGGATCCGGTTAAAAAATTATCTGATCAAACCCGAAAATGTTATCTGACCATGAACATCAATACTGAGAATTACGAAGAATATTTTCTGCTTTATGCAGACAATGAACTGACGGAAGCTCAGCGCCGTATGGTGGAAACATTTGTGGCCGAACATCCGGAGTTCAAGAAAGAGCTGGATGATTTCTTAAGCACCGTACAACTTCCTGAAGAGGAGATTTCACTGGGCGATAAGTCTTTTCTCTTCAAAACAGAAGAAAACGATTTTGTAAACGACGAGAATTATGAAGAAGTATTTGTTGCCTACCACGACAATGAATTAGATGAATCTCAAAAGAGACAGACAGAGGTGTTCATCAGCAAAAATCCTGAACTGAAGGATGGGTTTAACTGGATTGGCAAAGCAAAATTAGAACCCGATACTTCCATAATATTTCCAGATAAAAATCTGCTCTACAGAAGATCTAACAATGTCAGAATTCTCTTCTACCGTGTTGCAGTGGCTGCGGTGATCGCAGGTATCGTTTCGACTGGGCTATACTTCTTAGTTAATTCCAACAGGGGTACCGTCTCGTCTGTAACTGTACAAACAGAAAAGCCACCCCTCCAACAACCGCAAAACATTGAAGATACGCCTGTTATGCCACAAATTGAAGAGAGTGTCGAGACACAGCCTCAAAAACGATCAGCAGGAATTGCTTCAAGGCAATCTTCACCCGAACTGAAAATTAAAACTGTTGAACCCGACCGGGAACCTGTAATTACAGCTCAATTGAATGAGATGGCAGAGAAGAAAGACAATCCGGACATGGCAACAACAGCAACCGTTCAAACTGCACTTGAAACAGAAACTACGGCTGCCATCAATACCGGAATCGTAACGGCTAGTGAAGACTTCAGCCAAAGATTATTGACTGTTATCGACGAAAAGCCTGAGATAACAGCCGCTACAATCAATATGGAATACCTCAACTTGGTTCTGAAGGATGACGAGCCTGACAGCTATGTTATGGATATCCCCGAGAGCATATTCAATAAAACCAAGGTCGGCATCTTTATTAAAAAAGTAAAACGCACTATCGACAGAAATAACCCTATAAGCCGCTTGTTGAACGGCGGAGAATGATTTCAAAAAAAGTAAAATGCAGTATATGAAAAAGACGATTATGGCAATAGTCATGGCAGTTGTTTGCCAAACTACATTCGCACAGCAAGACTCAATCAGCATCAGCAAAGAAAAAGATACGATTAAAGTGGGCGGCATCATCATCCTGAAGAAGGGTAACCCCGAAGATAAAGAACACTCGCGCGTAACCGTAAACATCGGAAGGCCGGAAAAGATTAAACAATCTACGAAGGTGACCAGTTACACTGCATTTATCGATTTGGGCATATCGGGCTGGAATGATCAAACTAATTATGGTTCAGCCGCAGCCAATAATTACGTTATAAGCCGTCCGGGCGCATCAGCAATCAGTTCAAAAGACTTTAAATTAAGAGCCGGAAAATCTATAAACGTAAATGTGTGGCTGATCGGGCAAAGAGTAAATCTCATCGACCATCAGCTCAACCTGAAGTATGCTCTGGGATTCGAAATGAATAACTACAGATTCAAGAACAACATCAGTTTCAGCGAGGGAGGTTTTGCGCCCTATAATCCGGGGTTAGATATCCCACATGCATTTGCATTCACTGACTCCATTACATTTAAGAAAAACAAACTGTTTACAAACCACCTCACGCTGCCCATTATGCTCGACTTCCGCACAAATAAAGAATATTCTAACAGAGGACTGACCCTGGCTGCCGGCATAAGCTTTGGCTACCTCTTAAATAGCAGAACCAAACAAGTGAGCTCTGAGCGCGGGAAACAAAAAACAAGAGATGATTTTGATATGAACAAATGGAAACTCTCTTATATAGGCGAGCTGGGGATCGGCGGAATAAGATTTTACGGTTCTTACACTCCAAAATCTATCTTCAAAGAAGAATTAAATTTTCAACCCTATACAATTGGCTTGAGATTCAGCAACTGGTAAACACCGGAGGGTTATTTTCTCATGAACTAAAGGCCGCGGATTCTTCTGCGGCTTTTTCTTTTTAAGAACATTAACCATACAGCATCCATTCTCTGACAACAAAGTCTTCATCCCGACCTTCTTTCCCCCTTACCTTTGCAATTCTCTTCGCAAACTGTACCCTTTTTTATGCGTAAATACTTCAGGATTTATCTGGACTCTTTCAGAGGATTATCTACCCCGACATGGGTACTCTCTGCGGTAATCCTTATCAACCGTACGGGTGCGATGGTACTTCCCTTCCTGGGTATTTACCTGAAAGAAGTGCTGGGTTTCTCTATTAAAGAAGCAGGATTCGTGTTGAGTTGCTACGGGCTGGGTTCGATGACAGGATCTGTTGTCGGTGGTAAACTAACCGACAAGTTTGGTCATTTTAAAATACAGGTAAGCAGCCTTTTTCTATCGGTTCCGTTTTTCATCATTCTATCTTTTTTGAAATCATTAGCCGCAATATCGGCCGGCATCTTTTTGCTGAGTACTATTGTTGAAATCTTCCGGCCGGCAAACTCTGTATCGATCTCCTTTTATGCAAAGCCGCAAAACCTTACACGGGCATTCTCTCTCAACCGTATGGCACTCAACCTTGGCTTTTCAACGGGACCGGCTATCGGAGGGCTGCTTGCGGCTGTTTCTTACCAACTGCTTTTTTATGGTAATGCATTCACGGTCTTAGTAGCAGGAGTCGTTCTATATCTTTACTTTCATAAAAACAGAGGCGGTGGCCACCGTGTCTATGAAGAATCATCTGAAGGCCCATCGCCATGGAGAGACAGGGATTTCATGATCTTTAACATCCTGTGCGTAATATTCAACCTCGGGTTCTTTCAATTGATCAGCACAATGCCTATGTATTACAAAGATGTATTCAGTTTGAGCAATGAGCAGATAGGGTTGCTGATGGGGTTCAACGGACTTGTAGTTTTTACACTTGAAATGGTAACTGTAAGTTTCCTCGAAAGAAAATTCACCATCTCTCAAACAATTATTTCGGGGATACTGATTGCCAGTTCTTCTTTTGTGATCCTCGCGTATGCACATAGCCTTCTGATGCTTTATATCGCCATGTTTATGTTCTCTTTTGCTGAGATTTTTACAATGCCATTTATTACGACTGTAGTTATCAATCGCGCCGGCAAAGGCAGAAGAGGTGATTATATGGGGGCCAACTCGCTGTCTTACTCCACGGCATTTATTCTGGTACCACTCATGAGTACAATGGTAGCGCAACACTTCACCTACCGCACATTGTGGATCAGCATCTTCATCATTACAGGCCTTACCGCATTCGGATTCAGCCACATTATGCGAAAAATGAAATCAGATAGTGCGCAATACGAGAATCTGCAGAATTCTTAGCGTTTGCTTACAGGAAATTTTTGTTTATAATCCGCTGATGGCAATGCCTATCTGGTAGGTCTTCATCTCGGGGGCAACGCCTTCTTTGAACACATTGCTCAGCCCGATACTTCCATAGACACTCACAATACCATAGCCAACCCTTACGGTAGCAGCGAACTTGGTACCGTTGATGTAGCTCTTAGAATTGATCTTCTGCGTGTAGTTACCAATGGGCTGGTTGTTCTTATCGACCAGGGTCTTTCCTTTTACGTGTGCATTTACAATAGTTCCGATCTTCAAACCCACAGCTGCTTTCCAGCTCTTATTGTAGTTCTCGGGATTGGAAGTGTATCTGAACTCAATAGGCAATTCGAGATAACTGGTTGCCAGTTTATATTTTTTGAAGTGGTTGGTAGAATCTACCGCATTAAAAGGCAATCTCTCTGTTTTTGACTTCAGGTCAAGTTCCATCTTCTCAAAAAAGATATTATTGGTAGAAGCACCAACCCCAATGCCCAGACTGTATTTAGGGGATGTCTTGAAAACTTTATCAAACATGAAATAGAGTCCGAATCCTCGGGAGAAACCTTTTCTGTGACTCTTGATGCTGTCGGGCATTCCCGTCCAGTTATCGGATGAGAATTGCAGCATGAAATGATCGCCCGGACGATTATTCAGATTAAACGTCTTTTTGTGTGAGTCTTTCTCCAGGGGATTATCCTGAGCTTCAGCGTAAAAGAACGCAGCACAGGTAATTAAAAGCAATACAATCCTCTTCATGTTAACAAGGTTCGTTAAGTTGGCAAAAGTATCTGAATAGGCGGTTAAAAAAAGGTTAAAGGGGGCTTTAAACCCCTGATACATTGTTCTCTGTCAGTTCCAATACTTCCTCAATTATTTTACGGTCGTTGCTCAGCCTTGGCACTTTGTGCTGCCCACCCAATTTTCCCTTCTTTTTAAGCCAATTTTGAAAGGTTCCGGCAGGCAGGCTCTTCACAACCGGCATTCGCAGCGCAATATCCTTATATCTCTTGGCTTCGTAATCTCCGTTTTGGGCTTTCAAGGCTGTATCCAGTTCCCTGGTAAAAACCTCCATATCCGACGGCTCAACTCTGAATTCAATCAGCCATTCGTGTGCCCCGTTTCCGGATTCTGAAAAATAAACCGGTCCGGCAGTATAATCCTCTATGGATGCACCGGTCTTTGCCGCCGCCGCCGCGATAGCTTTCTCAGCATTATCAGCAATCACTTCCTCGCCAAAAGCATTAATGAAATATCGCGTGCGGCCGCTGACCTTAATTTTAAACGGATTCAAGGAGGTAAACATCACGGTATCACCTACAAGATATCTCCATAAACCACCTGTGGTCGAAATCACAAGAGCATAATTGCGGTTTAGCTGAACTTCTTCAAGTCCAACCGTACGCGGTTCTGGTTTTCCCAGTTCTTCGATTGGCAGGAATTCATAGAAAATCCCATGATCTGCAAAGAGCAGCATCCCTTCATCACCGGGCATATACTGGGCAGCAAAGAACCCCTCGCTGGCATTGTACATCTCCAGATAATTGATGGGAGCCCCAATCAGTTTTTCAAACTGTTCTTTGTAAGGCACGAAAGAAACACCGCCGTGCATGTAGAGCTCAAGGTTGGGCCATACCTGCTTTAAATTCTCCTTACCGGTCATTTCCAAAATGCGCCTGATGAGTATAAGTGTCCATGTCGGCACACCGGCTATCGAGGTAACATTCTCCTGAATCGTGGTTTTTGCCAGCTCTTCTATCTTAGATTCCCATTCGTCCATCAGGGCAATCCTCAACTCAGGTGTGCGCAGCCACTGACCCCAGAACGGGCTGTTCTGCATCAGTAGGGCGCTCAAATCGCCATACTGCACCATCTCGTTCACGACATTCAGTTGATGGCTGCCGCCGATTACCAACCCTTTTCCCGTAAGCAGATCGCTCTTGGGAAAGTTGTTATAGTAGAAGGTCAGTACATCCTTACTGGCTTTATAGTGATTCTCTCTGAAGCTTTCTTCGCTGAGTGGAATAAACTTGCTTTTATCAGAAGTCGTGCCGCTGCTTTTGGCAAACCAGTTCACCGGCGTATTCCAAAGTACATTCTCTTCGCCCTCCATCATCCGCTGGATGTAAGGCTTCAGGTCATTATACTCGTTGATGGGTACCCGCTTTTTAAAATCACGGACCTTAAAAAGGCGGTTGAATTTATATTTCTTACCAAACTCTGTGTACTGCCCTTGTGTTACCAAATTCTGCAGTACGTCGCGCTGAGAGTGAACAGGATAGGTTACCCAGTTATTCACTCCCGCATACCGCAATCTGGCAAGTCTCGATATGAAAGGGCTTAATAGCTTCATCCGTATTGTCGCAATTTACGAACGAGACGGGTAAAGACCGGCTTTTGAAAAAATAAATCGAAAAGGTGTTCTTATTTATCTGCCTGCGCAGAAGCATCCTCGTGGAGATATTCTTTTCTTTTGAGTTCAAAGTTCCTACCGAGATACAACTTCCTTACCTGCTCATCCATTGCAAGTCTCTCAGCAGAGCCTTCTATAAAAATCTTTCCTTCAATGAGCAAATAGGCTCTATCGCAAATAGAGAGGGTTTCATTAACGTTATGGTCTGTAATCAGGATACCGATATTCTTTTGGCGCAAACGGGCAACGATTATCTGAATGTCTTCAACCGCAATAGGGTCGATACCCGCAAAAGGTTCATCGAGTAAAATAAATTTAGGGTCTACAGCAAGTGCGCGTGCTATCTCAGTTCTTCTTCTCTCACCACCACTCAACACATCTCCATTGCTTTTACGAACATGGTTCAGATGAAATTCTTCAAGGAGGCTCTCCAGCTTATCCTTCTGCTCAGCCTTGCTGAGAGAAGTCATCTCAAGTACTGCCGCAATATTATCTGCAACAGAGAGCTTCCTGAACACACTGGCCTCCTGAGGCAAATACCCCAGGCCCAGCTTTGCCCTCTTATACATCGGAAGTTCTGTGATATCCAAATCATCCAGGAAAACATTACCTCCATCAGGCCTCACAAGGCCTACCACCTGGTAAAAAGAAGTGGTCTTTCCTGCTCCGTTCGGACCAAGGAGACCTACAATTTCTCCCTGCGAAACATTGAAAGAGACCTTATCGTTCACTTTTCGCTTTCCATAAAGCTTGGTCAATTCCTTTGCGTAAATCGTCTGCTTCAATCCTCAAAAATTTTGGATAAAATTAATACGATTCTCTTAATCTGCAGGAGGCTTAGCATTTCATTGGCAGAATCTTATGCATTTTCAAAGAATCTGCTCAGGTATCCGCATCGCTGAATACAAAATCTTTATCTTGCGTCCCTTAAAACTACCCGTATGGAATACAATAAGATAATTTCTGTGACCGGTATGCCCGGATTGTTTGAGCTTCTTTCTGCACGTGCAGACGGAGCTGTAGTTCGTTCTCTGGAGGACGGTAGTACCAAGTTTGCCTCTACCAGGCAACACCAGTTTTCACATCTTGAGAGTATTGAGATTTATACCAACTCTGCAAACATCAACCTTCGCGATATCCTGAACGAGATGAAGAACTCTAAGGAAACTATGCCCGAAAATAATGCTGATGCTAAAACCATCAAGGCATACTTCGAAAAAGTACACCCCGACCTGGATTTTGACAGAGTATTCAACAGCGATATGAAGAAGATGATTAAATGGTATCGCCTTCTCGAAAAAAATAATATTGACTTCTCTCCCGTAGAGGAAAACGAAGACACTGAAGCAGGAGAAGATAAGTAACCGTAATCTCTGTCTGCTTCCGGCAGAAATTTTTCTTCTGCTGTCTTCTCTTTTTAAAAAATAGACATCCATGACAAATTATTCGGCAGATATTCTTCCGCTTCCGAGGCATTTTCTTCCTAAAGACCTTAAGGTAACAGACTGGCAATCGATTGAGCCTTACTTTGATGATTTACTTTCTAGGCCTATTGAATCAAAAGAAGCTTTGGAGCAGTGGCTAAAGGATATGAGCGAGTTGGAAGCCGTAATTTCCGAAGATGTTTGCCGCAGGCAAATCAACATGACCTGCGATACAACCAACAAAGAATTTGAAGAAGCATTCAATTACTTTGTTTTGGAGATTCAACCTAAGATTCAGCCTTACGCATTCAAACTCAACCAGAAGCTGGTCGGCTCTACGTACACTCAACAGTTAGATAAAAAGAAATTTTTTACCTACCTGCGTTCTGTCCGCAGCAGTATCGAATTGTACCGGGAAGAAAACATTCCGATCAAAGCAGACCTCGGTGTGCTTCAGCAAAAATATGCGGCAATCACAGGGGCTATGACGGTAAATGTCAACGGGCAGGAATATACCCTGCAACAAGCTTCTAAGTTTTTTGAAAGTACTGACCGCACTCTGAGAGAAGAAGTGTATCGCAAGATTAATGAAAGAAGATTGCAGGATAAGGATGCGCTGAACGGACTCTTCAATCAACTCGTTGAGAAAAGGGATCAGGAAGCAAAGAACGTCGGGTTTGAAAATTACCGTGATTATAAATTCAAAGAACTGAATCGATTCGACTACACTAAGGAAGATTGTTTCAGTTTCCACGAAAGCGTGAAGAAGTATGTGTTGCCTCTGGCTAATGAACTGTTACTTAAGAAGAGAGAAAAACTTCAGTTGGATACACTGCGTCCATGGGATACGGAAGCAGAACCCGAAGGGATAAAGCCACTGGCACCATTTAAGACAGGTGATGAGCTCGTAGAGAAAGCTATCGAATGTTTCACACTTGTGAAACCTTTCTTTGGCGATTGTCTGCGCACTATGCGCAAGATGGGCAACCTCGACCTGGAAAGTCGTCAGGGCAAAGCACCCGGAGGGTACAATATGCCTTTGGCGGAGACAGGTGCACCATTCATCTTCATGAATGCAGCAGGACAAATGCACGATGTCACTACAATGGTACACGAAGGTGGTCACGCTGTTCAGTCTTTCCTCACCCACGGTCTCGAACTTAGTGCCTTCAAAGAATACCCAATGGAGATTGCTGAAGTAGCGAGCATGGCAATGGAGCTCTTCAGTATGGATTACTGGCATGTGTTCTTCGATAATGTAGAAGAGCTTAAGCGTGCAAAGATTCATCAATTGGAAAGAGTCATTACACTCTTCCCCTGGATAGCGCTGATTGACAAGTTCCAGCACTGGATATACGCAAACCCGAAACACACTTCCGAAGAGCGTGAAGCTGAGTGGGTACAACTGTTCAAAGATTTCACGGCTGATGCCATTGATTACTCCGGACTGGAAAAATACGTAGCCAACGGCTGGCAAAAGCAGTTACATCTCTTTGAGGTTCCGTTTTACTATATAGAATATGGCATTGCTCAATTAGGTGCCGTCGGCCTTTGGAAACAATACAAGACCGATAAAGAGAAAGCTCTCGACAATTATATCTCTGCTCTCAGCCTGGGAGGTACCCGTACATTACCCGAGTTATACAACGCTGCAGGATTGAAATTTGATTTCTCCGGAGCGTACATCAAAGAGCTTATGGATTTCGTACACGAAGAGCTGAAGAAAATTGAAGGATAAAACATTCTACGTCAATTACCATCAATAAAAAAGCCGCCTCGAAAGGCGGCTGATTATATATTCCCCTTAGATTTTTCCTTTTAGCTGCAACCCATGCTGTTACCGCAGTTCAAACACTTGTAGCAAGTACCATTCCTGATGGTTATGTGTCCACAAACGTTACAGGAAGGTGCGTCGCTCTGCATGTTCTTCGATGCCTGGTTCACGATATCCTGCTGCAGGTCTCTTGAGGTGACTTCACCACTCTTACTGCCTTTTGCAGGAGAAACAGCGCCGGTAACTCTCATCTCGCTCAGTTCGGGCTTGCGCTCTCCAATGGTAGGAATATCTTCCTGCGGATGGGCCGGTTTAGCCGGTTCCTTCTGATCCAACACGTGTACCATATCAGTTCTTCCCAGGTATTCAAATGCCAGTACTCTGAACACAAAATCTATAATAGAAGTTGCATTCTTAATGTTCGGATGTTGTACAATTCCCGAAGGCTCGAAGCGTGTGAAGGCAAACTTCTCAACGAATTCTTCCAGCGGAACCCCGTATTGAAGCCCGATAGAAATTGAAATCGCAAAGCAGTTGAGCATGCTGCGCATGGTAGCTCCTTCCTTCGCCATATCGATAAAGATTTCACCCAGGGTGCCATCACTGTATTCTCCTGTATGCAGGAAGATGGCCTGGCCATTAATCTTGGCCTTTTGGATAAATCCTTTACGTTTGGCCGGTAAGGATCTGCGTTCAACGATTCTTGCCAGCTGACGCTTCAAGGAAGTGTCTTCGCTGTTTTGAACACGATGGTTGATTTCTTCAAGCAGGTCAGTAATGGTAAGCTTGCTCATATCCACGATATGAGGAGTTTCTTTCTCCGGCTCGGTTTCATTTTCCGGAGAGGTAGTTTTCTTTTTGTCGCTCTTATTGCTCAATGGCTGAGACAACTTAGAGCCGTCGCGGTAAAGGGCACATGCCTTAAGGCCTAGTTGCCAGCTCAGCTTGTAGGCATCAGCAATTTCATCTTCCGTAGCCTCGTTGGGCAGGTTGATGGTCTTGCTGATGGCCCCGCTGATAAAAGGCTGCACTACAGCCATCATGCGGATGTGACCGCTATAATGGATGTATCTCTCACCCTTTGTTCCACATTTGTTGGCACAGTCAAAAACGGGCAGGTGTTCTTCTTTAAGATATGGAGCTCCTTCCACAGTCATGGTTCCGCAGATGTAGGTGTTAGCTTCCTCAATCTGCTCATCTGTGAATCCGAGCGCGTTCAGCATGCTCCATTCAAAGTCGTTGTACTGTTCAGCTTTGAAACCCAGTCTTTCTAAGCACTCTGTTCCGAGTGTGTACTTGTTGAATACAAAGCCGATTTCAAACGCAGTGCCCAGCATGTCTTCAAGGCGGTTTATTTCAGCATCTGTGAATCCTTTTTGCTTGAGTACTACATCATTGATATGAGGTGCTCCTTTGAAAGTCGCATGTCCTTTTGCATAATTTACAATTGCATCAATCTCTTGTTCACTGTATTTCAAATTTCTCAACGCTTGCGGTACACTGTTGTTGATGATTTTGAAATATCCGCCTCCGCTGAGTTTCTTGAACTTCACCAATGCGAAATCGGGTTCTACCCCTGTAGTATCACAATCCATCACCAGACCAATGGTTCCGGTCGGAGCGATAGCTGTGGTTTGTGCATTACGATAACCGTATTTCTCACCCATCTGAACAGCTTCGTCCCAAACACGGGCCGCTGCTTTCAGCAAGTAGTCGGGGCAATACTTCGCGTTGATTCCCTGGGGTTTGATTTCCAGACCTTCGTATGCATCGGCTGCATCGTATGCTGCTGCACGGTGATTGCGCATTACACGCATCATGTGCTCTTTATTCTCTTCGTATTTGCTGAAAGTGCCGAGATACTTAGCCATCTCTGCTGATGTCTTGTAGGCAGCACCGGTCATGATAGCTGAAACAGCTCCTGCAAATCCGCGGGCTTCATCGCTGTCGTACGGAACACCACTGATCATCAGGATGGTTCCAAGGTTGGCAAATCCTAATCCGAGGGTTCTGTAGTCATAACTCAACTGAGCTACTTCCTTGCTCGGAAACTGAGCCATCAATACAGAGATTTCAAGTACTACTGTCCAGAGTCTAGCTGTGTACTCCAGGCCTTCTACGTCGAGTGTGTTACTCTTCTCGTCAAAGAATTTACGCAGGTTTACTGATGCGAGGTTACAAGCGGTGTTGTCAAGGAACATATATTCACTGCACGGATTGCTCGCGCGAATGCGTCCGCCTTCCGGGCAGGTATGCCACTCGTTGATAGTAGTATCGTATTGAGTACCTGGATCAGCACAACGCCATGCTGCATAGTTGATATCTTTCCACAGCTTTCTGGCTTTTACTTTCTTCATCACATGACCATCACCCCTGGCCTTCAGTTCCCAGTCGCCGTCTTCTTCCAGTACTTTAAAAAATTCATTAGGTATTCTTACGGAGTTATTGCTGTTTTGTCCACTTACTGTTCTGTAAGCCTCTCCTTCATAATCGCTCGGATAACCTGCTGCAATCAGGGCAGCTACTTTATTTTCTTCTTCAACTTTCCAGTTTACAAAAGCTTCAATCTCCGGATGATCCAAATCGAGGCACACCATCTTTGCAGCTCTCCTCGTTGTACCTCCGCTCTTAATAGCGCCGGCTGCACGGTCTCCGATTTTCAGGAAGCTCATCAGTCCGCTCGATGTTCCGCCTCCACTTAATCTTTCCCCTTCTCCGCGGATACTGCTGAAATTGGTACCTACGCCGCTGCCATACTTGAAGATTCTTGCTTCGCGCACCCAGAGGTCCATGATACCACCCGCGTTTACCAGATCATCATTCACGCTCAGAATAAAGCATGCGTGTGGTTGAGGGCGCTCGTATGCTGAAGTAGACTCTTTCAGTTTGCCATCGATGGGATCCACGTAATAGTGCCCCTGAGGCTTACCGGTGATTCCATATACCTCATGCAATCCTGTATTAAACCATTGCGGTGAATTAGGAACGCATCCCTGATTGAGAATACTGTAAACTAATTCATCATAAAATATCTGAGCATCTCTTTTAGTTGCAAAATATCCATAACGATCACCCCATACACGCCAGCACTCCGCCATACGATGAGCCACCTGCTTAATTGAGGTTTCTCTTCCCAGTGATCCGTCGGGCTGAGGCACTCCGGCCTTTCGGAAATATTTCTGAGCTAATATATCTGTAGCGATCTGGCTCCATTGAGCAGGAACTTCTACATTGTTGATTTGAAAAATAACTTCTCCTGAGGGGTTCTTGATTACAGAAGTACGGTATTCATAGTGAAACAGATCAAAAGGTGAAGTTCCGTCCTTTGTAAACTGCCGTTTAAAAGTCAAACCTCCCTTCGTGCTTTGTGTGCCTGGCATTGAGTCTCTGGTATTTTAAAGGTGAAAAAAATAATCGGATCAGCGTCCGATCGGAAGGCGAATATATTTTCTAAAACTCAGATAACCTTTCCATAAATATCAACAGGCTGTGGATAAGAACCTTTTATTTTTCGGAACGCAACACAGGTCTGAAAAATCGATGTGCAAAAAATTACATTTGTAAAAATCAAGTCAGATTTTTGAAAAATTTTTAGTAATGAGGTTAGTTATTCAAAGAGTATCAGAAGCGTCAGTTTCAATAGATCAGAAAGTCAAATCATCTATCGGAGCGGGGATGCTGATCCTCGCCGGAATTGAGAATGAAGATACAGACGAAGATATCGAATGGCTCTCTAAAAAAGTAGTCAATCTGCGTATCTTCGATGATGAACAAAAGGTGCCCAACCTTTCACTGCTCGACACAAAAGGGGAGATACTACTGATCAGCCAGTTTACACTACACGCGATGGTAAAAAAGGGCAACAGACCTTCATATATCAAAGCCGCAAAACCTGAGGTTGCCATACCACTGTATGAAAAATTAATTGAACAGTTGCAGAGAGATCTCGGTAAACCCATCGCAACAGGAAGTTTCGGTGCTGAAATGAAAGTGAGTTTGGTTAATGACGGCCCCTTTACTATTTGGATTGACTCCAAACGTAGAGAATAAGCGACTTTGAGGGAGATTTAATATTCCACCAAATTACCAACTCCATTTTCAGCCGTACTCATTTCCGGAAGCAAATCGATTTAAAATAACATAATTAGCTTTAACGCTTTTAAACAAATTTCCAATGAGGTTTTTTAAGATTATTTTATTTGCTCTGTTAATTATTTTCAACTCATCTTCTGCACAGGATCCGGTTGATTATGTTAACCCCCTGATGGGTACACAATCTACTTTTGCATTATCTAACGGTAATACATACCCTGCCATTGGTTTGCCGTGGGGTATGAATCTGTGGACACCCCAGACCGGTAAGATGGGAGACGGATGGGCATATCAATATACAGCCAATAAAATCGCGGGCTTTAAACAAACACACCAACCCTCGCCATGGATGAATGACTATGGCTATTTCTCCATTATGCCTGCTACAGGAAAACTAGTTTTCAGTGAGGCAGACAGAGCAAGCTGGTTCTCTCATAAAACAGAAATAGCCCAACCACATTATTACAAAGTGTATCTCGCCGATGCAGACGTCACTACTGAAATTACACCGACAGAAAGAGCCGCAAGATTTCGCTTTACTTTTCCAAAGACAGATAGCGCCTGTGTTATCATTGATGCGATCGATAAAGGATCTTATGTAAAAATCCTTCCATCAGAAAATAAGATCATAGGATACAGCACACGAAACAGCGGAAGTGTACCGGATGACTTCAAAATGTATTTTGTCATTCAATTTGATCGTCCTTTTGACTACGAATCCACTTGGGATAAAGACCACTTCTCCGATAGAGTCGAGATGCAAAGCGAGCACGCAGGTGCGGTGGTAGGTTTTAAGAATTTAAAACGAGGTGATATTATTAATGCTAAAGTAGCTTCGTCTTTCATCAGTTTTGATCAGGCAGAAAGGAACCTGCAAACTGAAATTGGTAATAAAGACTTTGAAACAGTAAAATCAGAGGGCAGGGCTATCTGGAACAATATTCTTGGAAGGGTAAAAGTTTCAGGAGGCAGCGACGAACAACTACGCACCTTCTACTCCTGCCTCTACCGTATGGTTTTCTTTCCTTTGAAAATGTATGAGAAAAATGCAGAAGGAAATATTGTGCACTATAGCCCTTACACCGGTAAAACAGAGCCGGGATATAAATTTGCAGGCACAGGATTCTGGGACACTTTCCGGGCGTTGTACCCTTTTTTGAATCTCGTGTATCCATCAATGGTAGTGGAGATGCAGAAAGGGTTGATCAGCGACTTTAAAGAAGGAGGCTGGTTACCTGAATGGTCATCTCCCGGCTATCGGGGTATCATGGTGGGGAACAATTCGGCTTCTGTAGTAGCTGAAGCGTATTTGAAAGGAGCAAGAGGATATGATATTGAAACACTATGGCAGGCACTCGTTCACGGTGCTAATAACGATGGCCCGCACGCAACAGGAAGAAAGGGTGTAGAGTACTACAACAGACTTGGCTATGTCCCCAACAACGTAAAGATCAGTGAGAATGTAGCACGCTCATTGGAATATGCTTATGATGATTATGCTATTTATGCACTTGGGAAAGCATTAGGTAAACCGGAATCGGAAGTAGGCATTTATAAACAGAGGGCCTCTAACTTCAAAAAATTGTTTGATCCTGAACATCTGTTAATGCGCCCTAAGAATGAGGACGGCACCTTCACCTCCCCCTTCAATCCCTACTCATGGGGCGGCGCTTTTACTGAAGGAAATAGCTGGCATTATTCGTGGAGCGTCTTTCAGGACATCAAAGGACTGAAAGAACTGATGGGCGGAGACGAAATGTTTGTCAGAATGCTCGATTCTGTCTTCATTATGCCTCCTGATTTTGGCGACTACTCTTATTACGGGACAGTCATCCACGAGATGCGCGAAATGCAAATCACGGGAATGGGACAATATGCTCACGGCAACCAGCCCATTCAACACATGATTTATCTCTACAACTACGCCGGCCAGCCATGGAAAACACAGTATTGGGCGAGAGAGGTAATGGACAAACTCTATAACTCAGGCCCGGAGGGTTATTGCGGTGATGAAGACAACGGTCAAACATCTGCATGGTATGTCTTTTCTGCTTTGGGGTTCTACCCCGTCACGCCGGCAAGCACTCAATATGTGCTTGGAGCACCATTGTTCAAAAAAACAGAAATCACTTTTGAGAACGGCAAGAAACTTACGATCAACGCACCGGAAAACAACAGTAAGAACCGCTACGTAAAATCGTTGAAGATCAACGATAAGATCAGTACCAAGAATTACCTCGAACACTTTGAATTATTAAACGGTGGTAAGCTGGACTTCGGGATGACCGATCAACCTGATAAAGTGAGAGGAACAAAAGAATCTGATTATCCGTTCTCAATGAGTGATAATCAGCGTTAATCATTAGAGAGCATTGGTCCCCCAATTTTTAAAGGGATTCACGGCAAGATTGGCATTGTAATATCGCTGGTCATCAGAAACCTCCTTGTCAATCCAATCAGGTTTTACAAATTCTTCATCTTCTGATGTCAGTTCTATTTCGGCCATCAGCAGGCCTTCATTATCTCCGTGGAATTCATCTACCTCCCACAATTTTCCTGAGACCATTATTTTATATCGAACCTTTGATATAACATTATCACAAAAGCGATCAATTAGTTCTTCTGCTTCCTCTGCCGGAATGCTGTATTCATATTCCTTTCTGCTGATTCCTTCAGACCTGCCTTTGATTGTGATAAACCCGCCTGAGCCTTTTACTCTGATACGCACGATCTTTTCCGGAGCTGACAGGAGATAACCTTGCTTAACAGAAATCACGACAGGCTTTTCAACCCTGCCCCACTCCTGCTTATTCACCAAAAACTTTCTTTCTATTTCTACTCCCATAATTTTAGACTTATCAACTTTTTGGCCAAAGAATTACTTGCCGACCAAATAAGAGCCTCCCGCTTTCGCAAGAAAGGATACAACTTCAGTCCCCTTTGCCGTAGCAACAATCTGCCCGGAGGCTTGATCCATAACCCACATACCTTCCTGTAAAAGAATTTTACACTCTTTTTCCTTATCAGAATGAATATAGGCAGTTTGCAACTTACCGGCCACCCAAACCATATCTACCGTGAAACCACCACGCGCTTTGAGTCCTTTCGCACTCCCATTTTCCCAGTCTGCATTTGAAGGTAATGCAGGCAGCATACGGATGACCTCACCCTCTCCATGACTTTGCAACAACATCTCAGCGATACCTGCAGTGCCCCCAAAGTTGCCGTCAATCTGAAACGGAGGATGCGCACAAAAAAGATTCGGATAAGTACCTCCCCCTTGCATCGTCATCGCCTGACTGCGAACAGGCGCCAGTAACTCTTTTAACAACAAAAGTACATGATCTCCATCTCCCAGTCGCGCCCAAAAGTTAATCTTCCAGGCTTTACTCCAGCCCGTACCACCATCTCCGCGTAATTCTAAAGTCTTCTTTGCTGCAGCAGCTAATTCCGGAGTACTCCACGGTGTAATCTCATCATAGGGATGTAATCCGAACAATTGGGAGACATGTCTGTGGTGTGGGTCTGCGGCTTTCCAGTCTTGCAGCCATTCTTGTATTCCGCCGTCGCTGCCTACTTGATCGGGAGCCAGTTGAGGTATTATTTGTTTCAACTCTTCCTTCCACTCTTCATCAATATTCAGAAGCTCAGAAGCTTTTACACAGGCACTAAATAATTCTCTGCAAATCTGCATATCCATTGCAGGTCCCATTGCTGTTTGCCCTCTGAATCCGTTGGGCATAATGTAGGTATTCTCAGGAGAGTTAGACGGCGCCGTTACCAACCAACCATGTTCAGGCTCTCTGATCAGTACTGATTGGAGGAACTGAACTGCTCCCCTCATAACAGGGTAGTATGTACGTAGGAATGCAGTATCCAGAGTATAACGGTAATGCTCCCAGATATGCTCACAGAGCCAGGCGCCTCCTGTAAGCGTAGAACCCCAATCAGCCCCCTCACCGGGCGATGTATAAAACCACGGGTTGGAGATAACGTGTGCCACCCAACCTTCGGCATTGTAGTAAGCCTTCGCGGTTTTTGTCCCATTGGGCACAAGGTGCCGGGTAAATTTGAAGAGAGGATCTGCCAGATCGCCCAGCCCTGTTACCTCTGCAGGCCAGTAGTTCATCTCCACGTTAATATTCAGATGGTAATCTCCATTCCATGGCGTCTGATACTCGGTAGCCCATAAGCCCTGGAGGTTGGCAGGTAACAGGTTAGGTCGTGACGAACTGATGAGCAAATACTTTCCAAAATTGAAATACAATACGGGCAATTGAGGATCACTCTCCCCTTTTGCATATCGGGTAAGGCGCTCATTTGTTGTAAATTTTACAACCTCTTCATCGTTAGCTGGAAAGTAAAGACTGCTTCTGTCGAAATAACTTCTGTAAAATCTTTTGCTCTCGTTGAATGCTTCATCGAAGGAAATCGCCTCAGAGTCCTTTAGATACCTTTCGGCTTCTCTTACAATGTCAAAATCCCGTAAACCACCGTTGTCGTAATCATAATTTGTAACCATGGCAACTCTTATAACAACTTCGTCAGACTTGCTTATTATTATTTGGTTCCCTTTATCAATCAATCTGCCTCCAGCGAGAGACACATCTGCCATTGCTGTAAACTTCATCCCCGGGTCTTTTCCTGAGGGAAGCTGACCCTGCATAATCAGTCTCTTCCCGGCCGCAACGGTCGTTGCATTTTCCTGTCTTGAGAGAGCAATCGTGAGATCGAGCTTCTTCTTTTTAGAACTCTTCAGCCTTACCCATATAACGTCGTTTATAAAATCGGCAAATACATCCTCAATGTATTCCACTCCGCCTCTTGTGAAGGTCGTTGTGGCAATGGCATCCTGAAGATTTAAAATCCTGTCATAGGCTGTAACTGGTTTCGATGAGTCATTCCATTTGATCAGTAAATCTCCAAAAGTCTGATACGACCCATATTTCACATTTGCACCTTGTCCGTGACCCGAGCCCGGTCCTTTTGCCACAAAATGTTTCTGCAAGAGTTCCTGTGCCTCCTTATTTTTTCCTTCAAGCAGCAATTGTTGAATAGGCTTTAGATAAAAATGAGCACTGTCATCATCTGCATCCTGTGGTCCGCCTGACCAAAGCGATATCTCATTCAACACAATTCTCTCTGTACGGGTGCCACCAAAAACAAGGGCACCGGACTTGCCATTTCCAACAGGCAGGCTCTCGGTGAAATGTGCTGCCGCAGAGTCAAAACGGATGATAGCATCACCTTCCTGCGCAGATACAACCAAGGGAAAAATAAAAAATAGTAAGGCAAGAGGAGCCCATCCGGCAGCCAACCTTCTTAGAGAGGGAAGCGTCATTAAAAAACTGAATCTTGTACTTTTGACAATCACCTGATAAAAATACAGACAATACCGTCACCACTGAAGAACAATACTGAATTAAAAAACTAATACCCATGCGACGACTCTTATTCTCACTCACAGTTACCCTCTTCTGCTTTTCATCCAATGCTGCCCGTGTAGATACTGTGTTGACGTTCAGCCCGTCAATGCAAAAAGACATCAAGGCCGTAGTAGTATTGCCTGATGCCTACGAAACCGATAAAGAATACCCGGTAATTTATCTTTTGCATGGTTACAGCGGCAACTACTCCAACTACATCAAATCCACCCCTAAAATCAAAGACTATGCAGACAATTACTCTATAATTTTTGTTTGCCCTGATGGTAATTACGGAAGCTGGTATTTCGACAGCCCGGTGGATTCATCATGGAAATATGAAACCTATATTGCTACAGAACTTATCCAATGGATCGATGATCACTACTCCACTATCAAAGACAGAAAAGGAAGAGCGATCACCGGTCTCAGCATGGGCGGACATGGAGCACTTTATCTCGCCTTTAAACATCAGGACACCTTCGGCTCTGCCGGCAGTATGAGCGGTGGGGTGGACATCCGTCCCTATCCCAATAACTGGGAACTGGCAAAACGCCTTGGAGACTATGCCACCCACAAACAGAATTGGGAGGATAACACCGTTATCAATATGGTTCACCTTCTAACCCCAAACAGCCTTCGAATCATATTCGACTGTGGCAGCGAAGACTTTTTCTACAAAGTCAACAACAACCTGCACGAAAAACTTTTAGAAAGAAACATCCCTCACGATTATATCAGCCGTCCCGGCGGCCATTCCTGGGATTACTGGAATAACTCTATAGAGTATCAGGTGTTGTTTTTTGTGAAGGGGTTTGGGGAGTGATTATTTACCGCAATTTCCCTTTCGCATTATTGATTCAACACATAATTGATTGCATTTAAAAATCCCGCGACCATGTTTTCCGGAGAGGCCTTAGTGTCATAGTATTCCTTGGCATTTTTACCCATTTCCAAATAGTGTTCTTTGTTTTCAACAAGGTCCTGAAAAAGCAATACTAGTTCTTCTTTCTTTTCATATAAGACACCATTGTATTTATCTTTAACGTTAACTATTTCTCCACCTGTAATAGCATCTTTTTTTGTAACAAAAGGAACCCCATATCCAAAACTTTTTAAAACTGACAACCCTGCCTGATTAGGTGAAACGCAAACCATTGCTCGACTAAATGATTCCGCAAGAACTTCTTCATCATAAATAGCTCCCCGAAAAAGTACTTTATCTGTCAGTTGGAGTGCATTGACTTTACTTTTCAGCCCTTCTAACTCCTCTCCTTTTCCAACTATTTCAAGAACAGGAATTTCTGATTCTCTTCTTCCTTTATGTGCTTCAGCATAACAATCTATTAATTCATCAACCCCTTTTCCCTTGTACAATGTTCCAACAAATAAAATAGAATTCTTTTCCTCTACATTGTTCTTAGAATAATTAACGTATACAGTATTATGGGCAACAAAAACTTTGCTCAAGTCTACCCCATGTTTTTTTAGAGTTTCTTTTGCTTCCTCTATATACAATAAAACAGCATCCGCTTTCTTAAGATTCATAAGATATAGATGATCAAGAAACTTCATTTTTCTGTTCAAATCAAAAACCTGAGTATAGGAGGCACGTGTACCATTCGTCCAGGCAATCTTTTTAAATTTGTCTTTATTGAAGGGTAAAAGAAAGTAATTTAATACCTTAAGGTGGGCTGGATAAATAGCGACATCATAGTCTTTACAAAAGCTCCTTAATCCCTTCACATAGAAAAAGCGTTGAAAACGAAACGGACTAAAGACATGAGTGCTAAAGCGAACTTTGCTTTCAATCTTTAAAGGCTTCAGAAATCCAAGGGTCAGTTCTACCCTCTCTCCCAGTAAATTGAATATTGGAACTCTATAATCTTGTAATTCCTCTTGCAAAATGAGGACTCTCCTTTTGCCCATTATTATAATTTAAATTAAAGGTATATCTCTAGGATTGATTCTTAAAAAATGGCAAAGTATTGCTTCAATGCCTTCACTATTCTGCCACAAGCCAAACCATCTCCATAAGGATTCACTGCTTTACTCATTTCCTCATAAAGTCCTGGGCTATCTAACAGTGCTGATACCTCATTAGTGATTTTTTCATAATCAGCTCCAACCAATTTCACTGTTCCCGCATCGAGTGCCTCCGGGCGTTCAGTAGTGTTTCTCATCACCAATACCGGCTTCCCTAACCCTGGTGCCTCTTCTTGAATTCCTCCACTATCTGTAAGTAAGATAAAACTCTTTTCCATCAGAAAAACAAAACTCAAATACTCCAGGGGCTCTATAAAAAACATGTTATCCAGGGTACTTTCACCAAAAACCTGGGAAATGGGTTTTCTCACACTCGGATTTAAGTGCATCGGGTAAACAAAGTCGACCGAAGTATATTTCTCACTAAGATATTTTATTGCCTTACAAATTTGAATAAACCCCTCCCCAAAATTTTCTCTTCTATGACCTGTTATTAAAACAAGTCTTCTATCTGAATTCAAACGTTCCACATCATACCCGTTACTTCTTAGAGAATCTGTCAATTCCTTGTTTAGCCGTTGAGTACTTTTTATCTTGCTCACAACAGAATACAATGCATCAATAACTGTATTTCCGGTAACGATAATCTTATCTTCACTTACGTTTTCCTTCAATAAATTCTTTTTACTTAAGGGAGTGGGGGAAAAATGATAAGTTGCAATTCGTCCTGTTATTTGTCTGTTCATTTCTTCGGGCCACGGACTGTAAATATTATTTGTCCGAAGACCCGCCTCTACGTGCCCTACCGGTATTTGTTGATAAAAAGCCGCTAAGGCAGACGCTGTTGAGGTAGTTGTATCTCCGTGAACTAAGACGATATCCGGTTTAACCTCTTTGAGCACACTTCGCATTCCAATAAGAACATTGGTAGTAACATCATATAAATCCTGCCCCTGTTTCATAATATTTAAATCAAAATCAGGATTGATTTCAAATATTGATAGTACTTGATCTAACATCTCGCGATGCTGTCCGGTAACACATACGATTGTCTGGAAATCATCAGGGTACTTTTGTAATTCTTTTACTAAAGGTGCCATCTTGATAGCTTCCGGACGTGTTCCGAAAACAATCATTACTTTTTTTACCATCTTACACTATTTTTTAAAAACACCTGCAAAATCCAAAATGATCTTATCTTCTCGGTATGGAAGGGTCTTAAATTCGTTATGTGCTACTAGAAAGGCTACAATATCTGACTTATTGTAGGCTTCTTCGTAATTTGATAACTTAAAAATTTCATGTTCTGAAACATTCGGCTCCACTATTAAAATACTTGCATTATTTGCCCGCTGCATAACCTTTGTTGAAATATATTTTGCCGGCGATTCTCTCAGGTCGTCTATATTTGGTTTAAATGCTAGTCCCATCATTGCGACAACGGGTTTCCTGTGATGTTTAAGTTCAAACTTCACAATTTCATCAAGCGTCTTTTCCGCACACCAAAATGATTTATAATTATTTATCTCTCTGGCTTTACTTATAATTTGAGATTCTATAGGAAATTCAGATGCGATAAAATAAGGATCCACGGCAATGCAATGCCCGCCAACCCCCGATCCGGGTTGAAGAATATTTACACGCGGGTGCTTATTCGCAAGATGAATCAATTCCCATACATTTATACCGGCCTTATCACAAATCAAAGACAGCTCGTTAGCAAAAGCAATCTGCACATCTCGTGAAGAATTTTCAACCAACTTACACATCTCTGCCGTCTTACTATTCGTTCTATGTAATGCCCCTTTAACAAACGTACTGTAAAATTCAATGGCCTTATCAGTTGATTCAGAATCGATACCACCTATCACTCTATCATTATTAACTAATTCATATATAACATTGCCAGGCAGTACCCGCTCCGGACAATAAGCAATAAAGAGTTTATCTGCCAACTCAGGCCTTTCTGAAAATATCAGCTGTGACATCTTCTCTGTAGTCCCAACCGGTGAGGTAGATTCAATTATATATAAATCACCCTCCTTCAAGAGAGGTAGTATAGCTTTTGTAGCCGCTTCTATATAAGAAATATCAGGGTCATGATTTCCTTTAAATGGCGTGGGAACCACCATTAAGTAAACATCACTCGTTGAAGGTTTTGAAGCAACTTTAAAATTTCCACTTTTTAAAACTTCTCTTAAAAGTTCCTCTAACCCTGGCTCAATGATGTGTAGTTTACCTTCCTTTGTCATTTCAACCACCTTAGGATTGATATCCACACCTAACACTTCAATGCCACTCTTTGCAGCAATAATTGCAGTAGGCAAACCGATGTAACCTAATCCCATAAAACAAGCCTTCATAGTATATCGTATTTAAATTTTTATAGTAATTTTTGACCTTATGATATCTGAATCTAATATGCTTTTTTATCCCCCACAAGAACCTTATAAAATGTAAGGAACAGGATCTGAATATCTAACCACAATGTCCAGTGTTCCATATACCATAGGTCCATCTCAACCCTTCGCCTTATATCTTCCTCATTTCTAATTTCTCCACGTAGGCCGTGAATTTGCGCCCACCCGGTTATCCCCGGCTTGACAAACTGCCTAGCCATAAATTCATCAACTATTTTTGAATAATCTTGTGTATGTTTCAACATATGAGGCCTGGGGCCAACTAAACTCATATTTCCAATAAAAACATTGAAAAATTGGGGAAATTCATCCAAACTGGTGCGCCTTATAAATTTGCCCACTTTTGTAATTCTCATATCATCCTTTGTAGCCTGCACTTTATCCGCATCCCGATTTACCTTCATGCTTCTTAACTTATAACACCAAAAAGGCTTATTTGTTAATCCGGATCGTTTCTGTTTAAAGAAGACAGGGAAACCAGACTCTATAATTATCAAAATACTTAGCAGGGGGAGTAGCCATGAAAGAATGAATAGAATAACAAAGGAGCTTAACACAAGATCGAGTATTCTTTTTTTAATAACATTTCCAACATCATCAAGCGCCGAGTACCTCTGAGTTAGGACTGGAATACTCCCGTAAAACTCGATGTGCGAGTCAAACTTCAAATAAGTATCCAGGTTAGGAACAATCTTCACTTTTATAGATTCTTTCTCAGCAGCTCTTATAAACCTATTTAAATCCAGACTGTTCTTTGGTATTTCAGTTGAAAAGATCTCATGTACATCTAATTCCTTTGCTACTTTAAGTGTTGAATCAACACCCCCCAAAATTGGATAATTAGTAAGCTCATCAACCCTCTCCGCTCCCTCAATATAACCGACAATCTCAGTATTGCTATGCTCAGATTCGAGGAACTTAGTTAACCTTTGAGAGGTTTTATTGTATCCTATAATTAAAACTCGCTTCCTTAGTGATTCACTTTTTCTAAAATATCCCTGAAACCCTAAGTATAGAAATCTTATAAATAATAAGGCTACCCCAAATGAAAGTACTGAGTAAAAAATAAACTGCCTTGAAACCAATAATTCTCTTGAGAAAAACAGATATGCCATCACTAAAGTGGCATACAAAAGAAAAACCTGAGAGGTTCGCTTAATAAATGAAGCGAAGTCCGAAATCACCTTCATATTATATAAGGCCAAGGCAATCGTAAGTATAATCCATAACCCATTAACAATCATAAAGTATTGATTGTAGGCCCTGATAAAGTCATGATCAATATTATGCGCAAAAACTCCCTGCCACGAAAAATTCGAAACGTTAAGAGCCAAAAGATCCAGCAGGATTAATGTCCCCTTAAGATATCGTTCATATTGTTGATTCATCCTTTAATTTACTCTCTTCTCCTGATATTTATCTCCCATTTTTCCTATAAAGCCTCATAAACCGCCTTTAATTCTTCGCCAGCTTTATCCCATGAATAATTGGTGAATGCAAATTCACGGATACTCGCTTTGTGTTTTTCCGACTCAAAATAAGGTAGTCCTTTTAATAAAGTTATCTTATCTGCAAGATCCTTACAATCATTAGGGCTAAAAAGAAATCCTGTTTTTCCCGGAACAACATCTTTTACAAATCCTCCCATCGCAGGTGCTATTACAGGAACCCCATAGGCATATGACATGAACAGTACTCCACTCTGGCTTGCCTCTCTATAAGGTAAAGCAGTCACATTGGCTGCCTTAAAGCAGAACTCCACCTCATTATCTCTAATTCTTCTTATAACAAAAACGTTATTTTGGCTTTTATATTTTTCACAAAGTCGTTTGAAATCAGTTTCATATTTGGAATCCAAACTTCCGGCAACAAAAATTTGTATCCCCTCCTCCTCTAAGCTATCAATACTTTCCATCAGTAAATCTAACCCCTTATACTTACTGATACCGCCGAAAAACAAGATTACAAATGACTCCGGCAAAAGATTAAAATAACTTCTTGCTTTTTCCTTGGTGACCTCTTCATGCAAAATTCTCTCATAAACACCATGTATAACTACATCAACCTTCGAAGGATTGATTTTAAATTCATCTCGTAATCGTTTCTTTATAAATTCTGTATGGACTACAAGGCGATTAACTACACTGTAAACGAGTTTAAATTGAATTTTTTGAAAAAAATTATTTCTATTATGAGGAAGGACATTATGAGCTGTATAAACCACTTTTTTTCCTCTTAATCTTACGAGTAACGGAAGTATTACCCCATCCAAAATGGGAAATCGAAGCCACTGAAAATGAAAAAGTGTCGCCTCGGTAGACCATATATATCTTAATAACCTGCCATAATACCGCAAGTTTTTCATTGCTTTTGTATAAAAAGATCCCCCACTATCATGACCACGAAAATCATAATAATTAATTCTCTTATCAAACAGTTCTTTGTCAAAAGATGCGGAGCCAATAAAATCAATGCGACCTATTCTACCTGCCAGACTATTTAGAAGGTTGCTTTCATAATCTTCCTGAAAGGAATTAGAAATAATAGCTATATGCATAAACCTGAGTAAAGATTAAAAACAAACCCTTGATAAGGAGTTAACGATTTTCATACTCAATATATTACGAAATAACTAAAAACTCCCGACTATAATCAACTATTAAAATACCAGCAACTTTTCTAGCTATTTTTACAACAAATTTGATCTAAAAACAACTAATACTATCAAAGAAATTAGACTATAAATCCAATTTACGTGAGTATTATATTCCGTAAGGCAGGAAGTGATTCTCATCATAAACAAAATAAATAATCTTTACTTTGAATAAATAATCATTTTTCTGGGAGCCTATTAAGAAATACGCTAATAGTCTATAGCGAAAGAAATAATTGACTAGTAACTCTTACTTTTTTAAGCTTAAATGAAGTATTCAACTTATAATACCCCTCGGTTAACCTTACAAGAAAAAATGATTTCAATGGCATCTAATTAATGACCTGATGAAAAAAGAATTTTTAATAAATTTTGGAATTACAACCGGAGCCTATCATGATTTTGTTCAAACTATAACAGGATGGGCTCTTTCTGCGAAATCGGCTTACATATGTGTAGCGAACGTTCACATGTTTATAGAAGCTCATAAAGATGATCTTTTTAGTAACATAATTAATAACGCCGACATGGTTACTCCCGACGGCAAACCTTTGGTCTGGGGACTAAGATTATTGTCCGGTATAAAACAGGAGCGTGTCGCGGGGATGGATCTAGTTCCCTCTTTACTAGACCAGGCAGAGAAATATGGAGTAAAAGTCTTTTTTTATGGAGGAACTGAAGAGATGCTTAGACTGCTGGAAGAAAAAGTCCAAAAAAATTATCCTAGACTGATAACCGCAGGAGCCTACAGCCCACCCTTCAAAAGTTTATCCGATCAGGAAAAGAAAGAAATTATCGATATGATTAACAAGTCATCCCCGGGCTTAGTTTTCGTAGCCTTAGGCTGTCCAAAACAGGAGAAATGGATGGCAGAAATGAAAGGAAAAATAAAGGCTGTCTTGATTGGGGTCGGAGGAGCTCTTCCGGTATTGGCAGGGATTCAAAGTCGTGCACCCAAATGGATGCAAGAATGTGGATTGGAGTGGGCTTACAGATTAGGACAAGAACCAAAGCGCCTATTTAAGAGATACGCCACTACTAATAGTTTATTCATTCTAATCATGCTAAAAGCACTCTGCCTAAAACCCTTTTCAGGAAAAACTACCAAATTAAAAAGTTAACATAACGCAACATTTCGCAAACGTATAAATCTGTTTCCCGAATGGAAACAAGCCCTCTAACCGCTTCTAAATTGCACGCCATCTAACCCGAGCCATTTAGCATTATTTGAACTTCTATCAATAGCCTAAAAACTCTACCTCTAAATGTGTTAATCACAAAAATTTACATTTCCAACTAATCTTTCCTATACCGGTAATCAAATAATCTCCACAAACAGATTGACTATTTTTAGTTATAAACGTAAAACCCTTTTAACAGCCCTCACCCTTCCCTCTGAGATGACAGTTATAAAATACATTCCGTTTCTATACTTTGTAAAATCAATCTGCTCCTTATGACTATAGGCTCCCCCTGAATATACTTCTCTCCTTTCTAACACTTTTCCTGTACCATCAGAGACTAACACAACCAACCTTTCTGTTATCTTTACGCCCATAATCTCCAGAATCGAAAGCCCTTTTGTTGGATTGGGATAAATATTAATCTCTTTTTCATATGTCATCTCTCTAGCCGAAGCCACCATTAAGAGCATTGTATCCCTCCCGGTTGCACCCTTATCAT
The DNA here is from genome assembly GCA_024103425.1 of Chitinophagaceae bacterium. Lineage (GTDB taxonomy): Bacteria > Bacteroidota > Bacteroidia > Chitinophagales > Chitinophagaceae > Ginsengibacter. The sequence continues at coordinate 275,971 of JAGFIS010000029.1, forward strand.
TTGTTACCGTTAGCTCAAATTCATAGTTACCCACAACTAAATCACTTACCTCGGTCTGAGCTTTATTAATGGAAAGAATATTTGCATTTGAAGGGCCGGATAATTGTCTCCAGTTAAAACTTGCAATGATTCCATCCACATCACTACCACTACCTGTAAGTATAACCGAATTCTCTGGATAGACTATCGTTTTATTTCCTCCGGCATTTGCGATAGGCTTCTGATTACTTCCTGCTTTCACAGTAATTGTTACATCAGCCGTTCCTGTGGCTCCTTTATTGTCAGTCACCTTCAACCTGAACTTGTATGTTCCCTCTACCAAGCCTGTCACTTCTGTAGTAGCTGATGATGGACTGGTTATGCTATAACTGACCGGACCCGATACCTTACTCCACTGATAACCTGTAATAGTGCCATCCTCGTCTGTTCCACTACCACTGAGTGTTACTGTATTAGTAGGCAAAGTAATCGTCTGGTTTTGGCCCGCATTGGCCTTCGGGGCTTTGTTTGGTACTGCATTCACAGTTACCTTCATTGTAT
>JAGFIS010000050.1 GCA_024103425.1 Chitinophagaceae bacterium
TCAGAGCCTGAGTCCGTTTGATCTGAATAAGACAAAGGAACTAATATTAAGACTAAGGTTAAAAACAGGTATCTTATCCCCCTGTTAATAACTCAAAAAAGAGTCAACCAAAATCAGGACGAGACAACCACATGAAAAAAAACGGCTTTGTTTACTTCCTTACTAATAAAACTAACAAGGTTCTTTATTGTGGTGTAACGAATGAACTTGCAAGAAGAACAGCCGAACATTTAGCGAAAATCAACCCTGGCTTTCCTGAGCGGTTTAACTGCAATAAGTTAGTCTTCTACGAGCAATTCCCAACAATGGAATTAGCAATCAGGCGAGAAAAACAATTGAAGAATTGGAAAAGAGAATGGAAGAACGCATTAATAAGTGAGCAAAATCATGTGTGGAAGAACTTGGCAGAATCCATTGGCGTTGATGATGATCTGATTGAAGCGGTTAAAGAGATGTATAAGGATAATAGGGAATGAAGGATAAAGTGAGATTGCGGATCAAGTCCGCAATGACAATGTTTTTTTAAGGTCATTCCGCACCCGATGCGGAATCTCAAAACAATTGTATGAAGAGATTGCGGATCGCGTCCGCAATGACTTCTTTTTTAAAGTCCTTTCTTACTTGGGGTCATTCCGTCCCGAACGTTCGGGATGACACGGAATCTCATAGTACACAATTGAGATGCTGAATCGATCCCGATAGCTATCGGGACAGCATGACGTAAAACAACGCTGTCATTCCGCACTTGATGCGGAATCTCAAATAAAGTACAATGAGATTGCGGATCTAGTCCGCAATGACCATCTATTATTGTCATTCCGTCCCGAATGTTCGGGACGGAATCTCGAAATAGGCTGTTAAATGCTAAATCCACCCAAATAGTAGTTACTTGATAGGGACAGCGCATTTTTTTTCTTTTTTACCCGACTAATTCGTGTATTCGTAGCATTTTGATGAAACCAATACTCAAAATACAATTCACAGATTTCTGGCCGGATTTTAACCCTAAGGATAATCTGTTCCTTAACCTTTTGAAGCCTAATTACGAGGTAGTATTATCAGGTGAGCCTGATATATTAATCTACTCGGTTTACAGTTTCAATCACCTTAAATATAAATGCCCAAAGATCTTTTACACCGCAGAAAATGTACGGCCTGATTTTCATGAATGCGATTTTGCTTTGACATTTGATTATGAGAGTTATAAGGGAATGAATATCAGGCTACCTCTGTACCGCTGGAGAAGTGATTTGAAAAACTTATGTGCCAGGAGAAAGCCTGAAGAAATACTTAAAGAAAAAACGAAGTTCTGTTGTATGGTTGTCAGTAACGGCACAGCCAAAGAACGTAATAGTTTTTTTGAATTACTAAGTCAATACAAGCAGGTAGATTCAGGGGGGCGATATCTTAACAATGTAGGAGGCCCTGTGGCAGATAAGATGGAGTTTATTGAGAACTATAAGTTTGTTCTATCCTTTGAAAATTCGTGTTATCCCGGATATACAACAGAAAAAATTGTAGAGCCCATGATAGTTGATAGTATTCCTGTTTACTGGGGTAATCCTGAAATAGGACGAGACTTTAATTCGAAGAGTTTTATTAATATACATGATTTCCCTTCGTATGAGAAAGCCATTGAAGAAATCATCAAAATTGATAAAGATGACGAATTGTATAGAAGCTATCTAATGAGGCCATGGTTCAAAGACAATTCTTTTCCGCAGGAATTGGAATACAGTTATTTTGAAATGCGGATGGCGGAAGTGGTAAATCATTTATTGCAATCTCAACCGGTTGCAGAAAAGTTGATCTATAAGCCCTATACATTTTTAAATAAAAAGAAGAAAAAATTACTTTCCAGGATTTACGGAAGGCCGCATTTTTATTTTTGAACTAAGATATATCGTTGGAATCCGGGTTCATCAAAATATCAGACTATTCCCCAATATCCCAAACGCAGCCAGTTTAGATGAATATTATTGTAAGAAAATTCAGGTCATTCCTTTATCATGTAAGGATGTACTTATTTAGAAATTATGCCATCCCCGAAGTAAGGAATGAGAATATCTCCAAAGCACTTTTTAAAAAGTATTTGCCCGCAGCGCCTGTAATTATTGATTGCGGAGCCCATGCAGGAAAAGACAGTGTAGAGTTGGCAAACATGTTTTCCAAAGGGCAGGTACATGCATTTGAAGCTGCGCCGGAAATATTTGATCAATTGAAAAAGTGTAAGAGCAGGCGGAACAATTTATTTTTCTATCATACCGCCCTGGCTGATAAAAATGGGGAGATGAATTTCTATATCAGTGAGGGGCAATCGGATGGATCGAGTTCCCTGTTGCCTCCAAAAATGCATTTGATTGATCATCCCGGTACCACCTTCGGCAAAGTGATCAAAGTGCCCGCTGTGGCATTAGACGACTGGGCAGAAAAGCAGGGTATTAATCACGTTGACCTGTTATGGCTGGATATGCAGGGGTTTGAGTTGAGAATGTTGCAGGCCTCTGAGAAAATCCTGCAAACCGTATCTGTCATTCATACTGAGGTCAGCATGAAGGAAACCTATGAAGGGGTAGGGCAGTACGAAGACTTGAAAACTTTTCTTGAATCAAAGGGATTTGAAGTAGTAATGAAAGCCGTTCCCGAAGGATGGGATATGGGGAATGTGCTTTTTGTAAGAAAAACATTGAAAAATCAAAAACACTAAAGGGCAGCATGCTGCATGAATACTTGGGGATATGAATATTTCTTTCTTTATAAAACATTATATAAAAAAGCCATTGTACGAGCGGTGGGTGATGATGGATTACACAAAAAAGCGGGAGTTGCTGCAATGGTATGGTAAGCAATATGGCACTACGCTGTTTGTGGAAACAGGTAGCTTTCTGGGTGATACAGCCTTTGCCATGAAAGACTCTTTTGAGAAGGTATTTACCATTGAACTGCAGGAAGAGCTGGCAGAAAAATGCAGGCAGCGGTTTGCCGGCGAGCCGAAGGTGAGTGTGTACCAGGGTAATAGTGCAGAGGTATTGAGGGATATTTTACCGGAGCTTCCGGGGAATACTCTCTTTTGGCTGGATGCCCATTATAGCAGTGCGTTTCACTTAGGTAATACTTTTATACAGACAGCCAGGGGCAGCAAGGACACTCCCATTGTTGAAGAATTGCAAATCCTGCTTCAGGATGGATTGAAAAAGAATGTAATTCTTATTGACGATGCACGCTTGTTTGTAGGAAAATACGATTATCCAACCTTGCAGGAATTAAAGGAATTTCTGAAAGGGTATGGCATTGCTGGTAGCCAGGTACAGGTTAAGAACGACATCATCAGAATTACTCCCCATTAACCACTGAACTGAGGAATCAGCTAATGAATGAAGCGATAACAAAAGAAAGCCCGTTGGTAAGTGTCCTCATGACCGCCTACAACCGCGAAAAATATATCGTGGAAGCGATAGAGAGCGTACTGGCATCTACCTATACCAATTTTGAACTGATTATTGTGGACGATTGCTCAACGGACCGTACCGTTGAAATTGCAAAAAGCTATGAAGCAAAAGACAGCCGGATAAAAGTATATGTGAATGAGAAGAACCTGGGGGATTATCCGAATAGGAATAGGGCAGCATCTTATGCAAGGGGTAAATATTTAAAATATCTGGACTCTGACGATGCCATTTATCCACACGGGCTGGAAATGATGGTAAAGAGTATGGAGCAATTTCCCGAAGCAGGGTTTGGGCTGGCATCCAAACCGGAAGATGACAGAAAATATCCTGTATGTATCTCCTCAAAGCAAATATACTTAGAGCACTTTTCAGGTTATGGTCACTTCGATCGATCTCCCGGATCTGCAATAATTAAGAGAGAAGCTTTTGAATCTGTAGGAGGGTTTACGGGTGAGAGGATGATTGGAGACCTGCAATTATGGCTTACACTTGCCAAACGGTATGCAATGGTAAAATATCCCTTCGACCTATACTGGAACCGCTTGCATGAGGGGCAGGAATTTCAGACTGATTATGCTAAGATGATTTATCCCTTAAGGGTAGAGGAAATTTTGTTAAAGGCTTTAAACGACAATAATTGCCCGTTAAATCATGATGAAAAACAAAAGATTTTTTCTACAATGAAAAAAAAGAAAAGAAGAAAAAAAATAATGAACCTAACTCGCAAACTGGCAGCAGCGCTTGGTTTCTGAGATTTGAACAACTAAGGGAAGAAGGTTTTTGTTTTTGGCATTAATTTAATCTCTATACTTTCATTTTTTATAAGGAAAAGAGACTCATTTATTTCATTTAAGATATTTAATAATTTTTGATGACTACTAATCAGGATTACCGCCAATGCTCCCTCTCCGTAATGGACACCATTGCCGACCCCGACATCACCTTTGATGAAAAGGGCATCTGCAATTATTATTATGAGTATCAGAAAGCAGCAGCTGAAAAATTATTCCCTGATCCCGAAATGGGATGGAAAGCACTGGAAGAACTGGCTGACCGGATCAAAGAGGAAGGCAGGGGAAAACCCTATGATTGCATCATGGGACTGAGCGGCGGAGTGGACAGTACCTATGTCGCGTGGCTTGCCCATCAACTGGGGCTCAGGCCGCTGGCTGTTCACTTCGATAATGGATGGAACAGTGAACTGGCAGTGAAAAATATTGAAAACATCGTCAGTAGACTCGGATTGGATCTGCATACAAATGTGATCGACTGGGAGGAATTCAGAGACCTTCAGTTGGCCTACCTCAAAGCGTCAGTGGTCGATATAGAAGCCATTACCGACCACGCTATTTTTGCCAGCCTGTACAGAATAGCAGGAGAAAAAAATATCAAGTATATTCTGAGCGGCACCAATGTACAGACAGAGCAGACGATGCCGCGCACATGGAATTTTTCAAAAAGCGATCATCGGAATATAAAGGCAATCCATAAAGCGTATGGGAAAGTTCCGTTGAAAACATTTCCTTTTATGGATGCGAAAGTAAAAAGGTATTATATGGGAGTAAAAGGAGTTCAAAGCCTATCTGTACTGCATTATGTACCTTACATTAAGAAAGAAGTGAAGGCGCTGATTGCAAAAGAACTAGGGTGGAAGGATTATGGCGGCAAACATTTCGAAAGCCTGTTTACCCGGTTTTACCAGGGATACATTTTGCCGGCGAAGTTTGGTATTGACAAGAGAAAACCGCATCTGAGTAACCTGATATTTTCAGGACAGATGACAAAGGCGGAGGCGCTGGAAGAGCTTGCAAAACCGATATATGACGAAATATTGCTGAAGCACGATATGGATTTTGTACTGAAAAAACTGGGCCTGAATCACGAAGAATTTGAGAAGATTATGAAACTTCCTGTCCGCAGCCATTATGATTTTGATTATGAAATGCCGGTGGATAAGCGATATCCGGTGCTGGCACCGGTAAAGAAAATTTACCGGAAAATTCGGCCGGTAAAGCGATGACAGCCATCATCGATTACGGACTGGGGAATCTCAATTCTGTGCTCAATATGCACAGATATCTCGGCATTGATGCCTGCATCACTTCTGCGGAAAAGGAGTTGGAAAAAGCCGGCAGACTGATATTGCCCGGTGTCGGTAATTTTAAAAAAGGCATGGAAAACCTCAGACGGAGCGGACTGGCCGATTTGCTGAATGAACTTGTCATTAAAAAAGGAAAACCGGTTCTGGGTATTTGCCTCGGAGCACAGCTCATGACAAAACACAGTGCCGAAGGGGATTGCGATGGCCTGGGGTGGATGGATGCTGTTACTGTTCCCTTTGATCAGACAAAGATGAATGGACTGAAAGTACCCCACATGGGCTGGGCGGACGTGCAGGTGCGGGGAAATGATCCACTCTGGAAAGACATGCTTTCATCGCCGCGTTTCTATCACGTACATTCCTATCATTTCAAAATGAATCATCCTGAAGAAATCAGTGCAGTGGCAGTTTACGGATATGAATTTACCTGTGCCTTTCACCGCAGCCATATTTACGGAGTACAGTTTCATCCTGAAAAGAGCCATAAATACGGCATGAAACTTCTCGAAAACTTTTCAAAAATTTCCTGATGCCGCGAACACGCATCATTCCGGTTTTGCTGCTTCACAACGGCGGGCTTTACAAAACGGTGAAGTTTAAACATCCCGTTTATGTCGGAGATCCGATCAATACAGTCAGGCTTTTCAATGAAAAAGAAGCAGATGAATTGATGCTGCTGGATTACCGGGCATCGAAGGAAAAAGGCAAAATTGATTTTGGATTGATTAGTGCAGTGGCAGGTGAGGCATTTATGCCGATGTCATATGGCGGAGGTATCCGAAGTTTTGAGGATGCGGTAAAGATATTTCATGCCGGATTTGAGAAAGTGGTTTTGAATACTGTGTTGTTTGAAAATCCCGGAATTGTAAAACAGATTGCAGATGTGTATGGTTCGCAGGCTGTAACGGCAGCGATGGATGTGGGCCGGGATTTGTTTGGCAGGATGAGAGTCTATGCAGAATCAGGCACAGTCAAAAAGAAGGTGAGTCCGGAGGAATGGATAGTGAAACTGGAAAAGATGGGCGCGGGAGAAGTGCTTGTAAACAATATTGACAGAGACGGCACGTGGGACGGATATGATCTGGATCTGATTCATTCGCTGGCTGAGAAAGTCAGCATTCCGCTGGTGGCCTGTGGGGGTGCCGGCGGTGTGGATGATTTGAGAAGAGCGGTGGATGCCGGTGCATCCGCTGTGGCAGCCGGGAGTATGTTTGTCTTTCAGAAGAAAGGGATGGGAGTGCTGGTGAGTTTTCCGGGAGAGGTAATTTAACCACCCCGTCCGCCATGGCGGACGGGGTGGTCTAACCCTCCAACTTATTCTCGCCGAAAATAATAGACCATTATTAGCTAAAAATGAAAACCATCGTCATTCTCTCATCTGAACCCTGGGGCAAAATGATGCTGAGCAAAATGCATTTTGCCATAGAACTGGCCAGAATGGGAAATAAAGTGTTCTTTGTAAATCCGCCGCGTTCAGGCAATCAGACCGCATGTTGTGTTTCAGAAAACCCGGAAGGTTATCCTTCAATTACAATTATCCACGTTAAAGAAAACCCGCGCAGAATTGTTTACAGAGAGAAATTCTTTTCATTGTTCCGGATAATCGAAAACAAATATGTCAGGTCAGTTAAAAAGATAACAGGAGAAGTGGATGAATTGTGGTGTTTTAACCCTCAGTTCATTGTAAACACTGGAAAGTTTGGAGCAGGAACGAACCTTTTGTTCATGTATGATTTTTACAGGGGTAAATACCTGAAGAAAACAGCATCTCAGTCGGATGCAATTATTTCTGTTGCTCAGAATATTCTGGATTATTTTCAGGATGTCGATAAACCACGGCTACTGCTTAACCACGGACTGGCGCCGGCATTTCAACAGATGGCAGGGGAGTCGGGGGAAAAAACAGATGACAGAATCAAAATCGGTTATGTGGGAAACCTGTTGCGCAATGCCATGGATATCGGTGCATTCCGGGAAATTATTTCTTCGCATCCGGAAATTGACTTCCATATCTGGGGGCCTGCAGGTCTCGACGAAAATAATGTCAGCGGTAGAGATATCCCTGCTGAAACATCAGACTTTATTCAATTTCTCGGACAACAGAAAAATGTTGTTTTGCATGGTGTGAAGACGCCGGAAATCCTCGCCGGGGAAATACAACAGGCGGATGCTTTTTTGTTTATTTATTCTGCGAAAAAAGATATAAACGGAGCCTCTAATTCCCATAAACTTATGGAATACCTCAGTACAGGCAAAACTGTTTTTTCTACCTATGTGTCGCACTATGACGGAACGGATCTGCTTGTGATGGATTGTAAAGAAGGTAACAATTTCCCGGCATTCTTCGACACGGAAATTAAAAGATTAGATGAGTTTAATGCACCCGACAGACAAAAGATAAGGCGTTCATTCGCATTAAGCAACTCTTATGAGCAACAGATAAAAAAGATATATGAATTTATAAATGCCATGAAATAAAAAATAAATGTCAACAGAGAAAAACAAAAAAATAAAATTCGGCATCATCGGTTGCGGCCGCATCGGACACCGGCATGCAATGCATGCATCTAACTTTGGTGAGCTTGTCGCTGTGTGTGATAACGTTAGCGGAAAATCATCTGATATTGCTAGTAAATATGGGGTTGCGGAATACAAGGATATGAACCAGCTGTTTTCCGCACATCCTGAGATAGATGTTATTGCTATCTGCACCCCCAACGGCCTCCACGCCGTCCACACCATCGCTGCTTTGAAAGCCGGCTTCCATGTGTTGTGCGAAAAGCCGATGGCCATTACCGTTCACGACTGCGGGGAGATGATATACACAGCAGATAAGATGAACAAGCGCTTGTTTATTGTAAAACAAAACCGCTTTAATCCACCGGTAGTGGCGGTAAAAAAAGTTCTGGATGAAGGCAGGCTGGGAAAGATTTATAGCATCCAGCTCAACTGCTTCTGGAATCGCGATGAAGCTTACTATGCCAATTCCTGGAAAGGAACGAAGGACCTCGATGGCGGAACGCTGTTCACTCAATTCAGTCATTTCATCGACTTGCTTTATTGGATGTTTGGAGATGTGAAGCACGTGAATGCCATCCTGAATAACTACCATCATCAGGGCATTATAGAGTTTGAAGACACGGGAGTGGTAACCTTAGAATTTGACAACGGTATTACCGGAACGCTTAACTATACAGTTAACAGCTATCAAAAAAACTTAGAAGGTTCGCTGACGATTTTTGGAGAAAAAGGAACCGTAAAAATTGGTGGACAATACCTGAATGAATTAGAATATCAGGACATAGAGGGACTTGAAATCACCGGACTGCCGCCGGGAAACCCTCCGAATAACTATGGTCATTATGTCGGCAGTATGAGCAATCACGACAAAGTATATGAAAATCTGATTGACGTGCTGCAGCATGGCGGTACCATCGCCACCAACGGTTTTGAAGGGATGAAGACGGTGGAGATTATTGAGAAGATCTACAGCGCCGCGGGTAAGTTATGAGTTATGAGATGTTTCGCCTGCGGCGAGTCTAAACCGTGGCTCACTGAGGCGGCTATGGGCTTGCCGAAATACCCCGAAGCGCAGCGGTAAAATAGAGTACCGCCACATTTCGGCACTTCGGCAGGCTCAGTGAGCTCCTCAATGGGCGAAAACGATATGGCTCACTGAGGTTCCCGAAGTGAAGCCGTACAAGAAATACCCCGAAGTGAAGTCGTAAAAGAAATACCCGAAGCGTAGCTACACCCTACACAATCCAATTCTCTTCCTTGCAAGCGTTCATGTATATATTATTGTGTTCTGACGGAACTTTTTACACAGGCAGTACAAAAGAACTAGACAGAAGACTATCACAACACCAATTAGGCGAAGGAGCAAACTATACAAAGAAGAGATTACCTGTCAAATTGGTCTATTATGAAGTCTTTAATAGGATCGATCATGCATATTATCGTGAAAAGCAAGTGCAAGGATGGAGGAGAGAGAAGAAGCTTGCTCTCATAAATGGAACTCCGGAATTGCTACCAAAATTAGCGACAGCTTATAGGGATATAAATGGAAGTTTTCGGAAAATTGAATAACTGTGTACTGCCGCCCTTCGGCCACTTCGGCAGGCTCAGTGAGCACTCAGGGGGCAAAAGCAATGTGGCTCGCTGAGGTGGTTATTAAGCCTGCCGAAATACCCCGAAGCGAAGCCGTACAAAAAACTACTAAACGCATAAACTCACAATAGCTAAGGAGATAAACAAATAAACGCATAAACAAATAAACCTTTAAACAATCCATGCACCTCCTCTTCATAACCACTCATAACCTTGGTACCAATCCCAGGATTGTGAAGGAAGTGCAACTGGCGGTAAATGAGGGATATGAAGTGACGCTGATCTGCTTCACGTTCAACAACTGGAGCAGAATGAACCATGAAGAAATTAAAAAGACGCTTAAAAATAAAATCACATTAATAGAAATACCGGGCAACAGAAAGCCATTCCTGCCCTGGTTGATGAGCACAGTAGTTTTCGAAGGTGCAAGGCTGTTACTTAATATATTACCCGATAACTCCGCGTTACTCTCGTGGGCCTGTAACAAAAGGTCCTGGCTGCTTAACGAGCACCTGAAAAGGTTGAATAAAAAGTATGATTGGGTAATCGCACACAATATCGGTGCTTTTTATCCTGCACTCAACCTGGCTCAAAAAAATGGGACAAGGTTGGGTATCGATTTGGAAGACTACCACCCCGGAGAGACAACCATTCCAAAAGAAATCCGCAGAAGTGAAAAGCTGATTAAACATATCTTACCTAATGCAGACTATGTTACTGCAGCCTCACCTTTGATTTTGGAGGAGTATAAAAAGCTGGTATCGTTTGATAGCGCTACCGAAGTAGTGATGAATTATTTTCACAAGGATGAGTTTGTACCGCCATCAATGGCAGAGAGTGATTCATTTCAGCTGGTTTGGTTTTCGCAGAATATTTCCTTCCGGCGCGGGCTGGAGCAAATCATTCCCCTGGTTGATGGCAGGAAAAATGTTGAATTACATCTGTACGGAAATTGTAAAGAAGAATTTTACAATCAATGGATAGCAGGAAGGGATAATATTTTTGTGCACAATGCTTTATCACAGCTCGATCTCCACAAGGAATTATCTCTCTATGATGCGGGACTGGCTATCGAACCCGGCCGCGACAGGAATAACGAACTGGCAGTATCCAATAAGATGCTCGCCTATTATCAGGCGGGCCTGTACATCATCGCCAGCGATACGCCTGCACAAAGAGATTTCCTGAAAACCAACCAGCACAGCGGGATTGTTTTGTCTTTGTACGATTCCGGCCTTGAATCGCGATTTGAAAAGATTTTAGAGAGTCTGCATTCCATCCGCTCCACCAAGCAGGCACGCTACTATTACGCCTGGTCGATGAACTGGGAATCGGAGTCGGAGAAGTTGTTGAAGTTGTGGGAAGGGCTAGGGGCGACACGCTAAAAGCGGGTTGAACCCTGAGAGCAGGGAAAAACAGCCTCCGCTTCACCGTGTAATCCGCCTGAAGCGTATCACCCGGGCCGACACTTCAATTTTAAGTAATCCAAATGCATTTCGTTCCAAACGAAGTTTACCACATTTATAATCGAGGTAATAACCGGCAAAAAGTTTTTTTCTCTGAAGAGAATTATCTATTCTTTATGAGAAAAATGGAAGCGCAATTAATACCTTTTTGCGAAATTCTGGTCTGGTGTCTAATGCCCAATCACTTTCATTTGATCATTAGTACGAATGAAAGCTCCTGTAAACCCAGAAACTCTTTCGGAACAGGTAGTGTCCAAGAACTTTCTTATCGAATAGGCATAATGTTAAGTAGTTACGCTCAGGCTGTCAATAAACAACATGGAACTTCAGGTTCACTGTTTCAGTTAAAAACCAAAGCCAAAATCCTAACCGGAAGTAAAAATGCTAAAGACAAAGACTACCTGGTTAATGCCATGCATTATTGCCACCAGAATCCGTTGCGAGCAGGATTAGTGAAGAAGATTGAAGACTGGCCATATTCTTCATTCCCCGGGTATTGCGGAATTAAAGAAGATGATATTACTAACAAACAACTACTTTTAGATTTAACCGGTTACTCGCTGGATACTTTCTACTCCGATAGTTACGGAAGGATGGAAGGGTTTGAATTGGAGGAGTAGTACCCACGCTGCACCGTGTAATCCGCTGAAGCGTATCACCCGGAGGCTAAGCAAGGGGGCGACACGCTAGAGCGGGTAGAACCCTGAGAGTGGATTAGCCACGCTGCACCGTGTAATCCGCCTGAAACGTATCACCCGGAGGCTAAGCAAGGGGGCGACACGCTAGAGCGGGTTGAACCCTGAGAGCAGGGAAAAACAGCCTCCGCTTCATCGTGTAATCCGCTGAAGCGTATCACCCGGAGGCTAAGCAAGGGGGCGACACGCTAGAGCGGGTTGAACCCTGAGAGTGGATTAGCCACCCTGCACCGTGTAATCCGTCGAAACGTAACACCCGGTGGCCGGGATAAACAGAAATAGCACAAAATGAAAAAAATCCTCATCATATCACCGCACTTTCCGCCATCAAACTTAACGGCGGTGCATCGAGCACGGTTCTTTTCGAATCATTTACCGTCCTTTGGATGGGAACCCGTAATTCTTACCGTGGATGAACAATATTACGAAGAAGCACCCGACTGGAATCTATTCAAACTCTTGCCGAAAGATTTGAGAATAGAGAAAGTGAAAGCCATGAAGATTACGAAACCTCGCCTGGTCGGTGATATCGGATTGCGTGCGTTTTTTTCAATGTATCGTAAGGCTAAGCGATTAATTGAAGAGGAGAAAATTAATTTCCTCTATATTACCATCCCATCCTTCTACGGAGCTTTGTGGGGTAGGTGGCTGCATGAAAAGACAGGTATTCCTTATGGGATAGATTACATAGACCCGTGGGTGCACAAATTCCCGGGCAGTGAGAAGACCTTTTCCCGCCATTGGTGGGCAACTAAGGTTTCCGGATTTTTGGAACCCATTGCCGTTAAAAAAGCATCCCTGATTTCAGGCGTAGCGGCCAGTTATTTTGAGGGCGTGATAGAACGGAATCCCAAGTTAAAATCCTCCTGTGAATTCATTGCCATTCCATACGGCAGTGAACGTTTCGACCATAAAGCTGTTCAGGAAATGGATATTCATCCTTATCTCTTTTCAAAAGAGGCAGGGAAAATCAAATTGGTTTATGCCGGTGCCATGTTACCCAAGGCGTATGGCCCCCTGGAACAGGTATTTACAGCCATGCAGGAAAATAAAGAGGAGTTCAGTAATGTGGAGTTTCATTTTATCGGTACCGGTAAATCTCCCAATGACAAAGAAGGCTATAACATCAGGCCTCTGGCAGAGAAATACGGGCTGTGGCAGTCTAATGTGTATGAATATCCCGCAAGGATTCCCTACTTAGATGTGTTAGTGCATTTGAACGAAGCCGACGGCGTATTCATCCTGGGCAGCACAGAGCCGCACTATACACCCTCTAAAGTTTATCAGGCTGTGTTATCCGAAAAACCGATACTCGCCATTCTGCACAGGGAGAGTACAGGGGTTGAGGTAATCCGTAACTCTCATGCAGGTGTCGTGCTGGATATTTCGGGAGAAGAAGATCTGCCAAAAATTCGCCAAACATTCAGTAAGGCATTCAAAGAATATCTGACGTTTATGAAAGGTTATGATTATCAGATGGTGGATCAGTCGCCGTTTAAGGAATATTCGGCTGAGAAGATTACCGGAAGTCTTGTAAAGGTTATAGGAAAAATAATTAAAACCTAATGCGCTTTAGACAACTTACAAAACGTTTTTTTTCAATTTGCACGTTTATTTGGAATCATCCATTAGCATCAAAGAATAAACCAAGAGCGTTATATAATTTTTTTAGCTGGCAGATATCCCAATCACTTTATCGTCGTCCTGTCAAACGTCGATTTGTGAGTGAGAGTTTTTTGGTCATCGAAAAAGGAATGGTTGGAGCAACAGGTAACATTTATACCGGAATGGCAGAATTTGAAGACATGGCTTTTCTGCTTCACGTGCTCAGACCCGATGATATATTTGTAGATGCAGGAGCTAACGTTGGGGCATACACCATACTCGCATCAAAAAATTGTGGAGCTACGACCTTCGCCTATGAGCCTGTACCAGAAACGTTTTCATTTCTAAAAAGAAATGTGATAATCAACGAATTAACTGGGAAGGTTCATCTAAGCCAAGCCGGACTAAGTGATTTAACGGGTAAACTTTATTTCACTTCACACTTAGATTCAATGAACCATGTAGCTACCGAAAAAGACTTGTCAAATGCCATTCAAGTGCCTGTAGTTTGCTTAGATGACGAACTAGGTGAAAAAACACCACAGGTCGTCAAAATAGATGTAGAAGGGTTTGAATGGAAAGTGCTCAACGGAGCTTTAAGAATTCTTTCATCAGCTCAACTTAAGGCAATCATAATAGAACTTAACGGAAGTGCCTTAAAGTATGGCTTTTCAGAAGATAGTATTCATTCATTGTTATATGAAAATGGGTTTAGGCCATATAACTACGATCCATTCTCTAAACGCTTTACCTTATTGGAGACTTTTGGACAATATAATACAATTTATATTAAAGATATGAATTGGGTTGAAGAAAGAGTTAGAACCTCTAAAGGTTTCAGAGTGCTCGGAATGACAATTTGAGAAATGAAAAGACTAGCAGTCATCACCACTCACCCCATTCAGTACAACGCTCCATGGTTCAGGCTTTTGGCGCAGCGGAAGAAAATTGCCGTAAAAGTATTTTATACCTGGAGCCAGGTGGAGCATCAGCAAAAATTTGACCCCGGATTCGGTAAGAATATTCAATGGGATATTCCGGTACTCGAAGGATATGATTACACATTTGTAAATAACATTTCCAAAGAGCCCGGATCGAAAACCTTTAAGGGCATTGATAACCCGACCTTAACAGAAGAAATAGAGGCCTGGAACCCGAATGCCGTTCTCATCTTCGGATGGAAATTCAAAAGCCATCTGAAGGCAATGAAATATTTTCATGGCAGGATTCCGGTTTTGTTCAGGGGCGACAGTCATTTACTGGGTAGAGGATCAGGGCTAAAGGGATTTATCAGGAAACTTGTCCTGAAAAGAGTTTTCAAAAACATTGACTACTCGTTGTATGTAGGACAACTGAATAAACAATACTTCCTGAGTGCCGGCATGCAGGAAGCACAATTAGTACACTGTCCGCATACAATTGATATTGACTTTTTTAGTGTAAATGATGAAACCCGGCACAAAGCCGAACTACTCAGACAGCAACTTCGGATTCCGGAAAAAGACCTCGTGTTTCTCTTTGCAGGCAAGTTCGAAGAAACCAAGAATCCGTTTCTGCTGCTCGAAGCGGCAAAAGAAATTAAAGATTCGTCAGTACATTTTGTATTTATCGGTAACGGACCACTAGAGGAAGAGATGAAAAGAAGCGCGGGAACGAACATTCACTTCATGGATTTCCAAAACCAGCAGGCGATGCCTGCTGTTTACCAGATGTGCGATATCTATGTCCTTTGTTCACGTAGTGAAACATGGGGTCTGGCTGTCAACGAAGCGATGGCATGTGGTAAACCTGTACTGGTGAGTGATCGTTGTGGTTGTGCTCCCGATCTGGTGGAGGAGGATGAAACCGGATGGATATTCAAATCAGGGGATAAAGAAGACCTGAAAAACAAAATTGAAGAGATTCTTCATTCAAGAGACAGGTTGCCAAAAATGGGAGAGAATGCTTTTAATAAGATTCAGGACTGGTCATTTGAAAAAATTGTAGTGAATATTGAAAACTTAGTCAACTCACTTTAAGATTGAATAAACTGTCAGATATTTACCGTTCACTCCCTCCCTTTAAAGGCAAGAAAAGAATTGGAAGTTTTCTTTTCAGAAATATTGTCTATAAAAAGTCAGACAGACTAATCTCATGCAAGAATGGCTTGAAGTTTCACATCCTCAACACTCAGGATAGTGTCGGCCGGGATTTATTTTTTGACGGAGAATACGAACCGGAAACAGTGAGTCTGATTTGTTCATTGTTGGAAGACAATGACATTATGGTGGACGCAGGGGCGAATATCGGCGCTATAAGTTTGCCCGTTGCCAAAAAGAAAAATATCACCATTTATGTCTTTGAACCCGGAAAACACATTCATGAAATTCTGAAGCAAAATATCGAAATCAACGGAATAAAAAACGTGTATCCCCAACAGACAGCACTATCGGATTCTGTAGGCGAAATTGACTTTTACGAATCAGACAGAGTACACGGTTGGAGCGGCCCGGTAAAAATAGACAGCTTTCAACATTATAAAGTACCGTGTACAACGCTAGATACTTTTACTGCTGACCTTAAAATAGATCGCATTAAGGTTCTGAAGGCCGATGTGCAAGGGTGGGAGTACCATGTATTTAAAGGAGCGGAACAATTACTGAAAGAAGGCCGGATTCGGCATATCATTTTCGAATTCGAGTGGTGGGCAGAGAAGAATGCGGGTCTGGAGTTAGGTGCGGCGCAGAAATTATTGATGCAACACGGATACCGTATTGAGACGCTGGAAGGAAAGGAGTTGGCAACTCCGTTGACAGAAGGGACGAAAATACTGCATGCGTGGAAGGAGTAGAATTTGCGCTTGCAGCGCGTTCAAAGTTTACTTCGCCGAAGGCGAGTTCGTGGTTCGTAGTTTGTCTCGGCTCAGCCGAGAGTGGTTCGGGTGCCCGTCCGCCGTTGCGGATTCAAGATTGAAAATTTAAGATTTAAGATTGAAGATTACGCTTGCAGCGCGTTACAGGTTTGTGGTTCGTGGTTGGTAAATGCCTGAATAATATTGACCGATTTAAATAAACGATTAAACCCATAAACAAATAAACTTTCATCGGTTCGTGGTTTAAGATTGAAAATTGAAGATTTAAGATTGAAGATTGCGCTTTCAGCGCGTTACAGTTTTGTGGTTCGTCTCGGCTCAGCCGAGAGTGGTTCGTGGTTCGTGGTTGGTAAATGCCTGAATAATATTGACCGATTTAAATAAACGATTAAACCCATAAACAAATAAACTTTCATTGGTTCGTGGTTCGTGTTTGTAAATGCCTGAATAACGTTGACCGTTTTAAATAAACGATTAAACCTTTCTTCAGGACAATAAAGATTAAGAATCAAGCGCTCTTAATAAACAAGGATAAAGATCAATCTTCTCATTCAATATTTTACTTTTGCTTACACATTTGAATTTCTCTATCAATTAGCCCCGGAAATGCCCCGGCTAAATCTTACAACAACTAAACCCTAAACTCTAAACCGAATTGTTTTTCCCGACCCTCTTCAGTGTAAAAATCAACTGGCTCGTGTATGCACTCGGGTTGGTGGGTGTAGTAATGATCATCCCCGACATTTCGGTCTGGAGATTTTTTGCTTTAGCTATTGCCGGTCACCAGTTCATGTTGCTTTTCTACGCGTACGGTTATGTAATTCCTGTTCGTTATTGGGCGGGAGCATTAGCTTGTCTTCAATATCTTGTTGGACCGTCCTTCGCCTACAGTGGTCTGGATGAGTTCATGTACTTTAAATACCGTATGCAAGTACCGGAAGAGGTTTATTTTTCCTATGCTATTCCTGCTGTTATCTGTTTCATTCTGGGGTTACATGTTTCACAAAAGCTTAATGGAGAAAAAGTGGATGAGAAGTCTGTAAATGATTTTGTAGAGTCTAATACGAATATACCTTATGTATTTGTTGGAATTGGATTTTTATCCGGAATAGTTTCAGGATTTTTCGGATCAGAATTAGCTAATGTCTTTTACATCTTAAGCGGATTTAAATTTATCGGGCTGTTCATGATAATCCTCAGTAAGCAACCGGTTAAGCTGTGGGTTCTTGTGTTGGTTGTCGGAGCAATAATATCTAGCTCCTTAAAAACAGCTATGTTTCATGATTTACTTACCTGGCTTGTGTTTGTGTTAGCTGTTCTGGCAATAAGGTATAAACCTTCAATAGTAGTCAAGGTTGGGTTTGCAATTGGCATGGTTATCATGGTAATTATCATCCAGCAAATTAAATCAGTTTACAGATCTAATATAACCTATGGAGAGGGAAATACTGAGGCTTTCGAAGAAAGTTTCAGAACAATAAACCAAGAAGGCGGTTTCTTTGATATGAATAAAATTGCAGAGAGTAATGTCCGTATCAACCAGGGATTTATCGTCACTAATGCAATGGCCTGGGTACCTGAACGCGAACCGTTTGCTAAGGGTGAGGAATTGCGTATGATATTAGAGGCAGCATTTTTACCCAGAATTCTGGCTCCTGACAAATTGAAAGCAGGAGATAATTCACTTGTTCTAAAATATACAGGATTGTGGATAAGGCAAGGTACCTCAATGAGTATCAGTGCATTGGGAGACGGCTATGTTAACTTCGGCACCTTCGGAGGCTCCATCTTTATGTTCTTCTTCGGATTGGCGTTTAATATCGTTTTAAACGGATTCCAAAGATTTAGCCGTTACTTTCCGATTATTCTCATATTCACACCACTCGTCTTCTATTATCCCATTCGTCCGGATACAGCTTTACAGACAGGGCTCGGCCACATGGTAAAGGCCAGTTTTCTGCTCTATGTCATTATGATTTTCTGGAAGAAAGATCTGAGCAGTGCGGGGGTAGAACAAAAGATTCAATACGAGAAAGCCAAGAGGGCGAGGGAGGAAAGAATGAGAGTCTCAAGTCCGTAGCTTGTAGTTCAGGATTGAAAATTGAAGGTGGAAGGTTGCGCTTGCAGCGCGTTACAGTTTTGTGGTTCGTCTCGGCTCAGCCGAGAGTGGTTCGTGGTTCGTGGTTGGTAAATGCCTGAATAATATTGACCGATTTAAATAAACGATTAAACCCATAAACAAATAAACTT
>JAGFIS010000004.1 GCA_024103425.1 Chitinophagaceae bacterium
GTTTATGCGTCAATCTTATTGCTGGTTGGTTGCTCCTCAGCAGAGCCAACTTCCTCTTCAGATTGACCGTTCAATCATAGCTGTTTTTCGTCAATAATCCACCAACCATTTTTCAGTACATTACCAATTTTTCAAGCCTGTCAGGCCGTTCCGATAACTATCGGAATTAGCCCGGCATCTATTAGAGAATTAAAACTCAGTACCCCTGTTCAGGTAATCCAGATAAGACAACTGCATGTATGCTTTTCCATACCTCAACTGCGAAGTATCAAACCCCGGTGACTGTCTTATAATTCGACCGGACACATTATCCACCGAAGCATACCCTTCAGGCGTTACCCACCCGAAGCCGTTGTTGAAGTTGTAAAATGCAAACGATCGTGCGGAGGAGTCGAGTAAATCCTTGCCCCACTTAAACTCATCAGAAGGCAGATGCATCTGGTGTAGTACTGTTGTGGCAATATCTGTCTGCGATCCGTAAATATCATACACGCCTTTCGCTTTGAGTGCACCTCCGGTGAAGACCAGGGGAATATGGAATTTTGAGGGCACATCGGCCGGATCATTACCCGGCATTGCCTGTCCGTGGTCTGCCACGATCACCACAAGTGTATTATCCCAGAAAGCCTCCTTCCTGATCTTCCTGATAAAATCTCCGAGTACGCTATCAGTATAGTAAACCGAATTTTTGTACTGATCTTCAACCGTTCTTATATCTTTAAAATGCTTATCAGGCACATCAAAAGGCTCATGGCTGCTCAGAGAAAAAATAGTCGCAAAAAACGGGTGTTGTTCTTTTTTCAAATCCTCATAAAACCGATCAAACACGTATTGATCGTGCACCCCCCACGAGGTAGTGCGTTGCGATATCGGAAATGAATATTTTGTAAGAATATGTTTGTATCCGGTAGTAACCAGGTAAGATTTGATATTGGCAAATCCTAATTCTCCGCCATGGGTATAGCTGCTCGTATAACCAAACGGATCCAGTGCCTTAGCGAGGCTCGGTAGCGTTCTTGTCTTCAACGGAATTTTCACAATACTGCTGATCGCCTGATTGGGGTATCCGCTCAGTACTCCCACCTGACCTTTCTCGCTCCTGTCTCCGGTAGCATAAATATTCTTAAAGAGCAATCCGTCTGCTGCAATAGCATCTAATTGCGGTGTTACACCCGGAACTCCACCAAGACATCCTACCCATTTTGCAGTAAAACTCTCTAAGATGATAAAGATGAGATCGGGGCGTGTAGTATCAATAACCTGCCGTGTACGAAGCGGTCCGGTGTTATACAGACTGTCAACAGTCCGCTCTGCTTTATTGGAATCGCTGAAATATGTATATGGATTTTCTTCGCTGTCTCTGTGTAAAACCGAGAACATAATATTCCACGGAAGATTAATCGCAGCATGGTTGGCAAACATCTTATCGCTGAAATAAACATCGCTGATGTTCAATGAAATCTTCTGAATACCTCCACGGATAGGAACCAGCATGAAGCCCACTAACACAACAGCCAATGCAACCCGGCCAAAAGTCGGCTTCCTGAGCTTCTTCATCAACCGCCTGTTGAAGAATTTGAGTAAGTAAATAAATGACCCGCTCAGGAATAAAAAGATGACTATCAAAATAAAGATAGGAGCCGATGATACGGACGCCTTCATCTCTTCAGGGTTCTTCATGTATATCAGAGGAGTTGCATCCATCCTGAATCCCCAGGCAGTGTACAACTCTAAGTCTGCAGCTACGAGAAATGAAAGAATAACTATCAGAATTATCGAATACACTTTAATAATCTTCCTGACTCTGAACTCGGGCTTTATCGTCTTCACGAGATACAGAATAAAAGGTATTACACAGATGTAGGATGCAAAAGAGACATCCATCCGCAATCCGTAAAGAAAGGTCTCAAATATCTCTGTCACCGAAAGCGTCTCAGTCAGCGGAAGATGATAAAGCAGGAAGACTGCTCTTGCTGCGATAAAAAACAGAACCCAGAAAAGGAAGTAGGCGAAATAGGTTATAAGTCTTTTCATTTCCAGACTATATCAGCTGCATATTTTTATCACAAAAATGCAAAATTACAACGCAGGCGCTGAACTATCTACAATGATTAATCTGTCAGCTCCTTAGTGAAAACATAAAAATTGCGATCTACTTTTATTGTACTGAGTACTTTGGGAGCCACCGAGAATTCAGAAGTAGGATACAGCCAGACCGGTGCTCCGGAATCATTGATCACTTTTACAGGCATCGCGAACCCCTCCACTACATTTGCCCACCTGTAAACCAGCTTTCCATTCTCATTTTTATACTCCAGCACCGGAATGTCAATAGTCTTGAGGTATTGTTTGAACACTGCGGTAAAGTCCATTCCCGATTCTCTGTTAATGTAATCCTGTACCTGTTTTCCTGTAACGGTCTGCCTTCTGAATTCCTGATTCAGTCCGCGGAGGATTGCCCGGAATTTTTCGTCATTATCGATGATTTGCCTAATGGTGTGAATCATATTAGCTCCCTTGTAATACATATCACCACTGCCCTCGTTATTCACTCCATAGAATCCTACTATTGGTTTTCTATTGGCTATATTCTTGCGGATACCCACGACATAATCAGAACCTGCTTCTTTTCCGTAATAATATTCAGTAAACAGTGCCTCGCTGTAATTGGTAAACCCTTCATGCACCCACATATCGGCAATATCCTTGGTAGTGATATTGTTACCAAACCATTCGTGGCCACTCTCGTGGATAATAATGAAATCCCATTTCATACCCCAACCGGAACCTGAAAGGTCTCTGCCTAGGTATCCGTTTGCAAAACGGTTTCCGTATGCGACAGCACTTTGATGTTCCATCCCCAGATGTGGTGCCTCCACTAGTTTATAACCGTCGGCATAAAATGCATATGGGCCGAACCAGTATTCAAAAGCCTTCATCATTCTGGGTGCATCAGCAAACTGCGATTTCGCTTTTTCAACGTTATAATCGAGTACCCAGTAGTCCATTGTCAACGGGCCTTCTTCTCCGTCGTACACTTCGCCAAAATGTGTGTACTTACCGATATACGGTGAGATATTGTAATTGTTAATGGGGTTGACTACCTCCCAGGAGATCGTGTGGGTACCGTCTCCGTTGTTTACCGAATCTTTCATCCTGCCGTTGCTGACAATCATCAAACTGTCGGGTGCGGTGAAGTGCATTGTGGCTCCTTTATCGGGCTCATCTCCCTGATAGTCCTTGCAGGGATACCAAACGCTGGCACCCAGGCCCTGGCAGGCAACGGTCACCCACGGGTTTCCGTTATTATCTTTCTTCCAGATTACCCCGCCATCCCATGGCGGTTGACGGGCTATCCGCGGCTTGCCGTGATAATAGACTGTGATATTCGGAACAAACCCTGTAGTATCTTCCGGCTTGACAACAATCCTCCTCTTCGGTTCAGGGGTGCTTCCTTCCATCATCGCAAACCAAGCATTCCCCTCCTGCACCAACCTGAGTTTTCTGCGCTGGCTTACAACAGGCCATCTGTCGGAAGGCAAATCCGGACGGCGCATAATTCTCAGGCCGAGATCGAGGATGACTGAATCGATAACCAGTGGCTCCTGCAAATCGATTTGAAAATATTTGCCGTTGATATTCTCATAATTAAAACGAATCACATTATATCCGCTGATCGTGCTATCTTCAATATTGAACTTTACGTGTAAATCGTAATGCACTATATCCCACCAATTTCTCCCCTCTCCGTCGCTCCCGCGCAAGGTGTCTGCACGCGTAAAATTCTGCGCCTGAGCGAAAAAAATAATAATCAAAGAAAGACAGAGAGTAGATATCTTTTTCATTTGCTAAATTTATCGCTTGTATACGCAAAGATGAGGTTAAAAAAGTATTTTTTTGATTACAAACCGTTTAGAATCAGGTTTGTCTTTTTGCTGTTCGTTGCAGTACTGTTCTCAGCATGCGGCACGTCATCGAAGAAAAAAAATATTTTCCATTACAATGAATCCAGCGGTGTGGCCAGCCTGGATCCCGCCTTTGCTAAATCACAGTCGGTAATGTGGACAGCTCACCAACTGTTCAACACATTGGTAGAAATCGACGATGATATGAAAATCGTCCCCTCACTTGCGACCCACTGGGATATCTCGGCGGACAACCTCACTTTTATATTTCATCTGCGCAATGATGTTTACTTCCACGATAATCCTGCTTTCTCCGGCGGCAAAGGGCGTAAGATGACTGCCCATGATGTTGAATACAGTTTAGGAAGAATCATCGATCCTGCCACAGCGAGCAGCGGAGCATGGATTTTTAATAACCGGGTGGACAGTATTGAACCTTTCAAAGCATTAGACGACAGTACTTTCCAATTGAAGCTGCTCCGCCCGTTTCATCCGATACTCGGGGTGCTCAGCATGCAATACTGTTCCATCGTTCCGCACGAAGCAGTTGAGAAATATGGCAAAGATTTCAGGAGAAATCCTTGTGGTACAGGACCGTTTCAATATGTAGCATGGGAGGAAGGGCAGGCGCTGATCATGAAAAAAAATCCCAACTATTTTGAAAAAGACAGTGCGGGAAACAGACTACCTTATCTCGACGGCATCAAGATTACATTTGTTGAAAATAAGGCAACAGAATTTCTGGAGTTTGAACAACAGCGATTAGACTTCATCAACGATATAGAAGCCTCGTTCAAAGACGAAATTCTTACCAAAGGAGGTGAACTGCGAAAAGGCTGGCAAGGGAAAATTATTCTTCAGAAGCATCCTTACCTCACTATTGAATACCTCGGAATCCTGCAGGATACTTCAAAGAATGTGGTTAAAAATTCTCCACTGAAAGATGTCAGAATCCGCCAGGCTATTAACTACGGGTTCGACCGTGAAAAAATGATGCTGTACATACGCAACTCCATGGGTACTGCTGCCAACAGCGGATTTGTGCCTTTGGGGTTTCCTTCGTTTGACAGTGCCAAGGTCAAAGGTTATCACTACGACCCTTCGAAGGCTCTTGAACTACTGAAAGAAGCAGGATACCCAAACGGACAAGGCCTACCTCCTATTCCACTGCTCACAATTGCCATCTATTCTGACTTGGCATCCTACATCGCAAGCGATCTCAGGCAAATAGGTATCCGGATTAATGTAGAAGTTGTGCAAAAAAGTTTACTGCTCGAACAGACAGCCAAGTCTGAAGCCCTCTTTTTCAGAGGCAGCTGGATCGGCGATTATCCGGATGCTGAAAATTTCCTCAGTGTTTTCTATGGCAAAAATCCGGCACCGCCGAATTATACACGCTATAACAATCCAGCCTACGATAAACTGTATGACAAAGCGCTGGCAGAAAAAGACGATTCGCTGCGATACATTTACTACCAACAGGCAGATCAACTGATGATTAAAGACGCACCCGTGGTGCCTCTTTGGTACGACCAGGTGGTGCGATTAGTGCAACCTTATGTCAAGAACTTTCATGCCAACAGCCTTAACCTGCTTGAGCTGAGACGCGTAAGATTGGAAGATTAGAATCAACACCGGCCGGGAAAAGAGAATTTCTAACCTTTCATACAGAGGCAAATAGTTTAGCTTTGCGCTCCTCAAAACAGATCGATTTTCTAAAAGGTAAAATGTATGGCAGACCTGACAAATTTTGATCCTAACTCAGCCGGAAATCCGAACAACAATATATTCGGACTTCCATTCTCAGAAGATGATGCAAGAGTTGTAATCCTTCCCGTTCCATGGGAAGTATCCGTCAGTTACGGAGCAGGTACAGCGCGCGCACCCGAGGGTGTTTTCAATGCAAGCTACCAGGTAGATTTAATGGATAATGATCTCACCGACGGATGGAGAAAAGGTATTTACATGAGAGAGCCCGATCAGGAGCTTCTTCTAAAGAGCGACCATCTGCGCGACCAGGCTGAAGAGTATATCCAATACATCTCTGAAGGCAATAGCGTTGAAGATAATCCTGCCATGGCTGAATTATTGAACGGAATTAACGAAGGCAGTAAGTTTCTTAATAATTGGGTTTACATACAGGCGAAAGAACTTTTGGAAAAAGGAAAACTTGTAGGACTCCTCGGCGGTGACCACAGCACCCCGCTCGGCTATATGAAAGCCATTGGAGAGCGATATGAAACCTTTGGAATTCTGCAGATCGATGCACACTGTGATCTGAGGGAGGCATACGAAGACATGACCTACTCACATGCTTCCATCATGTACAACGCGCTCAAAGAAATCCCTAATCTGGTGAAATTAGTTCAGGTAGGCACAAGAGACTATTCCGATACCGAATACGATTACATGCTGAACAGCAACGGACGGGTTAACACTTTCTTCGATAAGGACATCAAAGAGAGGCTATACGAAGGCGAGACATGGAAAGCCATTGTCGACGACGTCATCGCTAAACTGCCGGAACATGTTTATCTGAGTTTTGATATTGACGGGCTTGATCCCAAACTCTGCCCCAATACCGGCACACCGGTGCAAGGTGGACTTGAAACCGAACAGGTGTACTACCTCCTTCGTAAAATGTTGAAAGCAGGGAAAAAACTTGTAGCCTTCGACCTGAACGAAGTGGGGTCCAGCGATAATGAATGGGATGAAAACGTTGGTGCAAGGGTGTTATACAAGCTCTGCAACCTTTTACTGTTATCCAATGAGTAACGAACCGGAATACAATATTGTAATTCAGAACAGTAAGCTTAAGACGCATATCAAACTGGGTTATGCTTTCGTCATTATGAGTCTGATTTCATTCGGCTTACTGCTGTTGATTCGTGCACCCTGGAAGACTCCGGTGGCCGGCTTTGCAGTTACCATTATCTACTTCCTTTTGAAGGCATTACGAAAAGATAAAACCACCCCATGGGTTGACCAGGATATTTTCTTCCTGTATGGTGCTGCATGGCTCTGGCACAGCAGCCTGATGGCTATATTGCTGGTGTTAATCGGAGTGCTCTTCAAAATAACCCTGCAACCATTCAGATTCATCTTCACGAAGGAAGGTGTCAGAAAAGATTTTTTCCCGAAGAAAAATATTGAATGGAGTGCTTTTTCGGGAATTATTTTAAAAAACGGAATACTCACACTCGATTATAAAGATAACCGTCTGCTCCAGGCTCCCATTGAAAATCCGGAAAGCATCGACGAGCAGGAATTTAACGCCTTCGTCACTGAACAACTCAATAAATCACAGGTCTCTGTGTCATAATATTTTGACACATCTTCTTTAATCACGCAGGTGGCTTTAGTTACCTTTGATCCTTAAAATTTTTTTTGAAAATGAAAAGAATCGGATTCCTGATTTTATTAGGTTTTATAGCTTTTTCCTGTGGACAGAACACTTCAGGAAATGATACTCAAAATGATACATCAGCGGCAGAAAGCGACTCGCTGCTATACGAAGGCGAAACTCGCTTTAAAAACCTGCGCCAACTGACATTTGGCGGGGATAACGCAGAAGCATATTTCAGTTACGACGGAAAATATATCGTTTATCAACGTGCTGACTCGAGTAACGGCATCATGTGCGATCAAATCTGGATGGGAAGAATTCCCGAACCCGGAGAACCCTTTCAGCCAAAACTGATCAGCACCGGAACCGGACGTACTACATGCGCTTTCTTCTACCCGGACGGAGAGCATATCATTTACGCAAGTACTCACCTGGGATCAAAAGATTGTCCTCCTGTACCTGACAAAGAAAAGGCGGGAAGATACATCTGGCCGATCTACGAAAGCTACGACCTCTTTGTAGCTGATACAAACGGTAACATCGTTAAACAATTGACCAACACACCGGGATACGATGCAGAAGCTACCATTTCTCCGAAGGGTGATAAAATTGTGTTCACTTCTATGAGAAACGGAGACCTGGATTTATACACGATGGATTTGGATGGCAGTAATGTAAAACAAATAACCAATGCACTCGGTTATGACGGAGGCGCATGGTTCAGCCCCGACGGTTCAAAAGTTCTCTGGAGAGCCAGCCGTCCGAAAACCCAAGAAGAGATTAAAGATTACAAAGATTTATTGGCGCAAGGCCTCGTAGCACCTACCGAAATGGAAGTGTGGATTGCCAATGCCGACGGATCGGATGCCCGCCAGGTGACAGACAGAAAACAGGCTAACTGGGCACCTAACTTTATGCCCGACGGTAAACGCATCATCTTTTGCAGCAACTCTGAATATCCGAGAGGTTTTCCTTTCAATATGTATATCACTGATTTTGAAGGGAAAAACGTTACCAAGGTGAGCCGTGATAACGGTTTTGATGCCTTCCCGATGTTCAGCACTGACGGTAAGAAAATCATCTTCAGCAGCAACAGAAACAACGGCGGTACCCGCGATACCAACATCTTTATCGCTGATTGGGTGGAGTAAACTCAGGCTTTCTGAGCATACTCAAGTAATAAGATGATGCAACTCATACCCTGAAACATGCTTAAAAAGTATGTTTGTAGCTGCATATGATTGAAACTCTGAAAGCAGTTACGACGGATAGTCATCCGGGGGATGGTAAACTTTCCTGCTACCATTGTGGAGAGGATTGTCCGGATGCAGATATCCGGGTGGATAACAAATACTTTTGTTGTCACGGATGCCTCACTGTTTACCAGATGCTCAATCAGGCAGGCCTGTGTAATTACTACGAGCTGAATCCTCAGTCGGGAATCAATAAGCGTGAGAAAACTCCCAACACAAAATTCGCTTACCTCGACGCTTCTGAAGTGGCAGAGAAGCTAATCACTTTCAGAGACAGGAATCAGGCTTACACAACGTTTTATATCCCAGCGATCCATTGCAGCAGCTGTCTCTATCTGTTAGAAAATCTGCCCGCACTTTTGAAAGGAGTCGTGAGGAGTGATATAAACTTCCTGAAAAAGGAAGTATCTCTCGTATTCAACGAGGATGAGGTATCACTGCGCCAGATAGCTGACTTCCTCTCAGAAATCGGTTATGAGCCCTATATCAATCATACTCAATCCGGGGAAAAACAGGCAGTCAAGAAAGACAGAAGCCTGATCTACCGGTTAGGCATAGCCGGATTCTGTTTTGGCAACATCATGCTCTTCAGTATTCCCGAATACTTCTCGGGCAGTGCTGCGAGTGAACCGTATTTAAGGGTAATCTTCCGCTACCTGAATGTCATCTTCAGCTTGCCGGTATTCTTTTATAGTGCTGCACCTTTCTTCACTTTAGCGTGGAAAGGGATTAAACAGAAGTATCTGAACATCGACGTTCCGGTAGCCCTGGCAATCGGTGCCACCTTCATCAGAAGCCTTGTAGACGTATTCTTTACGGATGGCAGCGGCTTCTTCGATGCTATGTCGGGCATCGTGTTCTTTATGCTGGCAGGACGCGTATTGCAGGACAGAACTCAGAAAGCCCTTTTCTTTGACCGCGATTATTCTGATTACTTCCCTATGGCCGCGATGGTGCTTACCGGTGAAGGAACAGAGAAGCCCACGCTCCTCTCGGATATCAAAGAAGGCGACAGACTAATCATCCGCAACAATGAACTGATCCCTGCCGACAGTATGTTGATAAAAGGCAAGTGCCTTATTGATTACAGCTTTGTATCGGGTGAATCAGTACCGATTGAAAAGAAACCCGGCGACCTGCTTTATGCAGGCGGCCGACAACTTGCCGGCGTCGCAGAAATGCAGGTAGTGAAAGAGACCTCTGCGAGTAAACTCACCCAACTGTGGAGTAAGGAGCTGGAAAACGAGCATGAAGGAAAATTAGATAACAAGAGCTCATTCGTTCATGCACTGGCACAAAACTTTACACTCATAGTTCTTGCCATAGCGACTGTATCAGCAATCTATTGGTCGATGCACGATACTTCACGTATATGGCCTGCCGTTACTGCAATTCTGATCATTGCCTGCCCGTGCGGACTACTGCTCACCAGCACCTTTACCAACGGTTACGTAATGCGGATTCTGGCTAAGAACGGACTGTTTCTGCGCCATCCCTATTTCATTGAAAGATTCGGCAACATCGACCATATAGTATTTGACAAAACGGGGACCCTCACTTCTACCGAAAGTATGAAGGCTGAATTCATGGGTACTCCGCTGAGCGAGGAAGAAAAAGAAATACTGGCTTCGGTTGTCCGCCCGAGTATGCACTCTTTCAAAACCCCGGTGCTGGAACTTCTGGGAAAAACCGGAAAGTACGAAGCACGCAACTTTACGGAATCTGCAGGTGCTGGTGTCAGCGCCACAGTAAAAGGAAGTCTCTACCAATTAGGGATTCCCGCGTTCTTCAACGTAGAAAAACAAGAATCCTACAACGGAACTCCTATCCTGATCTATAAAGACGGCGAACACTTCGGTACTTTCTTGTTGACACAACAACTCAGAAAAGGATTGCCTGAAATGCTGAAAAGACTCGGGAAACGGATTTCTTTCTCCCTGATTTCCGGTGATGAACCGCATCAAAAGAAAATGCTCTCCGAATATTTCGGAGAACAAGCCATCTTCCGCTCCGATCCGCAGGAGAAGTTGGAATACGTTGCCAATCTGAGACGCCAAGGGTTGAAGGTTGCAATGACAGGAGACGGGCTCAATGATGCAGGTGCTTTAAAGAAAAGCGATTTCGGACTGTGTATCACCGACGATGTAAACAGATTTACTCCTGCAGGAGATGCCATTATGGACGGCTCTAAAATAGCACAGTTAGACAGGCTTCAAAACTTCAGCAGGAAGACGAAAAACACTATAAGGCTTTGCTTCGGCTTTTCAGTACTCTATAATCTCACCGGTTTGTTCTTCGCTGTGCAGGGAACGCTTTCTCCATTGATAGCTGCGATACTGATGCCGTTGAGTACGCTCACGATTATTGTTACAACGTATGTATCAAGTCTGAGAAAAGCCAGAAAGGAAGGGCTAATCATTTAGCATTAAACACTTCTCATCTTCAGCATTACGCTTCCGGAATAGAAAGAGTAGCCAAAAGATTACCAGACAATCTCTTTCTTATGCTGCGATCTGAAGAAGATGATCCCAATAATTCCTGCTAACACCAATATAAACGAAATCAACTCGGCCTGTGTAGGCTCCAATCCCCAAAATGAATATTTCGTGTTCACCCTGATGGTTTCTACCAGGAAGCGCTCTACGCCTGTGAAGATGAGATAGATGGAAAACAGGACGCCCGGAATCTTAATTTTCCTGCGCAATGCCCATAAGACAAGAAATAGAAACAGGCAGGCTACAATCTCGTAAAAAGGTGTCGGGAAAACAGGTGAGGGCAACACACGACAAAACTCTCCTTCGCATTCGGGTAACAATACACCGTCTTCGTTGACATTATGCGGATAATTATATGCTACCATCCAAACAGGAAGGAATTTAGGCGCTTTGAAACTCTTATGCGGTACATCGTCCAGCGTTGCTGAGATTCTGTCTGTAACCACCACATTACCGCCGGTGGCAGTAGGAGCCGCCCCTTTCAGGAAATAGGTTTCATGCTTTTCAAGGTTATCTCTGAAATCATTACCCTGCGCTAAAACCACTTTTCCCGAATCATCAGTGATATAAGCGCTGTTATAAATTCCCCAGTCGCCATCGCCGGCCACCTGGCAGCCGATTCTGCCCACGGCATAGGCAATCATCATCGTCGGGCCGAAAGCATCCAGCAGATGCATTACCCGGATTCCTTTTTTCTTCGCATACCAGATAATCGCAGCACCCGCACAGATGAGTCCGCCGTAAAAAGTCAATCCGCTGGGAGAAAATAAATTCTTTAATGGCGCTTCTATAAAGCGATCCCAATTCTCAAGATTATCGAAGACCTTGGCACCAATCAAACCAAACACTAATGCCAGCACTACCATATCCCCCACCCTGTCGTGAGGCCAGATCCTGATTGTACGTTTCTCAGGTTTGGGTAGTTTCTGTTTGTTCTTCTCGCGATATTTCAGGTAAACCAACAATGCACCTATCAGCAATCCCCCGAATACACTTCCCTCCATGGAGAAGATGTATGCACGTAAATCAATCTCACTCGACTTACTCGCCAGAAAGGCACCCACGAGTTTATATCCGAATACAAAACCAATGAGCCCGTTAATCGCCAGCTCCCATGCTGTAGCAGGTTTTCCGGTAATAATTGTTTCCTCGCGGTAGCGAAGCAGCCCCTCCTTTTCTTTACGCTTAAACTCCCGGGTGAGTACCCACGCCGCTGTAATGAAGGCCACAGCCACAAATACCCCGAACGTATAGAAAACCTTCAATGCATTGATCTGCCAGCCAAACCAGTCATTAAGGACATAATATAAATTAGGATACATGCAGCCGCAGTTTTTTTAGGAATAAGAAGAGTTACAAATAAAACAAAAAAACCTCACAACTCTTTGCAAGGTTTTTTAAAATTTGATCAATTTACCATTTTAGCAATGCTCGTCAATAGCTGTAGCTAGGTTCTCAGCAATCATCTGAGCTGAATAACCTTCAATATCATGGCGCTCAACAAAATGAACCAGCTTACCATCTTTGAACAGGGCGATCGAAGGAGAAGAAGGAGGATAAGGCAGTAAATACTCTCTCATTCTCGCTACTGCTTCATGATCGAAACCTGCGAATACAGTTACTTTATTATCAGGTTGTTTAGCAGAAATTGCCAATGCTATCAATACGCCCGGACGAGCAGCACCCGCAGCGCATCCGCAAACAGAATTAATGAAGGCTAAAGTAGTACCGGATTGCTTAAGAGCTTCATCTACCTGGGCCGGAGTGGTCAGATCGCGAAAACCGTTATCTGTAAGCTCTTCCTTCATCGGTAACACTAATTGTTCTGGATACATATTCAATAGGTTTTTTGAATCGCAAAATTACAACTCTAAAGTCTTAAAAACTCAGTAATTTTCTGACGCTCCAAGTGTCATTATGTCTCCCGAGAGCGGTTGAAGCGGTCAAATTGTCTTTTAATTTGAGCTGTTTTTCCAATGGCCTCTGATTTGATAAAATGAGATTAGTATCAACAATTAAAAAAGAAAAGACATGAACAGATTTCCATTCAACGATTCGGGGATTTTAACCTTCGGTGACATTTTCAATAATTTACTTGAAGACACTACATCTGCAAAAAGCACCTTTTACCCACGCACGAATATCAGCGAGCTTAACGACCGTTTTGAAGTTGAAATGCTGGTGCCCGGCAGACAAAAAGAAGACTTCAAAATCTCGCTGGACAAGAACCTTCTGACCATCTCTTATGATAAGAAAGAAGTAAGTAATGACGACTCTAAAAAAGTTTTGAAAAAAGAATTTGCTCTTCATTCTTTTGAGAGAACTTTCACTATTGACGAGAAAATCAATACTGAAGATATTCTTGCAAAATACGAAAATGGGATACTGACACTTTTGCTCCCCAGGAAAGAGGAAGTGAAGATAACACCCAAAGAAATAGCAGTAAAATAAAGGTTTCAATAGAATGTTTAAGGTTAGTCCTGCAGTGCGAATACGCTGCAGGATTTTTTTATGTCACCATCTCAGTTCTGGACAAACCCCTGATCCTGAAATACAGATCAACCGTGCTTTGAAGGGTATCAGGTAGCCTACTCATATTTGGCAAGAGATTTGTTTAACCTAATCATCTTCAATTCGCAACACACAAGGAATTAAGAAACAAACCTTTCATTTATGAAACTTTTATTCGCCTGCATTTTTGCCTCGCTATTCCTTCTTCCACCTTCCAAACCCGCCACTGCTACGCTTCCCAAGCCAAGCCATATCATTATTGTTATGGAAGAAAACCACAGTTTTGACCAAATTATAGGATCAAAATACGCGCCTTATATTAATGAACTTGCCAAAGAAAGCGCTTTGTTTACCGACGCACATGGGGTTCAGCATCCCAGCCAGCCTAATTACATTGCATTGTTTTCAGGAAATACCCAGGGGGTGAAAGATGATAAATGCCTCAAGAATGTCACTTTCACTTCGGCCAACCTGGGGGCTTACCTTATCAAGGCGAAGTATAGCTTTGGAGGTTTTGCACAGACCATGCCCACCGGTGATTTCACAGGATGCTATTATCAGAAAAGCACTATCACAAAATCATATCTGTATGGCCGTAAACACTGCCCGTGGGTCAACTGGATTGGCACCAAAACTAATCAGCTTCCGGTTTCAGTCAGCAAACCCATGACAGAGTTTCCCACAGACTTTTCAAAGCTACCTACCGTCTGCTTTGTAATTCCGGACATGGATCATGATATGCACAATATAGGCTCATCTGGCGATGGAGAAGCTATCCGCAGAGGGGATCAATGGTTAAAACAGAACTTATCGAAGTATGTGGAATGGGCAAAGAAAAATAACAGCCTGCTGATCTTCACTTTTGATGAGGACGATTTCAAGGCGCCAAACCATATTCCAACTTTCTTTGTGGGGCCAATGGTAAAACCCGGACGATACAACCAGCGCATAGACCATTACAATGTGCTGCGAACCATAGAAGCACTGTACCGGCTTCCTGCTTCGGGCAATGCAAAGGCAGACGCGATTACAAACATCTGGAAGAATTAATAAGACGATTCCCTTGGGTTAATCACCTCTCGGACTATTTGTACCCAAGAATTTTAAGCATAGACTGTGCTGATTGCTGTTTGGCATATACACGTTCAACCAGTTTACCATTCTTATCTCTGTCGATGATGATATGCTGCGGCGAAGGAATCAGGCAGTGCTTAATACCTCCGTATCCGCTGATTTGATCCTGATAAGCTCCTGTATGAAAAAAGCCAACATAAAGAGGTTCTCCATTTTCAATCTTGGGCAAAAAAACTTCATTGATATGCTCCTCACTATCGTAATAATCATTGCTGTCGCAAGTCATACCGCCTAACTTTACCTTCTGGTATTCCACATCCCACTTATTGATCGGCAACATCAGGAACTTTTCACTTATACCCCATGTGTCAGGAAGAGTCGTGATAAAAGAAGAGTCTATCATGTACCAAGTTTCCTGATCGTTTTGTTTCTTCTGTCCGATAACACTATAGATATTTCCCATGCTCTCGCCAACTGTAAAGCTTCCAAATTCAGTGAAGATATTTGGCATCGGCACTTTACTTTTTTTGCATGCAGTCTTGATATTCCTTACGATTTCATTAATCATGAACTGGTAGTCGTAATCAAATCCCAGAGAGTGTTTGATCGGAAAGCCACCTCCGATATTGATTGAATCCAGTTCCGGACAAATCTTTTTCAGTTGGCAGTACAGGTTAATCACTTTATTGAGTTCACTCCAATAATAGATATCATCTTTGATTCCTTTATTCAGGAAGATGTGCAGCATTTTCAACTGAAACTTATCCTCATTGCCTTCAATCTGATCCACGTAGAATTCAAGAATATCTCCGCTTCTGATGCCTAACCTTGAAGTGTAGAAAGGAAAAGAGGGCTCTTCTTCAGCTGCTACACGGATACCTATCTGGAATGGAACTTTTCTAACTGATTTTTTATAGGCCTCCAGTTCGTTTTTATTATCCAGAACGGGGATAACATGTTTGAACCCGGAATTAATCAACCTTGCAATGGCACGAGTGTAACTCTTATTCTTGAATCCGTTGCAGATGACATAAGTATCCTTGGTTACCTTCTTCCTTTTGTACAGTTCCTGTATGATATCAATATCATACGCATACGAAGTTTCCAGGTGGATACCATATTTAAGAGCTTCCTCAACAATAAAAGAAAAGTGAGAGCTCTTCGTGCAATAGCAGTAATGATACTCGCCCTCATACTTATGCTTCTTGAATGCTTTGGCAAACATATCTTTTGCCTTGTTAATCTGCATCCCGATTTTCGGCAGATAAGTAAACTTCAAAGGGGTACCATACTTGTCAATAAGTGCCTTTACATCAACATCGTTGAATTGCAGATACCCGTTCTTCAGCTTGATATCTTCCTGAGGAAAGTCGAATGTCTGGTCGACCAGATCAAGATAAGTATTGTTCATTTCCCGGTAAAAGGATTATTTTTTGAAATGAGCAAATTTATATTTAAAGTCAATGTGGAGCATTTTTATTTTTCATGCCCTCATATTCATTTTTTAAAGGAAACCACTCTGCTCGAACATGCTTATTTTTATCAATAATTTCAATTATGAAGGTTCTGCATACTTTCCTGACAACTTCATTCTTACTGATTATGGCGCTCTCTTCCACATCTCAGAAAAGGTTACGCGATTATGGAGTCACTCCGGGGGTAATGACTCCCGGAACTTATAATGCTATTACCGATGTAAAAGGGGTGAAGGTCGGACACACTACGCTCAACGATGGAGATTCTGTTCGTACAGGCGTGACAGCTATTATTCCCCATAAGGGAAATATCTTTCAGCAGAAAGTCCCTGCTGCCATTTTCGTCGGTAACGGTTTTGGAAAACTGGCAGGTATCACGCAGGTAAACGAACTTGGGAATCTGGAGACTCCCATTGTGCTGACCAACACACTCAGCGTTTCAACCGCCATGCAGGCTCTGATTGAATACACGCTGAATCAGGAAGGGAACGAAAAAGTCCAGTCAGTAAATGCAGTGGTGGGTGAAACCAACGACGGATTTCTCAACGATATCAGAGGAATGCACGTAAAAGTTGAAGACGTTCTGAATGCGATACATACTGCTAAAGATGGCGTCGTTACCGAAGGGAATGTAGGTGCGGGAACCGGAACGGTCTGCTTCGGATTTAAAGGCGGAATAGGTACTTCCTCAAGGGTGTTGCCCACTTCGCTAGGCGGCTATACAGTAGGCGTACTTGTACAGTCTAACTTCGGCGGCGTATTGAATATAGATGGCTTTCCTGCAGGAAAATATTTACAGAAATTCAGTTTCAGCAATCAACTGCTGAACAATGTTGACGGCTCTTGCATGGTGGTTGTAGCTACCGACGCTCCATTGGATCATCGCAACCTGATGCGCCTTGCCAAACGCGCCTTCATGGGTATCGGCAACACCGGCGGCATTGCTTCTAACGGCAGCGGCGATTATGTAATTGCTTTTTCAACAGCAGAAGAACTGAGAATACCCTACTCATCTGGGGAAACGACAAATACGCAAAAGTTGCTTTTGAACGACGAAACTTCGCCACTATTTTTGGCTGCTATTGAGGCAACGTCAGAGGCTATCTGGAATTCACTGGTTGCAGCTCAGGATATGACTGGTATTCAAGGGCATCGGGCAGAAAGACTGCCTTTCGAAAAACTTCCTTTGAAGAAATAATGCCGAAGAAAGGGTAATCATAACAAGCCAAAAAAGAGTACAGAATGCTGAACGTACCTTGACCATCCGCGGTTAAGGATACAGCAAACTCTTCCCTGACCAAGATGGTCAGGGTACTATCGCCCTCTATTCAGATTCATGTAACACAAGTCAGGAATAAAAATCCGGCAGCTTCATTAATCAGATCGCCTAAAGTACCTTGACCATCCCTGGTCAAGGCTTAAAGAGCTATCCTGATCGAGATGGTCAGGTACCATCAAAACAGGAATTTGGGTTGCGTATCTGAAATCTAAGTCGACAAAAAAACTCCGGAAAAATTTCCCGGAGTTTTCAATATCTATCTTTAAATAATCCAAGTGATTAATCTTCAGACTTCTCTTCTTTTGGAGCTTCAGCTTCTTCAGCAACAGGCTGTGCAGCTTCTTCTACTTTGTCCTCTGCTGCCTTCTTGCTTCTCCCCCTTCTGGTCTTCTTGGCAGGAGCTGCAGATTCACCCACTCCCTTACCATAGATTTCGTTGAAGTCAACCAGCTCAATCATTGCCAGTTCAGCATTATCACCCACTCTTTTTCCAAGCTTGATGATACGCGTATAACCACCATTTCTTCCACCTACCTTCGGACTAACAGTGTCAAAGAGTTCGGTAACAGCTTCTTTCTTTCCAAGATAGCTGAAAACCATACGACGCTGGTGTGTGGTATTATCTTTTGACTTTGTGATCAAAGGTTCAACGTAAGGCCTTAATGCTTTAGCTTTTGCCAATGTGGTTACAATTTTCTTATGCTCAATCAATTGGCAGGCAAGGCTGCTCATCAGCACCTTTCTGTGGCTCTTTGTCCTGCTCAGATTATTGATTTTATCACCGTGGCGCATAATATTATTTTTTTAATGTCTTTTAAAAATTATTCATCATCCAGTTTCAGCTTGCTCAGGTCCATTCCGAAATCCAAACCTCGGTCCTGAAGTACCTGCTCGATTTCGCTGAGTGACTTCTGGCCGAAGTTTCTGAACTTCATCAGGTCTTCTGACTCATATTGTACCAACTCGCTCAGAGAGTTTATCTTCGCAGCTTTAAGACAGTTGAAAGCTCTTACAGAAAGATCGAGATCTTCAAGCGGAGTCTTCAACACTTTTCTCAACTGTAATGTCTGCTCATCAACCAAATCTTCTTTCTCTTCTTCTTTGCTGTCGAAAGTGATATTCTCGTCGGTAATAATCATCAGGTGCTGGATCAGGATTCTTGATGCCTGTTTAACAGCTTCTTCAGGATGAATAGTACCATCCGTTACTACTTCCATAACCAGTTTTTCAAAGTCTGTTCTCTGCTCCACCCTGGTATTTTCAATGCTGTACTTCACATTTTTAATCGGTGTGTAAATAGCATCTACAGGGATATAACCGAAATGATTACTCTTTTCTCTAGACTCTTCTGCCGGAACATATCCTCTTCCTTTGTTGATGGTGATTTCTATATCCAGTCTTGCAGAAGGATCCATTGTGCAAATCAGCAGGTCGGGGTTCATCACCTCAAAACTTGGTGATACCTCACCAATCATCCCTGCAGTGAATTCAGATTTTCCTTTCAGGCTCAGGCTCACTTTTTCAGTTCCCGGCTCGTGCTCGGTTTTTCTCTTGAAACGTACCTGCTTCAGGTTAAGGATAATTTCTGTAACGTCTTCTGTTACTCCTTTTATAGTTGAAAATTCGTGATCGGCCCCCGCAATATTCACACCCACAATAGCATACCCCTCAAGGGAGTTCAACAGTACCCTGCGCAACGCGTTACCAATGGTAACACCGTAGCCAGGCTCTAAAGGTTTGAATTCAAATTGCGCTTCAAAATCTGTGCTTTTCTGAAGAACAATTTTATCAGGTTTTACAAAATTTAAAATGGCCATTTTATTGATTTTGTTATGAATTTTATTGAATTGATTATAATGTTGTAAAGATTACTTACTATACAATTCCACTATCAGAGATTCCTTGATATTTTCCGGAACACTTTCTCTTTCAGGATATGCCAGGAATGTCCCTTTCATAGTTGTCTCATTCCAATCAATCCAATTGTATTTCGGATTTTTTGCCTGCAACCTCGAAGTAATGTACTCATTGTGTGCACTCTTATCTTTCAATCCGATAACATCACCGGGTCTTAGTGAATAAGAGGGGATGTTAACCACTTCTCCGTTAACGGTTACGTGTTTGTGAGATACTAACTGACGTGCAGCTTGCCTGCTTGGGGCAATCCCCATACGGAAAACTGTATTGTCCAAACGTGCTTCAAGAAGCTTGATCAGCATTTCGCCTGTAACACCTTTACGACGTGCAGCTTCATTAAATGTCTTTCTGAATTGCTTTTCTAATACTCCGTAAGTGTACTTAGCTTTTTGCTTTTCCCTCAGCTGAAGTGCGTATTCGCCCAAACTTTTTCTCTTTCTGGCGGCACCGTGCATTCCCGGAGGGTTGCTGTTCTTGGTAAGCCACTTACCATTACCCGTAATGGGTTCTCCAAAGATTCTGGAGATTTTTGTTTTTGGTCCTGTGTAACGAGCCATATTATTTACGATTTTTTAATGCCGGCAACTCATCATTAAAAATCTAAAATCAATGAGATGCCCATGGTTTATGAAATAAAAATTAAACTCTTCTCTTTTTGGGAGGGCGGCAGCCGTTATGGGGCAGTGGAGTGATGTCTTTAATCTGAACCACTTCCAAACCCGACTGAGACAACGAACGGATAGCTCCTTCCCTGCCTGACCCCGGTCCCTTCACATATACATCAACTCTCTTTAAACCGGCATCCATGGCAATCTTGGCAGCATCGGCTGCAGCCATCTGAGCAGCATATGGGGTGTTCTTCTTAGAACCCTTGAATCCCATTTTACCTGCAGATGACCAGGAGATTACTTGCCCCTGTTTGTTGGTAAGGCTGATAATGATGTTGTTGAAACTTGCGGTGATATGTGCGTCACCATAACTGTCCACTCTTACTATTCTTTTTTTAGCAGTGGATCTTGTAGCTTTTGCCATAATTAATCTGTATAGGTAATCATTAAATTTTTCCGCTTATGCGGCCCTGCTTTCGCCTCCCTCCGGCCTAAATGAGAGATCCGGCTGCAACAGGAATTTTATATTAAGCCCGGACAAGAAAAAAATCCGAAGTGTATTACTTCTTCGGAGCTTTCTTCTTACCCGCTACTGTCTTACGCTTTCCCTTTCTGGTACGTGCATTCGTACGGGTTCGCTGTCCGCGGACAGGTAAGCCCTTACGATGCCTCAAACCACGATAGCAGGCAATATCAAGTAACCTTTTGATATTAGTCTGCACCTCGCTTCTCAGTGCACCCTCTGTCTTGATTTCTTCTGCAATGATATTTCTGATAGCACCCTGCTCATCATCATTCCACTCACTTACTTTCTTGTCGTGGCTGATACCTGCTTTGTCCAGGATGTATCGAGCTGTGCTACGGCCAATACCATATATATAGGTAAGGCCTACTTCTCCTCTTTTATTCTTAGGTAAATCTATACCGGCAATACGTGCCATATTAAGTAATTGTTTTTTAGTTTAACCTTGTCTTTGTTTGAATCGAGGGTTCTTTTTGTTAATTACATATAACTTCCCCTTGCGACGTACAATCTTGCAGTCTGCGCTTCTCTTCTTTATGGATGCCCTTACTCTCATGATAAATCTGTTTTCGCCTTACGGCTGATTTTTTAGTTTTTATATCTGAAAATAATCCGCCCTCTTGACAAATCGTAAGGGCTCATTTCTACTCCAACTTTGTCTCCCGGCAGGATCCGGATATAATGCATCCGCATCTTACCGCTAATGGTAGCCAAAATCTCGTGTTCATTCTCCAGCTTTACCCTGAACATAGCATTTGATAAGGCTTCCAGAATTATTCCGTCTTGTTTTATAAGTGCTTGTTTTGCCATTTTCGATTTTGGGAGCGCAAAGATATGGTTATTAACTCAATAATTGAAAAATTTATAGCTTTGCAGAGGCCTTGTGGATAAAAATATTGCTAATAATTACCATTTTCTTTACAGAATGGCACTATCGCATCCTAATTCGACACAAAAATCCGTTTATAACATATAAACCAACCCAGAAAAATGAAACTTAAAACTACTATTTCCACTACTTTGAGTGTCTGTTTCCTGCTCCTGCTCACCGTGTTTTCATCCTGTAAAAAGGACACACAAAAAGATAATGAGCCAAAACCCGAGGTGATTTATCAGAATATTAAGGCCGGAAGCACATGGACATACTCCCGCCTGGACAATTCTGACCCGGCCAATCCCAATACTTCCCAGTTTACTATCACTTCTACCAACAGAGATACCTCTATCAACGGACGGACATATCATATTTACGACTATTCCTTCGGAGGACACCAATACCTTTCAAAGTTAGGGACGGACTATATGCGCTTTGACACACTGCCCGCAGGCTTAAGCAATTCCATCGAACTGCTATACCTCAAAGATAAATCGCTTGTTGGTACCACCTGGACACAGGATTTCAATGTACAAGTGCCTGATTTTCCTCTTGGAACAGTACCCATCACCCTGCAATACGAAATTCTTGACATTGGCCCACGAACTGTCAATGGAAAAACATACAGCGATGTAATCCACGTAAAAACAACCATTGCTTCTAACCAATTACCGGTACAGAACTTTACGAATAACATCGATTCTTATTACGCGCCTAATGTCGGATTGATTGAAAACACAACTGTAATGAACATACAGTTCATGAATGTTGAGAGAAATGTTGACATGAAAACTACCCTAGTGGAGGCTAATCTGCAATAAGCCCCATTAGAAAGAAGACTGGTAATCAGCCTTTTACATCGGTTGATCCGTCAGATGCACCTTCGTCATATCCAGATAATGGTTCTGCAATTGGTGCAAGCCGATCGGATGGAGTATCAACCGTTTCTCATCCTTGTACCACACTTCAAAGTTTGAGAAATTGTCCTTCTCCGGAGTCAGTAATCTGAAAGCACCTTTCTTGTACTTGACGGAGCCATCCGTGTTTATCTCTTTGGTGAAGCGAAGTTTCATCAGGGTATCGTCACTCACAGGCACGGGGTTCAGATCTTCGCCTTTGAAGAAAAATTCCTGTAACCCATCATTTACCCCGATCTCTTTTTCATCGTTGTTGAAACTGGTAACTTCTCCCATCCATATCCGGCCGTCTGAATTGGCAAGGACATAGTCTCCTTTTCTGAGTTCGCTGAATTTAACCATGGTATTTTTTCTTTTAATTTATGAAGTTTTTTAATTTATGCGATAAATTTTCCAAAAAGAAACTTCCCCGATCGATAAATCAAAATCCTTTCTAAAGAATCATAATTGATAATCAATACAAAATCGTGCCCTAAATACAGTTTTTCGGACTCTCCAAAAAAGTCAGCGGATAACTTGCATTTGCTGTCAGGGCGGCTAAATTTGTAATTGTTTTCCCATCCAACCCTATTGATTAATCAGACCTTTCCGCGAAAAACCCTGCAAATGAGATAGTGGTTACTTATACCCATTTTATTTTTTGCCGACTTTCTTCTATCCGTTTGAATAACTGTATTCCTATGAACAGCTAAAAAGGGATAATGAATTTTATAAGTTGTAATAATATTTAAGAAGAGATGAAAAAGAAGGTGCTGTGTATAGAGTCTAATCTTTCCATGAGGCTGGTAATTCAGAATGTTTTGAGTGAATCGTTCAGAGTGAAGACCGTTTCTAACATTTTTGACGCTATGGACCAGTTGCCTTCGAGTGGTTTTGACTGTATTGTTTTAAGTGTCGAAAAGAGAAACTTATTGCCTGCAGCTCTGCTGCACCATCTGAATACCAGTTGCTTTTTGAAAGATATACCTGTTGTGATGATTGCAGATTATGAAAATGAAAAGCTCAGGAAAATATGTGATGACTATGATGTTTCGGGATTTTTCAAAAAGCCCTTTGATCCGCTGAGGTTGTATGAATCTGTGAGGACTATTTGCTATCCGCCCGATACTTCGCAAATAATTTTAAAAAAACGAAAATTTTTAAATCTGAATTGATATTATAACTCCCAAGACTCCCATGGAACTCCAATAATTATTGTTTAACCCCAAAAACATGACAAATGATTACTGGAATTCTACACAAAACAACTGCAGAACACCAAAACTCAAAAACTGCTAACCTGCCACATGACGTAAGAGGTTGCATTTCACAGGATGGACTTTTCTTCTATATAGGAGAAAACCTTGAAAATGCTCAAAAATTCTACGGCATCCACAATGCGCATGCCGAGGCTGATTTTGAAAAAGCAAAACTGATTCTCGATAAATTTCATGTGCTGGATTTAGTCCCCTCTTTCATCCTGATAGATTTACCCTTCAGGGAGAAAGAGCTCTGCAACTTCATCCTCTGGCTGCATTCGGCAAGATGGAGCAGCACGATTCCTGTTATCTACAACATCACCGATTGTTCGTTTGACGACATCAGAAGATTAGAAGAAATCAATGTAACAGACGAATTGGCCGACATCCGCGAAAGGTTCGAGCCTGCAGAGGTCGTCGAAGAGCCCGTCCGTCAAAGAACATTCCGAAAGAGAGCCATTACCGGAAAGCGCATTTTTGACATCATGGTATCGGGCAGTGTTTTACTCATGCTCTCTCCCCTGTTTCTTTTGATTTCGCTGATGATTAAAATCATGGCAAAAGGCCCGGTGATGTGCAAAGTCAACTATGTCGGTCAGCACTTCAGAGTATTCCCTATGTACAGGTTTCGCACACCCGGATGTGGGGTGAGCGAGAGGGCTAAACGTCCTAATCCGTTCGAAGCTTTCCTCACAAAAACATACCTGAACAAACTACCGCTGTTCATCAACGTACTTAAAGGTGATATGTCTATCGTTGGCAACAGGCCGCTGCCGCTTCACGAAGCTTCAAAACTCACAGACAATAAGCATTCAGAGCGATTCAATGCTCCTGCTGGTATCACAGGGCTCATGCAGATTACCGGTAAACGAAGAAATAACCTGAACGAAGACGAGAAAATGTGGCTGGATATCATCTATGCCAGACAACAGGGCCTGGCTATGGATTTTCAGATTATTATGGAGACACCGTTAGCTATGTTCAAGCGATAAGATCGGCAAAGCGCGAGTACTTTTTCAAGGGTCAGGAGAT
Organism: Chitinophagaceae bacterium; assembly: GCA_024103425.1. Lineage (GTDB taxonomy): Bacteria > Bacteroidota > Bacteroidia > Chitinophagales > Chitinophagaceae > Ginsengibacter. The sequence continues at coordinate 24,448 of JAGFIS010000004.1, forward strand.
TGTTGCCCGAAGTCGGCGGATAGCTTTCCACTGATGCTAATAGAAGATTTTTTAAATCTTTTGTTCGCCGTAAACTTCTTTTCATATAGATTTGCGGCTGTATGAACACAAACGGATTTATCTCTTTCGGTTATAATCGCGTGTTGAATACCATCACTACAACCGGTATTACCCGCAAGGGTATGTAATTATTATAACCATCCGTGAATCTATTCCTGTTATTTTTTTGTAACAATCTTACCTTTTAAAAAATGCGTGTACTCAAATTCGGAGGAAGCTCCGTAGCCAATACCAATAATCTCGAGCGTGTCTTCAACATTGTAAAAGACACTGCCCAATCAGAAGATAAAGTCATCATCGTTCTTTCTGCTCTCAGCAAAGTGACAGACAGCCTGATTGAAGCAGCGGAAACCGCCCGTGCTCAGGATACTAAATACTCCGAGATTCTTAATAATATTTTCGATCGCCATCTGCAGATCATAACAGATACGATAGACGTACAGCACCAAAGCGGCATCCTCACGAGGATCAAGGAATTGGTGAACGAAGTGGAAGACATTTGCAAAGGGGTATTCCTGGTACGCGAACTGACCCCCCACACCCGTGACCTGATCCTGAGCTACGGTGAATTGCTTTCAACTCTGATCTTCTCTGAAGTGCTGAAACAAAGAGGTATTGAAAACAGATGGATGAACTCGGGCGAATTGATTAAAACCGATTCAGAATACAGCAGGGCTACAATTGATATACCCAGGACCACAAAAAATATCAAGTCGCTCATTCTTCAGGATAGTTGTAAAGTCTTCATCTTCCCCGGATTCACGGGCAGCGATTCCAAAGGCAACCGTACTACTTTAGGCAGGGGCGGCTCTGATTACACTGCTTCGGCATTAGGCGCGATTATGAATGCCGATATTATTGAGATTTGGACTGATGTCTCCGGCATGATGACGGCCGACCCAAGTGTAGTAAAGAATGCAAAGATTATTCACGAGCTTTCTTATGAAGAGGCGTTGGAACTTTCGCACTTCGGAGCAAAGGTGATTTATCCAAAGACGATAGCGCCTGCATTCCCTGAAAAGATTCCTATCCTCGTCAAAAATACATTTCATCCTGAAGATCGTGGGACAAAGATCCACGACTATACCGAACACAATGGTAATGCAGTGAGAGGGCTTAGCAGTATTAAAGGGATGGCCGTGCTTACACTCGAAGGCAGTGGGATGATAGGGATTCCGGGATTTTCAAAGCGGCTTTTCGAAACACTTGCTTCAGAGAAGATCAATGTCATCCTGATTACCCAGAGTTCTTCTGAATACAGTATTTGTGTTGTGATAGAAGATGCACTTGCAGAACAGGCGCAACAAGCAGTGGATAATTGTTTCGCAATGGAAATTCAAACCGGCAAACTAAAACCGGCAAAAATTGAAAAAGAACAAGCCATCGTTGCGATTGTCGGCGACAGTATGAAGAGCCGTTCGGGTATCAGCGGAAAGATGTTCGGTGCTCTCGGACGCAACGGAGTTAATGTAAGAGCCATCGCACAAGGATCTTCTGAAAGAAATATCTCGGCAGTAATTTCTTCCACCGATGTAAAGAAAGCATTGAACGTCCTGCATGAAGAATTTTTTGAGAACACTTATAAAGAGATCAACCTCTACATCTGCGGAACGGGTAATGTGGGTAAGAAGTTGCTCGAACAACTGCGCCAGCAGGCAGATTATTTGAAAGAAAAACTATCGCTCAATGTCAAAGTCGCAGCCATTGCCAATAGCAGAAAGATGCTCTTCGGCAACGGCAGAATTGATCTGAATAACTGGCAGAAAGACTTAGATGACGCAGAGCAAATGAATATGTCCGATTTCATCGAAAGGATTCAAAATGAGAACCGCCGCAACTCTATTTTTGTGGACATCACAGCCAATGCGGATGTAGCCAGGCAATATCCACCTCTCTTGCAGAAAAGTATTTCTGTAGTGGCGTGCAATAAGATTGCATGTTCATCAGAGTTTTCCTACTACCAGCAATTGAAATCACTGGCCAGAAGGCATAATGTTGAGTTTCTTTTTGAGACCAACGTCGGTGCGGGCCTTCCGATTATCAACACATTAAACGATCTGCTGAAGAGTGGAGACGAAATTATTAGAATCGAAGCAGTGCTCAGCGGTACGCTCAATTTTGTCTTCAACGAATACGACGGTACAACATCTTTTGCTGATGTTGTAAGAAAAGCCGCTGCAGAAGGATATACTGAGCCCGATCCCAGGTTGGATTTAAGTGGCACAGACGTAATGCGCAAGATTTTGATACTTGCAAGAGAGTCAGGATACAAAATGGAGTTGAGTGGAATTGAAAATACGCCATTCCTGCCGGCACCAACAATGGAAGGCAGCATTGAAAACTTCTACGATGAAGTAGAAAAGCATGAAGCACACTTTAAGGAACTCATTGTATCCGCAACGAAAAAAGGCAACAAGTTAAAATACGTTGCTACTTTCGAAAACGGCAAAGCGCAAACCGGACTTAAAGAAATCAGTCCTGACCACGATTTCTACCACCTTTACGGAAAAGACAATATTGTGTTGTTTTATACCAAGCGTTATTCTGAACAACCGCTGATTGTGAAAGGCGCCGGCGCGGGAGCTGAAGTCACTGCTTCGGGCGTTTTTGCCGACATCCTGAGAGCCGTCAGGTAATCTGTTGTACCCAAAAGAAAAGAGATGAAAGAAGTTCAATTAAGAATCCCTGCTACCATTGCAAATATTGTTTGTGGATTTGATGTCCTCGGATTTGCAGTGAATGAGCCTTACGATGAGATCACGCTCCGTATCAGCGATCGCCCGGGTATCAGAATTCATCATACCGATGGTTACGGATTGCCCGAAGATCCTGCCTTGAATGTAGCCGGAGTATCGCTGCAGGCGTTTATTAAAGAACTCGGTACAGATACAGGCTTTGACCTTGAAATCCATAAGAACATTAAACCGGGCAGCGGTTTAGGTTCCAGTGCGGCCAGTGCTATGGGGGCCGTTGCAGCTGCCAATATCGCTTTGGGCAATCCATTTAACCACAGCAGGTTGCTTTATTTTGCCATGCAGGGTGAGAAGGTAGCCGGAGGCGTAGCACATATGGATAATGTAGCGCCTTGTCTTTTGGGTGGTGTAACGGTCATCCAGTCTACAGACCCGCCTGATGCCATCAGCATTCCTGCACCTGAATTGCAGGTGACAATTGTACATCCACAAATTGAAGTAAAGACATCCGATTCACGGAAGATTATTAAAAAAGAAGTTCCTTTAAAGTCTGCCATAACCCAATGGTCAAACGTAGCATCGCTTGTAGCAGGCTTTTGCACTTCTAACTATCAACTCATCAGTAAATCACTTCACGATGTCATCTTCGAGCCTACCAGGAGTATGCTCATCCCCGGCTTTGCTGAGGTGAAAGCAAAGAGTCTCGCTGCCGGTGCACTTGGAGGTGGTATTGCAGGTGCGGGGCCATCAATGTTTATGTTCAGTACCGAATTGGAAACCGCTCAAAGAGTTGAAAAAGAAATGCAATCGGTTTACGAAAAATTAGGAGTGGAATACAAAACCTACATCACCACCTTGAAGAAAACTCCTTTGATATGAAGTTTTACAGTCTGAAGAATCCCGGTTTTCGAGTGAGTTACAGAGAAGCTGTCCTGATGGGGCAGGCTCCCGAGAAAGGATTATTCTTTCCTGAATTTATTCCACGACATTCAAAAGAATTTTTAGCCGGCTGGAAAAAGCTTACCAACGAAGAAATAGCTCTTGAAGCCATTGCACCTTTTACGGGAGACGAGATCGAGATGCCCGCACTCAGGAAAATCATTGAAGAGACGATCAACTTTGATTTCCCCCTAAAAAAGGTAGAGGAACATATTTACGCACTCGAACTTTACCACGGACCTACCCTCGCCTTCAAAGATGTGGGTGCACGATTTTTGAGCAGGTGTCTTGAGTACTTTGTATCCCGATCGGATAAGAAAGTTACCATACTAGTTGCCACTTCGGGCGATACCGGAGGAGCAGTTGCCGATGCCTTCTATGGTGTTCAGGGAGTAGATGTTATCATCCTTTTTCCTTCGGGCAAAGTGAGCGAAGTACAAAGGTTGCAACTGACCACCTACGGCGGGAACATCAGGGCGTGTGAGGTGAGCGGCTCTTTCGACGACTGTCAGGCTATGGTGAAGCAGGCTTTCGCCGACAAAGAACTCAACGATAAGTATCTGTTCAATTCTGCCAACTCCATCAACATAGCCCGCTGGCTGGCTCAGCAGTTCTATTACTACTTTGCTCTGAAGCAATGGCCCGGAGATACTCCGCCCGTTATCAGTGTGCCCAGCGGCAACTTCGGCAATATTTGTGCAGGACTGTTAGCTTACCGCAGAGGATTACCCGTTACCGGGTTTGTGGCCGCGAATAATGAAAACGACCTGTTCGTAAGATATCTTACAGCTGGAGATTATGAAGAGCTCGAAACCATTCCTACGGTTTCCAATGCAATGGACGTGGGAAAGCCCAGTAACTTCCAAAGAGTGCTCGAACTTTTCGGAAATGATTTACGGGAATTGAGAAAACACATTTCTGCCTACAGGTTCACTTCTGACGAAACGATGAAAGCCATTCAGCAAACAGCACAATCAACAGGATACATAATGGATCCTCATGGTGCGGTCGGGTATTTGGCTTTGAAAGAACATTTAAAACAATCAGGAGTACAAGGAGGAATATTTTTGGAAACAGCTCATCCGGCGAAATTTAAAGAAACGGTTCAGCCATTAGTCAATAGTGAGATTGCTATTCCCCAAAACATTCAAAAGCTTTCAGAGAAAAAAAGTGAAAGTATGCGTATCTCCACCTCATTTGAGGAGTTCAAAGAAATGCTGCTATCTCAATAATCAGTGGAAATCAAATGAAGAGCGCGTCCAGTTCCTGTTCTGTTGAAATCAGGACGTCTCTTGGCTTACTGCCCTGGCTGGGCCCGACGATTCCGGCATCTTCCAATTGATCCATCAATCGTCCTGCACGATTGTACCCCAATTGCATTTTGCGCTGCAGTAAGGATGTGCTGCCGCTCTGACTGCGGACGATCAAAAGCGCAGCTTCTTTAAAACGCGGATCGCGATCGGCTGCATCAATAGATTTATTTTCAAACTCCTTCTCATCCTCGTATTCGGGCAGTTCAAAAGTATCAGGATATCCTTTCTGATTACCAATGAAATCATTGATTGCATCTACCTCGGGTGTGTCAACAAATGCACACTGTACCCTTGTAAGTTCACCGTTATAACTGATCAACATATCACCCTTACCGATTAGTTGCTCAGCCCCACCTACATCGAGAATAGTACGGCTGTCTATCTTACTGCTAACTTTAAAGGCTATACGTGCGGGGAAGTTAGCCTTAATCACACCGGTAATAATATTCACCGAAGGCCTTTGTGTGGCGATAATCAAGTGAATACCTACGGCACGGGCCAACTGTGCAAGACGCGCAATTGGCATCTCCACTTCCTTACCTGCAGTCATAATCAGGTCGGCAAACTCATCAATCACCAAAATGACAAAGGGCATATACTTATGGCCTTTCTCAGGATTCAATCTTCTGGAGACAAATTTTTCGTTATATTCCTTAATGTTTCTCGCGCCCGCTTCCTTCATCAGGTCGTACCTTATATCCATCAGCGTACACAACGCATTCAGCGTGTGAATTACCTTCTTTGTATCGGTGATAATAGCATCCTCCTCACCGGGCAATTTTGCCAAAAAATGCTTCTCTATCTTTGTATAGATACTAAGTTCTACTTTCTTCGGGTCGATCAACACGAACTTCACCTGCGACGGATGTTTCTTGTAAAGAAGAGAAACCAGGATGGCGTTTAACCCCACAGATTTACCCTGCCCCGTAGCACCCGCCATCAGCAAGTGCGGCATGGAAGTAAGGTCGACTATGAAGTTTTCGTTATCAATCTTCTTTCCAAGCGCTATCGGCAACTGAAACTTACTGGTCTTAAACTTCTCTGACCCGAGCAATGTCCTCATGCTCACGATTGTCTTCTTCATATTCGGCACCTCAATACCGATAGTACCCTTACCGGGAATAGGAGCAATAATACGGATACCTAAGGCAGCAAGGCTCAGAGCTATATCATCTTCCAGATTTCTGATCTTGGAGATCCTAACACCGGGATCGGGAATGATCTCATAAAGCGTTACTGTAGGACCAACCGTAGCATAAATCTTCTGGATTCCGATATCGTAATTTCGAAGCGTCTCTTCAATCTTTATTTTATTATCCTCGAGCTCTGCGGCATCCTGAATAATCCTGTCGCTGCCATGTGTCTCCAGCAGGTTCAGAGTGGGATATTTATAATTCGGCAGGTCTATGATGGGGTCATAGGGCTTTGTGGTAACCTTATCGTCTTTTTCAATTGCATTGCCTTCCTGTCCGGCCTTATTAATGGCATCAGCATTTTTAACCTCAAGCGGCAAGCCGCTGCCACCGGAAATTTCCTTGGGAATAGGAACGAAGGGTTCCTCAGGTTCAACTACTTTAAGCTTTGGTTCAGCTCCTTTTTCAATCAGCACCACCGGTCCAGAGTCAACATCTTTTTTATTTCTCAAAGGCTTAAGCACCGGCTTCTCATTTTCCAATTCCTCTTCTTCTTCCTCCCCCTCATCCTCCTCTTCCATACTTTCCACTTCCTGTTTTTTATTCAACAAATTCATCTTGAAAGCAGGATTAAATCTCCAGATGATATAACTTAAGAAGCAGACAAAAAGCAGCAATCCGGTTCCCAGGGCACCGATGGTATGGTGCAGCCATTCATTGATACCATCACCTGTACGGCCTCCCCAGAAAAATTCAGCATTATCGCTTGCAGTGATTTCACCGTTCACTTTGTGGGTCAGGAAACTTGCAGTTACAGAAAACAAAAAGATACCAACCACTACATATCGCAGGTTCCGCGAAACAGAAAAATATTTACTTCCTTTAATCAGGTTGATTCCCAAAACGAAGAATACAGCACAAAATAAAAACGACGCAATCCCGAATCCTCTTCTGAAAAATAAATCAGAAAAATAAGCTCCCGCTGTTCCCAACCAATTAGCTGCATTCTGCTCCCCGGAAGACCAAAGGACGGATACACCTTTCTGTACCATGGAATAATCGTTCTTCCACGTGAAGAGATAAGAAAGAAATGAAATACATAACAAAACACCTAACAGGAGCAGAATCGTTCCTGCTATTTTATGGGAGCGCTCATCCTTTGCCAGCTCTTTAATGCTCACCTTCTCACTCTTATCCGGTTGAAACCCGGATGAGCGTTTCGTCTTCTTTTTACTTGTTTTCTTTTTGGCTGCCATTACATGCAAATATAAACTATAGGCTAATTATCCTTTTTTGGAGGTCGCCTTCTCTCTTTTAAAATCAATCAATCATTTATCTTTTCAAATCACCTCTGGCTATCCCCGTAAACAAACATGACCAGCCCAACGCCAGGCAAGTTCCCCCAATCGGTGTTAACGGACCGAGCCATCCAAACCCCGTCCAGTTGTTCATTTTAACGTAGGTAAGGACGAACAAGGAACCTGAGAACAAAAATATCCCGGTAATAAACATTATGCCCGACCACTTCATAAACTTTTCCTTGCCGTTACTATAAAGTATGCCTGTTGCGAGTAGTGCAAAGACATGATAAAATTGGTAACGGACTCCGGTCTCAAAGATAGAGACCACTTCTTCAGAGGCTACACTCTTTAAACCGTGAGCCCCGAAGGCGCCGAAACCGACTGCAACTATTCCAAATAATGAAGCTGCTAAGATGAAATTTCTGTTCATAGGGTTGGTTGTTAAGGTACGAAGAATTTTAACCGGGATACGGAATTCTCTTTTGTTATGCTGTCTTGAAGATCTCTTCCAGGCTTTTTTCCTCCAGCGATTCGGCATCCAGAATCAAATCTGCTTCTTCGTAAACCGGTGCTCTTTCCTTCAGCTTCTTTTGGATGAAGAATAGCAATTCAGCAGCATTCACTTCCTTCAGCAAAGGCCTTTCAGCCGTCTCTTCCATGACACGATCGAGCAAATAATGCTCAGATGCTTTGAGATATACTACTGTGCCGTTTTGCTTCATCCACTCCATATTCTCAAAAAAACAAGGTGTGCCGCCACCACAGGAAACCAGTAGCCCTTTTCTCTCCCCTGTCTTCCGAAGATGTTCTTTTTCCAATTCGCGGAATTTGTCTTCTCCATGTTTCTCGAAGATATCGACCACCTTCATTCCGAACTCTTTTTCAATCTCACTGTCAAGGTCCAGAAAAGTAAGCTGATTCTTCCCGGCCCATATCCTACCCCAGTGGCTCTTGCCGCTGCCCATAAAACCGATTAAATAAATATTCGGCAGATTCATGAATACTTATTTTGAATTCAACAATTTAACCGCAAAGCGCGTGACTGCAAATTACTTAAAGGCGTTGAACCCTGTAACATCCAGTCCGGTAATGAGCAGGTGAATGTCATGAGTTCCTTCATAGGTAATCACACTCTCCAGATTCATCATATGGCGCATTACAGAAAACTCTCCCGTAATACCCATACCTCCCAGCATCTGGCGCGCATCCCTTGCAATATTCGTTGCGATTTCGCAGGCATTTCTTTTAGCCATACTCACTTGCTGAGGTGTCACTTTGTTTTCATTCATCAACACTCCCAGCCTCCAGTTGAGCAATTGCGCTTTCGTGATCTCGGTTACCATCTCTGCCAGTTTTTTCTGCTGAATCTGGAAAGCTCCGATAGGCTTGCCAAACTGTGTTCTCTCTTGAGAGTATTTCAAAGCAGTGTAATAACAATCCATAGCAGCTCCTACAGCTCCCCAGGCAATCCCGTAACGTGCTTTGGTGAGACAGCTCAACGGACCTTTAAGCCCTTTCACTCCCGGTAGAATATTCTCTTTGGGCACTTTTACATTATCAAAAACCAACTCGCCTGTTGCACTTGCGCGAAGGCTCCACTTACCGTGTGTTTCAGGAGTAGAAAATCCCTCCATACCGCGCTCGAGGATCATACCTCTTACAACGCCGTCCTCACCTTTCGCCCAAACAACCGCAACATGTGCATAGGGAGCATTGCTGATCCACATTTTACTTCCGTTCAGAATTACATGGTCTCCTGCATCTGTAAAACGCGTCTCCATAGAACCGGGGTCGCTACCGTGATTCGGTTCTGTCAATCCAAAACATCCCAGCCACTCACCCGAAGCCAGTTTAGGTAAATATTTTTTCTTTTGTTCTTCACTTCCGTAAGCAAAAATCGGGAACATCACCAGCGATCCCTGTACACTTGCCGTACTGCGCACACCACTATCCCCCCTCTCTAATTCCTGCATCATCAATCCGTAGGAAATATAGTCAAGGCCACCGCCGCCATATTCAACCGGTACGGTCGGACCGAAGCAGCCCAACTCACCCAGTTGCTTTACAATCTGTTGCGGGAAGGCTGCTCTCTGAGCATAATCTTCTATAATCGGTGAAATTTCTTTCTTCACGTAATTACGTACTGTCTCACGAATAAGTTTGTGTTCGTCGGTCAGCAGTTCATCTACATTAAAATAATCAGGCGATTGAAATAAATCCTGTTGTGCCATAGCTTAAAGTCAATTTATAGTCTTCAATTTTAAATAAAGTGCTCAAAGATAATCTTTCATTTCGTTACGGAAACGGGAAGCTGCTTCGCGTGCTGCCAACGCAAAATCTTCTCCCCCACCGGCAAAAATCACCGATCTGGAAACATTAATTAAAAGGCCGCAATCTTTGTTACTGCCCTTTTCCATAACATCCTTGACAGTACCTCCCTGAGCCCCCACTCCGGGGATGAGAAGGAAATGATCAGGAAGAATTTCTCTCACCCTTTCAAGGTCTTCTGCACGGGTGGCGCCGATTACATACATCATATTCTCTGCTGAACCATATTCTGATGTAGTCACCAAAACCTGCTCCCACAAATAATTAGCACACACTTTCAGTTTTTGAAAATCCATGCTTCCCTTGTTACTTGTCAGCCCGAGAAGGATTACCCATTTACCGGAAATTCCTAAGAATGGCTGAACACTATCGCTGCCCATGTAGGGCGAAACCGTAATGGCATCAAAAGGCAGGTTCTGCAAAAAGGCTTTGGCGTATTGGGTGGAGGTATTTCCGATATCTCCCCTCTTGGCATCGGCTATCAGAAAATGATTTTGTCCGATATACTGTGCTGTTTCCTCCATTACCCGCCAGCCGTCTGCAGCGAGAATCTCGTAGAACGCCACATTCAGCTTATAAGAAACACACAAATCACGCGTAGCATCAATGATGGCTTTATTGAATTCCAGGACGGATTCAGCTGTCTTAGGAAAGTGGGCCGGCAGTTTCTCCACATCGGAATCTAAACCTACACACAGGCAACTTTTCTTTTCTCTGATCTCTTTTATGATTTCTTCTCTTGTCAATTGCAATCTTTTAAAATCGTGATATAAAAATCCAAGGCTGCAAATTAGGAAACGGATTGCAGTATTGCGATACGCTCGCCGATTTGTTGCCTCCACATAGCGTAATAAAGTCCTTTTTGTTCTAACAAATCGTGGTGTGTTCCCTGTTCTATAATTCTACCTTTCTCTAACACGTAGATTTTATCCGCGTGCATGATAGTACTCAGCCTGTGAGCAATCAAAATGGTAACCTGTTCTTTCCTGGATGATACATCAATGATTGTCCTCGTGATTTCCTCCTCTGTAAGTGAATCAAGCGAAGATGTAGCTTCATCAAAAATCAACAAGTTGGGATTCCTGAGTAGCGCTCTCGCTATCGATAAACGCTGTCTTTCTCCTCCTGATATCTTCACACCTCCCTCACCGATCAGCGTATCTAATCCCTGACCACCTCTGTCGAGAAGATTGAAGCAAGCCGCTTTTCTCAGCACCTCCAGCATCTGCTCATCCGTAGCTTCAGGATTTACAAAAAGCAAATTCTCCCGGATGGTTCCCGCAAACAACTGAGTATCCTGGGTCACAAATCCGAGCTGGTTTCTCAGCTCGTCAGGATCAATATTGTGAATGCTCTTACCGTTGTATAAGATATCACCCTGCTGCGGTCGGTAGAGCCCTACCAGCAACTTCACTAACGTACTCTTACCGGAGCCCGACGGCCCCGCAAAAGCGATGGTTTCTCCTGCGTGAACACTAAAATCAAAATCAGAAACTGCAGGATGATCTGCCGTCTGATGCTGAAAGCTGACATTGCGAAACTCAAGAGATTCTATCATACCGATACGCTCAGGATTCAATGGCTTGGGCTCAGGTTCTTTCTTCATCAGTTCTTTGAAATTAGTCAGCGATGCCTCTGCCTCGCGATAATAGATTATAATATTACCGACTTCCTGCAGCGGACCAAAAATGAAGAATGAATAAAAAGTCAGTGTCATTAACTGACCGGGAGTAATCGTGTTTTCATAAATCAGCCATAATAGTATGAAGAGAATTACCTGCCTTAAAAAGTTCACAAAGGTACCCTGGATGAAGCTCAGCGTACGGATACTCTTCACTTTCTTCAGCTCCAATCCCAGGATTTTATAGGTATTCCTGTTCAGCCTCAGGATTTCCTGATTGGTGAGCCCCAGGCTCTTTACCAGTTCAATATTCCTCAGCGATTCGGTGGTGGCACCTGCCAAGTCGTTGGTCTGCCCTACTATCTTCTTCTGAATCTTCTTAATCTTACGACTAAGCACGCTGGTTAGTAACGACAGGAATGCAATACCCGCCACATAGACCGGCATGATTGACCAATGGAGGGAAAAAGAGTACACAGCGACAAAAACTATCCCTACAAAAATCCCGAAGAGAATATTGTTAAATGAGGTAATGAACTTCTCGGTATCCGTCCGCACCTTACTCAGGATGGAAAGTGTTTCTCCACTCCGCTGATCTTCAAATTCCCAATAGGGCAACTTCAGGCTGTGTCGCAATCCGTCGGTAAATATCTTGGCTCCGAATTTTTGTACCACAACATTCCCGAAATAATCCTGAAACGCTTTGGCTATTCGCGACACCATTGCAACACCTATCAACATCCCCAGATACCCGGCAACGCCCAACAAAAACTCACCACGTGTCTGCTCCACCTGGTGGGGATTAGTAACGTAGCGATCGAACATCTTACCGAAAATCAACGGGTCAAACAGGGAAAACACCTGATTGATGGCTGCCATTAACAAAGTGAGGGCCATCAGCCACTTATAAGGCTTCAGGTACTCCAGCAGTAATTTCATGTTGCAAAATTACCTCTAAGTATGCTGACATACACTTAAAGTTTTACAATAAAAAAACGGGAAAAGACAGAAATACGGTATCAATTTTAATCAGGAGCCCATTATATAATTACCCTCGGGGTCGATAAGAACTACCGGCAGCTTGCGGTTGGCCTGAAATTCATTAAATGCTCTTTCCAGCTGACCCGAGAATTTGAGCATTCCGGGATTGTTTTCGTATAAATTCTTCAGATATTCAGCCGAGTTCTTATTGTCGTACCTAATCGGGAAAACATGCACAGGGACAAAATCCTGACCGGCTTCCTGCGCATAAGATGCCAAAACATAAATCTCTTCTATTTCTGCATCAGTAACGGTGATGCAACCTACCGACACACAGCTTCCGTGGATATAAATACCCGAACCCGGCCGTTTTTGATCGCTCAGGATTTTATCGGATGCATTCGGATAATTCAGCCCCAAAGCCAGGTGATACATGCTTTTGGGATTAAACTGAGTGATATAATAAAAGCCTTCAGGCACCTGATAATCGCCTTCTATTCTCTTAGGCCCCATTGTTCCGCTCATCATGCAGATCTTGTACGTCTTGAAAAGCCTAAAGTCCTCTTTAAGATCATTTTTCACCCACACCTCTAATTGCGAATCGTACTTGAAACTGCGGATGTACATATACTTTGCAGGCCAGATCAGATTCTTTTTCCGAAATTCCTTCTTCAGTTGGACTTCTTTATTCTCAAAAGCATTGCTTACACGGTCGGTTGTCCTCTGAACCTTAGCAGCGGTATATTGGGAATAACCCTGACCACTAAAAGTCAAAAACAGAAAAAACAGGATAATTCTAATGGAGGCCATTGGTTTTATATTGGAAAGGTGGGTAAATTTAAGTAAATCAGACTCTAAAAACAACAAAGAGAATCTTAAATCAATCTTTATCATAAATTCCGTGTAATTGTCTTCAGCAATTTCCACATCCAAAGATTACAGGAAGGGTAAATTCACTAAAATCTGCACCGGCACATCCATTTTTACATTAAAAAACATTACAAATTGATAATAGTTAACCAAAAATACCGTTATTACTTTGCTCTTAGCTGTATAAAAACTAATTTTATTTTCTATCCTGATTCAGCTTGAAAAGCAAGAAAAACCATATTCAAAAATTATAAAAATACTGTTCCCCCATGTCGACTATCGAAACCATTATAATTATTCTATTGCTTGTACTGATCCTTGGCTTCACATGGGCGCTCACTGAAATTTACGCACTAAAAAAAAGTCTGAAAGACAAGCCTCAGGCGAACGACTCAGAGACTCTGAAATTAAGACTTCAGGCATACGAAAGGTTATCACTGCTTACCGAAAGGATTTCGTTTCATCATTTGATCTCAAATGTTCCGAATGCAGGTCTTTCTTCCCGCGAGATGCAGGGTGCTCTTATAGATTCTATTAAGCAGGAATACGAGTATAATGTAAGCCAGCAGATCTATGTACTACCCGATATCTGGAGGGCAGTCAATAATCTGAAGGAACAAAATATTTACATTATCAATCAGCTGGCTTCATCTCTTCCACCTAATGCTTCAGGAATGGATTTGAGCAAGCAGATTATCGATTTTACCATTAGAAATCCTAAAGCTACCCTCTCTAATCTGGTACTCGATGCCATCAATTACGAGGCACAGAAATTAATGTAGAAGGCTTACCTTTCGGATATGAAAAAGAAAGTTTCAGACTCCGGGATTGAGATCAAGCCGGTATATTTTCAAGAAGATATTCCCAAAGGCTATTTCTTGTCTGCACCGGGTGAGTACCCTTATACCCGTGGCACACACCCCGATATGTATCGCGGAAGATTGTGGACAATGAGGCAGTATGCAGGTTTTAGTACGGCAGAAGAAAGCAACAAGAGATATCAATACTTACTATCACGAGGCGTAAGTGGACTGAGTGTGGCATTTGACCTACCGACACAAATCGGATACGACAGCGATCATGCTATGGCCGACGGCGAAGTAGGGAAAGTAGGCGTAGCCATCGATTCTATTGAAGATATGGAAGCCCTCTTTAAAGACATCCGCCTGGAAGATGTATCGACAAGCATGACCATTAACAGCACTGCTTTCATCCTGCTGGCTATGTATGTAGCGCTTGCTAAAAGACAGGGTACCGATCTGAAAAAAATCAGAGGTACCATACAAAATGACATCCTAAAGGAATACGCTGCAAGAGGGACATATATCTATCCTCCTAAGCCTTCTATGCGTATCATCACTGATATTTTTGAGTGGTGCAGTAAAGAACTGCCGCAATGGAATACAATTTCTATTTCAGGTTACCACATCCGTGAAGCGGGAAGCACCGCTGTTCAAGAAATAGCTTTTACCCTTAGTAACGGTAAGGCCTACGTGAAAGCAGCATTAGAAAAAGGTTTGGATATTAATGTCTTTGGAAAAAGGCTTTCCTTCTTCTTTAATGCTCACAACGACCTGTTCGAAGAAGTAGCCAAATTCAGAGCAGCCCGTTCCATGTGGGCAAAGATTATGAAAGACTTCGGCGCTACCGATCCCAAAGCCATGATGCTGCGATTCCATACACAAACCGGAGGAAGTACCCTAACAGCGCAGCAGCCACTTAACAATATCAGCAGGGTTACCATTCAGGCACTGTCGGCGGTTCTCGGCGGAACACAAAGCCTGCATACCAACGGTTTTGATGAGGCTATTAATCTACCCACCGAACAGGCAGCTTCTCTCGCCCTGCGAACGCAGCAGATCGTTGCTTACGAAAGCGGCGCTGCTAATACAGCCGATCCTCTCGCAGGAAGTTATTATGTGGAATCGCTGACTACTCAAATTGAAAAAGCTGCAGAAGAACTGATCGGCAAAATAGATGCTCTAGGCGGAAGTGTTACGGCAATCGAAAACGGATTCATTCAAAACGAAATAGCGGCAAGTGCTTACGAATACCAAAAGAAGATTGAGAGTGGCGAGAAAATAATTGTCGGACTCAACTCATTTACCGATGACGAACCGGAGCCCGAAGCTGCGTTTAAAGTTGACGACAGCATAAGGGAGATGCAGTCTGCTCGATTAAAGAAACTCAGACAAAATCGAGACAATAATGCGGCTAGTACATGTCTGAATGAAATTGCAGATGCCGCAAACAATGGAGCTAATCTGATGGCTTCTGTCATCAAAGCTGTAGAACATCATGTAACTCTCGGAGAGATTGCTGATCAACTGAGAAGGATTTTTGGTGAATACAGGCCGTCGTAATTTACAGGTATCTTTAAAGCCTTCTAAAGCTTTCTGTTTTATTTACGCGCAGGTCGCGCAGAATCGGCGCCTTCGGGCTGATATTGATGCTGAAATAACGATACCTGCCGGAAGACACGGCAATTGACATCTGCCAGCAGTGCAGGTCTCGACTGAGTGAGAGCGTCATCGGGTTGAGGCTTCCATCTGTAATGTTGTAAAAAGTTTGAACACCCAGTTGCCACTTTGGTGTAAGATTCAACGTGCCCCCCAGATTGAGATTCTGCATCACCGTAGATTTGAAGCCGTAATTCATCAGGAACTGCCTGTTTACGGTCAGCGAATAAGAGAAGTTCAGCGACCAGGGAATATTGAAATCTGCGTACTCGCCAGGGTGTGCATCTATGTATGCCATTTCCTGATTGTATTCGTCGAGGCTGTAACCACTTTCAGGCCTGTATCCAGTCGACTTCAAACCCGGATCCTCGCCTGTTTCTTTATTTCCACCCTGAAAACTACTGCTGATTGTCAGCCCGGCTGAAGTAAGCCTGCCCAATGAAAGTGGGCGGTCTTTCCAGACCAGCCTGTTTATAGTCCTTCCTGAATCATTTACCTGATAAAGATTCATAGAGGCAAACCCCGTGACACTGAATTTATCAAACAAGTTAGATGAAGCACTTATCGACAATGGAGAGAACTTGAGCGAATCCTGCAGAAAGTTATAGCTACCTGATATACTCAAAGCGTCTATTAAAGAAACCTTTTTAATCGCAGCTTCCCCTGTGTCCTTCTTACTTCTAACCTTCATTGACACGTTATTCTCTATTGAGAAATTCAGTCCACCGAATCTTCCCGGCGAGTACAAAGAATTAAGATTATACCTGCTCTCGTAATATGCGTACTGTGTCCTCCTACCAAGGGTATCTGTCAGGTAGTAATAATTATTTTTTTGAAAGTCGGGGCGATAGCTGGCTGTAATCGTGGGTCGCAACTCATGCCTGATTCCAACAATCCTCGCATCCTTTTTCTTCGCCATTAACAGACCAAAAATCCTCGTGCTGGCACTCAGGCCAAACGACATCTGCCTTGCAGTGTACAATCCCTTTTCAAGCCTCGTTTGTAATGTATCTCCGGTTGCGTTATAGAAGTGAATAGATTTTGTCTGGAACCAGGTCTCGTCGTAACTCACACTCGGTGAAAACTGAAAGAATCCGAGAGGCGGTAGGGAAAGACTGATTGGAATTCTGTGTTTAGCCCCCCACATGAAGGTATCCTTGATTTGCTGGAATATCGATTTGTTGGCTACAGTATCATAAAAAGTTGCAGTACTTCTCGTATCCAGGTTATACCCAAAGCCTATGTTCTCGTACCATTTCATCTCTCCCACCCTTTCTTTCTTTCTGAAAGGATAAATCGTGCTCATCGTAAAGTTCAGATTTGGAAGATCGATTGCTATCTGTTTGAGATTGGTATTCTGTCTGTGGTTTGCTGCAACGGTAAGATTGAATGGTGTACCCTTCCACGTTTTACCATATCTGATAGATGAACTCATCATATTACTAATGTTGAGCATCGGATTGTTGGGTACAAAAGAGTTATAGCTGCTGCTACCGGCATTCACGTTAGCAGAGAAAGTTACGCCCGGCCGCGACTTTGCATCCGCAGAGTGATTCCACCGCAGGTTCCAGCTTCTGTTAGAAGCAAAGTCAGGATCACCTTTGAAGTTGAAATTAAAATGCTGGATATCGAGTGAGATTCCGCCGCTGTACCGATATCGTTTTGAGTAGCGGGGATTCAGCATAACAGACCATCCTCCGTAAGAATAAATGGAAGTCTGCAACACCACATCCCAATACTCGCCGATAACTTTATAATAACCCAGACCTTCGAGGCCAAGTCCTCTCTGTTCATTTGTCACAAAATTGGGTGCGAGCAAGCCTGAATGTCTTCCTTCTTGTAGCGGATAAATACCGAATGGCAAATAAATTGGTATCGGCACACCTTCCACTTCGGGGTGGATAGGGCCGGTAACCGCCATCTTCTTATTAATAAACTTCGTTTTGTTAAAAGCAAAGGCAAAGTGAGGGGTATCCAGGTTACATGTTGTAAATCTTCCTTTAAAGGCAAACAATACTTCATCATCAACTTTCTTGATGCTCTCACCATACACGTACATCTCTCCCTGTTGGGTATAACTTCCTTTAGTAAGTCCTTTCCCTGTCTTCATATTAAACTTAAAGGAGTCACTCTCTGTAGTCAAGTCTCCCGACTTAAATGCAGGCCGCTCCATCACCCTGCCTGTGCTGTCCAAAACCATTGCAGCACTGATATCCCCTGTATTCATATCATATAAAATACGCGGAGCTGTGATATCATTTTCCAGATAAAGCAGATTTGACTCTTTGCCAAAGAGCGCAGCCGACCTCTCCGGGATATTAATTACCATTGAGTCTTCAGCATAAAATTCCACCGGAGCGGTAAGAGCATTCTTCGATAAACGATACGGCAAAGTATCTGCTTTTCCTTTTGTAGCGGATGAATCCTTCAGCGGAATTGTATCTGTTGCATTCCTCAACAAAGTATCCAAAAAGACCTTCTTTCCGTCAGGAACAGTATCTCTGATCAATTTTTGCTTTTCTGAAACTAAAAAATAACCGTTCTTTGAAGAAATCTTATATGTTTTAAACTTAGTGTTATTGTGGTGAACAGAGTATGGTGCTTTATTAAAACTCATAACTGATAAAATCACGAAGGCTGCAGCAAACAGCTTCACAAGTTTTACAGTTTTGAATTTTCTAAAGTTATACATAGCGGATAGCCAACAAAAATAAGTGTTATTCCATATAAGGCTGAGTAAAGATTAGCTGATAAAACCCTAAAAAAACGAACTTCCAAAGTGATGCTACTGAAATATCCTGAAATGTTGACCAAACTTTCATTCCGGGTTATATTCATCATTCTTACCACCGGAACCCTTTTCTTCCTTCAATTGCCCAATGCCCGGGCACAGTCTGCAAAGAAATTGAAGACCATCATCGTCGATCCCGGACACGGAGGTACTGCCGATGGTACTGTAGGACAATACAAAGGATCTCTGAAATCTAAAGAGAAAGATATCGTATTGGGTATTTCGCTGAAACTTGTGGCCATTCTGCAAAGAGAAATGCCCGATGTAAAGACAATTCCCACACGTACCAACGACACTACAATGAGTGTAAAAGAGAAAGCAAAGTTTGCTAACGACCATAATGGTGATCTCTTCGTCTGCATTCACGCCGACGCTGTTCCCTTAAAAACGGCTTCAAAAATTGTCGGTTACAGAAACAAGGTAACCTACCACACTAAATACGTCGGCAAGGGAGCGAATAAGAAAAAAGTAGTGACGAAGCAGGTTAAGAAAGTGCCTATAAAGGAGTATTATAAACTCCCTACAGACCGCAAAGGAACGAGCACATTGATTCTCGTAGCCAGACAAACAGAAGACAAGGTGAAGGCAATGGAGAATGCTGAGATGGAATTTATCACCGAGGAAGGAGATAGCTCCATTCAGGTAAACTACGACAGCCCGGAATGGAAAGCCAGCGCACTGCTCTACTCCCAAAAATACTTCCGCAGGAGTTACCTGCTGGCAAACCTGGTGCAAGAAGAAATCGCTAAAACAGGACGTCCGAATCTGGGTGTATGGCAAAGAGCTGAAGGACTTTGGGTACTCCATGCTACACAGATGCCTGCTATTCTGATAGAAACAGGTTTTGTTCAGAACTACGATGACGAGCGTTATCTGAATAGTGAAAATGGACAGCAGGAAATAGCCGAAGCCATTGCTAAAGCTATCATCAAATACCGTGATCAAATCGAAGGCTCGGATAAAACAGCATCAAACGTTACACCCCAAAAGTAATAATCAGCAACTCCTAACCGTTCGAATAATACAGATAGGAATGGCTTAAAGCAGTACGAAAAGAACGGGCAAAGGCCGTTTCTTTTTGTTTATAAATATTATAAGAATATCGTTAATACGGTAAGTACTCGCTCAATATTTCACTATTTTGCACATAGAATCGCAATTATGAAGATTAATAATGAAACTAAAATCGGACTGTTGGTAATTGTAGGGATTGTTTTGCTGATTTTCGGCTTCAACTACCTCAAGGGAAAATCTCTCTTCCATAAAGAGGTGCTGATGCACGCCAACTTTTCGGATGTTCTCGGACTTACCAATTCTAATCCGGTAATCATGAATGGGGTTCAGGTTGGGAAAGTTGTGGATATTGATGGCGGAAAGGATATGAAGCAAATCACCGTTACCTTTGCCTTCACAAAAAGCCTGAACATCGCCGACAATTCTATTGCAGTTATTAACCCGAACCTGCTGGGAAGCCCATCGTTGGAAATCCGCCAGGGCGACTCTCCCACCTTTTTAAAAGACGGTGCATTTTTGGAAGCTCAAGAAGGCTCCGGCGCACTGGATGAGGCAATGAAAATCATCAACCCGGTTCTCTATGAAGTCAAGAATGCGGTTCAGTCGCTCGACTCGGTATTCAGGATTGTGAATACTGTATTCGACGCCGAAGCGAAAAGGAGCATCAAGAATACGCTGGAAAACCTTGACAGTGTATCACGAACTTTTAAATCGTCTGCAAGATCGCTTGAGTTTATGCTTGACAAAAATAACGGTGTGATTTATAATTCGCTGAATAATATCAACTCAATTACAGGTAACCTCAGCAACCAAAACGAAAAGATCGACAGCATCATCGGGCAGGTTAATACAACTACAGCAAGGCTTGCTGCCGTTGATCTTGAAAAGACGCTCGATACATTGAATATGGCGATCAGTGAATTCAGAAAAGGTGCCGAAGCAATCAACAGCAAATCAGGTTCACTGGGCTTGCTGCTTAATGATAAAGCTCTTTACAACAATCTTGAATCGACAACTCACAAACTCAACATCCTTCTCGATGATATAAGGGTAAACCCCAGAAGATATCTGAATATTTCTGTTTTTGGAAAGAAAGATAAGAAAGACTTTCTGACGGCACCGCTCATAGATGACACGCTGGAAGTCATAAAACCATAAGATGCGCTATCTGTTCATTTTCCTGTTGACTCTTGGCGGTGTAATCACACACTCCTTTGCACAAGACAGGCCTTTGATGCAGGCACAGCAAGACACGCTACGCGATTTTGAAATCATCCGCGGTCCGAGTATGCGCATGATTAAAACTGATACCGGCACATTGCAAACACTGGCAGGCGGAGCTGTTGTAAAACAAGATGGTACTATTTTTTCCTCAGACAGTATGGTACTGAATGTGACGACCCGCCGCATGAATGCCTACGGCAACATTCACATCAATGACGGCGATTCGGTACACATCTATGCAGGCAATCTCACTTATTCAGGCGAGACCAAATCTGCGGTACTGAGGAATAACGTAAGAGTAATCGGGCAAAAAGGAAATCTTACAACGCAGGAACTGGATTACAATATCTCTCAGGGAATCGGCAACTATTACAGAGGCGGGAAAGTCGTCAACAATGAAAATGTGATTACCTCCTCCGAAGGAACTTATTACGCCGACACGAAGGATGTTTATTTCAAGAGAAACGTAAAAATGGACGGCCCGAAAAATCACATCCGTACGGATACACTTGTCTATAACATGAACAATGCTGTACTGACATTCGCAACCTATACATATTTGTGGAATGACGAGATAGAAGTTGTTACAACAAAAGGAAGTTACAATACTGACACGGGCGACGCCTTCTTCACAGAGCGTTCTTCGGTTACTGATACAACCGGACGCATCTTCACCGCTGACCTGATGGCGTTGGAAGGTACTACCGAAAATATCCAGATGGAAGGTAACGGGGTTGTGATCGATTCTGCAGGAGGATTTTCATTACTCAGCAACCAGATATTCATCGATAAAAAGAACAACTCTGCACTCGCTACCAGGATGCCTCTCCTCATCCTTACAAAAGGTGAAGACAGCACCTACGTCGCCGCAGACACTATCTTCACGGCACTGGCCAAAATGATAGATGAAAAACTGTTTTTCACGAATGATACAGCTACAGCTCTTGCAGCACAACAAGGGGAAAGAATTGATTACTTCAGAACAGACTCTAACGAAAACTACATCATCACGGAATTTGTAACAGATAGCCTTGATACACTATTGCGAAAGTCAACAGGAATAATAAAAGACTCACTCGTGGTCTTCGACTCCGTTGCAGTAACGGACTCCCTTAAGATATCTGACTTCCCAGCCCCTCCGGACCTACTTCAACAAAAAAAGATTTTAGAAGACACCGCGGCAGCAAAAACTGAAATTTCAAATTTGCTCAACCGGAAACCAATGGATACCATTCCCCCTCTTGATAAAAAACTCAAAGGAGAGGATGAACTGCGGGATACATCGCGGCTGGCACCTCCTAACAGGCTGCAACCTGATTCCATCGTGATTCCAACTGTGGTCGACTCCTCATCTCATGTCGACGACAGTACCCGGTACTTCATGGCTTTCCATAATGTGAGGGTCTATAATGACTCCCTTCAAAGCGTTTGCGACAGTTTGTTCCTTTCTACAAAAGACTCTGTCTTCCGAATGTACGGAGAGCCTGTTGTATGGAATAAGAATACACAAGTAACAGGTGACACCATGTTTCTCTTCACCAGGAACCAGAAAGCAGACAGGTTGTTTGTCTTCGACAGGTCAATAGTGATAAATCAAACCGAAGAAGGATTCTTCAACCAACTCGAAGGCAAAACGCTCAACGCCTATTTTGTCGACGAACAGTTCGATTATATCCGCGTGAAGGGAAGCCCTGCTGAAAGCGTATTCTATTTGCAGGACGAAGACAGCTCATATCTAGGTATGAACAGGACATCAGGTGACGCAGTTGATATGACTTTTGAAAAAGGAGAACTGGAGAAGGTAATTTACATCAACCAGGTTCGCGGAAAAGTGTATCCCATGAGCCAGATTCCTGAAGATCAGAAACGCCTTAAAAGCTTTCAGTGGCTGGACAACCGCAGGCCAAAGAATAAAGCTGACTTATTCAGATGATGCTCCTTCCTGAGTCCCCTCATTCAAATCAAGCTTAGGCAGAAGGGCCGTAATCAACAATAAAACAGATGCTGCAATCAACAGATACATGCCCATTCTTTTTTCAGGACATGTACCGAAATAGCATTTGGTATAAATAATGTACGTACGAATGAGATATGCCAGAGAGATTGCAGCTACAAAAATATTAGTCCGCTTAGCCCACATACGGTCTATAAAAACAAATATCAGATATACAACAGCAAAGAAAATAAATACGGCACCGGGCTTGCCGAAAAGATTCTGATAACTATAAAATCCTGTAAACACTTCATCCCTGTCGGGATAATAAGCCCACGGCATAAAACAACTTGCGACCATCAGTACCGCAGCTATTACTGCAACTATCTTGTAATGCTTCATATTTCAAAATCTTAAACCTCCCCCGGTTTCATTGCTCTGTAGAGAAATCTAATTTGCACAAAAGTACAATTTCGGGGCCGGCAGGCCACAATTTCTGTTTCAGAACGATAGAGGTTTTGTCTCCAATTGCCCTCCACATGCAATGTTAAACCAAAAACGGTTACAACCCCACGTGAAATAAAAAGTGTTTGTTGAAAAAGTTATCTATATTTAAAAATTATTAAAACAATGCTCATGCAGAAAAACGAACAGCTCACCCGCTCATTGGGTCTTGGCTTTGCCATAGTTTTGGTATTAGGTAACGTTATAGGTTCCGGAGTTTTTAAGAAAGTAGCGCCCATGGCAGCTGAGCTTCATTCGGCAGGCTGGATACTTCTTTGCTGGGTTCTGGGTGGTGTCATTACGATGTTTGGAGCCATCAGCAATGCTGAAATTGCAAGTATGCTTGCCGACACAGGAGGCGAATACAAATACTACAAAAAGATCTACAACAAATTTTTCTCATTCATATACGGATGGGCCAATTTTGCTGCCATTAAAACTGCCGCAATTGCCGGTGTATCCTACGTATTTGCAGAATCGCTGCATTCATTGGTAAATCTGCCACCGGTACTGGCTTCACTCGAAAGTGTGAACCTATTTGGTATCTTTTACCCGTTTCAAGGATTTAACGTCAAACTGGCTGCTATTGTATTGATTTTGTTTCTAACATGGTTCAACAGCCGCGGTCTTAAGATGGGAGCAAATCTGAGCACCATCATCCTTATTCTCGTTGTCGGAGGAATCCTGATTATAGCATACGGTGGCAGCACAGCAGCTGATGCCAGCCTGGAAAGAGCTTTCTCATTCAGCACTAACAACGGGAGTACGGTTACTATAAGTGCTGTTTTCACCGCAATGCTCGCTGCTTTCTGGGCATATGAGGGGTGGAATTCAATCGGATTCCTCGGTGGAGAAATCAAAAACGCACACAAGAATCTTCCCTATTCACTCATCATTGGCCTTTCCGTCATTATCCTAGTCTATCTGATTGCCAACATCGCTTATCTGGCCGTAATGCCTATCGGGCAAATGGAAGCAGTTAATGCTGCAGGTAACCAAGTAGCTGCTATTGAAGTAGTTAAAACCTTCTGGGGTACTGCCGGGGTAACCTTCATCACCGTTCTGATTTTGCTATCTACTTTCGGCTGTACACACGCAACAGTTATGAGTAACGCGCGCACAAGCTATGCAATGGCGAGCGAAGGATTGTTCTTCAAAAACATGGCTTTAGTCAATAAGCACCACGTACCGGGCAATGCTCTATGGTACCAGGGAGTCTGGGCCTGTATGCTGGTATTATCAGGCACATTTGATCAGCTTACGGATATGCTTATTTTCGCAGCATTCATTTTTTATGGAGCTACAACCCTGGGCGTATTTATTCTGAGGAAGAAAATGCCAGACGCGCACAGGCCGTACCGGGTATGGGGTTACCCGGTGATACCGGCTATCTTTATTATTTTCTGTGCTTTCCTGATTGTGAATACTATTTATGCGAGGCCGCGTGAAGCGGGAATAGGAATGACTCTTATACTGATTGGTGTACCTCTTTATTATTGGTTTCAAAGAACAAAAAATAAAGAAGCATAAGAATAGTAATTCATTAATCGTGAACTGATAGCTTAATCCGGACAATAATGAGAAAAGTGTTTTTTCTGATACTTGCTACAGGGAGCCTGTATGCTTCCGCACAAAAAATAGAAGTACTCGATAGCAACAAAACTGTTTCTATCAGAGGATTGTCTGTTGTCGACAACCAAACGATCTGGATAAGCGGTAGCGGAGGCACTGTTGCACTCAGTGTCGACGGCGGAAAATCATTTACCTGGAAAAAAGTTGAAGGTTATGAAAAAGTAGATTTCAGGGATATTGAAGCTTTTGATGCAAAGACGGCTGTCATCATGGGTACTGCATCTCCGGCTTATATTTTGCGTACTGAAGACGGTGGCGATACGTGGGCACGAGTGTACGAGAATACTGACAGCTCCATGTTCTTGGATGCAATGGAGTTCTGGAATGATGTGAGCGGCATAGTAATAGGCGATCCTAAGGATGGCAAGTTCTTTATCGGGCGGACATTTGATGGTGGTAAGACATGGCAAACTATTCCAGATCAGTTTAAACCTTCAGCTGCCAAAGGTGAAGCCTGTTTTGCAGCCAGCGGGACCAATGTCAGAAAGCTCAAAAGAGATGAAGCAGTCTTCATTAGCGGAGGAACAGAATCCAACCTCTTTATCAGAGACAAGAAAATAAAGTTGCCGATCCTTCAGGGAAAGGAATCTATGGGAGCCAATTCCATTGCTGTTAAAAACAGTAAAACGATGATCGTTGTCGGCGGTGATTTTACACGGCCTTCCGATACTACAGGCAACTGTGCAATAACCTTTGATGCAGGCGAAAGTTGGGTACATCCTGCCACACCTCCGGCAGGTTATCGCAGCTGTGTGGAATACCTTAAAAAAGATGATTGGATCGCCTGTGGACTTACAGGGGTGGATATCTCACACGATAACGGAACCAACTGGACGAACATCAGCATGCTCTCCTTTCATGTTGTTAGGAAGGCTAAGAAGGGCAAGGCTGTTTTTCTTGCAGGATCAGGAGGAAAGATTGCAAGGCTGATACCGTAATAGTTCACGAAAAGATATAACCCGAAATACTTGTCTTAAAAAAGAAAGCCGGCGAACTGCCGGCTTTCGTACGAATAAAATCCTTAAAGGTTTATTTTTCAAATACTGACAGGTACTTTCCAAAGCTTCCTGCAGACACAGTATTCTCGTAACCAATTGTAAAGGCATTAGGCGATACTGTAAATTCACCCTTTCCCCAGGTTTTTGTGGTCGATTGTCCGTATCCAAATAAGTTAGATACCCAGGCCTGAGTAGGCACAGTAGTGG
This sequence comes from Chitinophagaceae bacterium, assembly GCA_024103425.1. GTDB lineage: Bacteria > Bacteroidota > Bacteroidia > Chitinophagales > Chitinophagaceae > Ginsengibacter. Next base: position 50,449 of record JAGFIS010000004.1, read on the forward strand.
TTCCATGTTCCAGGTCAGCCCACTCCATAGTAAACTTGAGCGGGTCGGGGAATCCCCAGAGTCCTACTACCTGCATATTCATAACAGGACCATTTGCCGAAATCATGGAAACTTCTACCGGATATGGGTCACTGTCTTGCTCAGTACCATTGTAGTAATCGATTCCAATGTAGATACCCTGAAATACATCAGTCGGCGGTGACCAATACTTCTTCATTGTAAGAAGATAGTGAGTCTTAGTAACGGCAGTGGGTATATCACCTCCTGCAATAGTTATTTTCAGATTGTCAACTCTTGAAACTGATTCGTATCCGTTGTAGAGTCCTACAATTTCTAAGTTTACAACAGCCTCGCCTGCCGGTATAACAATACTCTCGGGGGCTCTGAACTGCTGACCGTTAACAGCCGTAGCTGAAGAATAACTCAGTGTTACTGTTCTGTCAACATTAGAAACGTTGGTAACCCCGATTGGAATAATGTACGGTGCACTGTTGCCGCTGGCATCCGGTTCAGGAATCACATAGGTGCCTACAGTATCAGCTGCACCCCAGGTGGCAACTTTTACGAATGGTGGCGGAGTTACATCCTTTCCTACCACCGCATTGTTTTTTTCGCATGATACCATGCTTACAGCCAGAAAGGCGGCAAACAAAGTATATATCGTATTCTTTATCATAACTAATGAATTATTTAAGGTTATTGAGGATTCTGATCATCAGGAGTCATATTGGTGTTATTATCCAATTCTTTCTGAGGAATTCTCATTAGAAAACGAGGATCCGCAGGTGATGTTGTATAAACACCGGGATTATAGTTAGGAGCTCCATGGTTACCCGGTCCCTGAGGACGGTTCAACCCTTGATTCAGCCTCTTGATATCCCACAACGCCAGACCTTCACCCCACAGTTCGATTCTTCTCTGTAACAAGATTTCGTCTATAAGAGCCTGACCGCTCAACCCGGCTGCTGAGTAGCCCGGATATCTCGCTTTTACCAGTGTCTCAAGAGCTGCGATTGCTTCAGCTTCTTTTCCGGTCTGTCTAGCCAATCCTTCAGCTTTAATCAGGTACATTTCAGGAACATTCATATACTGATAATCGGCAGCCCATGATCCCGGAGTGGGCACTCTGAATTTTTGTTGGTTATAATCAGGGTTTGCATCTGTTCCTGTACCAGGAGTGGTGAAAGCTTGCTTTCTTACGTCTCCGTTCGGAATCTGATCATAAAGCCACTTCGTGATTTTTTTCTGACCACCCAAAGCGGCATATCCACCGGTTGCAATATCCATGTGAGAGAAGAATGAAGCATAGATCGTTGCTTCAGACTCAGGAATCTGAGATCCCCACATACACTCTGAGTTACCAATTGTAGAGAACGAAGTTCTTGAAAGGTAAGTAGCAGCATTCATCAGAGGGTATCCACCCTGGATTGCCTGGTCGGCAAAAGTTGCTGCTGCCGGCCAGTCGTTTTTCAGCAAAGCGATTCTAGCCTGGAATCCGCGGATCACAGAGATGTCAATATTCACTTTAGATACTCTCGGTTTACCTGTGAGCAATGTTGCTGCATCTTTAAAGTCTGCTTCGATCTGATCGTACACCTGCTGCAGCGTACCTCTTGCTCCACCTTCTGTAGCCCCCGGCAGGTAAATGGGGACTCCTTTAGCAGACTCGTTACCCTTAAAGGTCTGCTGGAAGTAGTTAGCCAGATAATAGTAAGAGTAAGCTCTCAAAGCTAATGCTTGTCCTTTAATAGACTCCTTTTGCGCCTGAGAAGCATCACTTACTCCATCAACGTTAGCGATGATTTTATTTGCCTGACTAATCTGGTCGTAATATCTTCTCCATGCATTCATTGACTGGCTACCATCTGTTGCGCTCAACCAAGCTGTGTAGCTATAGTCGGCATTGTACCAGCCGTATCCCTGTGAGTGAACCACCATGTCGTTACCCATCAGATCGAACATAAGGTCCAGCGACTTCTGTCCGTAGTCGTCGTGGCCTCCGGCATTAATCCCGAAAGCAAACAACTCTTTATAAATACCGGTCAACGCTGCAGAAACAGAACTGTACTTGCTGAATATCTGAGCTTCAGTAACACCATCACTGGGAACCGTCTCCAGATATTCTTTCTTACATCCTGTTATTGTCAAGAATGCGAAACCGGCTATTATCAATGAAATCTTTTTCATAATATCCTATTTTGTTTTATTATTTTAATTTGGCATTAATCCCCACACTGATTGTTCTGTACGGAGTGTAGCTCCAGTCAGAGGTTCCCGCAAAAGATCTCTGCGGATCCATTCCCTTGTGTGCTGAGAACAACCAAATATTATCTGCGTTTACAAAGAAGTCTAAACCGCCGAGATACATTCTGTCAACAACATCATGCGGCAAAGAGTAGCTCAACGAAACACTCTTTACGTTCAGGTAAGAACCGTCAAACAGCCATCTGGTTGAAACACCATCCTGACCTGCGATTGCATTCTGAATTCTCGGAACTGTTGTAACATCACCGGGTTTCTTCCATCTGTCGAGAATATCTACAGACCAGGCTGTACCCGCACTACCGCGATGCATCAAGCTCGCATAGTTACCATCATAGAACAACCCGCCGTAAGAATATACCAAGTGAACCGACAATCCGATTCCCTTATAGTTAAAGGTATTAGTGATACCTCCAAACACATCAGGAATAGAAGATCCGTGGTAATAGAAAGTACCCTGGTTGTACACATTAGTAACTGTTCTTTCACCGGTTTCTTTTCCGTTTGCATCTAATACATCTTTGTAATACAGAGCATCACCGGTAGAAGCATCTACACCTGCATACTCTCTCAGCCAGAAATCGTAAATGCTGTGTCCTTCCATCAGTTTCTTAGTTCCGCTTACGATACCGTTCTCTCTCTGATTCGGAGGAAGCTTGGTGATTTTATTCTTGAAGTGAGTCAGGTTGAAATCAATTCTCCAGTCAAAATCTCTGGTCTTAACAGGCACACCGGAAAGTTGTACTTCGATACCGGTATTCTTCATGGTACCGATGTTCTGCCAGATAAATGTACCTAATGACGGAGGCAGCGGAACCTGGAACAACAGGTTGTCAGAAACTCTGTTAAACCATTCGAAGCTACCTGATAATCTTCTCTTCAATACAGAGTATTCAATACCTACGTTAGTAGTCTGGTTTTTCTCCCAGAGAATGTCGGGATTCTCAAGGCTCTGCGGAGGAACATAGCTTCCTGTTCCGTCAGCATAGTAGTAAGCTCTGTAAGCGTACAACTGACCAATCGCATTGTTACCCTGTTCACCATAGCTGGCTTTAAATTTCAACTCATTCAACCATGGAATATTCTGCATGAATTTCTCCTGAGAAATACGCCATCCCAAGCCCACAGAGTAGAAATTACCCCAGCGTTTGTCGGCAGCGAAGATTGAAGAACCATCTGTTCTGTAGCTTCCTGACAACAGGTATTTGTTATCATAAGTATAGTTAACGCTTCCGAAGTAGCTCTCCATTGTCTCGTTATTTTCGTACGAGGTAGGAGGGTTAAATGCGGTAGCACCGTTGTTCAGTTCTGTCTGACCCGGGAATACGAAGCCTGACATATAACCTGCAAGATAGTTTTGTTTCCATCTGTAGTTCTCGTGTCCTGCAAGTGCAGTTACATTATGCTTATCCATTGTTCTGCTCCATGTCAGCACCTGGTTAGCAGTAAGAGAAACTTGTCTTGTATTGCTCTTGGTAGAACGTCCGCCGTCCGGGCCACCGGGAGTAGAAGGAGCAGCATCGCCATATTGGTTATTCTGATAGTTCGTTCCGTTGCTTGAGAAGAAATTCACACCTACTGTTGTTTTGAATGAGAAGTCTCTCAGGAATTTAATCTCTGCATAGGTGTTAGCGTTACCGTTGAATCCTCTTGAAGAACGATCGTCCAGGGCAAGAGATCCCAACAAGTTTGCACGTCCTGCATACGGACGAGTTCCCATTTGTTCAGGAGTACCCCAGTCGAGCATCGGTTTACCGGTCAACGGATCTGTCACAAAAGCACCTGTTGCAAGATCACGCTGCCATACGGGGTAAATCGGCCCCATCTGGCGTGTGAAATAGAACGGGTTAGTTGTAGCAGTACCACCTGAAGGAACGTTTTTGTTGGTGCTCATGGCTCCGTCCAGATTCAAACCTGTCTTAAACCAGCTGGTAGCATCCATGTTTACGTTCAATCTCATATTGAATCTCTCATATCCGGAGAAGCGAACGATACCTTCTTCATTCAGGTAGCCTGCACCGAAGAAGTAGTTGACTCTGTCTGAAGCACCGGATACATTGAAGTTTGCATTTGTTCTCAAAGCTGTTCTAAACAATGCATCTTCCCATGAATCCTGCCAGAGCAATTGAGCGCTCGGATTCAATTTTCCTGTAACCGGATCAACAAGTTGGTTACCCGGAACATTATACGCATTATAAATCAAACCACTCGGTCCGGTCAGCACATTAGATGCCATGATTCCGGCCTGAGCATCAGAGTTACCCTGCGCTTTGTAGTTATTCTTATAAGCTTCCCAGAACAATTCGTAGTAGTCTTTCGGACCTACCCTGTCGTATTCAGGAATTCCTCTTGTCATGAAACCCTGCTGATAGCTGATTCTAGTAACCGGTGCACCTCTCATACCTTTCTTAGTGGTAATCATCACTACACCGTTAGCAGCTCTTGATCCGTACAGAGCAGCAGCAGTAGCGTCTTTAAGAATTGTCAGTGACTCAATCTCGTCTGTATTCAATGAAGTGATTGAACCGTCGTAAGGTACACCATTCAATACATAAAGCGGTGAGCTGCTGGCACTTACTGAACCGATACCACGAATCAACATGCTTGCACCGGATCCCGGAGCACCACCACCGTTAGTCATCATTACACCAGGCACCAAACCATCCAGCGCTTTAGTAACAGAAGTTACCGGCTTGGCTGAAAGTGTCTGAGCCGTTACTGTATTTTCTGACCCTGTAAATGATGTCTTCTTAACAGTACCGTACGGAACGTTAATTACAACTTCCTGTAATTCACCAACGGACTGAATTAAAGCAACATTAATTACAGTCTGATTTCCAATAACAACCTCCTGGGTTTCTGAACCTACTGAGGAGAAAACTAATACTGTAGCACCCGGCTTTACGTCGATTGCGTAGTAACCTTCTGCATTAGTAACAGTTCCTGTCTGGGTTCCCTTCACAACAACAGATACGTCAGGTAAAGGCTGTCCTTCCTGCCCCATAACTGTTCCTGTGATCCTTTTTGTTTGTGAAAATGCAACTACCGAAGAAAACATCAGCAGCATACATAAGATAAAGAATCTTCTCATGAACATTATTGATTTTATAAAAAAATAAGGATAGTGTGTCCTGTATAAGACAACCTACTACCCAAAAACGCTGCAAAATTAACTTATTTTAATGTGAAATCCCTGCCTTCAAGCCCTTAATACACGGTACTTTGCACGTGTACGTATAAAACGAACGGTTACTTAACAAAACCTTCACAAGAAGTTTCGTCAATGCATAAACATAAGATTCAATATGTAGTATTTAAGCACTGCCTAAATGCCAAAAATCCGGATATCAGAAAGGATATTTTATTCGGGGGATTGGTGAATAAAAAGTGTTTAAAGACCCAATTTTAAATTAAGTTTATCTTTCAACTCTCTCACTAACGGATACTTGGATACCAGATACTGATATTTTTCCCGTGAGTTCAGATATTTCTGCCTATCCGGAATCTTACCGTTTGAATCCACCACTATGGAAAAAGTAATCGTCCTGTTATTGAAATGAGATTGCAGGTGCCGGATGAGTTCTCCTCGTTCACCTTCAATCAAATTATGATGGAATTCGCTTTTGCAACAAATATCAACACAGTTATTATCACTTACACACAAATCTGATTCTCTAAAAGCAGTTACTGCGGATGAGTGGCCCGAATCGTCCAACTTTTTAATAAAATCGTCCCAGGCAATCATTAACTCATCTTCAGTCAGTTCCAATGCTCCCTGAGATTGCATCCGCGATGCGATACCATTCCTGATTTCTTCCAAAGAAGCGCGATTTTTCGAACCCGATCTCTTAGGTTGCTCTTTGTGAACCGGAGCAACAGATTCCTTCACATAAAGCACAGGTTCGGGTACGGGGTGTACCTTCTGATATGTTTCTTTTTGAAGTATTTCTTTTTTAACCGGTACTTGTTTTTCTTTTACCGGAGAAATGACGAGCGCTTTGTAAGACACGCTCTTTGAAGCGTCAGTTAATTTTTTTTTTACTTCTTCGCCCGAAGAGAAGTCTATCACCTGAGAAAGGTAACTCAACTTAATTAACGTAAGCTCTATTTGCAACCGTTTGTTCCTTGCTGTACGAAGGTGGATAATAGCTTCATTCAAAATACTGATGGCGCTGATGATCCACGACTCACTCACTTCCTTCGCCTTAGCCATATACTTAGACTTAAAGTCTTCCGGCACTTCCAGCAATGAAGCTACTTTGTGGTCTTTGCTTACCAGCAGATTACGCAGAAACTCTGCAAAGCCCTCAAGGAAAATATCACCCTCAAAACCTTTCCTGTCAATCTCATCAAAAATCAGCAGTGCATCACTCAGTCGCTGATCCTTCAATGCATCCACCACTCTGAAGTAATAGTCTTCGTCGAGGATGTTGAGGTGTTCAAGGGTATTCGCATAGGTAACATCTGCATTGGTGAAGCTTACAATTTTATCAAACAGGCTTAATGCATCTCTCAGGCATCCTTCGCTCTTCTGTGCAATCAAATGCAGTGCGGCATCTTCGGTATGAATACCTTCAATCTTACCGATTTTCTTCAGATGCTTAACAGTATCCTTATTCGTAATACGTTTAAAATCGAAAATCTGGCAGCGCGAAAGGATGGTCGGTATAATCTTATGCTTTTCGGTGGTGGCCAGAATAAAAATCGCAAATGGCGGCGGTTCTTCCAGCGTCTTCAAAAATGCATTGAAAGCTGCAGTAGAGAGCATGTGTACCTCGTCTACGATATACACCTTATATTTACCTGCCTGCGGAGCAAAACGTACCTGTTCAACAAGCGTGCGGATATCATCCACCGAGTTATTACTGGCAGCATCTAATTCATGAATATTTAATGAAGTTCCCCTGTCAAAAGACACACAAGACTGGCATTCATTACAAGCCTCTCCATCGGCTGTCCTGTTTTCGCAGTTGATGGTCTTGGCCAATATTCTGGCACAGGTGGTCTTTCCTACCCCTCTGGGTCCGCAAAACAAAAACGCATGCGCAAGCTGACCGCTCTTAATCGCATTTTTAAGAGTGGTTGTAATGTGTTCCTGACCTACTACTGCGTCAAAATTCTGTGGCCTGTACTTCCGTGCGGATACGATAAATCTTTCCATGTCTCTTCAAGCGAATGTAAGCATTTTAAAGCTTTACATCCAGGGTACTTTTCTCAAATTTACCGGAAATTATCCACTTCGATTACCCACTCTCACAAGTAATTAAAATTGATCGTTCTTCCGGCTGAAAATAAAAAAACCGCCCTGTTTGCAGAGCGGTTTATAATGCGATTATTCTAAAGAATTAAGCTAACTCTACGTCTGCGCCTGCTTCGATCAGTTTAGCTTTGATGTCTTCAGCTTCTGCTTTGTCAACACCTTCTTTAACCGGCTTCGGAGCGCTATCAACTAACTCCTTGGCATCTTTCAGTCCAAGACCGGTCAGGTCTTTAACCAGTTTTACAATGCTGAGTTTGTTAGCACCTGCACTCTTCAGGATTACGTCAAATGTTGACTTTTCTTCTGCAGCAGCAGCGCCACCGCCGCCGTCACCACTTACAACAACTGCAGCAGCTGCGGGTTCGATACCATACTCTGATTTCAGAAAATCAGCTAATTCCTGTACTTCTTTTACTGTTAAGTTTACTAAGCTTTCGGCTAATGATTTTACGTCTGCCATTTTTTTGAGTTTTAATTTTTTCCGCCTTCTTTTCCCGGCCGGGCCGGGATCCGGCGGATCGTTTTTTAAAAAAATTGTTTTTTATCTAATAAGGCTTACGCCCGATTATTCTTATGCTTCAGGAGCTTCTCCTTCTGCTTTGGGTTCTTCCGGCTGTGCCGGTGCTTCTTCGCTCTTTGCAGCTTCCTCTTGTGCAGGGGCTTCAGCGGCAGGAGCTTCTGCTTTTGCTGTTACGTTCTCAGGTTTGTTTTCAAGAGCACCGATAACTCTCTGGATCGGCGACATTAACAATCCGATTACTTCAGCAATCATTTCATTCTTAGTCTTAATCTTAGTCAGTGTAGCCAACTGATCATCACCAACGAAGATTTCACCATCCAGGAAAGCAGCTTTTAAAGAGGGTCTCTCTGTGTTTCCTTCTTTTCTAAAGCTGGTGATAATGACAGCAGGATCTTTAGGGCTCTCGCTGAACATCAAAGCGGTTACATTGTGCAGTGAATCATATACACCTGCATATTTCTCACTGTCTAAGCTTTCAAGCGCCTTTCTGATTAAAGTATTTTTAGCCACTTTCATTTCCACATTCTTGTCGAAGCAAGTGCGGCGAAGGGCTGTTACCTGGCTTACTGTCAGGCTTTCAGTATCTGTGATGTAGAAGTTGGTATATTGGCTGAACTTCTCCTTCAGCAAATCTATCACCTCCTGTTTTTGTTCCTTTTTCATACTGTTGTTTTGTTTTACTCGGCTCTAAGGCCGGATAAATAATTTTATTAGCTCTGTACTGATTTAGTGTCAATAGGAATACCGGGACTCATGGTGCTTGCCATGGTCAGGCCTTTCAGGTAAGTACCCTTTGCTGTAGCCGGCTTCAATTTGATAATAGCACTGATTAGTTCCAAGCTGTTATCGGCAATCTTCTGAGGATCGAAGCTCACTCTTCCTACTGAAGCGTGGATGATTCCTGCCTTGTCTACTTTAAAAGCAATTTTACCACCCTTTACATCTTTAACTGCATCAGCAACATCGTTGGTAACTGTTCCTGTCTTAGGGTTAGGCATCAGGTTTCTCGGACCGAGCACCTTACCCAGACGGCCAATCTTAGGCATCACTGATGGCGTAGCGATGATAACGTCTACTTCTGTCCAGCCACCATCGATCTTTGTGATGTATTCATCCAGGCCCACATAATCAGCACCTGCTTCTTTTGCAGCATCTTCTTTATCGGGTGTGCAAAGCACTAAAACTGTTTTTGTTTTTCCTGTTCCGTGAGGCAGCGAAACGGTACCTCTCACAGCCTGGTCGGCTTTCTTAGGGTCAACACCCAGGCGGATGTGCAGGTCAACAGAGCTGTCGAACCTGGTAGTGTTTACTTCTTTAACCAGTTCAGAAGCCTCCTTGAGCGTATATATTTTATCAGCCTCTATCTTGCTGTTTGCTACTTTTCTCTTTTTCGTAATCATTTGAATAATTTTTAAACCGCAAAGCGGAATGAGTAATTAACTTTCCCAGGGCGCTTTACCTTCTACTGTGATACCCATGCTGCGCGCAGTACCGGCTACCATCTTCATAGCTTTTTCAAGGCTGAAAGCATTCAGATCGCTCATCTTGTCTTTAGCGATTTCTTCAACCTGTGCCCAGGTAACCTTTCCAACCCTGTTACGGTTGGGTTCTTTACTTCCTGACTTAACTTTTGCAGCCTCTTTCAGCTGAATCGCAGCCGGAGGGGTTTTAATAATAAAATCAAATGATTTGTCCGCATAAACGGTAACAACTACGGGAAGCACTTTCCCTTGTTTGTCCTGAGTTCTTGCATTAAACTGTTTGCAGAACTCCATGATGTTGACTCCTTTGGAGCCGAGTGCCGGGCCTATTGGAGGCGCCGGGTTGGCTTGTCCGCCCTTTGCCTGGAGCTTGATATAGCCAGTGATCTCTTTTGCCATTTCTTACATTTTTTGGTGTTAACGTCACGTTTTAAGGCGTGACTCCCAAGTCCATAATAAATCTAAAAGAACTTTTTTGGGAGCGCAAAGGTAGGGAAAAATTGAATTATATAGAAAATATTTTCAAACCAAGGATTGAGACGCAGATTCAAAATTGAAGATTGAAGATTGAAAATCCAAAATTCAAGGCTCAGAGTTTATTTCGCCTCCGGCGAGTTCGGGGTTTGGGTTTCGGGGTTCGTCTCGGCTCAGCCGAGAGGGGTTTGGGGTTTACCGCCTTTTTGGCTTTGTGCGCAGATTCCCCTCCGTCTCAGGCGCAGACATGCAGAGCGAGCTCTGCAGGTTGGCGTGTCTGTGCCTAAAAACACAGATACCTTTTCACAAAAACCTAGCGCTGCATACCTACTAGTTGAAGGTGTCAGGTTTTGGGTTCGGAGTGTGTAAATGCCTAAATAACGTTGACCGGTTTTTGTGAACTATTAAACATCTATTCATTAAAATTTCCAACAAAAAAAACTTCCGGTTGCATCCGGAAGCCTGCTCAAAAATCTATCTTAGAAATTGTGATCACTTGGGATCGGTCCGTGATTACATATCCTTCCTCTTAAAACTTCTCAGAGAAAATAATAATGGAACAGCAATCCACACCGAAAGCCCCAGGAAGGAAATAATGATACCCATACTACTTCCAAAAAATTCACGGAACACCGCTCCGGTATAACCCATAAGCGCAGATATATCCATCTGTAATAAAATCTGAACCCTGCTCAAATCAATCGGATTGATAAAACTCATAATCACCATTGCATTCTCAAGCGGATAATCCTGAAATTGAAATAACAGAAAGAGAACAATCGCATCAAATATCAAAGCAAAGAACAACCAAAGCGCTATCGCCCAACCAATTCCCTTCGCCTTATCTCTCGTCCACCCTACTGCCAGAAACGCAATACTCACAAAGACAACCGTGAGGAATAATCCCGACAGAATCATTACCAATCCTGTTGCATCGGCATGGTACAACAATACCGGAATGCCTACACCTATCAGGAAAGCTAAGGAGAGTGAAGTAGCCAATCCTCCAAACAGACTCAACCAGATAGTCTTGCGTTTTAAAGGCTGACTCACCAGCAACTCCGTAAACTCGGTGCTGTTATAAATATAAATAGTTGAAAAAATAATGCAGACTAAAGGCACTACCAACAAAATCAGATTCAACAAACTTGCCATGCCTTTGGCAGCACTTGATTCAATATTAAAAACGCTTAACGATATCAAAAGCAATAATGCCGTATAAATAAGAACTATCTTATTCTGTATGATATCTACAATTACATATTTTAAAATCTTTTTCATGCCGGTTGCATTTGATTTGATGGTTTGCCAATAGACTGTCCGCCCATGATCTTAGCCACTGCACGCGACAATTTTTCTTCTCCCGTGATCTCCTTCAACTCAGCAAGCGGCTTCTCAAACAAGAAGTTGCCTTCGTTCATGTAAATCACTTTCGTCACCAAATCATCCAGTTCGCTAAGGATGTGTGAGGTAATCAGAATAAGTTTACCTTTTTCCTTCTCTTCAATAATGCGCTCCTTCAGCTTTTCAGAAGAAATGGGATCAAGACCTGCAGTAGGCTCATCCAGAATCAGCACCCTTGGTTTGAACATGAATGCCAGCGATGCACTCACTTTCTGAGTAGTACCTCCTGACAAGGTGCGCATCTTCTTATTCATCATATCATTCAGACCAAAACTCTTAGCCAATCTATCATCAGGAGCAATGTTTCCATCTTTTCTGATATCCTTCATCATCTGTATCAAGTGAGCGATCGTCATATTCTCTGGATACCTGCCTATCTGCGGCATATACCCGATATACTTGCGGTATTGCCATTCATTGTTCACTTCCTTGCCGTCAAAAAGAATTTGTCCGCTATCGGGAACCACCATACCGAGAATGGTCTTGATCATGGTAGTCTTACCGCAACCGTTAGGTCCAAGAAGCGCAATACACTCACCTTCTTTGAATTTAGTATTGATACCGTTCAGTACCTGAAGGCGACCGAACTTTTTGGAAATATTTTTTAATTCAATCATAATGCTAAAGGTTTCATATAGGGTTTCTCATCCTTCAGGTTTTCCGGAGTGATTCCCGGCAAAAGCTTTTCTGTTTTATCTAACAGAGAAACAATAATGCTTCTGAAGAGCATTAATGAAGCAGGATTTGACTCTATAATGGTTGAATATAAACTGATGGGTCTGTAGGGGATATCTCCACGGCCGTCTTTATTCAGATCATAACCCTCATACTTATCCCAGTAGTTACCTGTGAAGCTGTTAGCTACCAGTGTACCGTTGGTAGCCACATCAAAGGTATTGCCGATAAAGTTGTTCTGAGTAATCTCGTTGTCGAGGGTGCTGGCTGATATCTTTATAGCATACCCGTTATTGATGAACCTGTTTTTGAAAATCTTCAGACGGTTGCAGCCTTCAATATCGAGGGCGGTGGTATTTCGCCCGAAGTAGTTACCTGAAATCTCACCGTCAGAAATATCTTTGAGCAAAATTCCGTAGGCCGCACCACCCCAATTATCATTGAAGTAGTTGTTGTACATGTTTACATTGTTCGTGTACATCACTGCTACCCCTGATTCGTTCTGCTCAAAAATGTTGGATATGTATGTATCGTTGTTGGAGAACATAAAGTGCAGACCGTATCTGATGTTCTTTCTGCTGATATTTCTCCACACTAGTGAGTTGGTTACAAACTCAAAATAGATACCATCACGGTGGCCGCTGATGTTATTCCCTAAAATATACATGCTGTCTGATCTCCAACAGTGTACCCCGTTGCCAAACAAAACCTCGTTATTGGCCACAGAGTGAATTTCGTTGTCTTTGATTGTGCAATTTCTGCTGTGCTGGGTCAGAATGCTGTAGGTATTATTTTCAAACTTATTATTCCTGATTATAACACCGTAGCTGTCAACCACCAGTAATCCGGCAAAATCGTGCATTTCTGACTGACCCGAATTGATAATTTTAAATCCTTCTAAAATGGCACCCTTCGCATGGATTTCCATCACGTTGCCCGATCTGCCTCCATCTATCACCGGGAAGTCGATGCCCTTTAGATAAAGTGTCTTATTAAATTTAATCTCTGTTTCTTTATAAACTCCCCTTTCTACATAAACCGTATCTCCGTGCCTGGCATTATCAATTCCCTGCTGAATCGTCTTGTTGGGATGGTTTGTCCCCACATAGACTTTTCCCGCTGTCAGCGTGTCCGAAGAACCCACCAAAGCGACAACGATTCCCAGAAAAATTTTTAATGTCTTCATCAGTCCATTGAATAAAGGTCATCTAAAGTAATTTTCTCTCCGCCTACTTTTTGCTGTGTAGCATTGAAGTAATCCTGATTATCAAAAGCGGCCACATTGCCCCCCATCGGAGAGTGCAGATCTTCGCTCTTCAGAAGTAATGCTTCTGAAGCTTTGATAAAGTTGTGCGGATCACCGAAGTTCACCAGATACACTTCTTTAATCTTATTGCTATCGATCTTCGTCTTTCTAAATTCTACAAGGCAGTGTGTGTCGTCAAACTTGTACACCTTACCCTTATCGGTGATAATCTCAGCACCGAAGTTTTTGTCTGCAATAGACATTTTGCAGAAGTCACAACTATCTTTACCCAGTTGAATCGGCTGCGGGCCACTGCTACAGCCGGTCAGGATAAAGGCTGCTATAACTATTGCTGAAATAATCTTTTTCATTTTATACGCTTAATTTTCTTTTTTCCAATCTTGTAAGTACAACAGCTATCAGGAGAAGAATACCTGCCCCGAAGAAGAGAAGGCCACCTGCATCAGGCCATGAGTAAGCCTGGAAGTTCAGGAGTTCTTTATATCCGATCAGCGGAGGAGTATAGGACATTCCCGGTACCTGAATCGGAGCCGAAGGGTCCAGATCATGCCCGTAATCATATTCCCATCTGTAAAAGTCAGCCATGGCAATTACTCCGAATGCCAGGAAAGAGTAAAACAAAACATTCAGCCATTTCCTTTTGTTTACAAGGAAAACCACTAATGTAAACAGAGCAAATAATCCAATCAGATAAGGTAATACAGTAAACTCAATGAAATCTTCGGTATGAAGGGTCTTCATGCCGATGTAGTGGTTCAATCCGTTCACAATCTCTACATCTCCTCCCAATTTATGAGGATACATTTTCAATGTTAGCCCTTCCGGATATTGGGGAGCGTAGAGTAAAATTTTCCAAAGTGGCACCACTAATACTATAATCAACATTAAGGCACTAATGGCTACCAGTATTCTTTGAAGGCCGCTTAGTCGTTCTGTTTTCATTTTATAATTTTTTTTGAAAACCAACAGGCCTTTTTGATGAGGCCTGTCGGTTATTTTTGTGCTCAATTATTGTGCGGCGTCCGGTTCTACCGTGGCGTCTGATTTCTTATCGAGGCTCCAAGTCAGAGGAACATTAGATCCTTTAGGAGACACTCTGATATATCCCTGCATTTCCTGGTGTAGTGCACTACAGAAGTCAGTACAATAGAAAGGATATACTGTAGAAACTTCCGGTACCCACTTCAGAGTCTGAGTTTCACCCGGCATTACCAGCAATTCGGCATTATTAGCACCTTTGATAGCAAATCCGTGTGGCAAATCCCAATCCTGCTCCAGGTTTGTTACGTGAAAGTAAACTTCGTCTCCTACTCTGATACCCTCAATGTTATCAGGGTTAAAGTGCGAGCGGATCATAGTCATGTAGATATCCACTCTGTTTCCTTTACGCTCAACTCTTGCTTCTTTCTCACCCATTGTTACAAACGGGTTCTTATTCTTCATCAGGTCATAAATCTTCAGTGACTTAGGAGCTACCTTGTCTGCCGGGATAGCCTGTGCATAGTGAGGCTCGCCCGCAGTTGGGAAGTCCAGAAGCAACTTCATCTTATCTCCCGTGATATCAAACAACTGTGCAGTCTGGTTCAGCTCAGGACCTGTAGGCAGATAACGATCTTTAGTGATTTTGTTGTAAGCTACCAGGTACTTACCGTAAGGCTTCTTAGAGTCACCACCTACTACCATCAGGTGACCGGTTGAATAATAGGTAGGAGCGCGATCCAGAACCTTCAGGTCTTTAATGCTCCACTTTACAACTTCAGAAGAAAGGAACATACTGGTGTAAGCATTACCGTGAGCATCAAACTCAGTGTGCAGAGGTCCTAAGCCCGGCTTTTCAACTTCACCGTGCAGTACTGATTCGTACTTCAGCACAGGAATACCATCGTAATCGCCATCGAAGTCTTTGTTCTCAATAGCCTTCATCATTTTAGTATAAGAGAATACAGGAATCAAAGCCGCAAGCTTACCGCTACCTACGATGTACTCTCCGGTAGGATCTACGTCACAACCGTGAGGAGATTTCGGACAAGGCATAGCGTAAACCAGATCGGGGAACTGAGTAGCGTCTAATACAACTACTTCGTCCTTAATAGTAGAAGTAGCCTGGTGTGTTTCGTCGCTGTACACGTTATGAGCATACTTAACTTTCTGCTTCTGACCGCGGCCTTGTTTCAGATACTCTTCAGCCTTCTTCCAGTTAACAGCCATTATGAAGTCTTTGTCTCTCTTAGATGCATTCACTTCAAGCAATGTGTGTGCCTGCTCTGAGTTGTAGCAACTGAAGAAGAACCACCCGTGGCTCGGGCCTTTACCTGCGTGGCTCAGGTCGAAGTTTACGCCCGGTAAGAGAATCTGGAATGCGATATCCATCTTACCGTCGTTGGGGTCAACACTGATGAAGCTCACGGTACCCTTAAAGTTTTTCTTGTAAGTGTCAATCGGAACATCACCATTGTCATTGTCCATCGGGACGCTGAAGCGGGTACCTGCCACTACATACTCTGTATTCTCAGTAATGAACGGAGAAGAGTGGTTACCTGCGCTGTTCGGAATTTCAATAATTTCCGCAGTTCTGAAGGTAGTCAGATCGATACGGGCGATTCTCGGCGTATTGTTTGCGTTTGCAAACAGCCAGCGTCCGTCGGTCTCTCCATTAGTCTGCGAAATTTCCAGGTGGTGCTGGTCATCCCAAGGAATAAAACCATGAGAAGTGTTCAACATCGGGATAGTATTCTCAGAATAGCCCCATCCTGTCTGCGGATCGTTAGAGAAAACAGGAATGGTTCTGAGAAGACGACCTGAAGGCAAACCGTAAACAGTTACCTGTCCACTAAATCCTCCTGATACAAAGTTGTACACTTCGTCATACTTGCCCGGAGCAACATATACTCTTGAAGCAGCGTCGCCTGCTGCTGCACTTCCTGCGTTTTTAGGTTTACATCCGGTAATACCAAGCAGGAAGATTGCTGTTGTTAGTGATAAGACCGGGATGATCATTCGTTTCATGTTAATGAAAGTTTTGAGTTGATTGTTTGGGTTTTGAAAAGGCAATACCTTGCCTGTATTAAAAATTTTTCGTTTTTAATTAATTGGTTGAAAAAAACTTTTCAGGTAAAACCGGGCGTAAAGACTTACACCCGGTATATAATTGAAACAATGAAAACTATTTCACTCCGTCGTTCTTACGCATAAATTCGTAAACGTTCTTCGCGTCGTCGTCGGTCAGATTCTGGTTAGGCATTCTAACCATACAAATCTCCAGCATAGCCTGGGCTTTTGGGTCTTTGTCGAGCATTTCATCCGTATTGGTCATGAAGTTCAGAATCCAATCTGGTGAATGAAGCTCAGTTACCCCTTTCCATCCCGGACCAACAAGCATCTCTGCTGACAGTTTGTGACAGGAAGCACATTTCAAGTCATACACCTTCTCGCCATTGGCTGCCATGGTTGCATCCAATTTAGCCGGTGGCTGATAATCCTTGAAATTTCCTTCCCCACGGTGCGGGTCATAATCTTCAATGGTTGCTTTTTCTCCGGCTTCTTCACTTTCACCCGGCTGGTAGCCTCCACTCGGCCCTCCGCAGGAGATCATGAATAACGCCGCTGAGAACGCAATCAAGATTTTTTTCATAATTGTAAAAGTTTAAAAATTTTACTTTGCAATATTACAAGTCGAAGCAAATTTATATTATGAGAGTCGTCATAAAAAGTCCAATTTTAAAATGATTGTAATCATACAATAAATACCCCGCCCGCACTTTTCTTCTTTTTTATTACTATTCAGGATATATACAAGTGAAATTGTATAGCTTTGAAACAGTTTTGAGGTAAAAAGAATTCCCCGCAAATACGATGAAAACAAGCTTTGTTACTAAGAAATGGATTGAAATCGCCCTGATTAACTTTTGTGTCGTAGCTCTGGCAGGGGTTGTCTTACGATATAAAATGAACTTTTCCCTACCCTCCATTAACCACAAATACATGCTTTATGGCCACTCCAACTTCGCTTTTGTGGGTTGGGCATCGCTGGCTTTGATGACA
Source organism: Chitinophagaceae bacterium (assembly GCA_024103425.1). Lineage (GTDB taxonomy): Bacteria > Bacteroidota > Bacteroidia > Chitinophagales > Chitinophagaceae > Ginsengibacter. The sequence continues at coordinate 67,833 of JAGFIS010000004.1, forward strand.
CTGATGGTACGTTATTTAGTCAGGAACAAGCTTGAAACCAACTACCTTAAGTATAAAGTATTATTAATTATAGAGACCCTTTCGGCCTACGGGATGTTTATTTCATTTATCATCCAGGGATACGATTTTTTCTCTAACCTGTTTTCTATTCTGGCTATTCTCGTCTCCTATATATTTATATATACATACTGGAAGGATATCAATAAAGTAAAAGATACCTCGTATGCAAAACTCTGGTTTAAGGGCGGGATGGTATTGTGGGCCGTTTCATCCCTTGGTGCAATCTTCCTTGCATATCTGCTGGCGAATAACATTAGGATTCAAGATCTCTATATTGCTGCAATGTATTTTTTCCTGCATTTCCAGTACAACGGATGGTTTCTATTTATTTGCTTCGGAATATTCTTTGCTTATCTGGAGCGGATTGGACTGACACAGGCCCGGGCTGCCAGCAAGAATCTCTTCTTAATAATGATATGCACCGTGCTTCCGGCCTATTTCCTATCGATTCTCTGGCTGAAGCTTCCATGGTACTTGTACTGGACAGCCAACGTCGCAGGTGTACTACAGTTGCTGGTTTTCATATTCTTTATTCAGATACTCAGAACTGTGGTTAAGAATTCGCACAACCGGTTTCATAGCTCTACCTACTGGTTGTGGACGATGGCAGGCATCGCTTTTACTTTGAAAATCATCCTGCAACTATTATCTATTATACCTTCACTGAGCCAGTTTGCATTCGGCTACCGCCCGATTATTATAGGTTACCTGCACCTCTCCTTTGTAGGAGTCGTCAGCCTCTTCATCTTCGGTTATATCAACGAGTTCATCCACCGTTTCCGCGGACGGGTGAGTGGTATCGGTGCGTTGGTATTTGTCGTAGGATTTATTTTCCAGGAACTGATACTAATGTTTCAGGGACTCGAAGCCATGAATGTACAGCCGGTAAAAAGCGCCAATATTATGCTATTCTACTGTGTTATTCTGCAGGCTGCCGGACTAATTTGGATCACCATCGGCATTATGAAGGCAAGCGATAATGAAGAATCGCTGATTGGCGACGGTACTAAATGACGGAAATCATATTAATTTATTAGGCAGCTCATAAGCAGAAAAAAGTGGCCATATTACATTTGACAGCAAATTCTTTTCTAGATGAAAAAAATAATTGCTGCCATAGATTTTTCAGATGCTTCCTTCAATGCGCTCAGTTACGCCGCCTACCTGGCCAATGCATTTAACAGCACACTGATAGTAGTACACGCATATACTGATACAAATGCTATTGACGACATGCCCGTGGACGAAATATTTAAATCTGAGTTTGATCTACAGAAAGCCAATTACAATTTCCTGGTAGCGCAGATGGAGGGAGTAGTAAGAAAATTCACAGTTAAAATAAAAGGAATCGTAAAGGAAGGTAAAACTATTCCGGTACTCAATAAAATCGCAAAAGAAGAAAATGCCTCACTACTTGTTTTGGGGATGAAAGGAAGGGGCAAGAGCAGCTCAGTCTTTGGAAGCACGACCACTTCAATGATCGGCAAGACAACACTCCCAATGATTATCGTGCCCGAAAATGCTTCTTATCAGCCATATGAAAATATCGTTATCGCTGTAGACTTTAAAGAAACAAAGCCTGCATATAAATTTAAGGTATTGAATGAAATCATCAAGAAGTACGATCCGTTCCTCGAGGTACTGAACGTTCAGAAGAAAAACAGCAAGCTCACTCCTGAGATGATTGCAGGAAAAATTGCTACAGGCCTGCAGTGGGAGAAATACAATCACAGCTTCAACATCGTAGAGAACGATGACGTAGGCGAAGGTATCAATAATTTCCTGAAAACACATCCTGCCGATCTGGTAGGTATGGTTGCTCGCAAACACGGACTGCTAGAGGGTTTGTTCACAAGGTCGAATACCAAAAAGATGTCAAAGCAATCCAGCGTACCTTTACTGATTATGCACGCCCCCAAAGAGTCAACTATTTAATTGTTTTAAAAAGAATCGGAATTATGTTCGGAGAATTGACACAACAAGAATCAGAGCAACTTTTAAAAGATCATATATATGGCAGAATCGGCTGCCACGCATTTGGAAAAACTTATATTGTACCCATTAGCTATGCATACAGCGACGGATATCTGTACTTCCATACTTTTGAAGGGCAGAAAGTTCAAATGATGAGAAACAATCCGTCAGTATGTTTCCAGATGGATATGCTGGAAGATATGGCCAATTGGAAATCAGTTATTATCCAGGGAACGTTTGAAGAACTGAATGACAACGACCGTGACAAAGGACTTAAAGTACTGCTCGCTCGCGAACTGCCGGCATTGGTATCCGAGACCGTAAAACTCACTCCGTTGTGGCCTTTCCCTGAAACCAAATACGATGATATTCCCGGAATCGTTTTCAGAATCAAGGTCAACGAAATCTCAGGAAGATTTGAAAGAAGCGATGCTGTAATCAGGTAGTGTCCCTTAGCGAATGATAAGAATCATAGCCTTATATGCTCGAAGTCATTCCTTTAGCTGCGTGAAATTTTGAATTTTGCAACTGATTCTTCATAGAACCAATGGCACCGCTAAATTCGCACTTAAAGGAGTTGAATGGTTGGATTGAGCAACTGGTCTCCTTCCAGCAGGAAAATACTGCACTGAAACTCAGACTCAGCGAGCTGGTCGACGGCAGTATCTTTGCCGAATTTCTGCAAAAGGCCGAACTGCTGAACAACGAATTATTAGCGAACGATGAAAGCCTCAGGCTCCTGAATGACTCCGCCAAGCATCTCGAAAAAATTATGCTGAACGGAAAGACGCACCAGCACCCGGAATTATTGATCCAAAAACAGACCCAGTTAAAGAAGGATATAGATACTTATTCCAAACGGTTCGAAAAACTGAAAAAGCGCTTCAAGTCAGAGCTTTTCTCTATCAGTTAAACATCGTATCCAGTTTCTTAGGATTCAAAACTTTTATACTCGACCCGTCGGTTTCGATAAGCTGTTCGCTCTTGAAATCGCTGATCGTACGGATGAGCGACTCTGTTGTGGTACCGGCAATGTGTGCAAGGTCTTCTCTTGATATCTGTATGAGGTAATTATCGTTTTCTTCAGCCTTATACTTTCTATAAAGGAACATGAGCGCATCTGCCACACGCCTCCTCAGCGAGTTGTAGGCAAGGTTGATCATCTGCTCTTCTTTCTCTGTTACCTTTTCGGCCAGCAGGGTAATGAACTTCGCTGCAGTTTCTTTATTCGTACTCACCACCTCTTCAAAGTCTTCTCTCCTTACCGAGCCGATCTCGCAGGTTTCTATCGTTTCAGCGCTTTCTTTATAAACAGTATTTTCGATCAAAGCATTGTATCCGAAAAATTCTCCCGCATTGTAAAGGCCCACCGTTAATTCTTTTCCGGCATCATTGATCTTATAAGTCCTCACTTTGCCCGACTTGATGTAAAACAGGTAGTGTGGATTCGCCCCCTCGGCATATACACGCTGTTTCTTTTTATAAGTATGATATGCAATATCGTTGAGAAGCTTTTCCAGAGATAAACTGTCTTCAGAAAATCCATTACCGCCACCCTGAACCCTGGCCTCTTCCTCCGCTTCACGCTTCTTGAACCTGGTTTCAATAGCATTCATCAGTTCCAGGTCTGTAAAAGGCTTTGTGAGGTAATCGTCAGCCCCCAATTCCATTCCCTTTCTGAAATCCGCCCTTTCTGTCTTTGCTGTCAGGAAGATAAAAGGAATGCTTTTTAACTGATCATTCTTCTGGATCAGGTGCAACAATCCGTAACCATCGAGCACAGGCATCATAATATCACAGATGATGATGTCCGGGTTCGTCTCTAAAGCTTTCTGATAGCCGACTTTACCGTTTTCCGCCGTATGCACTTCATAGCCGGCGAGTTCCAGGATTTCACCGGTGTTCTCCCGGATGTCGGCATTGTCTTCTACAAGTAAGATTTTTTTCATCTGGGAAATGTAATTGTTATTTCAGTTCCTTTATTCAGTTCGCTTTTTAGGTTGAGGTTACCCTTCATCATCTCTGTGTACTTGCCCACGATGTGCAACCCTAGTCCGGTACCGCTGATATTCTTGGCATTGCTACCTCTGAAAAATATCGAAAATAACTGTTGCTGGTCTTTCTCTGAAATCCCCATTCCTTCATCGCGAACGATGAAGGTAATTTTTTCGTCAGTTACCGCTGTACGTACTGTAATTGTTGTATTATCCTCAGAAAACTTAGCGGCATTCGACAGCAAGTTGATTACAATATTCTTCATGAAGTTCGGATCCAGCTTCACGATCTTCTCACCCACGTGTACATAATCTATCACCTGGCCTGGTTTGAAGATATCGGTCATCTCGGTGTATTGATCACTAACCAATTTCTCAATATCAAATTCAGAGAAACTAGCTTTGATCTTACCTTCCTCCATCTTACCAAGAGAAAGGAATTCGTTGAGAATGTTATTCAGGTTGATAACCGATGATTTGATTCGCTGTATATGCCTGTCACGTTTTTCCTGTTCATCGGTCAATTTGTATTTTGCAAGCAGGGATGCAGAGGAAAGAATCGTACTCAAGGGGGTTCTAAACTCATGCGATGCCATCGAAACAAAAGCACTCTTCATCTCACCTAGGTCTTTCTCTTTGTTTAGTGCTATAGACAGTTCGTCTTTAGACTGCTCGAGTTTCGCCAGGGTCTTCTCCAATTCCTGAGTTCTTACCTTTACCTTTTCTTCGAGCTCTTCGTTAAGTTGCTCCATTTGCTTGTTCATCGCCGCAAGTTTCAGCCGCTGCTCGCGTAGCTTGGCCTGCACTGCTACCCTTACTGAAATATCAGAAATAAAAGCTATCGAGTAAGTGCCTGATTCATCCGTAAAACTGCTAAGACTGATTTCTAAAGGAATTTCTACACCCGTTTTTGTAACCCCGAAAAGATCCTGACCAATACCCATAGGACGAGTCACCGGGTTTTTTCCGTAAGCTTCAATATTATGCAGGTGGGACACTCTGTATCGTGCCGGTATCAGCACATTCATATTTTTTCCAATCAGGTCTTCCGGAGCACTATAACCAAAAAGCCGCAACAAGTAGGCATTGGCCATCGTAATTTCTCCGGCTTTATTAATCGCCAGAATACCAACCGAGGCATTCCTGAAAATAGCCTCAAATTTCTGTTCTGCATTAACAACGCTCTGATCCATGTAGCTTTTTGGTTACCGGGTCTTTCTTAAACTGCCTTCCGCCTTGGTTTCAGACTCAAAAAGCAGTTCGCAAAAGTACCACATTTAGTGCATTATTAATACCGGGCTACGCTTTTCCGGCTAACCATGTTCTACCTATCCTCCCTGAAGGAATTATCTGTTTTACACACGAAAGTTACCGGGAACTCATTTTTTAAACCTTTTTAACCCGCTTTATTACCCTCTGTACCGCAAACTTTTACGTCAAAACCACTTTTGATAATTTACCCCACTTACGGTAACTTTGCACTTCTAAAAACGACCGTCAAACTATTTATTGAACGAGATATCATTATGAAAGAAGTAGCATTCAGAGAAGCTCTAAGAGAAGCCATGCAGGAAGAGATGAGACGCGACCGTAACATTGTCCTGATGGGAGAAGAAGTAGCCGAGTACAACGGTGCTTACAAGGTAAGTCAGGGAATGTTGGATGAATTTGGTCCGGATAGAATTATAGATACTCCGATTACTGAATTAGGCTTTGCTGCTGTTGCAGTCGGTGCTGCACAAAACGGAATGCGGCCAATTGTAGAATTCATGACCTGGAACTTCGCCAATTTGGCACTCGACCAGATTCTGAATACAGCTTCTAAAATGCTGGCAATGAGCGGTGGCCAGGTTACCTGCCCTATTGTGTTTCGCGGCCCTAACGGAAGTGCCGGGCAGTTGGGAGCACAACACTCCACAGCTTACGAAGCGATGTATGCCAATATCCCCGGGCTGAAAGTTGTCTCTGTAAGCAATCCTTACGATGCAAAAGGACTCCTCAAAAGTGCCATTAGAGACGAGAATCCGGTCGTCTTTATGGAGAGTGAGGTGATGTATGGTGATAAAGGAATGATTCCTGAAGAAGAATACCTGATTCCTATCGGTGTGGCTAATGTGGCTCGCGAAGGATCTGATGTTACGATTGTAAGTTTCAATAAAATGATGAAGGTTGCTCTGGAATCTGCTGATGAGCTTGCGAAAGATGGCATCAGTGCCGAGGTGATCGATCTGCGCACGATCCGTCCGTTAGACTGGAAAACCATCTTTGAATCAGTAAGAAAAACGAACCGTCTTGTAATCGTAGAAGAACAGTGGCCTTTTGCTTCTGTTTCCTCAGAAATAGCTTACCGTATCCAGAAAGAAGGATTTGACTATCTGGATGCTCCGGTAAGAAGAATCACAGCAGCTGATGCCCCGATGCACTATGCTCCAAACCTCGTTAAGGCTTACCTGCCCAGTGTAGAACGCACTGTCAACCTGGTGAAGGAGGTGATGTACATGCAGAAATAATTCAAGGATTCCCCCAACAGGGAATCATAAATTCAGATATTATGCAATTAGGAGTTTCAAGTTATCCGTTACCTGCCAACGAGCCGGTACTTTCTTATGCCCCGGGCACACCAGAAAAGGCAGCCCTGAAAAAAGCTCTGAAAGACCTTAAAAAATCTAAAGCCGATATACCGATGTATATCGGTTCGGAAGAGGTTCGAACAGGTGTCCTGAAAGAAATCAGGCCTCCGCACGAGACTAAATTTCTTTTGGGCCATTACCATTTAGGTGACAAGACTCATGTGAAGAGTGCTATCAATGCCGCGTTGAAGGCTAAAGAAAAGTGGGCTGCCCTGTCATGGGACAGCCGAGCGCATATCTTCCTGAAGGCTGCCGACCTGATTGCAACCAAATACCGTGCTGTTACTAATGCAGCTACCATGCTGGCACAGAGCAAAAATCCGTTCCAGTCAGAGATTGACGCTGTGTGTGAAATGATCGATTTCCTGAGATTTAATGTTCACTTCCTCGACCAGATTTACCGCGAGCAGCCGATCAGTTCTCCCGGCACCAAGAACAGAATGGAATACCGTCCTTTAGAAGGTTTTGTAGCAGCTATCACTCCGTTTAACTTCACTTCTATCGGAGGTAACCTGCCTACATCAGCTGCCATGTGTGGTAACGTCGTGGTTTGGAAGTGCGCTCACACACAGGTGTACAGCGCAGAACTCTTCATGAAGATTCTGAAAGAAGCAGGATTGCCTGATGGTGTGATTAACCTGGTTTATGCCAGCGGACCAACTTTTGGAGATGTGGTGTTCAACCATCCCGATTTTGCAGGTATTCACTTTACCGGAAGCACAGCCGTGTTCAAGAATATGTGGAAACAGATTGGAGAGAATACCAAGATTTACAAATCATATCCGCGTATCGTTGGTGAAACGGGAGGTAAAGACTTCGTGCTTGTGCACAAGAGTGCAGATGTTGATGAAGTAGTTGCCGCTCTTTGCCGTGGTGCCTTTGAATATCAGGGTCAGAAATGTTCTGCTGCCAGCCGCGCATACCTGCCGTCTAACCTCGCAGCAGATATCAAGAAAAAATTGGTTGCCGAAATCAAGACTATGAAGATGGGAACGGTAGAAGACTTCACCAACTTCATCAATGCCGTTATCGACGAGAAGAGTTTTGATAAATTAGAAGGATACATCAAGAGAGCACGCAAGGATAAACAAAATGCAAAAATCCTCGTAGGAGGTAAATGCGATAAGACTAACGGCTATTTCATTGAGCCTACAGTGATTGAAGCGCTGAATCCTAAATACGAAACGATGTGCGAAGAACTCTTCGGACCGGTTCTAACCATTTACACATACGACGCCGATAAATTTGATGCTACAATCAAATTGCTAGACAGCACCTCACCGTATGCACTGACAGGTTCCATCTTTGCTAAAGACCGTGCAGTTATTGAAAGTACAACCCAGAAACTGATGAACAATGCAGGTAACTTCTACATCAACGATAAACCAACCGGTGCTGTTGTAGGACAACAACCGTTCGGTGGTGCCCGCGGAAGCGGTACCAACGATAAAGCAGGAAGCATTCTGAATCTGTATCGCTGGTTGAGTGCACGTACGATCAAGGAGACATTCGTATCTCCTACCGATTATCGCTATCCATTCATGCAGGAGCCATAAGTCATCTGAAGAAATACTACTTTCGTCAATATGACTACCATCCTCAACAAAGAACAGCTGCAAATCACCATCAGGCGACTGGCGTGTGAAATTGCAGAAAATTACTTTGAGGAAGAGTCGATTGCCATTATCGGTATCCAGCCGAGAGGCATTTATCTGGCAGATAAAGTTGTTCCCGAACTGCAGCAACTCCTGCCCGGCACACAGATTAATTACGGAAAGCTGGATATCACTTTTTACCGCGATGATGTTCGCAAGGAATTGCACAAACCTAATAAGACTGATATCTTCTTTTCTTTAGAAAATAAAAAGGTAGTGCTGATAGATGACGTTCTTTTTACGGGAAGAACCATCCGTGCAGCGATTGATGCGATGCTTTCATTCGGAAGGCCTGAATGTGTGGAACTTTGCGTGCTCATCAATAGAAGATACAGCAGACAATTACCTATCCAGCCCGACTATTGCGGAAAAGCAATAGACTCAATCTTGTCTCAAAAGGTAAAAGTAGAATGGGATAAAGACGAGGTAAACCTGTATTAATCTACTTCGCCTTTCTCATCTTTAATATCTGAGCAACGATAAGGCTGATTCCTATTCCAAAGATTACACCGTTGCCAAAGAAGTGGCCTTTGTTATCAATATCCAAATTGAAATTGACGAGTGCGGCAATCATCATCAAGATTCCGACAGCGATCAGTAGAGTTGTTCTTTTCATTTTTTGTTACTTCAATACCCCAAATATAACCACACTTCAATTCTAAAGTGGAGATATTTCTTGTACGACGCGATCAAAGGATGAGTATCAGCTTCAATAAATATGTTATCCGGGAAAAAGAGAAAAAATAAATCACCAGAACTTGTAAATCAGAGCAATGATGGCATAGATAACAGTAAAGACAAAAATACCCTTAGCCGTCTTATCTTTTCTTCCGTTGATGAACACGGTAAATAACACCGCATTCGCCAAAAGTGACACGCTAATGTAGCTGGTAATGAGGTTCGGATTTTCCTTCAGGAAATGAAACATCTCCTCCAGAGTATATAGTTTGAACTTGATCAGTTTATAAATCAGAAAACCGATTACCGGAGCTATCCACCCCAGCACCAATCCGAATATGAAATTATCTTTCTTGAACATTACTCCAGATTCCAGTTTTGTTCGAGTTCTTTCTTCAAACGGTAATTCGTCAGATCAAATTGTACGGGTACAACGCTGATATAATTATGCTCAAGTGCCCAAACGTCTGTATCTGTTCCTTCATCGAAGTTTTTGAACTCACCTGTCAGCCAATAATATTTCTTGCCGGTAGGGTCGGTACGCTCGTCAAAATCTTCGTCGTACTTGGCATAGGCCTGACGGCAAACCTTGATACCGTTGATGAGCTCTAACGGCACTTTAGGGATATTGACATTAAGCAGAAAATGTCGATCGCCATTCTTATTCTTCAGCATACTTTCAACAATCTTGCGTGCATACACTTTTGCGGCTGTAAAGTCGGCCTCCACACTAAAGTCGAGCAACGAAAAACCCACTGAAGGAATACTCTCAATCGACGCTTCCATCGCGGCACTCATCGTACCCGAATAAATCACATTGATACTGTGGTTAGCACCGTGGTTAATACCACTCAGACAGATATCGGGTTTGCGTTTGAGAATTTTATCTACTGCCAGCTTCACACAGTCAACAGGAGTTCCACTTGTATGATATGCTTCCACACCCTTTTTATAATCCTCCACACGGGTAAGCCTTAACGGCATTCCGATAGTAATCGCATGCCCCATTCCGCTCTGCGGTTTATCGGGAGCCACAACCACTATTTCGCCAAGGCCTTCTACTGCTTCTACCAGGCTGCGAAGGCCCGGAGCCGAAATACCGTCATCATTTGTAATCAGGATTATAGGCCTTTCACTTTTTTCGCTCATTCAATATTTGTTTTCTTTGGTCAATATAATTACAGGCTGCAAACTAAAACCACCTGAACCATGGCCTTGCCACTGCTTCTCTAAACGGCCACGGTATAGCAATTAGTATCAATAACAGAACAATTCCGAAATAAATCAGGGCTTTTTTGTACTTGGCTTGTGAGTCAGGAGCTTTTTTTACAGCCGTTCTTCCGGCATGTACTAAAACCCAGGCAATCAGCATCAGTAGCCAGTGCTCTAGGGTGAAAAACCGCATCAGACTGTCTTTCATGAAATCTCCGAGATGTTTTAAACGATCAAACCAGCCGTTTTCAAAATATAAGACAAACCCAAAAACCACCTGGATGTCGAACATGATCATGAATAACAAACTGCTTTTATCTGTCAGCGCCGAGTATTTAGAACGACTCATCATGCCACTAATTGCAGTAAACACCGTCATAACTCCAAAAAGTAAAACCAGCCACCTGGTGAGGGAATGCAGCGTCATTATCGTGTTCATCTCTCTTAATTTTAGCGCAAAAGTAAGCGAAATAACCTTTGCCACATCTTAAGGAAATGTGAGCAATCGCAGCGAAAAAGAGAAATTGAAACTCTCTTCTTGTAAAAAGAATCTGCTAATGGTTCATAAGGGTCTCCACCAGATCGGCCATACCTTCAGTAGCGGGCCTGGCAATGACTTCATACCCCCACATTGAGGCAATGGAGGGGGGATTTTTGTCAACTAAAAATTTGCTGACAGCATCCGGCAGAAACTCTGCAAGCGAAGCCGCAGGATACACCTGCAAAGAAGAACCAACAACCACAAAAATTTCAGCACCCGAGACTATTTTAGCCGCCACCCCGATATTCGGTACTGCCTCGCCAAACCATACAACATGAGGCCTGAGGTAGCCACCATCATCCGCTTTCGCACCGTGCACAATATCTCCTCTGATATCGTATAGGATAGTGTCATCCTTTTCACTTCGCATTTTCATGATCTCACCGTGCAGATGCAACACCTTCGTACTGCCCGCGCGCTCGTGAAGATCGTCGATATTCTGCGTGATGACGGTTACATCAAACCTGTCTTCTAAAGATGCAATCAGTTGATGCGCGAGGTTGGGCCGTGCATCCATCACATTCTTCCGCCGCATATTGTAGAACTCCTGCACCAGATTCCTGTTTTTTGCCCATGCCTGTGGTGTTGCCACTTCGTAAATATCATACCCTTCCCAAAGACCATCACTATCTCTGAAGGTTTTCAATCCGCTTTCGGCACTGACACCCGCCCCTGTAAAGAATACCAACCGCTTCATCTAATTCAAAATATAATATTTAAACTACTACCCTGCCATGTCGAGAATGGTGTTCCATTCTTTTTCTTCCACCTTTTGAACAGACAGTCTTGAATTGGTTACCAATTGCATTTTCGCAAGCGACTTTGTATCCTTAATCATCGCCAGAGTAACCGGATTCTTTAAACGTTTTACGGGTTTGATATCAACAACACTCCAGGTATCTCCTTCTGCCGTCGGATCAGGGTATGCTTCCTTTACAATCTTCACGATACCCACTATCGCCAATCCTTCATTGCTGTGATAGAAGAATGCCAGGTCGCCTTTCTTCATGGCTCTCAGATTATTCCTTGCCTGATAATTGCGCACTCCGTCCCAGAAGGTTTGCTTGTCTTTCACTAACTGATCGTAGCTGTAAACAAAAGGTTCTGACTTCATTAACCAGTAATTCATATCTATGAAGTTTTAAGGAAATCAAATATCTGAAATAACTACGATAAAAGTATGAGGGCACTATCGCAAAAGGCACAGATACGCCACGCACAAAGGCTATGTTGCATATCCTGGTAAAGCACAGATACCCTTACTCACTTAGCCAACGCTGCATATCTGCTCTAGTTGGGGCTAGTTCGGGGGCGCTAACCAAGGAAAAAGGTTTTCTTCGGAATCTTTGATTTCTCCTTCCATTGCTTATTTTTAATCCATAAACCGGTACACTTCAAATATCTACCGCTGGGTCAACTTGCTGCTGACCGTTGTACTGCCTGCCTACAGTATATGGTCAGGAGGTGTTACAGTTTTTTATATTCTCTATCTGTATTGGTGGCAGGAACTGATTGCCTCGGTTTTGGATGCCTTTTATCCGGCACCTCAAAACTTACAGGCAGCTGTTCCCGTATCTCTGAAGTTTAAACTCTATCTGTTGGGTATCTACTTCGTCTTCATTGTGATCATCTTCGGATTCATCACCGAATGGGCAAACCGCGATTTGCTGTTCAAGAATTTTGACGTGATGTTTTTCAGAAACATTTACTTCAACATCAATCTGGCTGCATTGTTAGTGAACGAAATTTTAGTGAGGCGTTCGGGACGCCACAGGCTTAATGATCCGGGAGATATTTTTACGGGGCGTGCTATCGTACTACATGTCTCAATTATCCTCGGAACCATTCTTTATTTTTTAGTTGTAAAAAGGTATCCAGACTATTTTACTCCTGATAATCTCTGGGGATCTGTTCTTGTAGCTACACCATTCCTGCTATTAAAAGCTTTTTTCAATTGGAACTGGATTTCATCTACAAATAGAATTTCACCCGAGACAGAACAAACCCAGTCATAATTTTTCTTCTATGAACCCCGGTATATTGATGTAACCATCTCATCTACAGATGTCAACAAATCAATAGAAATTACAGATCTTATTTCCTCCTATTTACCATCAACAAATAACATCCACTATGTTTCAAATCCATTATTTTTGCTGTATCAATACACCTTAAATAAGTGAATATGCTTACAAGCCTCATGAAAGAAGTTTACCTGATTTCTGCCCCGGGATTTCCCGAGTGGGTACTTATAGCCTTGGTTATTTTACTCCTCTTTGGTGGCAAGAAAATTCCTGAACTGATGAGAGGTGTGGGCCGCGGTATCCGAGAGTTTAACGACGCTAAAGAAAACGTGAAGAAAGAACTCGAGGCCGGTATGAATGAAAAAGACACTTCAGATCGTGAGTCTACTGTTCACAGTTCCGGAACGATTGAGCCTAAATAAGCAGCCTGCTTTACAAAAATTTACCGGGGATACACTGTCACCTGCATCTTTAGTTTCTTCATGTCATCGAAGAAGGAAGGATAAGATTTATTAACTGCCTCTGCGCCTGAAATGGTTGTTACACCCTTTGCTTTCGTTGCTGCTACAGCACAGGCCATTGCCATACGGTGATCGTTATGAGAATCTACTTTTGCTCCTTTTACCTGGTCTGAGCCGTGAATTTTCATCACATCGCCATCCAGATCGATCTTCACATTCATTCTGCCGAACTCTTCTCTAAGCGCCAACGCTCGATTACTTTCTTTATGCAACAGGCGGGTAACGCCGCGGATGGTGGTGACCCCACTGCAATAAGATGCCAGGGCCACTAAAGGCGGAAATAGATCGGGACAATGTGTAGCATCAAAATCAAACGATTTTAGCGGAGCCGGCGTTACTCTGATGCCTCCCCTGCCGATCTTTACATCGGCACCACACTGGTACAAAGCATCCATCACTGCTTTATCACCCTGAACGGAATCCATATCCATACCTCTGACGGCCACCGGACCGGCTATTGCTCCGGCAACTAACAGAAAAGCTGCGTTGCTCCAGTCGCCTTCAACATTATATTTCCTGACCAATCCATGCTCCGGCTGGTAGGGAAGAATTTCAAAACGTTTGTAATCTTTATGTGAAACCCGGAAACCGAATTTATTCAACACATCCAGGGTGAGATCGATATACGGTCTGCTCATCAGGTTATCAACCCTCAGGATGGTTGGCTTTGTAACAGCCTTTGCATAAGCGAACAACATTCCGGTCAGGAACTGCGAACTCAGTCCTCCTGCAACCGTAATCTCCTTAGCTTTCATAGGCCCGTGAATGGTGACAGGCAATTTTCCGTTGTTGGAAAAAACTGTTACTCCGAGCTTTGGAAGATAGGTATCGAGAAAATCCATCGGACGTTTTACCAGACTGCCCTTGCCATTGAATGTGATATCAAAATTGAACAGGGCAGCAATGGGTGCGAACATTCGCATACTCAGCCCGCTCTCTCCGGGGTCAACTACCAGGCTCTTATTCGGATCAGGACTTCTGAAAATATTACTACCCGAAACAACGGCTACTTTATTTCCTTTCACCGATACTTCAGCACCAAGCCGTCTGATAATATCAACAGCAGCCATCTCATCGTTACTCTTTCCTATATTATCAATGACTGTTTTCCCGTCTGTCAACAAGGCTGCAGCACAGGCCCTCTGCGTACAACTCTTAGATGGAGGCGCCTGAATACTGCCCATTAAACCGGAAGGATGAATCTTAACCCTCATGATCGTTACATTTCAAAAAATAAGGTCTTCAGTTCACTCAGCGACAGCGGATGGACTACCCCCTCTCCTATGCCTTTCAACAAAATAAAATGGATTGTGTCGCCTGATTTCTTTTTGTCGTGCACAAGGATATCCCAGGCCTTTTCTTTGTCAAAATCAGTTTCAGTCGGCAGGTGATATTTCTTAAGCAGATACTTTAAGGCCTCAGTTTTCTCAGGATCAAACCCGATGAGCTTTTCCGAAAGTCTGCATGCAAATACCATCCCAATACTGATGGCAAAACCATGTGGCATGGTGGTGATATTCTCAATTGCATGGCCGAGCGTGTGACCGAAATTGAGCAATCTTCTTTGTCCGCTCTCACGCTCATCGCCTGCGGCTACCTTATATTTCAACTCTGCATTCCTACGAATAAGGTCGCCTGTTACATTCAGATCCTGTCTGAAGTCTTCAAGACTGTTATTCAACAAAAACTGAAACATCTCTGCATCGCGGATACAAGCGTGCTTGATAATCTCTGCAAACCCACTGATCCACTCCAGTTCAGGCAGTGTATTCAAAAAAGAAAAGTTGTAAAACAGATGCTCGGGCTGCCTGATTACTCCCACCTGATTCTTGTACAAGCCGACATTCACACCGTTTTTACCACCGACAGCAGCGTCCACCATACCTAACACTGATGTAGGGGCAAAAGAAAACTTAACTCCACGCAGATAAATAGAAGCAATATAACCGGCCATATCCGTCACCACTCCTCCGCCAACACCTACGAGAAACACATCCCTGTCTGCTTCCATATTGAGCAATTCCTCAATCGCTGTGTTCACCGTGTCCTGATTTTTACCGGCTTCACCTGCCGGCAGAATGATGCACTCTCCTGCAGGGAATTCTTCTGGGTATTTCTGATATACGTGTTCATCAGTCACCCATATCACCCGTTTATCTGAAAGCTGTTCTCTTATATCATCAAATGAAACTCCAAACCAACATTGTACCTCTTTATCAGAAAACCTGAAAGGCACCATTTCTTTTTTAATCATTCATTATCTTATTTTGGTGGTTGATGCTCTCCATGTGAATGGCATCAAAATACTTGGTAATGAAATCCTGGCTCAAACCGAGTTTCTCTCCTTTTTTGAAAGCTTTGCTCAGAATTTCGTTCCAGCGGTTGGTTTGCAAGATAGTTATCTTATTGTCTTTTTTGTATTGACCGATCTGATCTGCTACTTTCATCCTTTGCCCGATCAGCGATAACAGTTCGTCATCAATCTGATTGATTTGTTCTCTAAGTTTCGCCAATGCGTTGAGAAATTCCTGTTCTTCGCTACTCTCCTCGCGCCAAACCAGGTTGCTCAGCATTTCTTTCAGCACTGCAGGGGTAATCTGTTGCTTTGCATCGCTCCATGCATTATCAGGATCTACGTGCGATTCAATCATCAATCCACCGAAACCTAAGTCGATACTCTTCTGCGAGATAGAAGCCAGACCGGTACGGTTACCGCAAATGTGCGAAGGGTCGCAGATCAGCAACATACCGGGATATCTTCTCTTCATCTCAATCGGCAGTTGCCACATCGGAGCATTCCTGAACTCTGTATTCCCGAAGTTGGAGAATCCGCGGTGGATCATTCCCACATTCTTTACCCCCGCTTTAAACAACCGCTCAATGCCACCACTCCAAAGTTCGATATCAGAGTTAATCGGATTCTTTATCAAAACAGGAACCTCGGTACCTTTCAATGCATCTGCAATTTCCTGTACACTGAACGGGTTTACTGTCGTACGCGCACCTATCCATAGGATATCTACTTCAAACTGCAACGCATTCTCTACGTGTCTGGCCGTGGCTACTTCTACAGCAATCGGTAAACCTGTCTCCTGACGGGCTTTGACCAACCAAGGCAACCCTTTCACTCCAATTCCTTCAAACATACCGGGTTTTGTACGCGGCTTCCAGATACCGGCTCTCAGTACATCTACCTTTCCGGTGGCTGCCAGTTCTTTAGCTGTCTGCAATACTTGTTCTTCGCTCTCGGCACTGCAAGGGCCGCTGATAATTACGGGGCGTTTTGCCCAGATTTCTGTAATTGGTTTGGTCATGGTTTCGGTTTGTTGTGTCATCGTTTATATCACTTTAAAATTCTTCTGATTTTGTTTGCGTTTTCCATCAATTCTTTCATATAAGTATAGTTATCTTTTTCAAAACAACTTCTGAACTTCTTCAACTGAGTGATGTGCTCGTTCAATACATCCAAGACATTCTCGCGGTTCTGCATAAAGATCGAGAGCCACATATCGGGATTGCTTTTTGCCAACCTGACCGTACTTTCAAAACCGGCACTGGCCATCTGAAAAATAGCACTCTCTTCTTTCTCTTTTTCTAACACCGTATTCGCAAGGGCGAACGAAGTGATGTGAGAAATATGGCTGACATAAGCCGCATGCAGATCGTGTGCTTCTGAGCCCATGTAAACAATCTTCATCCCCAGGTTGTGGTAGATATCCTCAACCAGTTTCAAAGCTTTCTCTCCGGATTTCTCTCTATCACAGATTACGACCACATTACCTTCAAAACTCAATCGTGTGGCAGCATCCGGCCCGCTGTGTTCCGTACCCCACATAGGGTGCGTAGCTACGAAAGCGACTCTGTTGGGATGGTCTGCAATCGCCTCGCACATCGTGAACTTGGTAGAACCAACGTCAAAAACTACCTTATCTCCTGCCTTATCAAGTATTCCACTCAATATCTTTTCAGTAGCCGCTACCGGTATCGCGATGATGATGACATCTGATTGTACAATCAACTCATCCAAAGAAAGTGCTTCATCGATAATCCCCAACTCCACTGCCCTCTTTGCATGTTGTTCATCTGCATCGGAACCGATAAACCTATCCGCAAATCCGTTCTCGCGCAATTTCAGCGCCATTGAGCCACCTATCAAACCTGTTCCTATTATTCCTACCGTCATCTTCTGCTGAAATTATTTTTAATTCTTTCTATAGCTTCTTTCATCTTTTCTTCATTCACACACAGGCTGGTTCTGATATACTTGTCTCCGGCATCGCCAAAAATACCACCGGGAGTAATAAATACATTGCTGCTTTCTAAAATTTCGTCACTGAGCTCAAAGCCGGTTTCATATCCTTTAGGTATTTCAGCCCATACGAATAACCCTGCCTGTTGCTTCTCGTACTGAGCTCCCAGCAAATCCATCAGTTCATACACCAGTTCTCTTCTTCTCCTATAGATATTATTCACATGATCATACCACTCCTTACCCAGCGTTAGCGCTTTCGCCGCTGCCAGTTGTAACGGCAGAAACATACCACTGTCCATATTGCTCTTGAACCGCATTACTTCTGTGATGCGTCTTGCTGATGCCAGGGCAAAGCCTACTCTCCATCCTGCCATATTATGACTCTTGCTGAGAGAATTCAATTCTATCATTACATCCTTTGCGCCTTCTACCGAAAGCATGCTCAGTGGATTTTCATTCAGAATAAAGCTATAAGGATTGTCATGGCAAATCAGGATATTTTTTTCAGTTGCAAATTCTACCAACTTTTCAAACAACGCTTTGTCCGGAACCTTTCCTGTAGGCATGTGCGGGTAATTCACAAACATCAGTTTGATTCCCTGCGTGGCAAGTGCCTCCAGTTCTTCGAAATCAGGCTCCCAGTTATTTTCTTTTCTAAGCGAGTATGTAAGCACTTCAGCTCCTGCAATCGTGGCTGCACTTCTGTAAGTCGGGTAACCGGGGTTTGGAATCAGCACCTTGTCACCCGGATTGATATACGTCATACAGATATGCATGATACCTTCCTTACTGCCGATCAGCGGAAGAATCTCGGTATCGGGATCCAACTCTACATCATAATACTTCCGGTACCAATCTGCTGCTGCCTGGCGAAGTAAAGGATGCCCTTTATAGTTCTGATACCCGTGTGTACCCGGCTTTGATGCTTCTTCACTTAAGGTGAGCACTACCTCGGGATGGGGCGGACGGTCGGGACTGCCGATACCCAGATTGATTACCTGCTTACCTTCTTTATTCATCTGGTCGATCTGACGCAGTTTACGTGCGAAGTAGTATTCCTGTACTTCTCCTAACCGGTCTGCAACTTTAATGTCTATCCCTGTTTTTGTTTCCATAGTATCAGATATTATCTTTTTCGCAATTTTTGTGAAGCTTTCCGTTTCTGTAAACACCATAAACCAGCACATCCGCAGTTAAAGGCTTAATGGTCTCGAGCAGGTAGTTCCATTGAGCCAGGTCTGCAAACTCGCAATCGGCATGAAAGGCATATAGCCAGTCGCTGCCCGGGATGGGCATGGACTGTAGCTTACTCAGGTTAATACCACAGTCCGAAATCTGTGTCAGCACTCTTGCCAGGCTGCCTTTAGAGTGGTCTGTCTGGAAAACCATGCTCGCTTTATCAGCCCGCTGATCGATATGCAGTTCTTTCTGAAGAATCCAGAAGCGGGTGTAATTATTCTGTACAGTATGAATATTCTTTCTAAGTACTTCCAAGTTGAATTTTTCGGCTGCAAATGTACTGGCAATTGCGGCAATGACCCGTGTCTTCGTCTTATGAACATGATAGGCACTCAAAGCTGTGTCTTCAGTTTCAATCAGTCTCCAAGGGCGAGTCTCCAAAAAATCAGAACACTGCAGCAGGGCCATCGGATGCGAGTGGACTTCGTAGATTTCTTCCAGTTTCACACCGGGATTCACTAACAGGTTCTGGTCAATCTGCAGGTAAATCTCACCGGGAATCTGCAGACCCGATTTAGATATCAGATTATAATTCGGAAGGATACTGCCCGCTATAGAGTTTTCTATGGCCATGACACCTCCGTGGCATTCGGGATTGTTCTTTACATGGTTCACCACTTCCCTGAAAGTGGCACAACAGATAGGTTCGAAGTCTTCTCCGAAATATTCAATTCCTGCCAGTTGGTGGAAGGACCCTTCGTAGCCCTGGATGGCGATTTTCTTTTTCATAATCAAAAAAAATCCCGGCTTTTGTGCCGGGATCTATATTACTTGTTTCTAATTTTTGTTTACATCACAACAAGACGGTCCCGGCTATTACGATAGTAAAAGCTAAAAAAGTAGCTAAAGTAAAACCAGTTATATGACTTCGTCTTGTTCATTTAGGAGTCAAAAGTAATAGACAAAAATTAATTTCAAAAATTTTTTTAATAAACGGTCAGATACAACGAAGATGTATGTGCCAAGGAAAATATCTTTTCCATAGAGCATCTGATACATTTACGGATAGAAATCCCGATAATTATGGGCATAAAAAAACCACTTCCTCAATGTAAAGTGGCCTTTTTAAGATTGCCTTTCAAAACAATAATCTGAAAGACTAAAAGAATTAAGTCTTACTGAGCTGCGGGAGCCGGAGCTGCAGCAGAGTCAGTAGCTGCCGGAGCTGCAGCAGAGTCAGTAGCTGCGGGAGCTGCCGGAGCTTCTGTGGCCTCAGGAGCTACTTGTTCTGTTGTTGTTTCAGTTGATTCAGTTGTAGATTCACCGCTGTTGCAAGCAAACAAGAAAGCAGAAACTGCTAACACTGCAAATAATTTTTTCATGTTTCTTAAGATTTAATTTTTTTGATTTATATGACTTTTATACTCATTTTCGAAAAAGGTAACCCAATTACCCAAAAATATTTTTTGAAATGGATAATCGGGTTACTTTTCACTCTAAACCGTATTAACAGATAGGCAAGTGGACAATCTTAATGATGAAAGAGAATTACTGAAAGGATTGGCTTCACATGATCCAAAAGCTGTAGAATTAATCTACAGACAGAACTACGGTGCCATTGAGAGTTTCATCATTAAGAATAATGGATTTGCAGAAGATGCAAGGGATGTATTCCAGGAGGCAATGGTCGTTCTTTTTGAAAAGGCGCAATCTGATTCTTTTGAGCTTACCTGTCTGATTAAAACTTACCTCTATTCGGTTTGCAGAAGGCTTTGGCTTAAGAGAATCCAAAAAGAAAAAGACCAAAAGCTGTACACTCCCGGACTGGCCACTCTGGAGGAGACGATTCCAGTAGAAGATGATATTGATGAGCATGTAAAAAGGAATGAGAATCTGGAGCTGATGGATTCGGCAATGGCTAAAATAGGTGAGCCCTGCAAATCACTATTGGAGGCATTCTATTTGCAGAAGAAATCAATGCCCGAGATTGCTGCGCAATTCGGATATACCAATGCTGATAATGCCAAGACGCAGAAGTATAAATGCCTGATGAGATTGAAAAAAATATTTTTTTCGCAATACACAAACAAAGAGTAGAAATGGAAAAGCAATTATTGATAGAACTGGCGGAAAGATACTTCTTCGATGAGATGACTCCGGAAGAAAGCACCTATTTTGAAGGTCTGAGGAATAGCAGTCCTGAAATAGACCAAATGGTTGTAGAACACCTTTTCTTTCTCGAACAGATGGACCACCGCAACAAAGTGGTAACGCTGAAGCAAGTAATGAATTCGGTAGAAGACAAGTTGGAACTGGAAGGTGCTATTCGTATGAAAAATAAAACCTACAATGCAAAGGTGGTACACCTCTGGAAAAGATATCGACGTACTATCACTGTAGCAGCTGCTGCAGCGGTTATAGTTTCTATTCTCACTATATCAGGGTATTCTATTTTCTCAGGCAAAAAACAAACGGCCACACTTACTCCATTGGTAGACCGCAAACTAAATCAGATTGAGCACAAGCTGAACCAAATGGAAGACAAGCTGAATGTGGTGGCTACTCCAGAGCAGAAACTTTTTGAAGCTAACTTCAGAGCTACAGGATTCCTGATTGATCGCAACGGGTTTATCGCTACCAACGCACACGTAGTCAATCTATCAAAAAATCTCATTGTTGAAAATTCTCATGGTGACAGGTACACGGCAGAAACTATTTACTCTAACCTGCTCACCGACCTCGCTATTCTTAGAATAACAGATACAACGTTTAAGAAGATGCCTCAGATTCCTTACACATTCAAACAGAATGATGCGGAACTTGCAGAGCAGATTTTCACTTTAGGTTATCCCCGAGAAGAGATTGTTTACAATCAGGGATATCTCAGTGCACGTTCAGGATATTATGGGGATACTTCCACTTATCAAATCGGTATCTCTGTTAACCCGGGAAACAGTGGTGGGCCGGTACTGAGCAAAAACGGCGAAGTAATCGGTATTATCAGCAACAAACAGGACAATGCTGACGGAGTTGTATTTGCCATTAAATCAGAAAAGGTATTTGAAGCGGTAAAAGAAATCAAGGAAAACGAAATCTACAACATCAAGATGCCGTCTGAGAATCTTCTCAGAGGGCACGACCGCGTTCAGCAGATAAAATCTATGAACGACTTTGTCTTCAAAGTAAAAGGAAATTAAGAATTACCAGAGGCTCCTGCCGTAGATTCCTTCATTGATGAGTTTTTGAATACTCTCTCTCACAAAGGGAGCATCTTCTTTGTAGGTAACCCCAAACCATTTGGCATTCGTTGGGATGACCTCAATAGTGCCCTTACCGCTGTGAATGAAGTTATCGGCAGCCAACGGGATAAAGAATTCAGCCTTCGGATCGTTACCGCTTGTGGCAAGGAACCTCACAAACTCCTGCTCGAAGAAAGGAAATACAGTATCATCAAAACCCCAGAAATTCATGCTCACGGGTGTCTCTGCACCAACCTCTACGGGGCGATCCTCATCCATATAGAAAATCTTTCCATGATCGGGGTAAACTTTGGTGCGCTCTACAATCTTTACCAGATTATTTTCATCATCCACTTCACACACACCTCTGCTCACAGTACCATTAGGAGAAATGGTATTGCCTAATTTGTAACCTATTATGCAATATTTTTGAGGGGATACCCCTTTATTCAGAAATTCAGCACACTGCACAAACGCATCCTTGCCATAAAAGTCATCTGCATTGATAACCGCAAACGGTTCATGAATAACATCCTTGGCACATAAAACAGCATGTGCTGTTCCCCATGGCTTCGTACGCTCCGGAGGCATTGAAAAAGAACCGAGGAACATATCCTGTTCCTGATTGACATAAACTGTCTCTACCCTTTCTTTGATCTTGGAATCAAATTTCTCCTTGAACTCATCGTGAAATGAGCTTCTTACAATAAAGACAATCTTCCCGAATCCGCTCTCAATTGCGTCGTATATCGAATAATCAATTATCGTCTCTCCTGATGGACCGAAAGAATCCATTTGTTTGATGCCACCATATCTGCTCCCCATTCCGGCGGCCAAAACTAATAAAGCAGGTTTCATTAACTTTAGTTTTTCTAATTGTTCTACAAATCGCTACGAAAATAAGAAAGAAAGAGTTATGGAGAATTTCGTGTTGTCCGATATTATTCCTGCCAATGTTTCGATAGAAAAGGTCAGCACTACCATTCCGGAGCATCCTGATATTCATCTTTCCATCCTCAGGCTTGATAAAATTCATCCGGTCGTTTCAGGCAACAAACTTTTTAAATTAAAATATTATCTGCAAGCCGCATCAGAAACAGATCACCGCACACTCCTCACTTTCGGGGGCACTTACAGTAATCATCTTGCGGCTACAGCTTATACGACTAAGATAACCGGGCTTCGACTGATTGCCTGTGTTAGGGGCGAAGAAGGTAACAGACCCTCGCATACCCTGGAATTCTGCAGAGCAAACAGTGCCGAAATCCATTTTTTAGACAGGGCATTATATCGCAAGATGTCAGAAAATCCCGATGAAGACTATCTGACAGAGCGATTTGGACCGCATATCACTGTCGCTTCGGGCGGATTGGGCATCCCGGGGGCGATCGGAGCTCAGGAGATCTTAAATTTTATTCCCGAAGACTGCTACAGCCATATCTGCGTGCCTGTAGGGTCGGCCACCACCCTTGCAGGACTGCTTTTAGGAAACAGAAAAGAAAAAATACTGGCTTTCCCTGCACTAAAAGGTTTGAACGATACTTCCGACAGGATTGCACAAATGAAGGTTGTCGATACCGACAATCTCACAGTATTTCACGATTATCATTTTGGCGGATTCGCAAAATGGAATATGGAATTAATTTATTTCCTTAATAGATTTTACAGGGTGAACCGGATACCTCTTGATTTTGTTTACACCGGGAAAATGGTATTTGCTATTACAGACTTGATAACAAAAGGTTACTTTCCTGCAGGATCGGAAATATTAGCCATCCACACCGGAGGCCTTCAGGGAAATGAAACCCTGCCAAAAAATTTGATTGCTTACTAGATTTTATTATTGCGAAAGAGAATCTACCACCTCACCGCAATTCAACATTCCGCTTTTAAACACCGGATGTTTTTTCCCAAGGTAAGGATTCACGATATCACTTGAAAAACTGAGCCAGTTGGCAGCTTCTTCACCAAAAGCCATCGGGCACAAATCCCAATACAGTTTCTTTCCCTCGTAACCGATTGTTTTCAGCAAAGGATACATATTATCGGAAATATCTTTGAAATCGCGCCTCATGCCTTCGAGATTTTCTTTGCTTCCGATACTGGTTACTGCTTGCTGAATCTGCGCAATTAAATGCTCTGCTCCCGATTTTATCTCTGCCTCATCTTCTTTCAACTCATCTAATTGAATATTACCCATTGCACTGCCAAAAGCTGCTGCCTTATCTTTGGCGCTGACTGAATCAGCCTCCACTAACGCATCCTTCATATCCATATATGCATAAAGCGCCTGATCTACCTGACTGTTAAATACTTCAGAGTGTTTTAACACCTGAACCGGGTCGGCCTTTTCTTTTTCTTCAGATGCTCCTTTATAGGTTTTCTCAAAATATAACCAGAAGCCAAAAACAATAATAGCAATCATTGCAACTAAACCGATAACTCTTTTCATAATCTACCTTTTGATAATATCCGAAGATAATATTTTAGAGAGACAGAAATTAAAAATCCGTCTTAAATAACCGATAAAAGACTACTAGCCGATTTCTACCAATTCAATATCGAAAATCAATTCTTTCCCAGCCAGGCGATGGTTAGCATCGAGCACAGCTACGTCTTCCCTGATCTCTTTTACAACAACCGGAACAGGATAACCTGCCGAGGACTGTAACTGCAATTGCATTCCTACCGCAATTTCAAGGCTGTCGGGAATATTTTTTAAAGGAAACTCGATAATTGCCTCTTCGTTCACCGGACCGTAAGCATCTTCAGGAGCGATAGTGATTGTCTTCTTCTCTCCTTCCTCCATTCCGGGAATTGCACTGTCAAAACCTTTGATCATCTGTCCTGCGCCTACTGTAAATGCCAATGGCTCTCTGCCAACGCTGGAATCAAACTGTTCGCCATTGGTCAGTCTTCCTGTATAGTGTACTTTTACCTTGTCTCCGTTTTTTGCTTTTGCCATTTTTTCTTTTTGATTTTTGAATTCTGAAATACTTCAGGGGTGCAAAAGTAACTTTCTTATTTAACTCTGCCCGGAGAATTAATTTTTGGATAATTTTACCCAATTCTAATCTCTTCACTATCAGAAAGAAATCTGCCATGCAAAAAATATTCTTCTTCCTCACTATTGCATTCGTTTCCTTCTCTTGCAAAAGCCAGACTTCCCCGGAAGTAAAAACAGCAGAAGCCAAAATCATTACCGGTGCTGAACGGATGGATGTCTATCTGCCATTTGTCGAAGGGAAAAGCGTAGGGCTGTTAGTCAACAATACCTCTATGGTTGGCAACAGCCACCTGGTAGACACGCTGATGAAACTGGGAGTGAATATTAAAGTTATTTTTGGTCCTGAACACGGCTTCAGAGGAACTGCCAGCGCGGGTGAGAAAGTGGGTAACTATATTGATGAGGAAACGGGTATTCCTGTCGTATCGTTGTATGGCAGCAAGCGCCGCCCTGCTCCGGAGGATGTCGAGAACGTCGACATCATGATTTACGATATTCAGGATGTCGGTGTAAGGTTCTATACCTATATCTCCTCTATGCAGGAATTTATGGAGGCTGCATTTGAATACGGGAAGCCCCTGATCATCCTCGACAGGCCCAACCCGAACGGGTTTTATGTTGATGGCCCTGTACTTCAGAAAGAATTTTCTTCATTCGTCGGGATGCAGCCGATACCTATTGTTTACGGGATGACTATCGGCGAATACGCAACGATGTTAGCCGGTGAGAAATGGCTGAAGGATAAAGCAAACGAGAAGTTCGCTACGTTCGACAGCAATCAGCAGCCCGGTGATTTTACTTTCCTGATCGTAAAGAATAAAAATTACGACCACACCTTGAAATACATTCTTCCCGAGAAGCCATCGCCCAACCTGCCTGAAATTCAGTCTATTTACTTGTATCCATCGACTTGCCTCTTTGAAGGTACATCGCTCAGTGAAGGGCGCGGAACAGACAAGCCCTTCCAGATCTTTGGTTCACCCGAATTACCACACAACCTGTACGCTTTCACCCCTACCTCCAGACCGGGTGCAGTAAGCAGCAAACATTACGACAAGGTATGCTACGGATGGAACCTCTCAGGCACACCCGAAGAAGTTTTAAAAAAAGTAGATAACAAAATCCAGTTGAAGTGGATCATCGAAGCTTACAAACTCTTCCCCGAAAAAGACAAGTTTTTCCTTATGCCAAAATCAGGAGATATGAAGGGTTCCTTCTTCTCAAAACTTGCCGGGAACAACGAACTGTGGCAACAGATTCGCAATGGGGTTCCTGAAGAGGATATCCGCGCCAGCTGGCAACCGGCATTGGACCAATTCAAGCAAATCAGAAAGAAATATTTACTCTATAAAGACTTTGAATAAAAAATGGCTGTTGCTCCTCTGAAAATAGTTTTTATGGGAACGCCGGCCTTTGCTGTAGCTTCCTTGGATGCTCTTGTCAAAGCCGGTTTTGATATCGCTGCTGTCATTACTTCAGCCGATAAGCCGGCAGGCAGAGGCATGAAACTACAACAGAGCGATGTAAAGAAATATGCCGTAGAACACGGATTGAAAGTATTGCAACCGACTAATTTAAAATCACCTGAGTTTATCGCTGAACTCAAGGTGATCAATGCCGGTTTACAGGTAGTTGTAGCTTTCAGAATGTTGCCCGAGGTAGTGTGGAATATGCCACGGCTGGGCACCATCAATCTGCATGCATCCCTGCTCCCTCAATACAGAGGAGCTGCGCCGATCAATTGGGCTGTCATCAACGGAGAGAAAGAAACGGGTGTTACCACCTTTAAACTCAAACATGAGATTGATACCGGAAATATCCTCTTGCAGGAAAAAGTGAAGATCGAAGACACCGACAACGCCGGTGATGTTCACGATAAACTCATGACAACGGGCGCAGCGCTCCTTGTGAAAACAGTAACACAAATTGCTGAAGGAACAATCAAAGAGATAGCCCAGGAAGATTTTGCCAAAAATGAGCCGGTAAAAAAAGCCCCAAAGATATTCACTGAAGACTGCGAAATTAAGTGGAACCGGAGTGTGCAGGATATTCATAATTTCATCCGCGGGCTCTCCCCTTTTCCTTCAGCATTTACTTTTCTGAAAACCAGGCGTATTAAAATTCTAGAATCCAAAATCGAAGTAGCCCAACCCGAGGATGATCCCGGCACATTTGAGACCGACGGTAAGACCTTTCTGAAAGTTGCTGCCCAGGGTGGATATATTCATATTCTCAGATTAAAACCCGAAGGCAAAGATGAAATGAAGGTTGAGGATTTTTTGAGAGGCTGGCGGGAAATATAAAACCCGGAGAACTCTCGGATAAAGTCAAATCCCAATTACTCTTTGCCAGGCTCTTTTTTCGACGGCCTACAGTGTGCGGCGTTAAGAAAATGAATGTAGTGAAGTGTCCGCAACAGCGGCAACGAAATTCTCCCGGATAGCTATCGGGATAGCTACGCACAATGTTAGCCTTGACCTTTTGCTTCCCCGGTAGCTATCGGGAGGTCAAGCCAAAAGAAGATGAATTGTTTAAATTAAAAAGGAAATCAGTAAGATAACGATTCAGCCTTTTACCTCAATTAACCGGGTTGCCTCATCCTTAAAATACTTATTCAACCACGTAATCTGTCTCTTCGCATAATGGCGGGTATTCTGCTTTATCAGTTCAATCGCCCGTTCTTTTGAAATTGCATTTTCAAAATAATCAAACAACTCTTTGTATCCAATTGTCTGCAAAGCATTCAACGATCTTTGAGGATAAAGCGCTCTTGCCTCATCTATTAACCCCTTCTCTACCATTTGGTCTACCCGCCTGTTGATGCGTTCGTAGAGTTGTTCGCGCGGCATTTCTAAGAGAATCTTCTCTGCCCTGAAAGGACGGCCTTTTTTCTCCGAAGTGTGAAAATCCAAAATTGACTTTCCTGTAGATAATACGACGGCAAGTGCTCTCAGCATGCGCTGCGGATTTTTCATCTCACCCTCAGCGGAAAAACGGATATCATGCTTTCTGAGCTCATCTGCCAGCCAGTCCAACCCTCCCTGTTTCCATTTTTCCTTTATCTCAGACTCTACAGATAAATCAACCGGGGGAATTTCATCCATGCCTTCCAATAAGGCTTTTACATAGAGTCCGGTTCCTCCTGCTATCACTGCAGTATCGTGATTTTTAAAAATATCTGCCAGCACCGATAAACCATACTGTTCAAAACCGGCTGCGGTAACTTCTTCGGTAACTGAATGCGAATTGATGAAATAATGCTTTACTGTATTTAATTGAACAGCATCGGGCTTTGCCACACCGATATTCAGCTCTCTATAACACTGACGGCTATCCGCAGATAATATCTCTGTTTTATGCTGTAATGCAAGCCGGATTGCAAAGTCTGTTTTGCCGACTGCTGTCGGACCACAGATGACTATGGCTGTTCTTTGATTGGACATTTTAAAGTTTGTACAGAACTCTTCAAATGTGGTATAAGAAACTATTCTTTCGTAGTTGCAGGAAGCAAAAAGTAAAACTTTTGGACCCTTACTCATCCTCATCATTAGGCACCCTGTCATCATCATCTTCCCCCTCCATTCCGGTGTCGTCATCTTCTCCCTCACTCTCATAGCCATCAGGCAGCACGGCAGTATTCAGATCATACTTCTCCTCAATCTCTGCCAGCTTTTCGTTCACCATTCCTTTAGTTCCGTACTGGCTCGGACCGATACCTTCGGTTCTCACCACACTTGGATATTCGGGAAGCTCTTCGTTTTTATTAACATTGATCAGCTCGATGTGGAAAGTCCATTGTTTATCAAAGTCGTAAACGTAAATAAACTTCTGATTGGGATCCCGCAATTCAGAACCGATTGTCGTTTCTGACATGATCAGCGGTTCTGCCTTGTAGTCCATTTCATACCTTTCAACTACAATCTGCCGGCCTCTTTTCCAATGGTCATTACTGCGATAGAATGTAGCCTGATGTTTATTATCAAATTCAAAACTTTTCAATATAGCGTTATGAAAATCAAAGAAAGTTTGAGTATGACGGATTACAATATCCCTGTACACACTCTCATCTTCTTCCCAATACACTCTGAATTTTAGGATTGCCATAAAGCAAATTTAGGGATTAGTTTTTACTATGATTTTATTTCAGGGGGACCATTGCCTTATTAAACAATAAACCTCAGGTAGCATCTATCAGGACTTATTCTTTCTCCGGAGTCCCATCTTTTCTGCTACTTCAAGCATATAGGCAAATGCCTCATCGTACTTATTGGGGATGATACCGTCAAGAATGGCTTCTCTCACAGCGGTCTTGATGCTCCCCACTTCGCGCGAAGGCGGCAACCCGAATTCATCCATTATAATCTCGCCTGTAATCGGCGGTTGCCAGTTTCTCAAATTATCAGACTCCTCTACTTCTTTCAGGCGCTGCTCTACCCACTCAAAATTGGCGAGGTATTGTTGCATCTTCTGTTTGTTCTTGGTTGTGATATCGGCCTTGCAAAGTATCATCAGGCTTTCGATATCTTCGCCGGCATCTACAAGCAACCTGCGGATGGCCGAGTCGGTAATATTTTCTTTCGTGAGGCTGATCGGTCTTAAATGCAGTTCTACCAGCTTCTTCACAAAACGCATGTGTTCGTTTTGAGGCAACTTGAGCTGTGCAAAAATCTTTGGCACCATTCTGCCGCCCACCACTTCGTGTCCGTGGAAGGTCCATCCCGTACCCTGCTCAAATCTTTTCGTAGCAGGCTTTCCGATATCATGTAGGATTGCAGCCCAACGAAGCCACAAATTGTCTGAATTACGGCTTACATTGTCTAATACTTCAAGAGTATGGTAGAAATTATCTTTATGCCCTTTGCCATCGATAAACTCCGTTCCAACAAGCGCTGTCATCTGAGGGAATACTTTTTCCAATAAGCCGCTATCCTTCAGCAGATTAAATCCGATGGAAGGCCTGGATGAAAGGACAATCTTATTAATTTCGTCGATAACCCTCTCCCTGCTGATAATTTCAATGCGATCGGCGGTTCTTTTAATCGACTCCCAGGTATCGGGATGAATCTTAAACTGCAACTGTGATGCAAAACGAATTGCGCGCAACATGCGAAGCGGATCATCTATGAATGTCTGATCGGGAGGAAGCGGTGTACGTATAATCTTATCCTTAAGATCCTGAATACCACCGAGAGGATCTAACAGTTCTCCGAAATTATCTTTTTCAAGGTCTATAGCGAGGGTATTGATGGTGAAATCCCTGCGCATGATATCATCTTCAAATCCCGCAGGTTCCACATCGGGCTTTCTGCTCTCCGGACGGTAACTTTCTTTCCTTGCACCGACGAATTCTATCTCGTAAGATTCCCCTTCGCTGATATCTACTCTTATCTGCGCTGTGCCGAAGTTTTTGAAAAAATTGACTTTCGGTTGAGATGGAAATTTCTCTGCCACACGGCCTGCTAATGCAATCCCATCGCCTTTGCAGACGACATCCATATCTCTCTTGTTGCCTCTGTTTAATATCTTATCCCTCACATAACCGCCGATTACTCTGGCAGGTATGCCTAATTCTGAAGCAGCTTCAGAAATCTTTTCACACAAGGCTCTTTCTTCTTGAGTCAGCTCAATCATTCGGCAAAAATACCACGATTTACTTCAGGAGGTGATTACCATTTAAGCTCGAGAACATTGTTTCTGGGCGCAACGTCAGCCATTCTCTTGGTAGGGTCTATCTCAACCTTCTTAAGATCGAACAGTCTTTTCTCGAAAACGACATTGTAAGAGGGGTTTGTCCAGTTCCATTCAGGATGCACTGTCCTTGCCTCTCCGTTCTCTGCCGGCTTTTCTCCGAACATCAGGTCTAAAGGAATATAATGCGATTCGGTTGTACCGTCCTTAAATGTCAGTACCAGGTCAATCGGCATTGGCATATCCCCTATTCTCTTCAGTCGGATGATAGATTTACCATTCTCCTCCCACAAGCTGTCGATACCATAATCGATTGTCTTAATGGTATTCACCCAGTACTCATTGTACCAGTTCAATTGCAGACCGCTTACATCTTTGGCAACTTTCAGGAAATCTCCCGGTACCGGATGCTTGAACTTCCATTTGTCGTAATAAGCAAGCATGATCTCGTCGCGAACTGAATCTCCGACTACATACCCCAGCTGACTCAAATACATTTCGCCTTTTGAATAGGCGTTGACGCTATAGGCAAAGTTGGTGTTGTAATGATCAGAGAAGGTCGTCATCGGTTCTGCCAGGCCGGATGTCATCAACGAAAAATAACTGCGGTATGCCCCACCGTGATTCAACGGAAGGAAATTCCTGAAAGCAGCAGGTGTACCTGCACCACCGTCTTTTTGACTTCTGTAATAAGCATTTACTTCTGCCGCACCCCAGCTGGTAAATCCTTCATCCATCCACGGATGCTCTATTTCATTGGTAGCAAGCATCATCTGATACCAACTGTGCATCCATTCATGAAAAACGGTTCCCAATCCGGGGCCTTTCAAGAGAGTTGCCATCGGATACTCCATTCCGCCGTCACCGCCCTGTATAAATGAATACTGCGGATAAGCATACTTGCCAAATCGCTTATTCATGTACGGCAGAACGATATATGCAGCCTCTGCTACATTCTCCCATGCGGCTGTTGTTGCAGAATCTTTCTTCTTATATACCACATGCAGTGTTGTTCCCTCCTGAGTTCTTACGATGTGCTCATAGTCAGGGTCTGCAGCCCAGACAAAGTCGTGAACGTTCTCGCCTACAAAATGCCATTTACGCTTAGGAGTATTTATCTTTTTGAGAGCAGTACCGGGCTTATCGTATCCCCAGCCGATTTCAGCAGCATTCTTTAAAACGCCTGTTCCTGCAATCTTGTAGTCTTTATCGATATTGATAGTTACATCATAATCTCCCCAAACACCGTAGAACTCTCTTGCCACATACTGTGCAGTATGCCAGCCTGTGTTATCGTACTCGCACATCTTAGGATACCATTGCGACATGCTGTATCGCACGCCTTCTGCATTATCGCGTCCGCTGCGGCGGATTTGCACCGGCACCTGTGCTTCAAAATCCATATCAAATGTGGCTTTCGCTCCCGGAGCGATTGGCTTAGTAAGTGTTACTTCGAGAATGGTGCCAAATACTTTCATCGGCTGCTCCACTCCGTTCATCTTCAAAGAACTTATCTTCTGGTATCCGATCTCTGACGGAGACAGTTTTGAAATGCGATCTGTCACTCTCGAATCCCAGTCGGGCCTGTTGCCGTTAATCAATACCTTGCCTAACTCCTGACTGCGCACATCCATTTCGCTGCCGGGTTGAAACGCATTCCAGAACAGATGATAATAAACCTTGGTCAACTGATCGGGAGAGTTGTTGGTATAAACTAAACTCTGGGTTCCTTTGATAATATTTGTCTCAACATTTACATCTATATTCATCTTATAAGCTACCCTCTGTTGCCAGTAACCATACTGGGCAGAAAGTGCAAAAGGAAATATCAAAACAAGGGATAAAAGAAGGCTGTATTTTTTCATTGTGTTTACAGGATTTTTTATTTGCACAATATCTTGAATTTGATGTTATTAAAATCAGAATTATTGAATCTTTTCTCTTTGTTTATCGCTTTTTCCGGATACGACAATCACTATCTCACCTTTAATGGTTTTCTGTGAGAAATAGTCATGCACTTCCTTCAGCGTACCTCGTGCATTCTCCTCATGCAGTTTGCTCAGCTCGCGACTTACACTGCATTCACGGTCTTCGCCTAACACCTCCATAAAATCTTTGAGCGTTTTGAGTAGACGGTTCGGGCTTTCATAAAATACCATTGTCCGTTCTTCATCGGCTATCGATCGCAAATATGTTTGCCTGCCTTTTTTTGGAGGGATAAAACCTTCAAAGCAAAATCTGTTCACGGGCAATCCGCTGTTCACCAGTGCGGGCACAAATGCCGTTGCACCGGGAAGTGTCTCTACCTCCACATCCCTGCGGATGCATTCTCTCACCAACAAGAACCCGGGATCGCTGATGGCAGGAGTTCCAGCATCGGTAATCAATGCCATCGTTTCTCCATTCAGAATACGCTCAGCCAATTTTTCAACTATGTGATGTTCGTTGTGCTGATGGTGGGCAATCATTGGTGTGCTGATTTCGTAATGCTTCAGCAACCTGCCTGATGTGCGTGTGTCCTCTGCCAAAATCAGATCGACCGACTTAAGGACTTCTATCGCCCTCAGTGTCATGTCGCCCATATTACCAATGGGTGTAGGTACAATGTACAGCATAATATTACCGGGCTAATATGAACAAAGAAACACCTGCGAGATACAGGTATCACTTACGATCAAACGTAGTTCGATTTCCTAATCAGGCATTTACAATCCTGATCGACGCCTGCTCCATTACCGGATTGGCCAGCAATTTCTTTACAGCATCTTCTGCTATAGCTCTTGCCTTTGCTTCGTCTGCCGCATTGATAGAAAGGCGAATGTGCTTCCCTATTCTTACATCCCCGACATCGGGGATTCCTAATTTATCCAATCCTCTCAGCACTGCTTTACCTGCAGGATCCAGTAATTCTTTCAGAGGCATGATATCGATTTCCGCAATAAAACTCATTGATTATTACTTTTTGAATTCAGAAGTGAAAATATGACATAAAAGATGAACACGACAGGTACAGCCAGCCACTGCACGAAAACAGCTGCAACAACTGCAATAACTGCCAGTGCAATCACCCAGATGCCTTCTTTGCCGGGCTTGCCCGAAAATTTGAGTGCAATCATTCTCAGGTTGCTCACCATCAGGTAACTCAGAACGACAATAATTCCATACAAAACCCACTTGTTGACAATCAGTTGATTCAGCACGGAGTTATTGCTAAAATGCAAAATCAGCGGCAGGGAAGCGACAAACAGCCCCGCGGCCGGAATCGGAACACCGCGAAAAGAGTATTGCTGATCGGTTGCAATATTGAATCTGCCTAACCTGTATGCACCCGCACAGGCAAATAAAACCGCCGGCAACAGATAACCAATCGATATGTACATACCATCGGGCTCGGTGGCGTACGACATCCTGAGCAACTGATACAAAATGACAGAAGGGGCTACCCCGAAGCTCACCACATCACTGAGGGAGTCGAGTTGTTTTCCTAAATCGCTGGTTGCCTTAAGCAGCCGTGCCACAAAGCCATCCATAAAATCTATACCTGCTGCAATTAAGATACAAACCGAAGCCCAGGTGAGCTTTTCGGGAATATTAAAACTGGTAACGAGCTGTTCGTTCTGTGTGACGAACATCGCATCCGTCTGCAATGCAAATATGATGGCTATAACACCTGCTACCAGGTTCAGCAATGTAAAGATGTTGGGAATCTGTTTCATCAGCGCGTGCAAGATACCTTCAATTTACTTCTTCATCAAAGCTTCGATTTCTTCCACGGTAATGGGGATGGTTTTCATCAGGTCTATATTACCGTTTTTGGTCATCCAGTAGTTATTTTCAATTCTGATGCCCATCTTTTCTTCTTCAATATAAATTCCGGGTTCGATGGTGAATACCATTCCTGCTTTTACAGGCTCAGTCTTGGTTCCTAAATCGTGCACGTCCACGCCTAGATGGTGAGAAATACCGTGATACAGATATTTACGATAGGCTCTGTTAGAAGGATCTTCGTTCTTGATATCCGATTTCTTCAGCAATCCGATCTTCTGGAAAATTTCGGTCGCTTTATCGCCTACCATTTCGTGATACTTGTTGATCGTAATACCCGGCTTCAGGATAGAAACACAATAACGGTGAATGTCCAGGCATGCGTTGTAAACTGTTTTTTGCCTCCTGGTGAATTTTCCGTTCACAGGAACTGTCCGGGTCAGGTCGGCCGCATAATGTGCATAGCTGGCTCCGAAATCCATCAAGATCAAATCACCATCCTTGCATTCTTTGTTATTCTCTACATAGTGCAGAATCCGTGCGTTGTCTCCGCTGGCGATGATACTGCCGTAGGCCGGACCGTCAGCCCGCTGTGAAATAAATGAATGCCAGATTTCAGCTTCAATTTCATATTCCATCACACCCGGGCGGATGAATTTCAACAATCTTCTGAAGGTATTTTCCGTAATCTCCATTGCCCTGCTCATCACCTCAACTTCATAAGGGGTCTTAACCGCTCTCAGATCGCGCATGATGCGTGCGCTTCTCTTATAATTGTGCAGCGGGTAGCGTTTCTTCATATACTTCACATAGCGGTAATCGCGGGTGGGTATTTCAGAAGCTTTTCTGTCATTCTCGTTCGTGTTCAGATAAATGGTATCAGCCAGATGTATCCATGGTTGCAAGAGTCCGTCTAATTCGTCCAGCCAGATCACCGTCTGAATGCCCGAAATCTCAGTTGCCTGATTTTTACGAAGGCGGTAGCCGTTCCATTTCTCCTTCAGTTCGTTCGGGCGTGTCAATACCAACACTTCGCGGAATTTTTTATCCGGATTGTCCGGAAACAGCACTACCATAGTATCTTCCTGCGTGATTCCACAAAGCCAGTATAAATCGGCATTTTGTACAAAAGGATAGATGGCGTCGCCGTTCAGCGGCATCTCGTCATTGCTGTTGAAAATGGCAATGGAGTTTTTGTCCATCTCTTTTACAAAACGCTTTCTGTTTTCGATAAATAATTTGGGATTGATTGGAAGATTACGCATGATATATTGATTTTAAGGTTTGCAAGATACGCGAAAATTGGCCGGTTCTTTTGACCGAATTCAATAAAATTGGCAGAGCCATAAATATTTCAACAACAGAAGTGCCTCAAACATTATTCCTTTTTTGGGAGGATAAGTGATATGGCGATTTGTGTGAGGAGTCGATGATGCGAAAAAAGATAGTTAATGTAAGCACGTGTGTGACGCTCGCGCCAGTAATCGGCAAAAACAACCACTAATATTAGCACAACCTATCGCACGAATTACCGGAAAAACTGATTAATCTTGAAGGAAATTCGATCTCAGTAAAACTCACTCGATAGCAACATGGAATTTAAAATCAGACCCTGGAATATCTCAGACTTGAACAGTCTGGTTAAATATGCTAACAATTGGAGCATAGCGAAGAATATGACTAATATGTTTCCTCATCCATATTCTGAAAAGGATGGCAAATCATTTATTGAAATGGCAACAAGGGATAACCCGATCCATATATTTGCGATTGATGTACAAAGCGAAGCCGTCGGCGGTATCGGAATACATCCGCAGTCAGATATATTTATTAAAAATGCAGAGCTCGGTTACTGGTTGGGCGAACCCTTCTGGGGACAAAAGATTATAAGCCGCGCCGTGAGCCAGATGATTGATTTCGGATTTTCGACTTATGAGATTGACAGGATTTTTGCACGGCCTTTCGGTACAAACACGGCCTCACAGAGAATTCTTGAAAAGAACAATTTCAAATTGGAAGGCCGGTATGAAAAAGTAATCTTTAAAAATGGGGAATACATTGATGAACTTGTATATGCGATAAGGCGGGAAAATTGGAAGAAATAAGAGCAACAAATACACTCTGCAAATAAAATATCCGGCAACAGTTAACTATACCCGATCAGGACCATATCAGTAACATCTATTTACTCTATACCCTATTGGTTTCTTTTTAAATATTTTGATTATATTTACACCCGTAAAGGTATAGCAAAATGAACAATTTTTCAGCATTTGTCAGATTTCAAAGAAAAAAATTAGGTATGACACAAGAAGAACTTGCCACAAAGGCCGGTGTTGGGCTTCGCTTTGTCCGCGAACTGGAACAGGGTAAACCTACCTTACAGTTAGACAAAGTTGAACAAGTACTTCATTTGTTCGGATTTCAATTGATAGCGGGTAAACAGCGCCTCGATCCCTACCATATCTATTGGAGTTTTCTTAATAAGGGTGTGAAAATTACTTTATCTAATAAGATAATTCAATACGGAATTATAATTGCAGAAATAACAGACAAAAAAGAAAACAAGATCGTCGCATGGAAATTTGTTCCCAATAACAATGTGATTCAATACCACCTAAAACCCGATGACCAACTGACGGAAACGATTAATCATGCAGACATAATTGAAATTGAGAATCAGTAACAACCGACTTATATGAAACAAGGACTCGTTTATAAAAAAGATATAATTGCAGGAACGATTTGGGAGGATGAAAACGGTTATTCTTTTCAATATAATAAGGACTATCTGGCAAATCCTGTATATGGCTCTGTCAGCAAAACGCTCCCCTTGCGTTCAGAAGCTTTTACCGATAAAAATATGTTGCCATTTTTTGACGGACTCATACCGGAAGGCTGGTTGTTAGAAATAGCCGTTGAAAATTGGAAGCTCAATCCGAGAGACAGAATGAGTCTTTTGCTAACGCTTTGCAAAGACTGTATCGGCGATATTGGTATTGTTCAAAACGAAGAGAAATGAATTGTTTACTTTGTTATAAACCTCTACTACCGGAAGAGACAGACTACCACGCGAAATGTGTCGCCAATATTTTCGGATTGAAACAAGTACCGGAATTTGATATCGACGAAAAGAAATTGAGTGATTATGCTAAAAGGATTATTGGTGCCAACAGAACAATAACAGGCGTTCAACCTAAACTAAGTTTGTGGCTGGAAGCAAGAAAAAAAGACGCCCGGTTTACAATTGTTGACGACAAGAGTAATTATATCATCAAACCACAAAGTGAGACCTATTTATCCTTACCCGAAAATGAGGACTTATGTATGCACCTTGCAAATGAATTAGGGATACATGTGGCTACACACGGTTTGGTACGGCTGAAAAGCGGTAACCTGGCATACATTACTAAGAGATTCGACAGAGAAGGGATAAACAAAATTGCTTGTGAAGACTTGTGTCAGCTTACTGAAACGCTGACAGAGCATAAATACAGAGGCAGCTATGAAAAAGTCGGTAAGGCAATCAGACAATATTCAACACAATATGGGTTAGATATTGTAAATTATTACCTGTTGGTTTTGTTTAGCTTCATCACTGCTAATGCCGATATGCACCTGAAGAATTTTTCTATGATGGAGAAAGAAGACGGAGCATTTTGTTTAAGTCCTGCGTATGACTTGGTAAGTACCTGTCTCGTTATCAAAAATGAAACTGAACAAATGGGTTTAAGTCTGAATGGTAAGAGAAATAAAGTTTCAAAAAAAGACTTTGATGTGTTAGGGGCCAATTTGCAATTAACTCCAAAACAAATTCAAAACAGCTACGACTTATTAATTGAAAATACAAGCAGACTGTATTGGTGGATTGATAATTCTTTTTTGCCTTCAGAACATAAGGACTTACTTAAAACAATTATCACCGAGAGAGTTGAACTCCTGAAATAAAAAAAATCTGATCTTTTAGAAAATAAAATAGGACACTAACACGGGCACAAGCGGTCACCCGCGCCGGTAATGGTTCTTTTGGCCCGATTCAATAAAATTGGATGAGTTATAAACATTTCAACAACAGAGGTGCCTCAAACATTATTCCTTTTTTGATAAAACTATCCATAGAAATTCCACGGCTGATATTCAAGATTTTTCATTTCCATTTAATCATTTCAGAATCTTCCAAGATATTATTCATCTATTTTCAAATATAGTTAGAGAACCTTCTCGACTTTCAGTAAATCGGGTTACAACAATTAAAAAGGCAGGCACCGGATTACCAAGGCGATATTTTGCTATCCTTACCTTTGCCGCACCAAAATTTTCTTTTCATGTCAGTACCAACCATTTTGTTCGCACCCAAGAATTTGCTCCATGCAATGGATGTCAAATCTGTCAAACAGTTACACTACCAATTATCACCTGAAGAATTAACCCGCCAGTCAGTTGAAAGAGGTGAAGGAAAGCTGAGCGAGAGAGGAGCTTTAGTGATCTTAACAGGAAAATTTACCGGAAGAAGCCCCAAAGACAAATTCATCGTGAAAGATGAGATTACTGAAAACACAGTGGACTGGAACGAAATCAACCAGCCCATTGAAGAAAAATACTTTATCGGGCTGTATGAGAAAATGCTGGCGTACATCAAAGACAAAGAACTGTGGGTTCGCGACGGCTACGCGTGTGCTGACCCTGCATACCGTCTGAACATCAGAGTAGCCAACGAAGACCCGGCTGCTAACCTGTTCGCCTACAACATGTTCTTAAGACCCGAAGAGAGTGAACTGGAAAACTTTGTGCCCGAGTGGCACATCCTGCACCTGCCTTCGTTCCATGCCGACCCTGCTGTGGACGGAACAAGACAAGGCAACTTCACCTTAGTAAGTTTTAAATACAAAACCATCCTGATCGGTGGTTCTGCATATACCGGAGAGGTTAAAAAAGGAATCTTCTCCATCCTTAATTATGTATTGCCTCAGGAAAAAAATGTGCTGAGCATGCACTGCTCTGCCAACGTTGGGCACGATGGCGATACTGCCGTGTTTTTCGGACTGAGCGGTACCGGTAAGACAACCCTCAGCGCTGACCCTTCCAGAAAGCTGATTGGTGATGACGAGCACGGGTGGACAGATAACACCGTTTTCAACTTTGAAGGCGGTTGCTACGCCAAGACTATCGATCTCGACGCCGAGAAAGAGCCCGATATCTACAACGCGATTCGACCGGGAGCACTTGTAGAGAACGTAACCTTCATTGAAGGAACCAATAAAATTGATTTTGCGAGCAGGGCTATCACCGAGAATACAAGGGTAAGCTATCCGATAAATTTTATCGACCATGCAATTCATCCTTCGATCGGACCCGTTCCTAAAAATATTTTCCTGCTTACGGCAGATGCCTACGGTATTTTACCTCCCGTAAGCAAACTGACACCTGAACAGGCTATGTATCAGTTTATTTCCGGTTACACAGCCAAGGTAGCCGGAACAGAAGAAGGTGTTAAAGAGCCGAAGCCTGCATTCAGTGCCTGTTTCGGAGCCCCCTTTCTGCCCCTGCACCCTGCCAAATATGCCGAGATGCTCGGAGAAAAAATCCGCAAACACAATGTAAGTGTCTGGATGGTAAACACAGGATGGACAGGCGGCCCTTATGGTGTGGGCAGCCGCATCAAGCTTGCTTATACGCGTGCTATCATCACAGCAGCACTGGAAGGCAAACTGGATAACGTTGAATACGAACACGATGAAGTCTTCGGCATGGCGATGCCGAAAGAATGTCCGGGAGTTCCTTCAGAAGTATTGAATCCTAAAAATACCTGGGCTGACAAGGATGAATACACGAAGAAGGCTAAAGTGCTGGCAGCAGCTTTTGTAAAGAACTTCAAGCAATTTGAAGCGCTGACATCTGCAGCCATCATTGCTGCGGGGCCGAAAGCTGATTAATAACTTTATTACAATAAGAAAAGCCTGTGAAATTGAACATCTCACAGGCTTTTTTCTTTCTAAGGCGTGAATTACAGCCCCCTTCTTGAAATAATTATTTTAAAAAAGTCCGAATAGTTGCGCATCTATCTTAGAGATGATTTCTCCAAGGTCTTCGTCCTTTTCTGCGAACTTGTTATTATCTGCATCGATAATCAATAACGGTCCTTCCTTGTAATTATCAATCCACTTGTTATAAAATTCGTTCAGCTTCTTGAGGTAGTCGAGCCGTATGTTTTCTTCGTACTCCCTGCCGCGTTTCTGGATCTGAGCTACCAGTGTCGGAACAGATGCCTTCAGATAAATCAGCAAGTCGGGCGGTTGCACCATCCGCTTCAGTGTTTCAAAAAAAGTAAAGTAGTTGTCGAAATCTCTTTTAGTCATCAGGCCCATATCGTGAAGGTTGGGCGCGAAGATGTGCGCATCTTCGTAAATCGTCCTGTCCTGAATAACTGTTTCCGTTCCCTGCTGAATCTCCAGTAACTGGGCGAGCCTGCTGTTGAGAAAATAAATCTGAAGGTTAAAACTCCAGCGTGGCATATCCTCATAAAAATCGTACAGGTATGGGTTGTGATCTACATCTTCAAACTGCGGAATCCACTTGTAATGTTTGCTAAGCAGTTGCGTCAGGGTAGTCTTTCCGGCCCCGATATTTCCGGCCACAGCAATGTGCTTGGGTTTCTTCGATTTCGCCATCTATTAAATTCTTTTGTTCAAGACTGTGCTCTCACAAATTACTGAAATTTCAATTTGGAAGCCTAAAAGAACGGAAGGTCTTTTAAAAATAATTCAGCCCCATGGCATTCCTTACTAAGCTCATCGTCTTAGAAGCATGCTCGTTTGCCTTTTCAGCCCCTTCTGCCATAATCTTGTTGATGTAGGCTTCGTCTTCCATGATTTCAGTAATTCTGTTGCGGATGGGAGACACAAAACCAACCATGTCTTCGGCTAATTGTTTTTTCATGTCTCCGTACCGTACCGTGCAGTTTTTATAGGCAGATTCAAAGTGGGCCAGTGTATCCTGTGTGCTTACCAATCTCATAAGTTGGAACAGGTTTTCAATATATTCAGGCATGGGCGAATCGCGCTCAGTCGGACCACTGTCGGTCTTGGCCTTCATCACTTTCTTTCTTATCAGTTCGTCGCTGTCAGTCAGATAAATCGTTGCATTTTCATTCACGCTCTTGCTCATCTTGCCTTCACCATCGAGGGAGGGAATCTTCACCAATTTCTGATTGAAGTTGAAAGCTTCAGGTTCCGGGAAAACCTCTCCGTAACGATGATTGAAACGCTTGGCAAAATTCCTGGTCATTTCCAGATGCTGTTCCTGATCTTTCCCGACCGGAACATATTTGGCAAGGTGGATGAGAATATCCGCGGCTTGCAGAACGGGATATGTCAGCAATCCGGCGTTGACATTATCCGGCTGCTGCCTGGCTTTCTCCTTAAAGGTAACTGTCTTTTCGAGCTCTCCTTTGTAAGCCATCATATTCAGGTAGAGGTAAAGCTCTGCTGTTCCCTGCAAGTGGCTCTGATTGTAGAGGGTTGCTTTTTCCGGATCAATCCCTGCCGCCAGCATGGTGGCAATCACATTTTTCACATTTTCTTTCAACTCCGATGTATCGGGATGTGTCGTGAGTGAATGCAGGTCGGCCACAAAGAAATAGCAATCAAAATCTTCCTGCATTTTCACATAGTTCGTCAGTGCACCGAAATAGTTTCCGAGGTGGAGGGATCCGGTAGGCCTTATTCCGCTTAGGACAATTTCCTTTTTCTTTTCCATCAGGCGGCGAAGATAATAATAAATGGTTTTCAGCTGAAGCAGAGTATTTCTGTCAACCTTTTGTTATAGATGGCGAAAAAGTGATGGGCGCGCCAAATAAGTGATTTCTGCTAACTGTTCTCCTTTAAAAGGAATTATATTTGCCGCATGCAATTGACTTTGGAACAAATGGACCGCCTGGCGGATATGTCTATGCTCTCTTTCACTGCTGAAGAGAAGGCTGAAATGCTCCTCGAATTAGAGCAGATGCTCGGATTCATAGACAAAGTGAAGGAGTTGGATACCACCGGTGTTGCACCCGTGCTGAGAATGTCGGGCGATATGCCGTTTGCCCGTGAAGATGAGGTAAAAGGGGAGTTGTCGCACGAAGAAAGCTTCAAGAATGCACCTTCGCACGACGGCACTTATTTCAAGGTTCCTAAAGTCATCAAAAAATAGAATTATGCCGGCAATCATCCACCTTGAAGAAATCAGAAAGAGTTATTTCCTCGGGAAACAAGAGTTGAAAGTTTTGAAGGGTATCTCTTTAGAAATCTTCAAAAATGAGTATGTTGCTCTGATGGGGCCCAGCGGAAGTGGCAAATCGACGCTGATGAACATCCTCGGATGCCTCGACTCTCCCACATCAGGAAGGTATGTGCTCAACAATCAGGACGTGAGCAAGATGGATGATAATGACCTCGCAGATATCCGCAATAAAGAAATCGGATTCGTATTCCAGCAATTCAACCTGTTGCCGAGAATGACCGCTGCCGAAAATGTGGCGCTGCCGATGATCTACGGAGGTGTTTCCAAGAAAGAAAGAATGGAGCGCGCCATGGAGATGCTCGAAAGAGTCGGACTTGCAGACCGCAGTCATCACAAACCCAATGAACTGTCAGGCGGACAAAACCAGAGGGTGGCCATTGCAAGAGCTTTGGTAAACAATCCGTCCATTATCCTGGCAGATGAGCCGACGGGTAACCTCGACTCAAAGACGTCGGTAGAGATCATGCACATCTTCGATAAAATTCAGGCAGAAGGAAACACCGTTGTGCTGGTAACACACGAAGAAGATATTGCTCAATTTGCACACCGCATTATCAGGCTGAGAGACGGTATTATCGAAACAGATCAGAAGACTACCAGCATAGCGTCTCACTAACCTCAAAAATCTTTAACGATGGCAATGAAAATATATACCAAGACAGGTGATAAGGGTACGACCGGCCTGCTTGGAGGAAGAAGAGTTTCTAAAGGAGACTCACGCATTGAAGCCTACGGAACAGTAGATGAACTTAACTCGTTTCTCGGACTTCTCTCAGATTATCAAACCGATGAATCCATAAAAACTGTTTTAAAAGAAATTCAGGACAGGCTGTTCACTATCGGTTCTGAACTCGCAACCGACCCTGAGAAAAAACTGCGGATGCCCCTGCCCGATCTGCATGAATCGGACATAGAGTTTCTCGAAAAAGAAATGGACAGGATGGATGAAGACCTGCCGGTGATGAAAAATTTTATTCTTCCGGGGGGTGCACCCATTGTATCCTACGCACACATAGCGCGGACCGTCTGCCGCAGGGCTGAACGCAATTGCATCAGGCTCGATGCGGAAGAAGACAATGTGCCACCGCTGATCATCAAATATCTGAACCGGCTGAGCGATTACTTCTTCATGCTGGCGCGATATACAGGATTCAAAAACAATATTCCCGAAATCATCTGGAGGGCGAGAGTATAAACGAGTACTTAAAACAACTACGATGAACGATTTTCTGAAAGACCTTTTCAAAGGACAGGATTACGATCCGGATCTGTTTTTCCTGATTGCAGGCCCGTGTGTTGTCGAAGGCGAAGAGCTGCTGACAACCGTTGCTACCGAAGTATCTCAAATGTGCCGCAACCTTGGGATTCCATACGTCTTCAAAGCCTCTTACCGCAAGGCTAACCGCACGAGCGAGAAAAGCTTCACCGGCATTGGAGATGAAAAGGCTCTTGAACTCTTGAAGAAAACAGGCGAGACTTTCGGGCTGCCCGTAACATCAGACATCCATACTGCTGAAGAAGCAGCCATGGCTGCCGAATACATCAACGTACTGCAGATTCCGGCATTTCTCAGCCGGCAGACAGATTTGCTGCACGCTGCCGGGAAAACAGGTAAAATCGTCA
Organism: Chitinophagaceae bacterium; assembly: GCA_024103425.1. GTDB lineage: Bacteria > Bacteroidota > Bacteroidia > Chitinophagales > Chitinophagaceae > Ginsengibacter. The sequence continues at coordinate 112,158 of JAGFIS010000004.1, forward strand.
ACATCAAGAAAGGACAATTTCTCAGCGGAGGTTCTATGAAGTTTGCCGTGGATAAAGTACGCGCCACCGGCAATGAAAAAGTAATGCTCACCGAGCGCGGTAACTTTTTTGGTTATACTGACCTTGTTGTGGATTTTAGGAATATTCCCGTCATGCGGGAAAATCAGGTGCCTGTCATCATGGATTGCACTCACAGCCTGCAACAACCCAACCAAACTTCCGGCGTTACCGGAGGAAATCCTGAACTGATCGGCACTATGGCCAAAGCAGCAATTGCCACAGGGGCCGACGGACTCTTTATCGAAACGCATCCCGAGCCCGCCGTAGCCAAAAGCGACGGAGCCAATATGCTTCGGTTAGACAGATTAGAAAACCTGCTGAAAGAGCTGGTAAAAATCAGGAAAGCAATCCTGTAGCCCTACCCAATCTTCACCCTCGGGTCTATAAGTGCATAAAGGAAGTCGGACAGGATATTGATCAGCACAAAGATGGATGCTGCCAGCAGTACCGAACCCATCACAACGGGATAATCGAGATTCTCTAAGGCATCTACGGTAATCTTACCGATACCCTTGTAACCGAAAATATATTCTACAAAGAAAGCACCTGCCAACAGTTCGGCAAACCAGCCTGTAATGGCCGTCACCACCGGGTTTAAGGCATTGCGCAATGCGTGCTGCCAAATTACCCTCGACTTGCTCAGTCCTTTTGCATATGCTGTGCGAATAAAATCCTGATTCAATACATCGAGCATCGACGAGCGAGTGAGCTGTGTAATAATTGCCAGCGGACGGATACCCAGAGTTACGGCAGGCAGCACCAGGTTCTGAAGCGTGAGATACCGCCGCCCTGTCGTCTCGTCGATATCAAACCAACTGCCCGTCAGAGGCAATCCGGTGTACTGATGCAGTACCAATCCGAAGACATAGGCAATCACAATCGCCATATAAAATGAGGGCGCTGAAATACCGATCACACTCGTAACGACGGCCGAAGTATCCATCCAGGTATTCTTCTTTACGGCAGCCAGAATCCCTAACGGTATTCCAAGCACAACGGCAATGAACATTGCCGCTACGGCCAGCATGATCGTCCCGGGCAGGGCTTCCATCAAAACAGCAGTTACTTCCTTCTTCGTCTGATAACTCCTGCGCAGGTAAGGAACCTTAAATGCCAATTTCGTCTTACCTCCGATAAAAAATCCTTTGAGTTGCTTTTGCTCTATTTCTTCAGCAGTATGAAAAGAAACGGGAGAAATGTCATTGACATAAAAAACGAATTGCTTCCACTTCGGCTGATCTAAATAAAGCTCCTTCCGGATGTTTTCTATTGTCTTTGCATCCCCCGACTGCCCGAGTACCATACGCGCGGGATCGCCAAACGCCTGAAATGTGAGGAATACAACAATTACCACACCCGCTAAAACGAGGATACCGTATAACAGCCGTTTGATGAGTATCTGAAGCATTCGTTATTTGCCGGCTTTGGATAAAGAAGCTTTTCCCCATTTGTTCTTTACCACCGGTCCATTCATCAAATATAATTCAGGATTGGTTCGCGCAGCCGTTTTAAAAGACACGGCATCCAAAGAATAAACCGGAATATCGTAATTGTTATCCTTATTGAAGAACTGTTCTGCACCGTCCGGATCGGAAGTAATCACATATATCATCCGTCCTTCACTTTCAGCTTTTTGATAGATCTTTTTGAAGTCTGCAGCCCACTTGGCTGAGTTAGCCGCGATTGCAGTTGCGTAAAACAGATAGTACTCGTCATCCGAACCAAGGATAGCTTCCGTCATATCAAAGCCTTCGTCATTCATCAGGTTGTAATCCTTAATCTTAGGTTCGTTGTTATAACCTTTTTCAATAATCACATCTCTTCTGCTCACGAAAGTCCAGGTAGAATCGGGAAGACTATTCATGTCGAACTCCTGTTTTTCACCGTCTTTCTCATAAGTGAAGAGATATTCCTTTTTGTCGGGAACGGCATCGGCAGGCATTTGTCTTAACTCCAGAATATTATTCCCGGTTTTAAATGGCAGGCAATCAACTACCGGCAGGTAGCGCATTACATACCATTGGAAACCGACAACGAGAATCACCGATACCAGGAGAATCAGCGTACTCACCGCCTTCGTGTAAGCCTCCCTGATATACTTCTGCCCGAGTAAGAGGACGATCACTAAAACCAGTAATACGATGTCTTTAATAAAGGACTGCATGGAAGTCAGCGGAAGGCAATCGCCAAAACATCCGCAGGTGGCAATCTTACCCGAGAGTGCTGCATAGCCGGTCAGCCACGAGAAGAAAACAATCAGGATAAACGTCAGCCAGGTGAAAAACTTTTTCCATACACCAAGCAGCAATGCCACTCCCACAATAATCTCGAGCGTGATGGTGATATACGAAAACCCGAGCGAGAAATCGTACAACCAGTTCATCAGCTCCGGCAGAAATCCATCTGCCGCCCAGCGCTCGAAGAACTCCTGCATCTTGTAAGAGAGTCCGTTAGGATCGTTAGCCTTTACCAGTCCGCTAAAAATAAAAAGTACGCCAACAAACCATCTGACGGCGTTTACAATAAGTTTCATAATGAGTTGGTTTATTATTTGGGATTATTCATGAGTATCAGTGCAAACACGGCATATATCAGGATATCGTACAAATTACTATCGACACCCTCGCTGATGATAGTCTTACCGTCGTTTTTCAATATCTGCCGGATGCGCAGGATCTTGGCCAGAATCAGGTCTGTCAATCCTCGCTGGTCCATATCGCGCCAGGCCTCTCCGTAATCGTGATTCTTTTTAGACAACAGATCCATCGCGTCATTCACGCTTTTGTCGTAGAGTTTTTCAACCTCTTCAACCGGTAAATCCCACTCGTCGTGGGTAATCTGCATCTGGATCAGACCGATAATACTGTAATTTACGATGGCCTTGAATTCATTTTCAATGGAATCGTCGATCAATTGTACCACCTTCTCCTGAATATTACGGATTCTCTTTGCCTTTATATAGAGTTGATCTGCTACGGTAATCATACGATACACGCGCCAGGAGGTGCCATAATCAGCAGTTTTCTCTAAAAAAATCCCCTTGCAGGCATCAATCACCTCTTTAAATTGATTATCAGTAGTATTTTGCGTCATAAGCGTCAAAATTAATCGAAATATATCATGTACACACTTAATTGCAAGGGAAGGCCTGTTTCGCTCGAAGAACCTCTGGTGATGGGAGTGCTGAACTTCACAAACGATTCCTTTTATCCCGGCAGCAGGCTGCCCGATGCCGAAGCAGTACTCACTCTTGCAATGAAGATGGCTGATGAAGGAGTGGATATTATCGATATCGGTGCACAGAGTACACGCTCGGGCAGTACGCGCATAAGCGCACAGGAAGAAATTGAAAAATTGCTGCCGTTAGTGCCCCTGATTGCAGAAAAGACAGGAAAGATTATTTCTATTGACACCTACCACGCTCAAACTGCGGAAGCACTCATTAACGCCGGTGCGCATATCGTGAATGACATTAGTGGCGGCACGATGGATGACCAAATGATTGCAACCGTCGGCAGGTTAGGAGTGCCTTATATCTGTATGCACATCAAAGGCACTCCAGAGAATATGCAGGAACATACCGATTATGAGGACATCCTGAAGGAGTTGCTGGAGTTTTTTATCGACCGGATCGGTAAATGTAAAGCAGCAGGTATCCATGATATCATCATTGACCCGGGATTCGGCTTTGCGAAGACAAGAGAACAGAACCTGTACCTGCTTAAAAACCTATCGGTTTTCAAAATTCTTGAAAAACCGATTCTGGTCGGGCTGTCGCGCAAATCGACCATTTATCGCACCCTCAACATAACTCCCGACGAGGCGCTGAACGGAACTACTGTCCTCAATACCATCGCCCTAATGAATGGTTCAAATATCCTGCGCGTGCATGATGTGAAGGAAGCGAGGGAAGCGGTGGTGCTGTATGAAGCGTACAAGAAAGCCGCCGGGAGTGATGAATGATGAATTATGAATTATGAGTTTATGGATGTTTATTTGTTTAAGGCCCTGTCCGCCGTGGCGGATTTATTTGTTTATAGGATCATTCGCCGGGGAGATTTATTTGTTTAGTAATACAATAAGAAGTGCTGAAAACCCGGGGGAGGTCTCCTTCCCCACGAACCGTGGAAGTGGAGCGGCAAACCATCTATAATTCTTCTCCGCTTATAGGTTTGAAATAATTAAAAGCACTAAACTGACGTTAAATAGATTATAGTTTAACCCAAAGGTCACTTTTGACTTTTGCGTTTAGTAACTAATAAATCTAACTGTACAAAAAACAAGAAAACATTTCATCGCATGAAGAGATACTTATTCTCCCCTGCCAAAACTGCTTTTTTAATCCTGTTATTTAGTATTCAGCCATTTCACTCATTCGTCTATGCTCAAGAAGGCGAAGTTGTCATGAAGGATCTGAAAATTGTTTATATTCACTATGGGGGTGATTTAGAAAAAAAGGAAACTTTTGAGAAAGGATTTAGATATACATATAAAGAATCAGGATACGACGGGAGAAAGGCTGAAGGATTAGATGTAGCCTATTATGCGTATGATCAGCCAATACCGGATTATGATCGCAAGGAAATACAAAAAGATGCAGGCGCTATTTGTAAATCTTTGTATGATGAAATAGCCAAAAGTTGGAACACCTATACATTAGAACCTCATGAATATTCCATTTTCATGAATCAAAAAGATGTTAAGAAATTAACATTGAATCCGGTTACCAACAACATTGAATATGCCGAAATGTATGGCTTTAAAATAAATGGGGCCAAGGTTATTACTCAACTAAAAGTTTGTTATGTTACTTATCAGGGTACCATTATAGGAAAAGCTATTTATCGTAAAACATTAGAATCGTCTTTTGCTAAACTTGGTCATTTCATCACTGTTTTCATTAAACCAATTGATGGTGATAAACCATATCGTGTGCGTGCCCCCAAAATTGGACTCTCATTTGAACTCCCGCACTACATGACTTTAAGGGATATAAATGCAGATAAAGCTTATGCAGTCGTTAAGTTTGCACGACAACAAGGTCAGGAGGATTTCCCGCATTATGACGACCTGCCGGGTGATTTTATTCTTCAGTCATTAGGTCCCTTAGAAAAAGGAACAACAATGTCTGCGCTATATCAAAAATTGTTTGGAATCAAACTGGAAGACGATGCCTGTTTTAAAAACGAGATGGTAAGAAATACGATAGTCAACCTTTTTTCGCTCAAAGAAAAGAATCCGGACATCAGTTTTACAGGTTTTGCTGCTTTTGCTAAAGAAGATCCCTCTAAGGATGACAGGGGTATCAGATACGCGTTGTTTGACTATAAAAACCGAGTTTATCTGATTGAATTCCCTGACGATCCGGGGTATAACCGTCAAGCCACTCGTCTGTCGGAATTATCGAAATTCTTACTCAGCATACGAGACTTTTCAGCACAATAGAGTAAACTATATCCTCCATGGTTCGTGTTGACGCGAACCACTTGAATGATTCTGTTTTGTGAGATGCGAACCAGGGAACAAGTAAAATACTACATCTTGCTAAATTTCTTGCTGTAGGTTTGACGGATATGTCAAATAGCTAATTTCTTGCTGTTTAGTTCTACGTTAAAATTCACTTTTGCTCCCAAAGCGTCAAACACTTTCAGGATAGTTTCAAACCTTGCATTTTTAACGCTGTTCTCAATTTTAGAAATTTGCGCTTTTTGTACGCCTACAAGGTTGCCTAATTGTTCTTGTGTCAAGTTGCGCTCTTGTCTAGCCTGTTTGATGGCTTGCCCTAACAAGTCTATCCTTAACTCATTTTCAAATGCTTCACGCCTTTCAGTTCCTCGCTTACCAATGTGTTTGTCAATCATTGTGTCAAGCGAAACAGTTTTAAATTTATTTGTTGCCATAACTATTTATTTCTTCTCTTATTTTCTAAATATTGCCTTCTTATTTCTTCAGCTTTTTTAATTTCTTTCGGTGGCGTTTTCTGTGTCTTTTTCAAAATTCCGTGTGTGGCTACAACTAAAACGTCTTTCCCGTCAGTTTTATCCCAAAACGAAAAAGTCGATACACTTTGCTTCTATACAAAGTCCTGAATTCCCAAATGAAGTCATTTAACTTTTTGAAAAGTTCATTATCGTTTACAAATTGAGATTTCTTGATGTTGTAATAAATCTTCTCTCTCGTTTTGTCGTCAAGGTTTTCTAAAAATTCAATTGCTTCAGGCAATAATTCTACATCAAAGTTTGGTTTCATTCTCAACTCTCATCAAAAATATAAATTTCCCAATTGGGAAACAAACGTTTTAAGTTAAAAGTTAGAACAAGTACGTTAGGTTGCCCTTGTGGCCTTGGGGAAGTACCTGCGTTTAGGCCGGAATTAGGCCAAACTCCAACAAAAAAGCCGGCTCTAAAAAACCGGCTTTAATTTTTGGGGTGGTTGATGGGTCTCGAACCCACGACCCTCAGAACCACAATCTGATGCTCTGACCAACTGAGCTACAACCACCGTCGTCAATTGAGGAGCGCAAAAATAATCAAAAACTTTTGTTAAGGCCTAAATATTTACACAAAAATTTACCGCTCTTTCGTTCTATCTGCCACTTATACCAAATTAAAATTTTGTTGCGAAGACATCGAACCAATTTTGCGTCCAACGATTTGAAAAAAAGTTTGAAAGTGAAAAGTAGAAAAATTATGAAAACAAGATTATTGGTTTTCCTGGCTTTATTCCTGACAACATCAGCCTTTGCCCAGTACCCGCAAGGCGGTGCAATGCGCGCCGGACAGTCTATGGATATGGGCAGGTTTTACGGAAAAATTGTAGATGCTACGACAGGGAAACCTATTGAGGCAGTAACCGTACAATTATCTCAAAACAAATTCGATCCGGAAACGAAGGAGACAACCGAAAATGTTCTTGCCATCGTCATTACCGACAAGAAAGGTGAGTTTACCATTGAGAAGCTCCCTGTTATGGGCACCTTCACTTTCCTGGCTACGGCAGTGGGATATACCCCTATTGTAGATGAAGTGCAGTTTGATGTTAAGCCCGGCGGCGCCCCCTCACAGATGATGTCTGCGTTTGATAAAGACCTCGGTAACTTCAAAATGACGCAAGACATTCAGCAACTCGAAGGCGTGGTAGTCACTGCCAACAAAAGCATGGTCCAGATGGGTATCGATAGAAAGATATTCAACGTCGATCAAAGCATCACAAGTGCCGGCGGTACTGCAGTTGACGTGATGAGAAACGTACCTTCGGTGAATGTGGATATCGACGGTAACGTCTCTTTAAGAAACAAAACTCCGCAGATTTTTGTGGACGGAAGGCCTACTACCCTCTCTCTTGACCAAATTCCATCTGACCAAATTGAAAGTGTTGAAATCATCACCAACCCGTCAGCAAAATTTGATGCTTCGGGTGGCGGTGCAGGTATCCTTAACATCGTATTGAAGAAAAACAGAAAAGCGGGTTACAATGGAAGCGTTCGTGCTAATGCCGACTCAAAACTGGGAGCCGGACTCGGAGGCGACTTCAACGTAAAACAAGGCAAGATTAACTTCTTCGGAAACGGTATGTACAACGCCAATAAATCAACCGGAACACAGATTACCTTCCGTGAAGATAAACTGAATAACACCCTTGCCACCTTTAACCAGACAGGTAAGAATAACAACGACGGACATTTCGCATTCGCAAGAGCCGGAATCGACTATCTGATCGACAACAGAAACACGCTGACTGTTTCAGGCAATTTGGTAAATGGAAAGTTTGATAATAACGGCCTGCGCACTATCCTGAGAGACACAACGATAGGCAACTACTTCGCCAGCGAAACCGGAAAAATCAATAACCTGTCTTCTTTCACATTTAAGAACTTAGGTGGTACCATCAGCTTCAAGCACAACTTTGCGAAAGCCAATAAATCAATCACGGCCGATGCTAACTATTTCTCAAGCTCTAACACCGGAAGCTCATTGTCAAAAACTCAATATTTCGACATGACCGGGAACTCCAAGTTCGGCGAAGGAAAACAGTTGATGGAGAATAGCGGCACCAACAATAACCTGGTATTGCAAACAGACTATACTGACCCGCTGACCGAGAACAGTAAGATAGAAGCCGGACTACGTGCAGGCATCAGAGATTACTCAAGTCAGAGTCAGAACTTCCTCTTCAACGACGGAACCGGTAAATACGACCCGATCCCAATGCTGAACAGCAGCTTCAAGTTCAACGATCAGGTGTATGCGGGTTATGTAACTTACTCGCAAAAGATTGATAACTTCTCGTTCCAGTTGGGAGGCAGAATCGAAAGTTCGTTCTACTCCGGTACGCTGATCGACAGCAACCAGACTTTCCAGAACAAGTATCCGTTCAGCTTCTTCCCAAGTGTGTTCCTGACTCAAAAGATCGACGACAAGCAAGATATTCAACTGAACTATTCCAGAAAGATTAACCGTCCGAACTTCTTCCAGTTGATTCCTTACTACAACTTCCAGGATTCGCTGAACATTACACGTGGTAACCCGGGGCTTACACCTGAGTTTACCAACCTGTTGGAGTTGTCTTACTCGCTGAATATGAAGAGGGGTAACAATTTGCTGGCTACTCTGTACTATCGCAATACAAACGATCTGATTGCGAATTACACTTACCGCGATGTGAATCCGCTCAACTCTTCAATGGACAGCATCTTCGTATCCAGCTATATCAATGCAAACAAGAGCTCGGCTTACGGATTGGAGTTGATTTTGACTAACAGAATCACAAGCTGGTGGAACCTGACCACAAACGTAAACTTCTATAACAACCAGATCTCAGGAGATCTGATTAACTCAGATCTGACTAACAGCAGGCTAAGCTGGTTCGGTAAGCTGAACAGTACGTTCTCATTGCCGAAGAACTTCTCCATCCAGTTCACTGCCGACTACACAAGTAAGACAATCCTTCCTCCGGGAAGAGGCGGCAGCGGCGGCAGAATGATGTGGGGACCGAGAGCTAATGCCAACGGGTACTCAGATCCTAACTATGGATTTGACCTGGCTATCAAAAAAGACTTCCTGAAGGATAAGTCAGCCTCCGTCTCTCTGAGCGTCAACGACATCTTCGCAACCCGAGTTTACAGTACGCACTCTGTATCGCAGTTCTCGAAAGATGTGTACACCATCCAGGATAACCAGAGTTACAGGAATCCTCAGGTATTCAAGCTGAGCCTGAACTGGAGATTCGGAAAGTTTGATACTTCTCTCTTCAAGAGAAAGAATATGAGAGGCGAACAGGAAGGAATGCAGGGAGGTATGCAGGGAATGCAGGGAATGCAGTAGAGAAAAGTCCTATGAATGTTATATAAATCAAAAAATCCTGCAGGCTGAGGCTTGCAGGTTTTTTTTGTATAGTTACAATCTAACTTCTCTAACAAGTATTCTTTAACAGGTGCTTACAAAGAAAATTGTAGTAGGTTTTTCGGTGTAGATTTTAATTTTCCTTTCTTTTGGCTTGACCTCCCGATAGCTATCGGGAAAACAAAAGGTCAAGGCTGAAATTCCGATTAGCTAAAAATGAATTCTGTTCTGCTCAGAGAAATAAACTCATCCCCGCCTTCGCGGGGCTTCAAACAGTATTTCTCTGTGACCTTTGGTCAACGCATCACTTCATTCATTTTCTTAACGCATCGGAATTTAGGCCATAAAGCGAGCGTCCTACCTCTGTTCAGAGATTTCAAAAATTAAAAATCCTACAGGCTGAAGCTTATAGGACTTTCGTAGCTGTAATCGATTTTCTTGCAAATATTGTTTATCAGGTGCTTATAAAGAAAATTGTAGCCGGCTTTTCAGCGTAGAGTTTAATTTCCCTTTTCCTTTGGCTTGACCTCCCGATAGCTATCGGGAAAACAAAAGGTCAAGGCTGAAATTCCGATTAGCTAAAAATAAGTTTCATTTCGCTCAACTAAACAAACTCGTCACGCCTGAAGCGTGACTCAGACAGTGTTTAGTTGCGGCTTTCAGCCGACGCTCTATTCAACTCATTTTCTTAACGCATCGGAATTTAGGCCGGGATTCCAGCACTTCACCATTCCAACAATTCATTGCTCCTGGGAGATCTAAAAAAAGAAAAACCCTGCAGGCTGAGGCTTGCAGGATTTTTTTGTATGAATAGGTTTGTTCTATTTCAAATGGAGATATTCCAGCACATCGCCTGATTCAATGATCGGGAGCCCTTCAACATCACCGATAAACCAATATACCCATGCAAGTTGTTCTTTGCCATCCTTTGTAATAACGGTGGTCTGCTCTCTCTTGTAGACGGGAACCGCAGGAGGCTCCGGATACAGGCCTTCGTATTCGTCCAGCTGGCCGATCACAAAAGAGAATAAATCCGGCTCATGAATGCGATACAATTCGCCAACGATAAAACGGTCGTCAGATACAGGCGTTCCAACAACAATATTTTCTTTAATGCTGAGGATACCTCTTGTTTTTGCAGGTGCTACAAAATCGAAGTAGCGACTGATATATTCATAATCGGGCGTAGGGAACCCACGCAATAACGAACTGTAAACAAAGAGATAATCTGTCTTTTCAGGATACATTTTATTAAGATTATAATTCCATTTCGAAGTTACGCTTTCTTTTCATCTTCAGATTGTGCATGTACAGCAGCCTGATGCAATCCTTTTTCCGGGCGCATCTGCGGGAAGAACAGCACATCCTGAATGGAAGGACTGTCGGTCAGCAGCATCGCCAGGCGGTCTATTCCGAAACCGATACCGCTGGCCTGCGGCATTCCATATTCCAGGGCACGCAGGAAGTCGTAGTCTATATACATAGCCTCGTCATCGCCGCGCTCCATCAATTTAAGCTGTTCTTCAAAACGCTCGCGCTGGTCTATCGGGTCGTTTAACTCACTGTACGCATTCGCCACCTCCTTGCCGTTCACCATCAATTCAAAACGCTCTACCAATCCTGGTTTGCTGCGGTGCTTCTTGGTGAGCGGACTCATCTCTACCGGATAGTCGATTATGAATGTCGGCTGTATATAATTCTTCTCGCATTTTTCAGAAAAGATCTCGTCGATCAGTTTCCCTTTACCCATTGTGGCATCTACACGGATATCTAATTTGGCGCAGACATCGCGCAAGGCAGCTTCATCCATTCCTTCGATATCGATTCCGGTATGCTCCTTAATGGCTTCGTACATCGTCACCCTGCGGTAAGGTGCTTTAAAATCGATTTCATTGTCTCCGTAACGGGCAACAGTGGTACCGTTCACAGCCTTTGCCGTGTGCTCGAGTAACTGCTCGGTGGTCTCCATCATCCAGAGATAATCTTTGTAGGCAACATAAAACTCGAGAACGGTAAATTCAGGGTTGTGCGTACGGTCCATGCCCTCATTTCTGAAGTTGCGGCTGAACTCATACACCCAGTCAAAGCCACCGACGAGCAAACGCTTCAGATACAATTCGTTGGCTATACGCAGGTAAAAAGGAATATCCAATGCATTGTGATGCGTAACAAACGGACGGGCAGCAGCACCTCCGGGGATAGCCTGTAAAACGGGTGTATCCACTTCCAGTGCTCCGCGTTCGTTCAGAAACTCACGAATGGCATTAACCATCTTCGTTCTTTTTATAAAGGTTTCTTTTGTCTGCGGATTGATGATTAAATCTGCATAACGCTGTCTGTATCTGAACTCGGCATCGGTAACTTCATCAAATGTTTCTCCGTCTTTTTCCTTCACCACCGGCAACGGCCTGAGGGCCTTACTCAAAATAGTAAAGGAAGTAACATGAACGGAAGTCTCTCCGCTTTTTGTGATAAACACAAACCCGTTGACACCGATAATATCTCCAATATCGAGCAGTTTTTTCCAGACAGTATTGTAAAGGCTCTTGTCTTCATCGGGAGAAATGTCATCACGGCGGACGTATATCTGAATCTTACCGCTGCTGTCTTGCAATACGGCAAATGAAGCCTTTCCCATGTCGCGGATGCTCATAATTCTTCCGGCCAGGCTCACATTGGAAAAAGCCTCTTTATTTTCTTCTGAAAAATTCTTCTTTATGTCAGCAGCATAACTGTTCACGTGGAACTGAGGTGCGGGATAACTGTCAATCCCTGCCTTTTCCAGTTCCTGTAATTTCTCTCTTCTGATGACTTCCTGTTCTGACAAATGCTCTTTACTCATTTTCTGCTTTTTTATGCGGTGCAAAGGTAATATTTGGGCAGGGGATTTCCCTGCGTCAGGGCAAGTTTTAGTAATGTTTATAAACAGGGTGTTATCACACCGGACATGGATAACCTGTAAGGTTTGCAGCTAAGGTTTGTGCGCGGAAAAACCTTGCAGTGTTTGAAGCGGGGCTGTTCATTTCTTCCTTGCAGTGCCTCAGGCATTAGCCGCGGATGCTGCGTTAATACATTTCTGCCGCGACCAGGGATGGTCACGGTACTTTCGACAGCGTGGATAACCTGTAAGGTTTGCAGCCAAGGTTTGTGCACGGCAAAACCTTGCAGTGTTTGGGGAAGGGGTTGTTGATTATTTTCTTTTTGCACCAACTCTTTTAGAGTGACGAAGAAAAAACCACCCCGTCTCACGCTAAGGCGTGAACCACCCCTCCAAGGGAGGGGAATCTTTCTTCACAGTGTCTTCCGCCGTGGCGGAGACGCTGCGTTAATACATTTCTGCCGCGACCAGGGATGGTCACGGTACTTTCGACAGCGTGGATAACCTGTAAGGTTTGCAGCCAAGGTTTGTGCACGGCAAAACCTTGCAGTGTTTGAGGGTGAGGTTGGTGGCTGTTTTTTGCATCAACTCTTTGATGGTGTCAAAGAAAAAACCACCCCGTCTTACGCTACCGCGTAAGCCACCCCTCCAGAGGAGGGGAATTCGTGGAGGTTAACTACTTCAAAAAAGTCAGCTGTGCAAACTCCTCCACGCTCAACTCTTCTGCCCGGCGGTTAAACAGCTCATCCGGCAGCTTTTCAGACGGAAGAATCCCCTTCAAATTGTTCCTCAGTGTTTTTCTTCGGTGCGCAAAAGCAGCCTTCGCAATCTTCTTGAAATCTGCTTCACTCTTGACGGATAACAGTTCGTTTCGCGCATCCATTCTGATGACAGCACTCTCTACTTTCGGAGGAGGGTTAAAAGCATTCCGTCCGACAGAAAAAAGGTAACGAACATCATAATAATATTGTGTCATCACACTAAGCACTCCGTAGTCTTTGGTGCCCGGTCCGGCAGCAATCCGTTCTGCCACTTCTTTTTGAAACATTCCGATGACATGTTCGACCGACGGGTACCAGTCAAGTATCTTAAAAACAATCTGCGATGAAATATTATACGGGAAATTACCGATCACAGTAAACGGCTCATCAAACGGCTTTTCCATATCGAGGAAACTACAGTGTATAATCTGCAAGCCGGGAAACTTCTTCGTTAGATATTCGACCTTTTCATCATCAATCTCCACAGCACGGAAATCTATACCGGGCATCTGCAACAGGCTTTCCGTCAGTGCTCCTCCACCCGGTCCTACTTCCAGCAACCTGCTGAATCCGCATTCAGACAATGCATGTACAATCTTACCGACAATATTTTTGTCTTTAAGAAAATGCTGGCCGAGTGATTTTTTTAGTCTGTACATTTTTTATCAGAGATCCTGATTACGAGAATCATCGTTTCTTGTTATACCAGGCAAATCTACAATCAAAGAAGAACCCATTGCCAAATAAAAAAGCCGCTTCACATGAAGCAGCTCTTTTATTATTCTTCACCTAAACTTTTCTTATTTGAAATCTTCCTTCGACACGCCTTCGTTCACTTTGATAGAAGTCAGCTTAATCGTCATTTCCTGCTGGCCCATGGCGGTCGATACTTCCAGAACCATTGAGAAAGGAAACTTAAGATTACCTACTTCTCTATAATCTTTGTATTCTGTAGTCTGAACAATCTCCTGACCTTCCATAGTAAGGCTTGCTTCATTCTTCACCAGGAATCCGCTCTCAACATCATACCACTCTGACCTCTCCAAACCTGAAGGCATCTTAACGGTGAGTTTATACGCATCCTTGCCGTCTATCTTCTCTACCCCTGCTACTTTAACATCAAACCCGTCGGTGAAATAAGCTACTTGCGGAATTAAAGCCTTATTATCTTTTTTCATTTTTACTTCTTCCTCGGTATAATCCATTGACTGGCCCATCTGCGACTTCCATCCTTTCTCGCCATTAAATACATCTGTAACTATAGGCTGCCCACCCATGGCAAGGGTTATCTTGCTGAGGTTAGGAGCCATATCTCTTTCTTCAAAACCGAGATTCATTCCCTGCATTTCCATTGATCCTTCGCTAAGCATTGAAGTAATCCCTTTCACCGCACTCTCACCTCCCAGCGCCTTGATGTAATTATCTATAACATCTTTTGCGGTGATATCAGCGGCAGCAGCATTATCATTATCTGGCTGCTCGGTTACCGGTTCGCCGAATTTATCAAACATCTTAACGGGATAACCCAGCTTCTCCAATCCCGGTTTCACGGCTAATTCTTTTCCTACTACAACAATCCTGGCATTGTCGTGGCTGAAATATTTCTGTGCTACTCTTTGAATATCATCAACAGTTACTTCGCTGATTTTTTTCAGATAATTACGATAGAAATCTTTATCGAGATTATTGATCAGAATGTTGCTTGCAAAAGCTGCCGGAACTGCAGGGTTCTCCATGCTAAGCGCAAACTGTCCAGTGTAAAGGGTCTTAGTGTCGTCGAGTTCTTTTTCCGTTACTTTTTCCGTTCTGATTCTGTTGATCTCTTTCATGATCTCAGCAACGGCACTGTCCACTTTATCATTTCTCACCTGTGCAGTTGCTTTGAAAGAGGTCTGGAACCTGCCGGATCCAATTGATGAATAAGAGCCGTAAGTAAATCCGTGTTTTTCCCGGAGATTCTGGAAGAGACGGCCGGTAGAACCTTCTCCCAGTATCTGGTTAGCCAGCAAAACAGGGAAGTAATCAGGAGAAGACATCGGAAGATTCACCAGATTGGTAACAGTTATTTCAGACTGTACTGCGGTTGGTACATCTACGAGATCAATCTCTGTCTCTGCTACATTAGACACATTCGGGATTACCGGCAGTGTGAGTGACTTACCTTTCCAATCGCCAAATGCTTTTTCTGCAAGCGCCTTTGCCTGTTCGGGGGTAATATCTCCGATAAACGTCAGATAACTCCTCGATGGTGTGATATAATTATTATAAGCATCTTTTACATCCTGAAGCGTCAGGCCATTGAGTGATTCTTCTGTCTGGAATTCACCCATTGCTGTATTTCTTCCGTAGCTCAGGGCTCCGACTACCCTGCCTGAAATGGCTGATGCACTGCGATCTGTCGATTTCAAAGCATTAATAGCCATCGACTTCAACTTATCGAAAGACTCTTCCTTCATAGCAGGGTTTCTCAATGCCTCTGCCATCAACATAAAAGTATTATCGAAATAACGGGTCAGCGATCTCGCACTTCCTCCTGATGCACTTAAACCGACATCGGCACCCATCTGATCAACGGCTTCATCAAACTCAGCTTTAGTCTTATTCTTTGTCCCTTCTGACAGCATCGAACCCATGAGGCTCATTACACCTGCCTTTTCTCCTTCGTAAACCGGGCCCCTGTCGATAGTAAGATTGGCACTTACTTTTGGAAATTTATGGTTTTCAACCACCAAAACTGTCATTCCGTTATCCAGTTTAAACTGAACCGGATCTTTAACCGAAATAACCGGTGCTACCCCCGGCTTCGGAGCATGCGACCTGTCTATTTGTGCAGACGTTGTCTGGTGCGTACTCGTACATGAAGCGAGGAATAAACCGGAAGCAATTATTAATAACTTTTTCATCTTTTAATATTTTTCTTTTTGAGTTGTGTAATCAGTTTTCTTGCGGCTTAGGAAGGTAGTATAGAACAACCCTCTGGTTCGGATTGAGATACTTCCTTGCTACATCCCTGATCTGTTCTCTTGTAATCTTCAGGTACAACCCTAATTCTTCATTTACGTAATTGGTATTCTTGTGGAAAGTATAAGCATCAGCAAGATTCTCCGCAATACCCAACATTCGCGAGTTCTTATCAACAAAATCATTCTCCAGCTGATTTCTCAGTTTCTGGAAGTCGCTTTCACTTATTAAATTCTCTCTTACTTTCTGCACTTCTTCATCCATCTCGTGCAACAGCGTATCTAAAGGAATATTACCATTAGGCAACGCAAACGTCAGGTAAGCTCCATAGTCTTCCAATGCAAAATTCATTGCCTGTACCACCAATGCCTGTTTCTTTTCATCTACCAGTTTCTTCGCAAGTTTTGAACTGGCTCCGTTTGAAAGGTAATTGGCAATCAGCTCCAGCACTCTAGAGTCTTCAGTATTCTGCCCCGGTGTGCGGTAAGCGGTAATGATAGCAGGAATCTGGATATTGGCATCGTATGCTGTATCAATAATTTCCTTAGTGATAGGGTCTTCTTTAATATTGGGTTGCACTACAGGTTCTCCGGCCGGTATCGGTCCGAAATAAGCCTCCACCAGCTTTTTAGTCTTTTCAATATCAATATCTCCCGCAATAGTCAGCACTGCGTTTCCGGGAGCGTAATATTTTTTGAAGAATGCTTTAAACTCATCGAGTTGCGCCGCATCGAGATCCTCCATAGAACCAATAAGCATTCTGTGATAAGGATGCTTGGTGAACAGCTTGTCAAATACCTCATTGACGAGGTTACCATAAGGAGCGTTGTCCATCCTCATACGCTTCTCTTCCTTCACCACCTCATTCTGTGTTTTCACTCCGATTTCATTAATCACCGGATGCATCATACGCTCACTCTCTAACCACAAGCCAAGTTCCAGCTCATTGGAAGGAAAGGTTTCGTGATAGAAGGTGCGGTCGTAAGAAGTAGTGGCATTAAGCTCACCTCCGCGGTTGGAAACTATCTTCATGTACTCACCTCTTCCGATATTCTCGGTACCTTCAAACAGCAAGTGCTCGAAGAAGTGTGCAAATCCGGTTCTGCCTTCAACTTCATTTTTTGAACCCACATGATACATCACGGTTACAGCGACAACCGGGGTCGTCTTATCCTGATGCAGGATCACGTGCAATCCGTTTGGCAGATCATACTCGGTAAATGCAACGTTTTGTGCCTTCACTGTTCCGCCCAGCAATACTGCCAAACCGAACAGCAAGGAAATCTTGATTTTTTTAAGCATAACTATAAATTAAAATTCGTGCGAAATTAAGGAAAACAGGACAGGGCTCCCGGTCCCTTTAACCTTTCATTAAGTTAGTTTTCCCTGAATCGTAGCCAACAAATCACTATTTATTACTTTTGAGAAAACGAACAAAATGATACAGATAGACACAGAAGACCTTACATCACGCTTTATAAGATATGCCAAAATCGATACGCAGAGCGATCCTTTAAGCGGATTGCACCCTTCTTCTGAGAAACAGAAGAACCTCAGCCGCCTCCTAGCTGAAGAATTGAGAGAGATGGGTATTACCGATGCAGTGATGGATGAATTCGGTTATGTGTATGCCACTATCCCTTCTAATTCCGGTAAAGAAAATATACCTGTCATTTGCTTTTGCAGCCATGTGGATACGGCTCCGGATTGTTCGGGAACCGGTGTAAAGCCTATCGTACACAAAAACTACGACGGTTCACCCATTACGCTGCCCGACGATCCCACCCAGGTAATCTCAACGGAAGCACATCCCTATCTCAAAAAGAAAATCGGCGATGATATCATCACCGCATCAGGAAAGACCCTCCTTGGTGGTGATGACAAAAGTGGAGTTGCTGCGATTATGCAGGCAGCGAAATACCTGATGACACATCCGGAAGTGAAACACGGTACCATCAAAATACTCTTCACACCCGATGAAGAGATTGGAGATGGAACCGCCAAAGTTGATCTGAAAAGGCTCGGTGCAGCATACGGATACACACTCGATGGCGGAGAGGCAGGAAGCTTAGAGACAGAAACTTTCAGTGCCGACGGTGCCCGGATTGTCATACAGGGCGTCATTGCCCATCCGGGATACGCGAAAGACAAATTGGTAAATGCATTAAAGATTGCAGGAGAGATTTTAGCCGAACTTCCTAAAAATGAATGGTCGCCCGAAACCACTGAAAAGATGGAAGGATACGTACACCCGACGAGAGTGGAAGGCATTGCAGAAAAAGCAACCATAGAATTCATCATCCGCGATTTTGATGATGACCTCTTAAGACAGCACGGTGAGCGGCTCGAGCAACTCGCAGCAAATGTCATCAGCCGCCATCCCGGAGCAGGAATGCAGTTCACAGTATACGAACAGTACCGCAATATGAAGAGGATACTCGATCTGCATCCTCAGGTGGCCGAATACGCATCTGAAGCTATCAAGCGCACAGGCCTGGAGGTAAAGACCGAAAGTATCCGCGGAGGCACCGACGGCAGCAGACTGAGCTATATGGGGCTCCCTTCGCCTAATCTCTTTACAGGCATGCAGGGAATACATTCTCTGCAAGAATGGATTTCGGTACAGGATATGGCAAAGGCTGCAGAGACCATCGTACACCTCAGCATGATTTGGGAAGAGAAATCCTAATGCAGAACACATTCTGAAAAAGAGACTCTTAATAATTAAGTTAAAGTTTCCACATCGATAATTGTGGCTGCTCATTGTTGAAATTACTTTTTACATTTGTCAACAAACCCGACTCAATGGATCTATTTCTTTTGCAGGTTGATTCTCTATCTGCAAGTTCTCAAATCTCCGGACCCCAAAGCCTGTGGGGCGTATTGGTAAGCGGTGGTGTCCTGATGATTCCTCTCGGAATTCTCTTTGTGGTTGCCGTTTATTTTTTCTTTGAACGATACATCGCTATCAACAGGGCTTCCAAGCTGGATAACAACTTCATGAAGATCATCCGCGACCATATTGTCAGCGGAAATGTAACAGCAGCCCGCAGCTTCTCAAAGAACAGTGATAATCCGGTGGCCCGCATCGTGGATAAAGGTATCCAACGAATAGGTAAACCCATGGACGCAATCGAGAAGAGTATGGAAAACGTTGGTGTATTAGAGTTATATAAACTGGAAAAGAATTTGTCTATCATTTCCATCATTGCACGTATTGCTCCGCTGTTCGGATTCCTGGGAACAATTATCGGTATGCTTGTGTTGTTCAGAAGTATTGCTACGAGCCCCGAATACACGCCTAATACGATTGCCGACGGTATCTATGTTAAGATGATTACTTCGGCAGCAGGCCTGATTATTGGTATCCTTGCGTATATCGGACACAGCTACCTCGCAGCACAAATCAACCGTGTTCAAAATAAAATGGAAATAGCAGCCGCTGAGTTTGCAGACATCCTGCAGGAGCCGACCAAGTAAGAGGTTTTAATTTTTAGAAATGAGTATCAGAAGAAGATTTAAAAGTGATGATGCAGAACTGGATACAGGTCCGTTAAACGACATCCTGTTCATCCTGCTGTTCTTCTTTCTGATTATCTCTACCATGGCCAACCCAAACGTCATCAAGATGAATAACCCGAGGGCCGACAGTGAAGCAAAGGCTAAACAGAGTGTAATCGTCAGCATCGACCAGAATCAGAATATTTTTATCGGTCAGAATAAAGTTCCGTTCGATTCACTTGAATCTATGTTGCGCAGCCAGTTAATTATAACCGACACCTCAAGGCCGGCTGTAGTGATTAATGCCGATTCTCTTGTAAGCTGGGGTGATGTGGTAAAGATTATGCAGGTAGCCAAGAGATTAGGCGCTACTACTTCTGCTTCAGTTAGTACTTCCAGGTAGCTTTTATCATCCGCTCTTTGCCGTAAATATCTTTTACGATTTCAACATTATCGGACGATTTGGCAAAGAGATCGCGAACAAGTTTTGCCAGATTCTCGTGTACTTCGAGATATACTTTTCCACCGTTCCTTAATTTGATACTGGCGAAATGCTGAATCTTCTTGTAGAAAATCAGCGGATCGTCTTGCGGAACAAAAAGGGCGACCGAAGGTTCAAAATCCACCACATTTTTGGCTAACAATTCCTTCTCGTCTGAAGGTATGTATGGCGGGTTGCTGACGATGATATCCGGTGAAGGCAACGTCGTCCAGTTGATTTCATTCAAAAAATCTAATACTCTGAAATCTACATCAGCTTCCAGATCGCGGGCGTTTCTTTTAGCTACTTCTATTGCCTCCTCACTGATATCGCAGGAGACTACTCTGGCTCCGGGCAACTTTTTTTTAATCGAGATCGGAATACAACCACTGCCGCTACCGATATCCACTACAACCGGAGAACTTGCAGGATTGTCTTTTACCACCAGATCAACCAGTTCTTCCGTCTCCGGCCTGGGAATGAGCACATTTTTGTCAACGTAAAACTTCATCCCGCAAAACCAGGCTTCATTGAGCACAAACTGTACGGGTTTATTGGTCAGCAATTCTGCTTTGTACTTTTCATATAATGCTGTGTTTTCAAGAGAGAGCTCGCTCTCATCGGTCCTGCGCTCCCACCCCTTTTTCCCCGTTATGTTCTCAATCACCCAGTCTGAAATGTTCTCTGCCTCCCGCTTTTCATAAATAGAGGTAAGAGCTGCCGCTAAATCGCTGTAAGCTTCATTTGGAGTCATGGCACTTCTTTTCGTGAAGTTTTTAAGTGAGCACAAATTTAAGTGATCGGGTGAATGGATATGACGGTTCTTAGCCCTCTCCTTCTAAGACAGGAGAAAGGTCCCTTCTTGCAGGCCAGCCTTTTGTGGATTTAAACCTATATAATCTCTGATACTATCTAAGGCTTCTGCACTTCTTACAATATGATAATGAGATTCGTGCATCCACAATTGACCTTCCCGATTTTCCAACTCGTTGATTTTTGTGGCAGAGAATGATTTCCACGAATGTGTAATTTCCCAGAGATTGAAGCCATTTATCGGTTTCACTAATACATGAACGTGATTGGGCATAATAACCCAGGCATCCAGAATATATCTTTGGTTAGCAAAGAAGGTCAAAGCATTCGCAACGACAGCAGCATTGACCGGATTCTTCAAAATACAACTACCATATCCGGAGTTGAGTTGTTGTTCTATTCGTTCTGAAAACAGTCTGTAATACTCTTGTAACTGTTGTTTAGAATAATTGCCTTCCTTATTCCTCCGTTGGTAGCCAACCAGTGATTTCTTTCTATCCTGATTTGTTCAACAAAATCTTTTGGAAGAGAATCATGAAGTCGAAAGGTTACAAAATACCAAACGTCTTCCTGCCTCCAATGTGGCAGATTGTTAGTATAAACCTCAATTTCATTATTAGGACTGAAGAAAGTAACGTAATGATCCGCTTCAGAGTGAATATCTGTTTGGCGGTCTTTATCTAATCTTTCTTTTTCCGGCATATTGGACGATTTCGTACCTCTTAAAACTAAAGATTTTTCTGAAGATACTAATAAGGTACCCAATGCCTATAGTACCCGGACCATCCTGGTCCGGGAGAAAACCCGAAGCCTTGACCAGGGATGGTCAAGGTACTTCCGACGGCATTGAAAATAATCCGACTTTAATAATCAACTACTTTTGCAATTCTAAAATCCACGCGCTTGACTGACGAATTTTACATGCAACGCTGTATTCAGCTGGCTCTTTTGGGTAAGGGCTCGGTAGCCCCCAATCCCCTGGTGGGAGCAGTGCTCGTACACGAAGGCAGGATTATCGGAGAAGGGTACCATCAAATCTATGGTCAAGCACATGCTGAGGTCAACTGCGTGAACAGCGTGCAGGAGGCTGACAAACACCTGATTCCTAAAAGTACGCTCTACGTCTCTTTGGAGCCCTGCTCTCATTTCGGAAAGACGCCTCCATGCACCAATCTGATCATCGACAATAAGATCCCTTCCGTAGTCATCGGAAGCGTTGATATCAACAGTGCCGTGAGTGGCAAAGGAATAGAAAGACTCAAAAATGCGGGTGTAAGTGTAAAGACAGGCATCTGTGAAAAAGAATGCATACAACTGAACAAAAGATTCTTCACCTCTCTGGCAAAAAATCGCCCTTACATCATTTTGAAGTGGGCACAATCAGAAAACGGCATGATTGCAAAAACCGGAGAAAGAACAGCTATCAGTAACACTTATACGAACTTAGAGGCTCACCGCTGGCGCAGTGAAGAAGATGCCATACTCGTCGGACATCATACCGCAGTAACAGATAATCCTCAACTTACTAACCGGTATTGGGGAGATAAACAACCTGTGAGAGTAATGCTATGTACTCAGCTGCCAGCGGAAGATTTCAGGATGTATTACGAGCCCGGAAAAACCATCATATTCAATACTGAAGCAAACAAAGAATCCGGCAATAAACAGTTCATCAAAGTCGGTCGGGAAAACTATCTGAATGAGGGATTGCAACGGCTACACGAAGAAAGAATACAAAGCGTTCTCGTGGAAGGCGGTTCTTACACACTTCAGCAGTTTATCAATGGCGGACTGTGGGATGAGTGCAGGATTATCACGGCTGGGGGACTGGTAATTACGGATGGTGTAAAAGCACCCGCACTCAATAAAGGAGAATTGCTGAAGGAAGAACAAATCCGGTCAGACCGTATTGAATATTATGGAAATCCTTACAATCAATTTGTTGTCACTGATTGATTATACAGTTATTTTTGAGACTTATTAATCCATTTCCCCTTGGGCAGCATTAAGAAATTAGCGGGTCAAACTATATGGTATGGCGCCAGTTCCATCGTAGCCCGTTTTCTGTTTTACCTGCTGACGCCCTACTTCATGGGAAGGCTCTCGGTTGAGCATTATGGTGACATGAGCCTGATGTACGCAGCCATCCCATTCCTCAATATTATTTTTACTTACGGACTGGAAACCGCTTTCTTCCGCTTCGCTACTCAGGAGAAATATAAAAAGGACGTTTACGATACTTCTATTATTTCAATTATTGTATCGACTATAATACTGTGTTCAATACTTATTTTGTTCTCGCAGAACATTGCCCACTGGTTACTTCTGGACAATTATCCTGAATTCGTAACGATGTCGGCACTGATTATCTCGTTCGATACGCTGTCAGCGCTACCATTCGCCAAACTACGATTAGATCAACGCCCGAGAAAGTATGCGCTCATCCGCATTGCGACCATCATTTTCCAGATAATAGTTACCTACTACTTACTTTCTGTATGCCCTGATATTGCAGCAAACAATCCTGATGGTTGGATTGCTGCTTTCTATAATCCCGAATACGGGGTGGGATATATTATTATTGCCAATCTGGCTGCATCTGCATTCGCATGGCTGTTGCTTTCAAAAGAGTTCTTCTCAGTAAAATGGAAATTCAACTATAACACATGGAAGGTAATGATGGTCTATTCACTGCCGTTGATTATCGCCGGATTGGGCGGGATGGTCAACGAAACCTTCGACAGGATCATGCTGGGATGGCTGGCACCGGGAGGATCGGAAGAAATTGCCAAAGAGCAAGTGGCCATTTATGCTGCGTGTTATAAACTCTCCATCCTGATCACACTTTTCGTTCAGGCTTTCCGGCTTGGCGCAGAGCCGTTCTTCTTCAAAGAGTCAGAAGGCAAGGAACCGCAGAAGGTGTATGCACGAGTGATGAAGTTCTTTGTCATTACCATTACAGTGATGTTCCTCGCCGTAGCCCTGTATTTGGAAATTTGGAAATACTTCTTCGCCATTACCGGTACTACGCAGGAAAAATTAGAAGTGTACTGGTCGGGTCTGAAAGTTGTGCCTATACTGTTGTTCGCCAATATGTTCCTCGGCATTTATTACAACCTGGCCATCTGGTATAAACTGACCAATAAGACAATGGCAGGCGCATGGATTACTATTATCGGCGCAGCGGTTACGCTCATCATCAACTTCCTATTCATACCCAAATTCGGCTATATGGCCAGCGGTTGGGCTACCTTCTTCTGCTACGGATCTATGATGGTGATTTCCTACATCTGGGGACAGAAAGTCTACCCGATACCTTATGCCACCAAAAAGCTCATCGCTTATATGGTAATTGTATTGTTACTCTTCTGGCTGCATAAATTATTGAACATCTGGACAGACAATTTCTTCTACAACATCGGTACGGCAACCGTACTGTTCTTCGCCTATATCTGGTTCATATTGCAGGTAGAAAAGAAAGAGTTTAAAAAGATGCCGGTGATAGGGAAGTATTTGAAGTAATTAATCAGCACTCCGGCAATAATAAACGACAAAAGGTGAAATCTTTTTTGCAACATTCCTTATTAAGCAGCCTAATCTGAGAATGCTATCCATTATGCAAAATCCCCATTAGTCAGATGCACAATTTGGCGCTGAAGAAAATGGATAAATCAACTATAGGAAAATGACCAGGATCGGGAACTTTGTTAAGGTAGGTAATGACGCGATTGCAAAGGGAGTCGCATAAATTATCCGGTATCCATCCTGCCTGCTAACGGGCTTGACCGCTAGCTGCTCAGTGCCATATTCTTCTGTTCCTTTGCTTTCAGGAACACCAGCTCTGCCACCCTACGACCCGTTTCTGCAGCTCCATTCATGAAACCCTGGAAATCCGTACTGCAATGCTCGCCTGCAAAATAAAAATTACCTACAGGTTGCATTTCAAGGCCTGCAATGGTGGTCCACTGGCCGGTTTTATAACAACTGTAACTGGCTTTCACATACGGATATTCAATCCAGTTGACAAAAACGTGCTTGTCCTTGAACTTATTTTTTGAGTGAACAAAAATTCTATCTAACTCTTTGACAAAACCCTTTACTCTTTCGTCAGGCAATTCTGTACGCCAAAGATGATTAGCGGGAGCCAAAGGATTTTTAAAGGATTCATCGCAAAGTTTTTGAGAAAACTTCCCTCCGAAATAGGCAACATAAGCACCGAAGGGATTTCCTTCCGTACGATTAACACTGCCGTCCCATCCGTTGGTCATGTCATTGGTAAAAAGATATCCCATGGCATTATTTTCTTTGCTGCGCCAGGGTTGCCCTTCGTATCCCAAAACCAATTTTGTATTATTTCCGTAACCCAATTCATCTATACATTTCCTTTTTTCGACCGAAATATTTTTCAGATTCAGTTTTATCCCACGCAGAATGGTGAAAGGGATCGTACAGACTATCATCCGGGCATTGACCGGATTTTCATCTTCAAAATTGATCGTGTACGTACCATTTTCATTTTCCGTTATTTCAGTAACCTTGAATCCTTTTTCTATTTTTTCGTTTCCGATCTTATTGGCAAGTTTATTTATAATCTGAGAATTACCGCCTTTAATCCTGTAGCGCTCGTCGCTGCTGCCAAAAACCTTAAAGCCTTCATCGGTATTCGTGTCTATCATATCCAGCATATTAAGCGTTGACTGCTCTTCACAATCAAGGCCGTACTCTGCAACAAAAGCAGCTACAAACAAATCTTTTAACCACCCGGCACAAGGGAGTGATTGAATATACGTTGACAGGGGCATAATGTCTAACCGGCGTGCATCTTCCGTGTCGTAATCTGCACCAAGGCTTTCTACATCTCTTGAAATCTTACCCGCGATCTTTTTAAATTCCGTGATTATTTCTTTCTCCCTGATTTTACGGTTGTCAAAGAAGTAGATATCTTTTTCCCATTTATTTTTCTCCTGTTCGTCAATCAGATCAATCAGCTCCAGGTTAAACTCTTTCGCCAGGTTCAGCATATCTTCATGTTCGCTGTCAATGAAATCGCCACCGAATTCAGGGAAAATACCTAACTGCATGGCATCATTGTAGTGCGTCAGAATCCTTCCGCCCACACGGTTACTGGCTTCAAAGATTTTAAAATTCAATCCGGAGTCCAGCAAATGATTCGCGCAATTCAGTCCTGCCATGCCACCACCTAATATGGCAATATCCAAAAGTGAATCATCCTTTTGTTGATCAGAGTTTCGGGTGCCAGAATCGCAGGAACTCAGCCAGGCAGGAAGGCCCAATGCAATTCCGGCTCCTGCAGCGCCTTTAGCAGATTGCCTCAAAAATTTTCTACGACTGATTACATCAACGGGCAGACTCTCAGAACGACTCGTCTTGCATTCTTTAATCTCCTTATTGAGAGATGACATCAATAAATTCATCAGTCTGTTTCTTGACTTTCTCATTGTTGCAATTTTTAGCGTTGTAGTCTGATTTCCTCTATTTCCAATATCAGTTGTGTGTATTGCCCGCGTGTTTGTCCGCGAAAAATCTTGCCTTCAATCAGCACCTTTTTATTCATAAAATTATTCAAATTAAATTTATCTGTACTGAATGCCTGTAATTCTCTTTCACCTCTAATCGTTGGGGCATCTGTCTCTTCGTCTGCTTTTTCGTTATATCCCAACGGTAGCGCCAGAGCGTTTACGGGATAATCGGCTTTCAAAACGAATACAGCATCCGTGGCATCAGGAAAGGATTTCTTTATTATTGTTCCGGTAATTTTTGCCAACCCCGGGTCGTAGAAATAATCTCCGGGAGCGAAATTTAATTTTTCAAAATCCCATAACCCGAATTCCTTTATAGTGAGATGGGTTACATTTTTACCAGCAACCGCATTAAAAGCAACGTAGTGCTCTACATCGTACCGATGCAACAGCCAGTTTTTTGCTTCTGTATTATACTTAAACGTAAAATACCGATGATCAAAATCAGCCCCATTGCCTACCCGCTGTTCCAATGTAAAGAATCGGTTTTTGACAACAATTTTTGTGTTAGCCGGATTAAAGCTTTCATCAACATCAAACAACATTTTGTTTGATACACTCTTCTTGTATGTACCTGATTTTTGCTGCAAAAGAAGTTGTATTAAACAATGATCTTCGTCTTTGCTGTATAGCCATAATACCGCATCCTTTTTATACAGATCGCCATTTAAATCACCTTCCGCGTACGATGCCAACTCATAACCGGATGGTATCCAATCTGAAAACTTGTCAAATCCCTTTTTAATAAACGAATAAGAAGAAAAGGGATCAGCTTCCTGCTTACCTGCTTTCTCAAGAATAGCTGCTTCGGTGGCATCTTTGAAATTGATAGCTCCTGTTTGTTTTTCCGTTATAGCTGTACGTGCAAAATAATTTTCAGCACCATAGTTATAAGTTTGGGAATGGTAGTGAGAGAAAAAATAGCTATCCCCTCTCTTTTCAAAAACCATAGAGATATTACTGAACCCACTGTTGCTGCCTATCGTGTAATCGGCATGCAAAAACCTGCCTTCCAGGTGCGACGAACTACCTCCTGAATTACCCAGCATTCCACTTCCCATTAGCAATCCGTCATTATTTGCTATCAGTGATAGCTTGCCATTATCATTATGCACCAGAATCATATTGAGCTCATCATCATCTTCAACAGTTATAACGATATCACCGGAAGCACTATTCAACCCCGGGCCGGATACAGATTGAATCTCTTTACCGCCACTAAATCTCTTCAATTGCTTTTCTGTTATCTGGGACAATGCCATACCCGGTACTACCAGTAAACTCAGAAGAAATAATAAAAAATTTCTATTACTCATTAGTTGCTTGTTGGTTTAGATCTTGATTGCGGTATAGAGTTGCACTGAAAACAACTGATATTTTTTTCTCTTCTCTGCGAGCCTCTGCGTAACCTTTGCGAACCTCTGCGTCATAACTTCATCGCCATAACGCTGAGTGGCACGGAGAACTAACAAGAGCCGCTAAGATTGTTTGCTGTGCACCCTTAACATTGAACAAAATAAATTACACTCTCCAACCTGCCGCCCTTACCAAAGTACAACTGTAACAGGTCATCAATCCCCTCACCCGCAAAAACCTGCAATAGCACTCTCTTTCCTTCATGCTCAACTATAACAGAATCATCAAAACATTTCCTGACCTCATCCAGACGTGTGTCTTTATTGAGTGTTCCTTTATCTGTATAGATAATAATATTATTTCCCTTCAGGTCTATTTGTTTGAAAGCCACTTCATCCTCAGAACTTATTTCAAAAGTGAAATATTTGTTTTCATAATAGCGGTAGCTGCCATCGTCAAACAGTGTACCGCAGGGAGCAGATCCCTTGTCAACTACCTTTCCATTACCTGATAGTCTTTGCAATTCAGATAGTGTTCCCCTGGCAGGAATATTTTTATAACCACCCGTTAAAAATCCATTTACAGTCATAAAATTACCTCCGGTTAAGTCATCATGTAATTCCTCATAGGTATTGACCAAAGTTCCATTCACATATTTATATTCGGTCCTGTACAAAGGCAATCCTCCATCACCTACAGGAGTGGCTTCACCTATTACTATTCCGTTCTGAACAGACTTAAGGTCAAAATAATAATTGTTCATGCTTCCTCTCATATCTGCCACGCCACTGTATTGCCACTGTCCTTCTTTATTTAAAAATATAGCATAATGAAAGTCAGCATTATTCCCACCCCCTCTGCCTTCTACACTAAAAGACACTAAAGCATCCGGCCGGCCATCACCATCTAAATCGCCTCTGATGATTTGCATATTGTCCTTGTATATTGATGCATGATCATCATCATCCAGAGCTAACTTTTCCCTGAATTCCTTATCAGCTTCTACATTCTGAAATGCTTTCATAATGGAAAGACTATCGTTACCACTGCTAAGTTCAGCAGTTGTTTTAGTTTCCCCGTTGCCTGTCAATGAAGTTTGTTCGCTATCCTGTTGCCTGCAATTGGTCAAGAAAACGAATAATGTTATTAGTAAGAAATAGTAATATCCTCTTTTCATTTCTTTTTATCTGTTCTTAGCAATCATTGACAACTTTGAGGTCAGCGAGTTTCTTTACCGGCTTATCTTTATCACCCGGATCAGAAAGGAAGAAATACAAATGCTTGCTTTCATAAAAGTCGCTCATATCAAGAATCATATCGGGAAGACCATCATTATTTATATCTCCCGCCCAAAGTAACGTTGGGGTTACCCCCTGTACCATTTCAGAAGAGCATATCTCATAAGGATTTGATGTGCCGGATTGAAAGGTGAGACGGTAAGATTTAATCTGGTCTATAAAATAAATTCCTTCCTCATCTTTCTTCAATTCATCTGCTTTGATGACCTCATCCGGTTCGCTATATAAGACACCGTCCGGTGATAAGTTATAAGCTGTACCGTTCATGCTGAATACGACAGGCTTTGTCGGTATTAAAGGCTGGTGCTCCAAAACCGTTTCCACTTTTCCGGACAGGCCTTTGAACGGTGTAAAAAACAACAGTGCATTTTTATGCTTTGATCCGACAATCATAACATCCTCACCCACACATTCATCACGCGAGTAGCTGATTTCTAAGGCTGTTTTTGCAACAATCCAATTTTTTGTTGTTTCATCTCTATATATTTCAAACCATTCTTTTTCTTCAACTCCCTTCGGATAACCTGTGCTTTCTTTCCGGTATTGATCGGGCAGCAGGATTTCAACATCCTGCGGGAATGCCGGAAATGAATCAGAGCGAACCGCTATCGGAACAGAAGTATTTACAACAGTTGTATCATTTGTTTCAGTGGAAGTAATGGTACCTGTCACACCGGTACAGGCAGCCAGAAGGCTGAAAGAAAGGAAGTACAAAAAGCTGTAATTATTTTTCCATCTGGCTTTGTTAACGGTTGCCTTCATATTAACAGATTCAAAAGTTTGGTAAACTCTCTTCATTTTCAATTGTGCGCTCTTCTTCCTTTTCTGAAAGGTTAAAGATGAGGTAACAAAGTAAATTCAAAGAATACTTTTTGCAATACCATATTCAGGGGATAGACAGGAATGGAATTAATGTAAACCCGGGAAATCATCCTTTTATGCGAACCTCTGCGTCATAACTCCTGGCTGTAACGCTGAGTACCGCTGAGAATTGATTTCTTTTCTGCGAACCTCTGCGCAACCTTCGCGAAACTCTGCGTTATAATTTTTTTTACTGTAACGCGGAGTAGCGCTGAGAGCCGCAAAGTGCCGCTGAGATTTGATTTCTTCTCTGCGCACCTCTGCGTAACCTTTGCGAAACTCTGCGTTATAACTCCTTCGCTGTAACGCCGAGTGACGCCGAGAACCGCTGAGAGCCGCTGAGGTTTGATTTCTTCTCTGCGAATCTCTGTGTAACCTTTGCGAAACTCTGCGTTATAACTCCTTCGCTGTAACGCCGAGTGACGCCGAGAACCGCTGAGAGCCACTGAGGTTTGATTTCTTCTCTGCGAATCTCTGTGTAACCTTCGCGAAACTCTGCGTTATAACTCCTTCACTGTAACGCTGAGTGGCGCTGAGTACCGCCGAGAACCGCTGAGGTTTGATTTCTTCTCTGCGAATCTCTGTGTAACCTTTGCGAAACTCTGCGTTATAACTCCTTCACTGTAACGCGGAGTGGCGCTAACTACCGCCGAGAAACGCTGAGAATTGATTTTTTTCTGCGATCCTCTGCGCCATAACTTCTTCGCTGTAACGTGGAGTGGAGCTGAGTACCGCTGAGAGCCGCTGAGGTTTGATTTCTTCTCTGCGAATCTCTGTATAACCTTCGCGAAACTCTGCGTTATAAATCCTTCACTGTAACGCTGAGTGGCGCTGAGTACCGCCGAGAACCGCTGAGATTTGATTTCTTCTCTGCGAATCTCTGTGTAACCTTTGCGAAACTCTGCGTTATAACTCCTTCGCTGTAACGCTGAGTGCGCGGAAAGCCACGTAGAATTATTCTCTGCGTCTCAAACATCTTAAAAACATCTAACCGGGCTTCACGAAAAGTCAACCTTAACATTCTCTCTTTCACTCTCGCTGATATCAAAGAAATCAAAATGCCGGTATTTGAAAACACCCGCAAATAATATTCCCGGAAAACTTTCGCCATAGGTGTTATTCTCGCGAACCGTACTGTTATAGTACCTGCGGGCACGTTCTAACAGTTCCTCTATCTGAGACAACTGTGATTGCAAATTCAAAAATGAAGTATCGGCTTTCAGATTGGGATAGGCTTCTGCAACGGCAAACAATCTGCCCATTGATTGTTGCAACTGATTCTCTGCTTTAATCCTTCCTGCAATATCATCGGGTGGAACAGATACTGCTGCATTGCGTGAGGCAATCACCTGCGTCAGGGTTTCTTTTTCGTGAGCAGCATATCCTTTTACTGTGTTCACTAAGTTGGGAATAAGATCGTAACGCTTCTTAAGTGCCACATCAATATTGCTCCATGCATCCTGCACTATATTGCGATTCCTGACAAACCTGTTAAAGATCGCCGTAGCATAAAACAAAATCAGGACAAGTACTATTACCAAAACAATCATCGTGATATTCATCCCTAATTTTTGTATGGGTTCTTTGTAAAAATAATAGCCTGATGCAGTTGATGAAATACCTAATTCATGGGAGGAGAATTTTTTTCCTCTGCGGCATAACTCGTAGCTGTAACGCTGAGTGGCGCTGAGTACCGCCGAGAACTGCTGAGAATTGATTTTTTTCTCCGCGCACCTCTGCGCAGCCTTCGCGAAACTCTGCGTTATAACTCCTTCACTGTAACGCGGAGTGGCGCTGAGTACCGCTGAGAGCCGCTGAGAGCCACTGAGAATTGCTTTTTTCTTCTTTGCGCACCTCTGCGTCATAGCTATTGGGTATAATTCAGCATGGCATGGAGGATCACCAGGCATATGTTTTAAAAAGAAATTGCATATTTTCAAGGGAATTTTAATTTCTTTTAAATTATTAAGACATGATGCATGAAAACCTGATTTCCGAAGCGATCATCGGTTGCGCTATTGAGGTTCATAAAAATCTTGGTCCGGGTTTATTAGAATCTGCCTATCAGGAATGCCTGGCATATGAACTATCTCTACAAGGATTCCTGGTAAACAAGGAAGTTCCACGTCCGATTGTCTATAAAGAAGTGAAATTAGATCATGGATACCGTATTGATTTATTAGTTAACAATCAGGTTGTAATAGAAATCAAGTCAGTTGAAGCTATTACAGATGTGCATGAAGCTCAATTGTTGACCTACCTAAAATTAGGAAATTACAAATTAGGGCTTATCCTTAATTTTCATACTGTAGTATTGAAAAATGGAATCAGGAGGATGGTTAATAATTTATAACAAAAGAAGCTATATGCGATTTGTCTTCTTCTCTGCGTGTCTCTGCGGTATAACTCTTTCGCTGTACCGCAGAGTGGCGCTGAGTACCGCCGAGAACCGCTGAGGTTTGATTTTCTTCTCTGCGCACCTCTGTGTAATCTTTGCGTACCTCTACGGCATAACTCGTAATTGTACCGCGGAGTGGCGCTGAGTACCGCCGAGAACCGCTGAGATTTGATTTCTTCTCTGCGCACCTCTGCGGCATAACTTCTTCGCTGTAACCCTGAGAACCGCCGAGAACTGCTGAGATTTGATTTCTTCTCTGCGAACCTCTGCGCAGCCTTCGCGAAACTCTGCGTTATAACTTCTTCGCTGTAACGCGGAGTAGCGCTGAGAACCGCGGAGTTACGCGGAGTTTTTTTCTCTTCTCTGCGCACCTCTGCGCAATCTTTGCGTACCTCTGCGGCATAACATTTTCGCTGCAGCGCTGTGTGGTGCTGAGTGGCGCTGAGAACCGCCGAGAACCGCTGAGATTTGATTTCTTCTCTGCGAACGTCTGCGCAGCCTTCGCGAAACTCTGCGTTATAACTCCTTCACTTTACCGCAGAGTGGCGCTGAGTACCGCCGAGAACCGCTGAGACTTGATTTCTTCTCTGCGAACCTCTGCGTAATCTTTGCGTACCTCTGCGGCATAACTTCTTCGCTGTAACCCTGAGAGCCACTTACCAGCTTCCGCCACCGCCCCGGCCGGCGCCACCACCTGAAGAACCTCCGCCACTGCTTGATCGGCTGCTACTGCCCGATCCGGAACTGAGGCTGACCATTCCTGCCTTAGCTACCATCATACTACTGTTCATGGATGAAGCAAAGGTGTGCATCGTAAAATTATTACCCGACCGGGTACTGCTATACCAAGCCGGTGTCTGCTGTAGCAATCCTTCAAACTTGTCCGTCCACTCTCTTAATAAATTAAAAGACACTGCGTAAGGCATGGTCTTTTCAAAGTAATAAGGATCTTCTTCCAAGAGCACTTTAAGCCTGTCTGCCTCCGCCAGCCGGATAAACTGCCTGAAGCCATATAACTCTCCAAGAATCTGTTTTCCCTTTTCGGTTTTGGCTCTCATTTTATTAAAAATAAAAGCGAATAAAATAGGAAAAACTATAAAAAAGAAGAGATACCCCACGATTATAAAAGCAATGAATTTACCTCCGTTAATATCAACATATGACTTCGCTACAAAAGGAAACCACGTAATAAGAGAAAAAGCCACAATCCAGCTTAAAATCAGGACGATGATTTTTATTTTTCTTCCTCTACTCTTATAAAATTCCTTGGTCTTCTTAATTAACAACTGCACACCTTCACCAAAAACACCCGGTCGTGAACTCATATAAATTTCGTCGCTTCCTATAAATAATTTTCTAAAAATATTGATCTGATATCCGGGACTGTCTGCAGGCAAGTCTTTGAGTTTCGTCAATTTCAGGTCGCCGGCAAGGGACGCTTCACCTGCCGGAATCTCTTCCATTTTTATATACCCTTTAGAACCCCAATAAGGCAACAAACTCTGTATGTCCCTCGGATTGGTGATGTCATCAATCAGTGCTCCCGCTAACGCAGAATCAACTCCATCCGGCGGATAGTAACTGGTAACCGGCGTAACTGAGATGGCTCTTAACCTGAGCTTAATAGCCAGAATACCCAGGGCGAGTACACCCAACAAAATCCCTAACCATCTGTACCGCTCTGTAAAAGGCGGGGTAAAATCTACTTCCTTGATCAGGTTCTTTGGTAATTCAATTAACGCTGTTACACTTTGCAGATATGGAGAAACAAAGAAGTCAGAAGATTGAGCAGAAAAAACATTGCCGTTGTAGTTGTAAACAAATTTATCGGAGATAGCAGTATCCCCTTCAGGGCCGGCATAGACAAAACAGTTTTCGGGCGACAACACCGCTCCATCCGGGGCATGAACGGTAAAATTGACTTTGAAAAAAACTGAGAACCATTCGGGAGATTTTACATTCCAATAAAAAGACACTTTATCCCCGTTAAAAAACAAAGCATTTTTGACGCGGTATCTGATTTCGTAATGCTGTTCCCCATACACCCTGCTCTTTTTATCTCCAATCTTAATGCGCAGCATATCTCCCCATTGTTTCCCAAAAAGCTCATTGGTAGAAAACTGTTCTCCGGGCACTTCAATGTCGGAGATGTACATCGTACGTTTCGTTACCTTTCCTTTTGCATCCTTATAATCAAACCGGGTAATAAAATCACGATAGATACCATGTGCAGGCTCTTGAAATTTCACATCATACTTTTCCACCACATCAAAATAGCCTTCTTTGCTCAGATAGAAATCAGCCGTAAGTTGTTGAACGGAAAAATTTTGAGCATAACTGATTACACAAAAGGAAAAGGTAAATAAGGTGAGGAATAACTTTCTCATTTTTGAAAAGATTCATTCTTTTTAAAATTGTGAAGGCAGGTTGAAGGCAACTTCATTCTTATCAGCAGGATTGTACTTAACCGGATAAGTATGGCCGGGCTGAAACCTTGGAATATCAACAATGGAAATTATCTCCGTTATCGTCGCCGGCCAGGTTTCGCCCGATGGTGCAGTAACCTGTACATCTATATTCACTTTGAAATACTCTTTTACCCCCATTGTAATTTTTGTACCGGCTTGTGTAATATTTTTGATAACAGCGCTGGCCGGCAGGCCATCAGGAATGTCTTTAAGTTTTCCCGCATTGTTAAAATCATTGCCGTAAGCACTCAAATCAACTCCCGTCATATTTTTAGCTGCCTTCAAAATTTCATTCATCCCCTGCTGAGAAAGCACGCCATCCTTGTTTATTTTCAATGCTCCCCGACCAATTTTAAGTGCGTTAAAAGTGATATATCCAATAATGCTGAGTACGACCGCCATAAATACGATGAAGGCAACTCCTCTATATTCCGAATATTTAAAGTTGATGATAAAGAAAACAACGGCTAAAACCAGAATGATTAACCAGCGTTTAGTTTGCCTACCCAACAAAAGTTTAAAAAGATTCACGAAACTGTATTTAATTCTGTTTTGAAATTGCTGAACTGATCATCATCACAACCCCGGAATGTTACCGTAATCCATTCCCTGCTGTTCCCTACTCCGGTCAATCACTACCTTACTTTTATTTTTCGGGTCATACTTGACCGCAAAACTCAATCCTGGAACAAACAGCCCAAGCTGCGTCATGGGTACTACCTGTTCAATCTTCGCCTGCCAGGTTTCACCCTGCTGGTTGCGTACGTTTACTTCAATGATGAGTTCGTAATAGAAATGCACTTTGGCATAGCGCATGGCCATTCCACTCTGGTAACTACGAATAACCGTAGCTGTAGCAGGAAGCCCGTTGGGAATATCCTTCGGTTTCATACTACTAAACAACCAGCGCTGACTTAAGTAAATACCTGCGATTATCAATACCACAAACCCGAGCACACCATACCAAAACCCCTTACCCAAGACCTCGGTTACCATATCAAACATCCCCGCATCCTTATAACTGAAATACATCGGAATCAGGGTAACGGCAATAATACCTGCGGCGATCAGAAAGAAATATTTGGCTTTCACGTCAGTACACTTTTTATCTATTCGTACAAATTTTCCTGCTTTACAATTTTGCCACTGCTCAGGTCAATAGTCATCAAATAATTATTATTACTAACCCACAACTGATCTCCTTTTATAAAGAACCTTTCAAACCCGTAATGCGGCGTGAAGGTCTTAAGTTTATCCTGTGGCAATTGCAGTTTCCATGCGGTTTTTAGGGTATTTTTATCCAGCATCGTCAGTTCCATATTCACCTCTTCGTCTGCAGTAACAGGCGAAAGCACAAAGAAGTAATCTTTATAAAATGTAATGGATGAATTGTAGCCGGCTTCTTTATTTTTAGATAAAGTCAGGTATTTTACCTCAATAAAATCGTCATCTGAAGTTGCTTTGTTTTTAGTGTTGATAATACTTGTACGGCTTCCGTTTAATTGCTCTTTACGAAAGATTGGATGGATGTCTAAATCAGACACCTGGTAATTCTGCTCATCAGCCATGTCAAGAGAACTGAACTTGCCCTGATTGGCAGAAACCTTTCCCGTTTCCGGATCTATCAGATAATTCCTTTTATCGTTAGCTTCAACAATCAAACCTTTTTGTGTCGTGGTGTTGCGTAAAAACCGATTACTTTCTTTCCAGGAAATATTTGGGTTCAGTTTTTCAAGTTCTCCAAAATTGAAGCGAAATTTATTGGCTTTCAAATCATACAAAGCCAGCAAATTCCCTTTATTATCTTCCCTTTTCATCAGCCAAACCAAATCATTCTGTTCCCATAAAACATATAGCTGGTCGTACTTCCCGCTTTCTACAGGTTGGGAAAGTATCTTTTTCCCGGTAGCACAATCTATCACCTGAAAATAGGTTGGGTAAGCAAATCCTCTCATGGTAATACTACCGTCAACATCAGGCCTTTCTACTTCAGGACGATAAGTGTACACGAAATACTTACCGTCTTCACTGAACAGTCCGGATTGAAAAACAGAGGTACTTTTTATCCCTGCCAATCCTTCTATCCCTTTCAACTTTCCGGTAGTGTATTCAGAGATGCTATTGTTCAGAAACCTGCGCCAAAGAGATGAGGTTGCCAACGAAAAAATAAGAATGCCCAGAAAGAGGAAAATAAATTTTCTGCGAAGATTCATGCACTAAAATTTAATTTGTTCAAAAAGATTCTTATCTGTTTTTCCCGGCCCTGTACCTAACTGGCCGCTGCCGTTACTGCCGGCACTCCAGACAGAACCATCTTCCTTAAGAATTAATGAATGATAAGCAGCAGTACTGACAGATAGTACATTGTCCATTATCTTCTCAAACTGACCGTTGTTTGTATTAGTACCATTACCCAATTGCCCCATATCATTGAGTCCTGCAACCCATAAGGTGCCGTCTTTTTTTAATGCCAGCGTATGGCCTTTTCCGGCTGCTGCTTCCTGCACATTATCCAATAGTTTTTTCGGATTGTGAACGGTGTAAACACTCAGGTCGCCCATTTGTCCGGCACCATCGTAGCCGACACCCCAGAGGCTACCATCACCCTTTACAATAAGAGAAAACTCCCCACCCGCAGCCATCTGCACCACATTATCTGCCACTTTAACCGGTGTAAGTTGGTTAGCAGTTTTACCATTGCCCAACTGATACTGATTGTTCTTACCGCAAGCCCAGAGTGTTCCATCTGTTTTCAGAATGAGCGTATGTACAGTACCGGCTGCCACTGATTGCACACCTTCCATGATTTTTACAGGCTTATTCTGATGGTCGTCATTGCCATTTCCCAATTGCCCAAATGAATTTTTACCCATTGCCCAAAGGGATTGGTCTGCCTTGATAAAAAAACTAAAGTCGCTGCCTGCCGCAATACCGACCACACCGTCTGTAATCTGATACGGAACTGATTTGTTATCGTTATCACCTGTACCTAATTGCCCGAATTCATTGTTTCCGATTACCCACAACGATTTATCTGTTTTCAATATCAGGGTATGATTTTCTCCTGATGCTACTTTATTGACATGATCTATCACCCTAACCGGAAGGTATTGTCGCGAAGATTTAACATTAGGCAATTGATAGCTACTATTGTTTCCCCATGCGAATAATTGATTTTGGGCATTGATAAAAAAGGAAGCATTGCTCCCGGAAGCTATCTGCATATTACCGGATTTAGAAATTTGAGAAATACCGGCAGTGCTGAATAATAAAGCAACCATCACCGGATATAGTTTCCCTGATAAACTTTTGAAGCGAGATATTTTCATCATTTTACGAGTAGTCTTTCAAATATTATTGCACTCCGATTTTAGCCTCCTTGCTCATTCCTGAGTTAAGGTTACCTCCTACCTGCTTTACCTGTACGGCATACCGGTATTCTGCCCCCTTTCTGGCGGAATAGTCCAAAAATTCTTTTTGTTCCTTATCTACCGACTGTAGCATGGCCAACGGTTCATTACCTTTTGCACGATAGACGATCAGGAAATAATCGTTTTTCATATCGGGCACAACCCAGGTCAGTTTCACTGCTGTTTCTTTTTTGTCATAAACAGCCGTTACGTTTTCCGGTGCAGGCAATACATTATTCTTTGAATAAACCAGTTGCACCACCGGTGATTTTTCCGACCGCAGCCCACTGCTGTCAATGGTTTCGGCAGCATAGAAATAGGCTTTATTCGGAACGACAGTTGTATCCATAAATCTGAACTTATTATTTGCATCGGGCTGCATTTTGGCCAATGGCTTCCATTCGCCGTCTTTTTCTTTTCTGAAAACCTCATAACCTGCCACACCCTGACTTGAACTGCCTATCCAGTCAGTCTGAATGGCTTCGCCAACGACCACAATGCTTTCTGCAAGCGGTGAAGTCGGCGGAATATATACCGGCTTTGTAAGAACTGCCGGTGCCGAATAACCGGAGTGGTTATTATGGTAATCAACAGCCACTACCTTATAGAAAACTCTTCTGTCCATCGTATGCGTTGGAATGGTATCCCGGTACTGGTTGTCCATAACCGGATAACCCGTTACCTGCGAATATTCACCATCGCGATTGTAAGAGTAATATACTTTGTACCCTTTCACATCCTGTTCAGGATTGGCATCCCAATGCAAGGAAACGATACCCAGTGAATCCACTGTTCCGGCCAATCCTGCCGGAGCTGAAGGCGGTATGCTGTCTTTCATCACTGTCATCAATGGCATGGAGGTAGCCAGGTTATGGGCCGTATCTACAGCCATCAGTACGTAATAATTTTCTTTGTCAACCAGTGCGGAAGTATCGGTAAAAGAGGTTGCCGTTTTGCTCAACAGATTATCTGTCAACGGCTCAAACGGGCCCGTTACAGTGGGTCCGCGGCTTACATAATAACCGGCCAGGTCCGTATCGGTTTTATTGGCATCCCATGAAATCATAATCTTTTTACCACCCAGATGCTGATAAGCTTTTATCCGCGGCACTTCGGGTGCAGTAAGATCTATCCCGTGTGCCTTAACCGGCTTGCTATACGGGCTGGTTTCTGCAAATGCCGTATTGCCATTGATGCGGTATTGATATTCCTTGTAATTCACCGGAATAGAATCAATATACACCTGGTTGTATTTAAGGATGGAAGCGATGGCTAATCCGATGGAATCCACCTTTTCATTTTCGCCTGTATTTTCCGGCGGACTGTAAGGTGAGTAGAAAGGCAGGTTATTCAGTTTGTCCCAGGTTTTCCCGCCATCATCACTCCGCTCAATATTGTAAGTACTGAAGTTGCCGGCCTGTTGCCTGTTCCATTGTAATTCTATTTGTTTATCACGGTTGATGGCCCGCAAACCTTCCGGAGAAGGCTCTTTGGACGGCTTGATATTGATTACCGTAACCATAGCCGTATCAACTCTAAACTGGGCATTTGCCGTATCGGAAGTGATGACGTAAATATATCTGCCACCCGGACGAACATCTTTGTCCACCCAACGCAAACCGGCGACTGTAGCAGCCTCCGGCGAAAAATCAGCAGCCTGCATACTATACAAAAACAGCATCCCTGTTGATGATTTTACATCTCTCAACTGCTCTACAAACGAATTGTCAGGACGTTTGATCAGCGAATCAACATTGCTGTACATGGCCATATCCAACAGCGAGATATATTTATTGCTTTCTCCGTATTGTTTCCTGATCTGCTCACGTGTCCATGGTTTTACGGGAGCTTT
This sequence comes from Chitinophagaceae bacterium, assembly GCA_024103425.1. Lineage (GTDB taxonomy): Bacteria > Bacteroidota > Bacteroidia > Chitinophagales > Chitinophagaceae > Ginsengibacter. The sequence goes on from JAGFIS010000004.1 coordinate 152,137, forward strand.
GGTCAGTACGGTTTCATATATCTTGTCTTCCGATACCACGTCGTATCTTTTGATCTGATATCCTTTGAATCTTGCCATGTTCCAGGCATTCCAGTCAGACGGCGCCCACCTCAAAACGACGGAATCTTCAGAGGCCTTTGCAACCGCATAAACCGGAACAGGAGTAGCCTTATCCTGAGCTTTAATATCCCTTGGTGCAAAACCCGTGAGTATAACAGCTACCATTAAACGCCATGACAAATATTTCAGATTTTTCATAATGCTCTTTTTCACTTCTTTTTGAATTCTTTCAGGATTATTTGGTGTAGTTGAATTTTCCTTCAACAGTTGATGCCGTGTTTGCTTTAAAAGGATTATTGTAGCTCAGCTTATACTTCCTGCCCTGCACCGAAGGGAAACGCTGAAAGCTTCGTTGCTTCTTTACTGCGATAGCAAACATATCCCTGCTCAGGTCGTTTTTCTGTGAGCCAAACAGATAATTATAATTGGATATTTTCACAACAGCACCATTCGCCCCGGTTGCCAATACCTGATAATCGTTAAACAATTTATGTTGCAGGTTCGTGCGGCCATTAGCGGGTACAGGCATATGAGCCGCCTTCAGGGCTTCTTCGGCTTTATCGTATTGCGCCAGTTTATCATTGATATACCCCATGTTTTCAAAATAAGATTTCACTGCACCTTCAAACAGGTTAAAATCCATGGAGTAATAGAAGTCGCGCATCCAGATATAATTTATTACCGGGCGGGTGTTTTGTGATGTGCTACCGGGTTGTACAACCACCAATCCACCATTTTTCTGCTGCATGGCATCGTAATTCATGCTGCCTCCGCCCCCGCTGAATGCGCTGGTATATGATGCCGGAAGCCGGGTGAATGTTGCTTGTGCCGGAGCGGCTGTTGAAGATGAAGTACTACCCCCACCTGCACTTGACCCCGCATTGGCGGATGCTACCTGCAGCCATCCATCGGTATTGAGATATGAAGCCGTTCCACCCCTGGTACTTATTTTTATGCCTCCCTGCGTTCTTGCATTCTTAGCATTCCAGGTTTCATACACATAGGGCTGTGACGGATTATTGTTGCTTGTAGTAAACTCGTATATCGGTTTAAATAAGAAGGGCGCATTGCGTACTTCACTCCATCCCCAATCAATTTTTAAACCGTTGAGAGGAACAGAAGACCCATAGCGATAGGTATTGAACAACATCCATTGATCGTTCCCATCTGTCAGTTTGTTGTAGGAAGATGCAACGTCAGTTACCTTATCAGCAGCGGCTGTCACCAGGTTGATATTTGTCGGAACTTCAATTCTGAACAAAGGCGGGAAAAACTCTGTTGTTCCCAGTCCTGTCTGGAATTTATTCACCTCAAACACATCAAACGGCTCATCCTTCGTTGATATACTGAAATTAATCAGGTTAGCAGTAGCACCATGCTTCACTGAAACAGTGTGACCGCTTATCTTTTCTTTGAAAGTATTGTACTTGCTCGTGTGGAAGTCAATTGAGTAAAGGGAAACACCGTAAACTGAAGTAGCTCTTTCCATCACACCCGTTGATTTCATATTCAATACCAGGTTCTGATTTTTAGGTGTAGAAGAAATCACATTATCCCAGTTTGTAGCACCGGTACCTGTATTGTCAAAAGCTGCTTTTACGGCAGCGTTATGTGCTGCTATATTTCCATTATTTTTTGCTTTGATGACCAGTTGGTTGGTTGACTGAGTCATATCTTTCTCCAACATCTGGGTAGCGTCAACAGGTACCAGCATCAGGTTCATGCGATATCCCTGATTTAGTTTTAACCCAGCCGGTAATTGGAAACTGATTTGTTCTGTTGATCCCGGACTCCAGGTAAATGAAGTGGAAAGAGTATCACTGCTGCCAAATTCCGGAATAAATTGTACTACTTTCTTAAACTTCGGATCATTGAGTGGAACGCGTTCCATCCGTGGTGCCTGGATAAACCTCAATCCGCCTTTGCCCGAAAATTCATTTTTCAACAGATAGCGCTGCCCCTGAATCGGGTATGTGTATGCAATCTGCGACTTATTCAAATCTGCTCCGGCAATCTTGGTACGGAAATTCACAATCTTCTCCTGCTTCATCACTTCTTTCAGGCTCTTGTCTTCCTGATACTGATATGCGACAACTGTTACCTTGAAAGAGTAATCCCTGTCCTGAACAAATTCCTGATCTTTCAGGTAATTCGCTACTCTGTTATCGTTGGTGTATTGGATGTTTACCGGGTAAGCATCAGTGTTATCGTTGGTAGCTTTCAGCTCAGTATAGGTTGCCTTGAAAACATAGAAACGGTTGAATGGCAATGTGTGATTTTCATCCGGCGGATTAGGATAGCTGACAACCCCATCTGTTATTACATTACCGTTTTTGTCTTTAAGCTTATAACCTTCATCTGTCTGACCTCCACCCGATACAGGTACATTAAAGGCCACATAAGGATAATCAAAGATGCTGATTTCTGAAGGAGAGGTTTCTGCGATCAGTTCCAGGTGAGCCAATGGGTCGTATTCGGGGTAACATTTGGTACCAAAGTCAAAAGCTACTGTTTCATTCACATCAATCAGGCCCACGATAGACCCCTGAATCTTCACCATCCCTTCACCCCAGGTCGGATTAGGTAATCCACCGCGCAGGTATGCGCCTAATTGCAGTGAAACCAATGGCAAATCGCCTGCGCCCAGGTGAACGCCTACATCCATTCCGAAATAAGCGTATAACTGGCCGATGGCATAATAGCCATTATATCCGATTGCTCCATCCACATTGCAGGCACCTGTCTTGCCGGGCTTGGTTTCTACCATTGCCAGGTCAAATCCTATCATACCGTTTGCCTTGGCATAGAAAATCAGGAAGTCTAACCCCAGTTTGGCATCTACTGCAGCACCAAACATCAATCCTCCGGTGGCATTGGACTTTAAAAACTGAGTGATGGCCTGTGCGTTCTGTTCAGGGCTGGTAGCTCCATTAGGTTTAGTCACCTGATGTCCTGAACCTCCTTGCAGGAAAGTCCTGATTTTTTCAGGAAGTGGCGGGAAGGCCGGCAATGATCCTTCACCTACGCCCATACACAAATATGCAGTAGCAGTCAGCTTAGCATAAACCATATCTCCTTCATCACCAAAGCCCATTTCTGCAGTCACTTTATCATCATCTCCACGATCAGGGCGACCTACATAAAGGTAATATTTGGCATTTGCTCCTCTTCCTCCGCCGTGCATCCAAACAGGGATATGAAGGTCAGCAAAACCCGTACTGGCCTTTACATCAATGGTTGCATCGTAAGTTGCTGATGCAAATCCGAACCTCATATCTACCGCAGCATCCACCAGGCCTTTTTTATAATCGGCAGGTGTAGTGATGATGTGACCATCGCCATTAAGTACCAGTTCGGTTAGTCCGCCATTACTGATAGGCATTGTTACGGTCAGCGATGCATTCACTATCGTCGGATTAGCATAAGTGACAATAATGTTTGCCTGCAGGGTATTGGTACCCGACTGAGGTATCATGGACAGCTTAGCGTCTTCACCTGCATTGCGGATTTTATCAAAGTTAACATCCTCAATTCCCATGTTACTGAAATAACCGCCGCCAAAGCCGTTGAGCATCAATCCTCCGAAAATGGGAATACCGGCTGCTGTAAAAAACTTACCTCCGACTCCACCGTATTTGATATTTCCCTTTGTGCCGAAATAAGCTTCTGCATCAATTTCAGCAAAATTGAAATTAGCATGAACCTTGCCGTGCACGCCTTCACCATAGGTGGCGTTGCCACTCCAGAAATCTAACCTGCCGTCAATATCAACAGGCCCGAATCCTCCCGACAAGTAAACAGACTCCACTGCTACACGCGAAAACTCTACTTTGGGCTTTAATCCCATCATGGAGTACCTGGCTACCACGCCTAAATTGGTGCCGCCTGACACGGCAGCCACATCCCCGAAACCTACATTCACACTCAGGTCAAAAAACAGTCCTACTTCGCCGGTCTTAGGGCGTTTCAATTCAAAATTATCTATCGTAAACGCAAATCCTGACAGATGACCTTCGGTCTCTTCAGGAATAAAATCATTTTTCTCTTGCAGATAAAATTCATTCTCCGCATTTGGCCCACCATTTACAGCGTACATTGGAAGGTTTTCGTATGTGTCATTGTAGGCAGATGATGGCTTGTTTCCTTTTTGAATCGGCACCTCACCAAGGGTTATGGATTCCAGCCCCATAGAGAAGCCGTCCTTGTTGGATACATTTAAATTCTTTATCCCCAGCAAAGGAATATTGCCGCTAACCGGAATGCCTGCCCCTGAAGCATCAAAGTGTATGGAAATACCTCCGGTTAACTGAGCTTCCACATAAACGTCTTTATCTTTTTCTTTTACTACCGCAAAGCGTGAATCAGATGATAAAGAAAGCACGGCCTTCCATATATCCATATCCATTTGTTCTTTGGGCTGTATATTGAAACTGTAGGTATATCCGTCTCCTTCGTTTTCTCCTTTGTTCAGCAGGCAGGTATAGCCTAATCCTGTTTCGCTGATAGGCAACCACACCGACCCCCTCATGCTCATTGTCTGATACAGGTTATTGCGCACAATCGGTATTTTAATTGAATCCACTACAAAGCCCCATCCGCCAAGCGTTCCGTTGTCGCCTTTCTTGATCACATCTGTAGCGCTGATGTTCATTGTTACTCCTGCATCGTCAATAATCAGTCCGTTGAAATTAACAGCTGCACTCCTGCTGACCACGAAATCCTTTGGAAAATACATCCCCAGATTGGGCATGTAAAAACCTTTGAAAGTATTATCCACGGTGCCTCCTTTTTCTGCATATCCGGCAGGGAACATGGACGGAGAAGACAATCCGGGTGCATTTCGTTTTGATGAATGGTCATAATAGAATCCGGATGTGGCCTGTATCTGAAATCCCGGAAGCGCTTTGAAATCAAATTTGTCGGTAAAACTCAAATCTGCTATCCAATCGTCCCACTCACGAAAATCAAACTTCGCTGTGAGTTTTAATTTTTCTCCCGTAGGGGTACCGTTTTCTTTTACTGCACGCATTTGGTCAGGCATGGTCAGATCAGCCTTTACAAACACCTTCTCAAAACCATTGGCCGTACTCCACTTCAGGTAAGTGGTATTGGTAGTATCTATTTCGCCTGCGATACCGTCTGCTGCACCTTTAAGCGTAAAGGTGGTACCACCTAAATTGATATGACGATCGGACGGCAGAAACAGTAATCCGTTACTAAATGAAAAACCATCTCTTTTGATACAGAACTTTGCACCCGCCAGCGACAACCATTCGTTGGCTGTTCCTGCATCAGGTATGTTCATGCTGAACAACATACGCATATCCGTACCTGTAGAGGAGAAAATAATACCTGTTATCGCCAGGGTGGTATTGACACCGCCAATATCTTCATTATTCAATCCCAGCGGAAAATCAACCGGCGCATCTCCCGTGATTTGTTTTATCTGGTTGGCAATTTTGTTAACTCTGTTGATTATCGGATTTACCTTACTGCCGACCAGGTTATTCACCTTATTTCCGAAATCAGGCAAACTCAGGTTGAGAAAATCGTCGCCTGCAGCATGATCCCAGGTAGTGGTAACAACACCCGCCAGCAATTGTTTCTTTTGATTCACCCTGATTCCGTCAAACACCACATTCAGCATAATGTCTTTGCCATAAGGCTTCCACATAATAGTACCGCTGCCTGAATAAGTATCGTCGTTCTGAACAACTCCCGCCTTGAGTTTCATATCAAAATCGCCTACGTGAATGATGTCACCGGCATTCAGCGTACCGGTATAAAGCGGGCTGGAACCATCCACTTTATTCACTATATCACAATCACCTGACCCGGTGACTGCAAAATACTTCGGCTCTTTACTGCCCTTCCTTTGCCATCTGCTTTCCGGCTTATATTCAAAAGATGCAATCTCACTGTATCCCTGATTGGCTATTTCCAGCGGGTCGGAAGCGTTTCTCATCAGATTGGCCTTAACCCTGACTACATATTTTTTACCTGCACGAAACACATTGGGATATTTCATCGTATCCAGGATAAATCCGGGACGCATAAGATTTTGCTGTCTGAATGTATAGGGGTTATATAATGCATCGTTGATGGCCTGTCCGGGAAAAATTTCTTTTATCTCCAAATCATAAGTTACGCCGCGCATTGGAAGCCCGCAGGTAGATGACGGTGGTGTCCATGCAAATTGAATCTGAGAAGACTTCGGGGTGAAAGTAGTAACGCCTCTTAATCCACCTGTCAGCGTTGAAACTGGCATAGTAAACTGAGGCGCTGATGCCGTATAGCAAATCCTGAAGGTGGCACAACCTGCCCCTACGGGTGACAACGGCCTGGACTGACCCGGAACATCGTAGTCATAAGCGTTTACGCATATCCGGTAGGTGCCTTCCGGCAACTTGTAATTAACAGCATTTTGCCTGAGTGCGCTCAGGTCAAGGTTCTCAAACATCAATTGGCTTCTGGAAAAATTCCCGAAAGCCTGTTCTATCAAATCCCTGTCCAATTGTATGGTCTGTTGTGGCCCTAAAATAATCGGTTGCGATGGCCGGTAATCCGGACGCAGTGATACACTCATCGGCGTGGGCGCTAACCGCTCAATCCTTCCGCTCAACTTAACACGCTGAGGCGTCCGTGATGTATTGGTGATGCGAATCATCAGCTTTTGCGTTAATCCCTGAAACTGCTGATTCTGGATTTCTGCAGCCAGCTGCGGCAGATAAGGGCTCACGGGCTGTTGTACAATTACGTTTACTTGCACCGGTTGTTGTGCCCATGCAAAACAGCCTGTTAATAAAAAGGCTGTCAAAAGTTTTATGCTGCGCATCGTAGCTGAAAAAGTTTTTATAGGGGATTGAGTCTTCATACTTCAATTATTTAGAATTGGTAACCATACTGAATACCGGCTGAGAAATTTTTGGTCGTGACTGCTGTCGGCACTAGACTGATCTTGTCTAACGGATCCAGGTTCACAGGAGGCGTTAGGATGTAACTGCCATACAGGCTAAAGCTGCTCTTACCTGCCGACAAACTGCTGCTGAGTGAAAATGAAGTGTTGTTGCCGGGAACATCACCTGTTGACTTATTCAAAAAATACCCCACATTACCCTGTACCGAAAGTTGATGCTGTTTGAGTAATTGTACATTGGCACCCACATTTATTCCGGCAGATTGGTATTCATAATCTTTTTGTCCGTAAACACTGTAAGTAAGCCCGGTATTAATTCCGAAATATTTTTCTACAAACTGTAAATCGTAATTGGCGTTGACATTGATATTGTTACCGGCTGTTAAATCTTTGGTAGCCGGATTGCGGTCAGTAAGATCTGTGTAGTTAACACTTGCTGTAACGGTATGTTGCTTGCTCCCTGAAAACGTATTGAATGAAGGTGAAAAAGAATAATTCAACATCAGTTGGTTCATTCGCACATCTTCATCAATAGCCATTGTGCCATCCTTCTGATATACATTGGCTCCATTGACATTGAAGTTCAGGTTCCAGTGTTCGCTGAGATTGGCATTGACAGAAAAATTGCCCGCCATGGTTTGCAATTCTGATATCAATGCCCTGGATAAGTTGTTGTGCTGAGCATTAAAAGAGCCGTTGATATTGAGATGTCCTTTAGCCAGATTGGTTCCAAAATTTCCGCTGTAAGTTTCAATATCATTGACCATGTAAACGGTACCGAGCGACATGTAATCAGGCTGGATGCGCTGATATCCTGCCATCAGGTTAAATCCCTTTAGGTTTAATCCTAGTTGTGTTCTGCCCGAATAGCTGAAGACCGTACTGTAATTGATGGGAGAAAAAGTCCTGACAAATTTGGGCACTTCGTAATGCCCGATGCTGTCAAGGCTTTCAAAATTCATATCCCTGTTCAAAAGACTGAAAGCCACATCACCCGAAAAAGTCAGCACCTTGAAAAAACGATACGACCATGCGCCACCTACGGCCGTATTCTCCTGGGGTTTGAGGTTATTCAATGAATCCTTTATAAGAGGAATAGACCCTTTATCATCTCTGGCATGAAAAAAGCTCAGCGAAAATTCATTACCATCGCTACCCGCACCGATTTTAAACCCATAGCCCATACGGCTGTATTGCGGAGCAATGCGGTGATCAAAAGTGGTATCTTCCGTAATCGCTTTATTGAGCCTGCCGTAGAAACCGGAAAAGCGGAACTTGCCCGGACGGAGTTCTATTCCACCACCCAGAAAGCTTTGCCCGTCAAAGACAAACGGGTTGAGCGACATACTGCGATAACCCAGGTGAACGGTGAGCCACTTGTAGGTAGGGCTCATTCCAAACTGAGTAAAGGGAGTGGTATAGCTGGTACTAAATTGATTCACTACAAATGAAAGCGGAATGCTGAAACCATAAATACTGGCAGTAAGGTTACCGTTCAGGTTCCAGCTAAACGGGTCGCGTGTCATGTAGGGTTCATTAGACGAGTAATAACTACTCCCTACGCCGATACCGCCTGAAAGATGGAACGGCTTCTGATCTTTCAGGTTAGTGAGGTCTTGCGCACACAATCCCGGTATGATCAGGACAAATGCAGTTAGTATTGAAAAAATCTTTTTCATTTCTTATTGGGGTAAACGGTTCATGAGTTAGGATGAGACATCAATCCCTTAGATTATACATAGATTTCAGGGCGCCAAAATCTACAGGCTTCTCCCTGAGAATTCCCCCGGATACTCCCTGAATTAAAACGATACGGATATTGATAGTTGCACCACCATATGGATTTGGAATTCCTTCAACACCGCCGGTCGCCCCAAAGCGTACAAATCCATTCTGGAAGGATAATGCCTTTATAGTAAATGAAATGGTAAGTCCCGCCGGATTTGTAATTTCATACGAAAAAGGGAAGAACTGCCAGGTAGTTGACGCATCACGTGCATCGCTGGGTACGCCATAAGTGAGCACAGCTCCGTTATTGAAAATATCATTAGTAAGTGCAGGAATATTTACACCAAAAAAGTCGGCAACCGGAACATTATTAGCCACCCAGCTTTTGATATTCGGACTAGCACTACCTCCACCTAACTGCAATCCGGCACCCCAGTTGGTAGCAGATAGTTTAGGGCCATAGAGCATCAGGTTTTGCTTATCCAGATAATAATCACCGATAGCACCTAATGCTGTAGAAGGAATGCCATTCCCGGAGAGTATCTGAGAACCTTTGTCACCTTTATCTCCTTTATCGCCTTTATCACCCTTATCGCCTTTGGTACCGGTATCTCCTTTATCGCCTTTGGCTCCTCTGAGGTTAAAGGGGCTACCCCACCCTGAACTTTGTTTGGGACCGTAGAAATCACCATTAGAAATATTTACGTAATAGTCTCCGACATTTCCGACATCAGATCCGGGTATTGTGCGCCCGCTGTAGATAATGCTGCCATCTTTACCGGCAGGACCTACCGGACCGACATCTCCCTGTGGGCCTAAAGCTCCGGCAGGCCCTTCCTTTCCACAGGAAAAAGAAAGGATTATCAGAAACAGAAAGGATAAAGGCAGGAAAAACTTTTTCATTTTAATAGAGTTTAGGAATTAATGAATAGCGGACAGGGATATGTCTCCGACACGCTTAATACAAAGAAAAAAGTTAAAGTATATCCCGTCAATCCCATAATCATGGGAGGGATTTACTTGTTGCATTGAGAAGTGTAGAGATTAAAAGAAAACAAATCTCAGCGCTACTCAGCGTTACAGCGAAGAAGTTATGACGCAGAGTTTCGCGAAGGTTGCGCAGAGGTGCGCAGAAAAAAAATCAAATCTCAGCGGTACTTCGCGGCTCTCAGCGCCACTCGGCGTTACAGCGAAGGAGTTATAACGCAGAGGTTCGCAGAGAAAAAATCAAATCTCAGCGGTTCTCGGCGAGACTCAGCGCTACTCAGCCTTACAGCGAAGAAGTTATTACGCAGAGGTTCGCCAACGTTACGCAGACGTGTGCAGAAAAAAAAGCAATTCTCATCGAAAGTAAGCGGCTCTCAGCGCCACTCGGCGTTACAGCGAAGGAGTTATAACGCAGAGTTTCGCGAAGGTTGCGCAGAGGTGCGCAGAAAAAAAATCAAATCTCAGCGGTACTTCGCGGCTCTCAGCGCCACTCGGCGTTACAGCGAAGGAGTTATAACGCAGAGTTTCGCGAAGGTTGCGCAGAGGTGCGCAGAGAAGAATAAACTTCGGCGTTTCTCCGGGCTACAACTCACTTAAAGTAATCCTTCCTTCAATGCCTTGCTCACCGCCTCAGCCTGAGAATGTACTCCCAGTTTTTCATAGATATTCTTTATATGGGTTGTAACTGTTCCCATCGTGATTCCTTCATTGAGAGCAATCAATTTATAGCTGTTACCTTCCGTCAGCGACTGCAATATCTGTTTCTCCCTGTTAGTCAGTCTGTAATCCTTGTTTTTAGCATGCTGACCGCTGAAATGATTCAGCACCATTCTTGCAACCACCGGTGACATCGGAGCGCCTCCTTCCACAACCTCCTGGATAGCCGCTGCCAGCCTCGTTGTGAGGTGTTGCTTCAGGATGTATCCTGTAGCTCCGTTTTTAATAGCATCTATCACATGACCATCATCATCAAATACTGTAAGCATTATTACCGGCAACGACCGATACCTTTTCCTGATTGCCTTAAGGCCAGCGATCCCATCCACAAGGGGCATATCAATATCCATCAGCACCACATCAGGCTCAAATTGTTCTATGTGATTCAAAACACTGCCTGCATTTTCAAATGACCCCACCAGTTTAAAACCATCTGAAAAAGAAATCAATGATGAGAGACTGTTTCTTAAGTCAGCATTATCTTCATAGAGCAGGATTTTAATATCTAAATTTTCTGTCCTCATGACCTTTTTCTGTTCATTACAAATATCTCTTTTTAAATACAGGATGCAATCCCCTGTTTATGGGAGGGGAGTCTGAGGCTAAAAAAAGCCTGCTCACACATTGTTATCATGCAATAGGAACTTCCAAATGTACCGTAGTACCCTTTTCTTTCACAGACTCAACCCTTAAAAGGGCGTCTAAATTCTTTGCCCTGCGTTCCATGTTGTACAATCCGTTTCCTCTTTCGATTGTCTCCGGATCGAACCCACAACCGTAATCTTTTATTTTCAACACTACTTTTTCATCCACCTGTTCTATACGTATATCCACCTGCGTTGCACGACTGTACTTGCGAGCATTATTAACGGCCTCTTTAAAAATCAACATAAAATCTTTCCTTACTTGAGGAGATAATTTCTTTTTTGGATCCCGCAATTCTTTTACAAAAGTGAAAGGGATGTTGGCAGTGTTCAGAACATCGGCCGTTATCTTATAGAGTTGAGATACTATGGCTTCTAAGTTGTCGTTTTCCGGATTGAGCGACCAAACCACTTCCCTGATACCGCCTGCCACTTTATTGGACAGCCTGTTAATATTCTCGGCGGCTTCCTTCACTTTTTGATCTGCCTTACTAGCGGATCCCATCATACTACTTATAATCTGGATACTCGAAATAGTGGATCCGATCTCATCGTGTAAATCGCCGGCAATATCCAGCCTCACTCTCTCTAACTCTTTTCTTCTTCTTATCCGTTGCGATATCCTTAACCAGCTAATGGCAATAACTGATAAAAAGAGCACCGCCAAACCAATGGCTAAAATCAGGTACATTCTGCTCTTGTAGGTGGCAGCCTGGCTTCTTTGTTCTGAAAGAGCGAGCTGATACCTCAGCGAATCTTCATGCGCTTTTTGATCAAACTCATACTGGATACCCATCTTTTGATATTCGAGATTCTGGGCATTAGCCAACATACTATCTTTAATATTACTCGCAAGTTCACTGTACTTCACCGCTTCCTTGTAGTCTCCTGTCTGTTTATAATAATTGGCCTTCAGCCGGTAGAGATCAGTCAAGTAGGTAATATCCCGGACAGTACTTTCACAAGGCGCACACTCTTTCAGATAAAAGGTAGTCTTATTGATATCTCCCTTCCTAAACCACGAAGCACCCAGATTAGTTAGCACCTGGCACCACAACCGTTGCCATATTTCTTTCTTATTACCTAAAAGTTTAAGCGCCGCTTCATTATAGAAAATGGCAGAATCGTATTTACCCATCTCCATAAAGGAATTGGCCATATTGGAATAACGGATAGGCATAGCCGTACTCTTATTCGGGCCTTTGTTATCCGCATTTATAGCCATCCGGAAAAACTGTACAGATTCTGAATACTCCTTTTTACCGTAATAAATATTCCCGATGTTGGAATAAGTACTGGCCATACCGACAGAATCATTTACGGATTTTTTATACTCTAATGACTTCAATGAAAATTTCAAGGCATTATCCCAGTCTTTAAGATTCGTGTACACGATACCGATATTCTGATTTACAGCAGCTACCGCCTTATCATCGTCAATGGCTTCGTTCACAGAAAGAGCGGTAAAGAATGCCTGCAGGGCATCCTTGTACCTGTTCATGTTCGCATATCCTACACCTATTTTGCTGTAACACTTTGCTTCATCTGAAGCCAGATTAGCTTTTTTAAAAAGTTTTGCAGCCAATACACACGAATCAACCATCTCTGCATATTTCCCTTCCTGATACAGGTACTGGCTCTCTTCATACAATGCGGCTGCATATAACTTGTCTGAGTGATTCTTAGAGGCTATATGTTTTGCTTCCGCTATCTGACGGAAAGCACCCTGTAAATCTGTCTTGGATAATTCTTTGGCCTTGTTAAATAACCGGGAAATCTCAATGCTGTCAGCTTCTCCTGAAAATGCAAAAACACCTGATGTAAAGCAAAAAGTAATCAGCAAAGAAATAGAGGTTCGAAGCATATCAGCGCAGAGGATTATTAGCCGGCATTAGAGAGATCGCAACCTAATTCAATCTGCATCAATCTAAAACCGTAGATCAAATATATTAAACCCGCGTAAAAAAGGTTAGATGAACTCTCATATAGGTAATTCCTGCTATGCAATTTAAATTCAATCCGTCATTGTATAAAGATTCAATACCAAATAAAGTATTATATTTTCATGCATAACATCACAAATATTCACGTGGAGCTTTGTATACTATCGAATTAGTGCCCAACAACTCATTTAAAAAATGCCGGTGACCGGGAAGTATTTGAAATGAGAAATTTTTCACACAGAAAAATCATTTCCCGACACCTTCTTTCACCCTCTCCCACTTCTTAATCACACGCAACTCCGGCTGTATCGCTCTGTAAGCAGCATCCTGGATCGCACCTCTGATATTGTAGGTATAGAGTTCATTGCTTCTGGTGGGGTTGACACGGTTGCTCAGGAACACGTACACCATCTTGTATTTCGGATCTGCCCATACGGCTGTTCCTGTGTAACCGGTATGACCAAAGGTCTTGGATGATGCGAAACGCGACGGATATGGATTTCCTTTTCTTGTCAGGTTATCGCGCTGAGGTTTGTCAAAGCCTATCCCTCTCGTGCTGATAGGACTGTTGTAGGAGGTGAAGCGCTTGATTGTTCTGCGTTTGATATAATGCTTGCCATTCAGCTTGCCTTTATTCAAAAACATCTGATAAACGGCTGCAACACTTTCGGCACTGCTGAATAATCCGGCATGACCTGCCACGCCGCCGAACATGGCCGCACCTTCATCGTGCACATCTCCACGCAGGTGCTGGTGACGGAAATAGGTGTCCAACTCTGTCGGGGCAACAAGGTTCGTGTCAAAACGGTTGCGCGGATTAAAACCGATAGAGGTCAAACCCATCGGCTTATAAAAGTTCTTATCTGCATATTGATCAACTTTTAATCCCGAAACTGCTTCTATAATATCGCCCATGAAAATAAGGTCGTTATCACTGTAACGGTAGGTAGCGGGTGTTGTCAGTTTGCTCTCTGCAATTTCTTTGTTCATGGTCTGCCAATAGTCGCTCTTCAGATAAAGATTGCGCGCTACCCTTACTCCGAACTCTGCAGACGAATCAGAATGAAAAAATTCCGGCGAAGGAGTTTTAGTAGTTGTATCGACGAGCTTACGGTAAAACATAATGGTCGGTACCAGTCCGCCCTCGTGAAGCATAATCTTTTTGACATTCAGATTTTCCTTATCGCTGCCGCGTACCCATGGAAGGTAGTCTCCCAGTGTAGCATCCATCCGTATCTTCTTCTCGTCGTAAAGCTTCATCACGCTCAGCGTCGTCGCTGCCACTTTCGTAACCGATGCCATATCAAAAATACTGTTCACCGTCATCGGTGTAGGATCGTCATAACTGTAGGTGCCGTATGCTTTTTCGAAAATGATTTTACCATTGCGCATAATCAGTACGACGCATCCGGGATAAGCTTTCTTCTCAATGCCCAACCGGGCAATGGAATCAATGGCATGCGTCATCATCGCTCCATTGACTCCCTGCGATTCAGGAGTGGCAAACGGCAATACATTATCTCCTTTCGGGGATTGAGAAAATACCGTAGAAAGAGAAAGTTGCAGAAGCAGCATGCAGACCAAAAATTTTCGCATAGCAGACAGAGGTTTACGGCGCTAAAGTTAAATGAATCTCAAAAGCCGGTAATCCGGTGCAGCAAAAATCTCATTTACACTTTTCCTAAACTCTGAAAAAGTTTTAAGACAACCTTCAATTATCAGCAACTAAACGACCGCCAAGGGCAACTTAATCCCGCTCAAAAAACCTATCTTTAATCCTTTCACCTTTTATCATATAAAACGATCAGATAAACAAAAGGAGATGTTCAGAAAAATCTTTTTTCCCACTTTGGCACTCCTCCTCATGCAGGCTTGCACAGGAGATCAAACTAAAAATATATACGCGGAATCTACACCGGTTCAAAAACTCAGCAACTCAGGAGACACAACTGCTATAAAAAACGGAGATGACGAAACGAGTGAGTTACTCTTTTCCCAAGAGTGGGTTTGGGAATACAGAGATGAGGACGGAAAAAACCAGACGATGAGTGTTTACTGGCATCCCGAACTGAATTACTGGCTTTTTGAAAAAAATTCATCCGCATACACAGATGATATGACAGACTGGTTTATTTTAAAACCCGATGGCGTGCTGTGGTCGGCTTATAAGGATCCGGAATTGGATTCGAAGAAAAAAATCCTGAGGTCAAAATGGGAGAAAGGTTTTGTTGCCCAGGACCTTCCCGACAATTGGATGCCAACCGGCAAGACTGCCGAATTCGGCAGAGCCGATATGGGCTTCAAACCTTACGAAGCAGTAGAGTTTGAAGTAACCCATCCGGGCACCTCTGCAAAATCAATTTATTACCTCGCCGAGAGCGACATAGACATGACCCCTATTTATGCATTCAACGAGCTGTTTATGGATGCCATGTTACCTGTAGGTTTCCCGAATAATATTCCGGGCAATAAGATTATACTAAGCGGGAAACCCATTCAGTCGCCCGGAGGATTCAACCCTGAATTTAAGTTCCGGTTCAGATCCCATGCTGAGTATTACATTCATCCGGCTGATTACGAATTCGAAGAGGATACGCCGTATTATACATTATTACATAAAAAATAGCAGGGACATCAAGGCTTTTCACATAGCATCCGAGGTTAAAACCGAACCGGCTCTGTTCTCAATCTGTTGTTCTGTCAGAAATATATAAAAGTTATGAATATCAGGGCCGATTGCGGGTGTTTGTTCTCCCTTCCGGACTGTTTCCAATACCTGTTCCAATCTGTTCCAACGCCCTTTTCCGGCTCTTATCCACATTCAGTTAAAAGATCGAATAAATCTGGCTTTTGCACTTGAAATGTCCCTTTTACCCCTTACCTTTGCGCCCAATTTCAAACACTATATTTCGATTTATGGCAAATAAGGGAAAAATCAGACAAATTATCGGTGCGGTAGTTGACGTTCACTTCCCCGATGAAGGAGCTTTACCACAGATTTACAGCTCAATGGAGCTCACCCGTCCCGACGGGCAGAAGCTGGTACTGGAAGTACAACAGCACCTTGGAGAAGACAGTGTTCGTTGTATCGCAATGGACTCTACCGAAGGGCTTACCCGCGGTATGGAAGTTATTGACACCGGAAAGCCGATCCTGATGCCAACAGGAGAAGGAATCAACGGCCGTCTGTTCAACGTAACAGGTGATGCTATTGACGGTCTTCCTCAGGTAAGCAAAGAGAATGGCCGTCCGATTCACGCACAGCCTCCTTTATTTGAGAACCTGAGTACCAATACAGAAGTTCTCTTCACAGGTATCAAAGTAATTGACCTGATCGAGCCTTACGCAAAAGGTGGAAAAATCGGGCTGTTCGGTGGTGCCGGTGTAGGTAAGACGGTATTGATCCAGGAACTGATTAACAACATCGCAAAAGCATACTCCGGTTTGTCAGTATTCGCAGGTGTGGGAGAGCGTACCCGTGAAGGAAACGACCTCCTGCGTGAAATGATCGAAGCCGGAATTATGAAATACGGTGACGATTTCAAACACAGCATGGAAGAAGGCGGATGGGATCTGAGCAAGGTTAACCTCGAAGAACTGAAAGATTCAAAAGCTACTTTCGTATTCGGACAGATGAACGAACCCCCTGGAGCAAGAGCTCGTGTGGCTTTGAGTGGTCTGACCGTAGCCGAGTACTTCCGCGATGGTGACGGACAAGGAAAAGGACGTGATATCCTCTTCTTCGTTGATAACATCTTCCGTTTCACTCAGGCAGGTTCTGAGGTATCTGCTCTGTTAGGCCGTATGCCTTCAGCCGTGGGTTACCAGCCGACACTGGCTACTGAGATGGGTCTGATGCAGGAAAGGATTACTTCTACCCGCAACGGTTCAATTACTTCCGTACAGGCTGTTTACGTACCTGCGGACGACCTTACCGACCCTGCTCCTGCTACTACCTTCGCCCACCTGGATGCTACAACAGTATTGAGCAGAAAGGTTGCCGATAAGGGAATTTACCCTGCTGTGGATCCTCTGGATTCTACTTCCAGGATTCTGACTCCCGACATCGTGGGTGAAGAGCACTACAACTGCGCTAACCGTGTTAAGCAGACTCTGCAGCGCTATAAAGAGTTACAGGATATCATTGCCATCCTCGGTCTGGATGAATTGAGTGATGAAGACAAGCTGGTAGTAAGCCGTGCAAGAAGGGTTGAGCGTTTCCTGAGCCAGCCGTTCCACGTAGCTGAGCAGTTTACCGGTCTGAAAGGTGTACTCGTTTCTATTGAAGATACCATCCGCGGATTTAACGCTATCCTCGACGGAGAAGTAGACGAGTATCCTGAAGCAGCTTTCAACCTGGTAGGTACACTGGAAGACGCTATCGAGAAAGGAAAGAAAATGCTGGAAGCAGCGAAGGCTTAATTTATTATTCAGTTCTAATCTCTCATAACAATGAATTTAGAAATCTTAACTCCGGAGCGCACAGTTTTCAAGGGCGAAGTGTATGGTGTGCAACTACCCGGAATTAATGGATTGTTTGAAGTACTGGATAAGCACGCTGCCATCGTGAGCGCTTTGAAAGCAGGAAAACTGAAAGTTTTAAAAGATAAACAAAACACACAGACCTACACTATTAACAGTGGTTTTGTTGAAGTATTAAAAAACAAAACTACAGTGCTGGTTGAAGGCGTTGAAGAGCAATAATAATTTGCTTTAAAATATTCTTTAAAAGGAGCCGATGTTATTACAACGGCTCTTTTATTTTTACAGAAGAGGGAGAACGCTCCTGTTAATTATTTTTCTCATGAAGAAAGTAAGTATGCTGCTTGTATTAATGTTCTCTACAGCATTGTCATACGCACAATTCAACAATAAAATATCCGTATCCTTTGGACCGTCTTTCCCCGTCGGAAAATTTGCAGATACCGATTTGTTTGGCGACGGAACAGGGGCTGCCAAAGCCGGATTTTCGGGTATGATTAATTTCAACCGCAAGGTCAATGAGGTATTTGGTTACGAAATAGCAGCATACGGCCAAATGAATTACCGCGACCGGAAGAGTATTGAAGAACAACTCGCCGCCACAGGGTTTCCTTTTGGCCCGGGAAATCTTCAAAGGTATTACAGCAGCTGGAAAGCAGAGAATAGCAAATGGATGGCAATAGCTCTGATGGCAGGATTTTTTGCAGATATTCCCGTGACCGGTGAAGACAGTAAGTTCTTCTTTCAACCTAAAGTGCTTGCAGGCGTTACCTATGCAGGTTTACCAGCCCTATATGCAGAGAGCAAATCTGATACGGCTTATGCGTTCGTGAAGTCTACTAATGGAAAAGGTATTGCTCCGGTGCTTATGCTGGGAGCTGAATTGAATTATTATATCTCTCCATCCGTTTCAATCTTCTTCAGGACAGATTTCTTCGGATCGAATCATGTACGATTTAAAGATGTCGAGCTCGGCATCTATGCGACTGACGGTGGACTGGTTATTCCCGGACTGCACACTCTACAGAATTCAAAAGAAACGCCGTTGGGAATAGAAGGCAGAGCCGATGAAAAACAAACTATTACGGGGCTTAATACGAGAATAGGAATCAGTTTTAGTTTCTGATGCAACGGGTACTACCCGGCCAGATAAGCCTCGCCGATGTTCACACTGTGGCACAGGTCGCACACTTTCTTTTCCTTGAAGACCTTCTCCATCCCACTGCGGATCGGCTCGTATAAATGGTGGATCGGGCAGGGATGTGAAGATAAGCATTTGGGTAAGCCCAGGCCGCACTCTTTGAATATATCACGCCCGTCAATAGCTTCTACAATTCGAATCAGTGGCTGGCAGCCTTGCTCTTTAGTAAGGTAGAAACCCCCGGACGGCCCTTTTACGCTGTTAATGATGCCTTCTTTTACAAGAGATTGCAATATCTTCCCTACAGTATGCTCGCTACTGCTGATGGCTTCTGCAATCTGCTTCAGCCCTACGTTCTCATCTTTATCAGATTGAGAACAAAGAAAGATTACCGCCTTGATGGCAGTTTTGCACATCTTGCTTAGCATGACTCTAAAATCTGGAGCCTCCGTTCAACCAGTCTAATCCTTCAGGAGAAATTTTTTCCATACTCCATGGCGGATCAAACGTCAGGATGATATCGGCTCTGTATTCAGGGAAATTAAATTGCAAACAGTTGGTAACACCGTCCTGGATAGATTCGCCCATCGGGCAAAACTGTGTCGTCAGCGTCATCGTGCAATAGATTACTTTTTCTTCTGTGTCAAAATCGAGCTGGTAAATCAAACCGAGATCGACAATATTCAGTCCTATCTCCGGATCTATTACTTCGTGAAGCACATCGAGTGCCTTCTCACAGAGGTCGGGGTTATTAGTAATCTCGTTCATGGTTATTAACTTTTAAACCGTAACATTCTAAATACATTCAGGTTGAACAGTACCGAGCAAATGATCAGCAGTCCGGCACCTATCTGCAGTACTAATACATTCGCCAGAAAGATTCCGGTGATGAATAAAATAAATCCTCCGAAATAAAATCCCACCATCGTTCTGAACACCGGCTGGCTGAAGAGTTCTCTCGGGTTCGGTGTCCGCGATACTCCTGCTTTCTTGTGAAATTTCTTATTCCACAGGATGAACGGAAGCGTCTTAAAGGTCATCCCAAAGATTATCGCGCTGATCCAGCCGAAGAAAATACAAAAGCCATACACCAATACTAACTTCTCAAAATGAGTTGAAAGCTGAGAGGTGGCAAATACAAACGCCAGCATAATCGCCGGTATCAGCATCATCCACGATGACCCCAAAGCAATCTTCACCTGCGGATCTACAGCCTTTCTGATTCTTGCTTTATAGGCTTTGAAAGCGAATTGTATAAATAAGGCAATTGCCGTAACTACCAATACCGTGCTGATGATGTACAACCATTGCACCGGATACAAAATAAATGACACGTAGAACAATAGCAAGCCGGCATTGACTAGGTAAAACACCTGCCACAACCTTTTTTCATTGCTATACTTCGATATCAAAAACATCGGAATCAATCTGCTTCCCACCCCCATCACCAACATCAGGAACCATCCTATTATCCCCAAATGTGCATGCAAAGGCAAGTAGGAAACCGAGCTCATTGAAAGCACATTAAAAGTAAAATTGAAGATCAATAATACACCGAGTGAAATAGTGAGAATCATCCAAAGTGTCCCTGCCAACACAAAAGTGGCATGCACATTCTTATGATTACCGTTTCGCATGCTGGCGATAATGTTAACCAGATAAAACAGGAAAGCTATCAAAATCAGAAGGCCACCCACCTGCGCCGTCCATCCGAAGTCAAAATGATAAAATGCCCATACCAGCAAAATGATTCCTACACCCGCGAAGCCAAACGAAAGATAGGCCAGCACATTGCTGTATAATTTGCCTTCAATCAGTACAGGTACCAATTGGTGGCTGGCTCCCAGAATCATCATCGAACCCCATCCGAGTGCCATTACGTGTGTGATGGCCAGCAACTGGGGCTGAAAGTGCGGACCCGTGAACGCACCTGAAGAAGTGAACAACAAGACACAGCCCACAATAAATGACAGTGCAGCATACACATAAAATGGTATGATCACCCTGTGTGACGTGGTCTTGGTCGGATTAACTCCAGCTACAGGTGCAAACATATCAGTCCTTAAATATTAAAAGCTGTACATGGCCGTCGGTAATTTCTTTGATACGATAATCGAAGTTGCGCTCGCGCAATTCGGGCAACAGGAATACCGGTATTCTCTTGTGTTCTACGAACAGTGCCTTATCCTCAGGTAATGTGTCCAGCAGTTCTAAAATAGTGTGCATGGGCAGCGGCATTGGCAACTCCCTCACATCAGTCGTCTCGAGTCTGCCTTCATATTTGGCCAGCATACTGTCCCAGCCTTCTTTAGCAGTATCATCAACATCTGCTGATGGTGCACCGGCAGAGGCTTTTTCTTTGTAGAACCATGTCTCTACAGCATCTTCATGGGCATCATCAACAAATGCAGCAAATCCTTGTTTTTCCAGCAGTTTAATAAGTGGAGTCGGTTCAAACGAATTGACAATCTTCAGAGCCCCGTTTGGGGGAATAGCTTTAACTGCATTCATGATATCGGGTAGCGGATCCCTGTCTTCTTCAATCGTCTGCCTTACATCCAGCACTAGAATATCTTTATCAGTGAGCTTGTGCAGGAATCCCGGAACGGAATGGTTTTTCTCTACAATTGCTTCTACTTTATCATCTACTTCAAAACCGAGCGGCTTCAGTTTTTCGTAAAAAGAATCCACCTTAACTCCCGCTATTTTCGAAGCCATGTTAATGCTCGTACGCCCGGCCATCAGCTTACGCATCAGCGGATTACGAAGCTTTTCAAATTTCTTGTTGATACTGATAATTGCTTCCAGCGCATCCGGATGCGCTTTCAGAATAGCAGCAATCTTTGTGTTCGGGTTAATTGTCATATTGGAAGAAGTTACTGTAATTGTTTAACCGGCCTTTTAATTCAGTCAACAATTTCTGACCCTCGTCAGCATCAGCAACGTCTTTTAAATTCTTTATGTTCTTGATCACCGGTTCCAGCCATTTGTGCAATTCGTCATGCGCGGGGCCGTCCATAGTACACTGTTGAATCAATTGGTTCAGGCCTTCCTGAAGGTTTTCGCCAAGAGCACGGAACTGCTCAGCATCTCCGCCGGTATCGGCATTGAAATTATCTGCCATTGTTTTTAGCGCACTTACATTTTCAGTAGTAGCGGCATCCGATTGCCATTTAACACCATCATTGAGTGAAAGGGCTTCTTCAGCAGCATCTTCAGCGTGTTCATGAACTTCTTCTACCGCTTCTTCGTGTGAAGCTGAATCAGCGTTTCCTGAACATGAGGGCAGAAATGCGATAACGGCAAATGCCATAACTAATTGAAACAAATACTTCATAAAAAAATTTTAAAAACTGAAATTAAATAATCCGGTTCAAAGTTTTAAAAAGAAGATACTATAACCTTTCTACGGGAATAGTTTTTTGCAGGTCAGCTTACCATTTCTGAAGTTGGCTACAGTATCTTCTCTTAATTGAAATTCTATTAGCTAGTGGTTTTTCAATTCAAACTTTCGCCTTTTGCCAGCTTGATAGCCTTCGGGAAGAGAATGTTGTTCTCCAGATGCACGTGCACGTGAAGATCTTCTTCAAACTCATCCAGCGTCTTGAACAGATATGTGTAACTGGCGCACGCATCATCAGGCAATGTGTAATTCTGAGTTATTTCCCTGATCTTATCCATATTGCCACCTACCAGTTCATGCTCGTCAATTCTCAGGTCGATCTGCTCTTCCAGATTTCCGTTCTCTCCGTTTTCGTTTCTCGCCAGCTTCTTGATGTAAGGGAACAGCACTGATTCTTCTTCGATGGTATGTTCTGCCATCTCCTTCATAGTTTCCTGAACGAGACGGTTCACTTCGTGTAATTCAGGATGTCTGTCTCCGTGTACTTTGGTCACTTTAGCAGAGTATTGCACCAGGTCGGGCATGGTTTTCTTTACATAACTGTGATGAGTGTTGATAATGTAGTCGGCCAGAAAGTCGAGACTCCAGTCGTTATAAGGCAAAGGCCTTCCGGCACTCGCTGTCAGCTTATCTGATTCGCTCAGCTCTTTAATCACTACGTTTACATCCACTCCTTTTTCAGCACATGCTTCTCTTACTGTTTTCTTACCTCCGCAGCAGAAGTCGATACCATGCTTCTTGAACACTTCGGCTTTACGCAGGTCTTTCGCTACAATATCGCCCAATGTCTCTTCAGCCGGTCCGCTCAGTGTTTTCTTTGCTATACGGATACGCCATACTTCCGGTCCCTGCTCCAGATATTCCCATGTAAAGATTTCTCCGCGCTCGCCTACCATCTGGTAGTACAGCGGTTTGGGATCGTGATCGTTGTGCAGGATGAATGCTTCACCGGGTTGCAAGCTGTCAAATTTTTCAAAAATAATAGGGTGTTTTCTACCATGAGGCAGCACGGTTACATCCAGAACTTCATCATTGCTGTTGTCTGCGGATGTGCTTTGTGCCTCAGATTTTTCTTCGGTCGGCAACGGCTTCTTGGTAATTAATATTCTGAAGTCATAGGGGCCTTGCTCCAGATACTCCCAGGTGAAAGTATCACCTCTCATCTGAGAAAGTTGGAAATACAAAGGCCTGGGGTCGTGGTCGTTAAACAAAATGAATGCTTCACCCGGCTGCAAGTTGTCAAACTTGGCAAAAATGGTCGGATGCTTCAGTCTGGGTTCTATCAAAGTTACATTCAGAACATCGGGCATACTTCCAGTTTTAGTGATTTTTATACGCCAGGTATCCGGTCCGTCTTCCAGATATTCCCACTGAAATATTTCGCCCCTGGTAGCCTGCAACTGATAATACAAGGGTTTCGGGTCATGATCATTAATTATAATCAACTCCTCACCGGGAGCCAATTCGTCAAAGCGGTTAAATATTGTGGAATGCTTAATCATAGGAGGCAATTCCGGAACAATAAGAATGTTTTTTTGTGCTGTATCCATGTGATTGTATTGTTTTAGGTTCGCAAAATTAAGTCATTTGTCTATAATAGAAGTATTTTTATACTTTTATTTTTATTGATAATTGTCAATAACAACAAATGCATGCAATACACCAGTAAAATCGACGTTTTTAAGAGTGATGATTCAACTTATTAATCCTAAATTCATTCAATAAATCGCGCATTCCTATGAAGAGATTTATAATTTATTTACTGGGAAGCGTCCTTATTATTGTCGGGGGATACACTTTTTACACTTCCGGAGGAGATCTACTCTACTATGGAAAGAACAGTACAACTCCTGCTGTATACATACCTTTATCAGCCGTTGCCTGCTTTATAGTATCAATTTTTTATATTATTTGTGGAGCTTTATTTTTCATCAAAGGCAAATGGGCTACTCCCCTGCTCTTTGTAGCTACTATCATTATGTTTGTGGGGTACATCGGTATGTTGTTCCACATCAACAACGGCAAGCCCATCAACAACCTGACGATTGTAGAAATGCTGGTGCGTACAAGTGGTACGATGCTATATGCAGCTATCTCATGGTTCTTCTTTACCCGGACCAAAATAGTATATCCGGAAGGATATGACAGGAAAAGCTTCAAGAAACTGCTTAAAGATTACGAAAACAAGAAATTAAAATACAGGACCTAAACCACGATCCCGTGTTATCAGGCCTGCAGAGGATCTACAGGAGAAGGAAGGTCGTTGCTAACCTCTTCATTAAACTCAAGAATAAAGTTGTTGACTCCTTCTCCTATTAATATTTTCAGGAAGTTTTGTTGAATCAGTTCCAGCATATTTAAAAACAGGAAAAGGGCATGAATGCGGTTTTCGCATACGTCAAATATCTTTTCAAACGAAATACTCCTGTGTGCTTTTACCAGCTCGAAAACATACTTGCGGGCGCCCTCCATCGTATAGTTGTAACGGATGACGGTATGCACGGGTTTATTATGCTTCTCGTGCAGCCTTTTGGCTACCCGCTCAAAAGCGCGCATTAGCTTAAAGAGCGTAACCGACTGAATTTCGGTGCCCTCTGCTGCCTCCTCTCCCACAGCTATCATCTCGCTCTGGATATTGCCTCTTCTGAAGCGCAACATCCGCTCGGCCTCCATATCCGAAAGGCTTTTTGCAGCTTCTTTGTACCTTTTGTATTTAACCAGCTTGTCGACCAGTTCCTGGCGCGGATCTATTTCGTTACCCTCACTATCCAGCTCTTTGCGCGGCAGCAGCATCCTGGCTTTGATGTGCATCAGGGTGCTGACGAACAAGATAAAATCGCTACTCAACTCGATATTCAGCGATTCACTCTGATGAATGTACTCGAGGAAGTCATTGGTGATTCTGGTAATCGGAATATTGTATATATCCAGCTCGTCTCTCTCAATAAAGAACAGTAACAAATCGAACGGCCCCTCAAACTGCGGCAACTTAATCTGATATATCTCCGGCTTCATATCTTTTTCTGTGGCAGCGAAAATAAACTATTCTGTGGCAGGAATGGGAAATTAGTGCCTAAAGAATTTCACAATTACCTAAAGCCTCAACGCTACGTACCACGAAGCATTTTAATGATGTTTTCCCTCCATTCGCGTTACCTTTGCGCTTTCATCCTGTTGGAAAAACAGTAATTCAGCAAATTATGGCACGACACCCATTCGAAAAGTTCATTACCAAAAAGAGTAATGCTGCAATCAAAGAAAAATTCAAGCAGGAAAAGAAAGCTGCCAAAAAACAAAGAGCTGCAGAAATTGCCGAATACCTGCAGAAAAAGAAAGACAGAAAACTAGAGGGCCCGGTAAAACGGACTTCTTCCCCTAAAACACATCAGAACAAACCGAAGGTCGACGAACTGATGCCTTTGAATAAGTTTCTCGCACACTGCGGAGTAGCATCTCGCAGAGAGACTGTTTCCATCATCAAAGAAGGAGGTGTACAGGTGAATGATGTTACCATCACAGATCCGGCCCACCGGGTGTCTGAAAAAGATAAGGTAACGCTAAACGGCAAAAGGCTGCACGTGACCGAAAATATGGTGTATATCCTGCTCAACAAGCCAAAAGATTATATCACTACGACCTCAGACCCTAAAGCACGAAAGACAGTGCTTCAACTCATTAAAAATGCAACTCAGGAGCGTGTGTATCCTGTGGGACGATTAGACAGAAATACATCAGGAGTATTGCTGATTACTAATGATGGCGACCTTACTCAGAAACTCACTCACCCCTCGTTCAACGTTGAAAAAATCTATGAGGCTAAATTGGATAAGCCTCTCACAAAAGCACACTTTGAAAAAATATTATCGGGTATCATTCTTGAAGACGGCGAAATACATGCCGATGCCCTGGGCTTTCCTGACGAAAAGGATAAAAGTGTTGTAGGGATAGAAATGCACAGCGGGCGTAATCGCATCGTTAGGCGCATCTTCGAGCACTTCGGTTATGAAGTTAAAGCTCTCGACAGGGTCGTATATGCGGGGCTCACCAAAAAGAATGTAGAACGCGGAAAATGGAGATACCTTAAGGAGAATGAAGTGCGCCTGCTGAAATATACCAGCAAGAAAACAGGTAAATCGAAAAAGAAACAGTGAAGTACGAAATTCTCATTGAGACTGAAGATTACATCGCCGTAAACAAACCTGCGGGATTACTGAGTATTCCCGACCGGCACGATGATTCAGAGCCTTCGCTTTTTTCACTGCTCAAACAGCGTTATGAAAATATCCTGGTTGTTCACCGTATCGACAAACCAACCAGCGGAATCATATTATTCGCCAAAACACCTGAAGTACACAAGTATTTTTCTCAACTGTTTGAAAACAGAAAAATAAGAAAATCGTATACTGGGATTGTACACGGACGCGTGCAGGAAACATCGGGAACAATAGATGCACCGATTGCAGAGAGTCCGTACCGAAAAGGCGAGATGATGGTATCCCAAAAAGGCAAACCTGCCATCACCCACTTTACAACACTCGAAACCAATTTCTTATTTTCTGTTTTGAACTTTGATCTTGAGACAGGCCGCACGCACCAGATCAGGGTACACGCCAAACACATCAATCATCCTTTGCTCTGCGATCCCATTTACGGCGATGGAAAGCCTGTATTTCTATCAGACTTCAAAAAAGATTACAACAAAGGAAAAAAAGAAGAAGAAGAAAGACCGCTGCTTAACAGGCTGGCTTTGCACGCCACGTCATTAAACTTTAAAGATCCTAACGGGAAAGATGTTCATATTGAAGCTCCTTTGCCGAAAGACATGAAAGCACTGATGAATCAAATGAGAAAGCACATCAGATAAAAAGCTACGATTTGTAAACATCGAGGAGGCCGTCGGGCAACTCCATGTGGAGAATTTTATTCTTCTTATCAATCCCCTTCAGGAATTCTTCGTTCACCGGTATCAACACCTCTACACCCTGCCACATAACCTTACATAATAGCTGATAAGGCATCTCGATAATCTCATCAACCCGTCCAATTAAATTACCGCCATCCATAACTTCATATCCCAGAAAAGATATGGGAGCATTTTTCCCTGCCAGCCTCTTAAAATCTTCTTCCTTCAGCCAGATTTCTTTTCCCAGCAAACGCGAGGCAGCTTCACGTGTAGTGATGCCATCCAGCTCGATATATGTTTCATCCGATTTGGAGGCAGTGGTTGCTGTTAGAAACCATGGAATAAATGAGCCTGTGCTTTCTTTTGTAAAAACGGCTTCCACTCCATCGAGTTTCGACCGCTTACCCAAAGCGTGTTTCAATATCATCCTGCCCGCAACACCATGCACGGCCACAATTCTTCCGATACTGATGTATTCCATACAGGCAAAAGTATCTAATGAATGAGAATTGAGGCAAAGTCTTTATAAGAATCTCATGTTTTGGATTGCACCTTCCGAATTAGAATTACCCGAATAAAAGTTTATTTGTTTATGCGTTTATCTGTTTAGTGATAAGTGTAGCTGCTTGTTTCCCTTCTCTGCAGTTGTCTTTTACAGCAACAAAGACGCTTCGCTTACAGGTGCGGGAAGCCTCCATGGTTTGCAGCAATTCATCAGACGCTACCATATCTCCTAACTTTGCCGGAATTGAATCTTGCATTAATATCAGACATAAAGCGAACCTTAAAATCTCTTTCATGCGTTGGCTTCCGAAAGCGATAAATGCCAATGTCATCCTTAAATACAAGGCGTCATAACGCCTTGTTGTTTGCCCCTTCATCAATTCGTATCGCACGAAACCGACAGTACTGAATTGACTCCTACAACACAAAGCGGAAGATTTGAAAATAAAAAACAGAGACAAAATCTCTGTTTTAAACTATACAACCAAAACATCAATGTTTCTTAGGTTCCCATGAACTCCCTCAACGGGGTATGTTCAGTTGCGGCTCTCAGCTTTTCGAGCGCTTTGTCTTTTATCTGACGTACACGCTCGCGCGTTAGGCCATATCTTTCGGCAAGTTCTTCCATGCACACAGGGTACCCCCCTCCGATTCCATAAAGCAGGCAGATCACCTCTCTTTCCCGCGGCTTCAAAACTGATAATGCTCTTTCTATTTCATAGGCCAGGCTATCCGAAAATTCCATCTTCTTGCTGGCACTATCGGCATTTTTATTTTCCATCACATCGATGAGCGTGCTTTCATCATCCTCACCGATCGGACTGTCAGTGCTCACATGTCGTGCTGTTACATTCATCATTGCAGTTATCTCCTCAACTTCGACACCAAGATAAAGCGCTACCTCATCAGTGGTTGGGGGTCGCTCGAGTTCCTGTTCAAGGTGCGCCATTGCTCTTACAAGCTTCGATGTCAATCCTACCTTATTTAATGGCAGTCTTACAATCCTTGCATTTTCTGCCAGTGCCTGCATAATGCTTTGGCGAATCCACCAAACGGCGTACGAGATAAATTTAAATCCACGTGTTTCGTCGAAACGTTGAGCTGCCTTAATAAGGCCCAGGTTGCCCTCATTGATCAGGTCGGGCAGTGTGAGTCCTTGATTCTGGTATTGCTTGGCAACAGAAACAACAAAACGCAGGTTTGCTTTTGTCAGCTTATCCAGCGCTTTCTGGTCGCCTAATTTTATTAATTCAGCCAGTTGAACCTCTTCCTCAGCAGTAATCATATCTACTTTTCCAATCTCCTGCAGGTATTTTTCAAGGCTTTCACTCTCACGATTTGTAATCGATTTCGAGATTTTCAATTGCCGCATACTCATAAATGGGTACGTTTTCTATGGGTTTCAGTTAGTTATTAGTGTTTGGAATACATCGCTTTTTTTGAGCACGATTCCGTTTACTATAACGACAATTGAGGCCTTTTAAGTATATTTTTAACAGATATTATTGTAAATCACTATCTTATGCCCCGCCAATATAGAGGTTATGCCTTGTATTTCCACATTTCATATCTTTTATTGGCTAAGTCAATTAATTTTCTATTATTGCAAAAATGACGATTATTAATCCGAACAAATTAAAATGGGTAAGAAAGTAAAATATAGCCTGGAGTTTCCGGTGAGGTGTTCACCCGGCATTTTGTATGAGTTTTTGTCTACTTCGAATGGATTGCAGGAATGGTTCGCCGATAAGGTAGAAGATGATCACGAAGGCTTTGAATTTACATGGTCGGGATCCTCTCAACATGCAAAAGTTTTAGAGAAAGAAGAAAACAAATTAGTCCGTTACCAATGGGAAGACGCGGATAAGGATGAGTACTTTGAATTCAGAATTGATAAATCAGAAGTAACAAATCAAATCATACTGGTTGTAACCGACTTTGCTGAAAAGTCGGATATTAAGGATGCCGAATTGCTGTGGGATACTCAAATAAAAGACCTGCTTTACAGAATCGGTAACTAGACCGTCCACTCCCGGAGAAAATCATACACTCCTGACACCAATTTTTCTGTATTCATTTTCAGGTAAAAGAAAAGTAGTGGCGGGTTGCACTTTTGCCTTATATATTATCATTCATTTAGCTAATGAAACTCTAATTACCTGCTGTTCATTTTAGGAAAGGTTTATTTTTGTGCCCGCGCCGCTGGCTGGCCACTATAACGGCCGCTTCTCAGCAGATTATTCAATGATCAAAAAACTCGATATACTCATCCTGAAGGCTTTTGCAGGCCCTTTCATTGGAGCATTCTTCGTGACAGTTTTCATCTTCATGATGCAAATTCTGTGGAAGTATATCGATGATCTTGTGGGCAAAGGACTTGATTTCCTGACATTGGCCGAATTCATGATTTATGCGAGTGCTACATTGGTGGCATTAGCGCTGCCCATCTCCATCCTGTTGAGCAGCATTATGACCTTTGGAAAACTGGGAGAAAACTTCGAGCTGGTAGCCATTAAATCTTCAGGAATATCTTTTCTGAGGTTTATGAGGCCATTACTTATCGTAACGGTTTTCTTCACCGGTGTTGCCTTCTTCTTTTCTAATAATGTGGAACCGGTAGCCAACCTGAAGTTTGCAAGAATCTATCACGACATCTACCGCAAGAGCCCTGCCTTCGACCTGAGACCGGGTGTATTTTACAACGGCTTCTCGGGATTCTCAATTAAGGTGGCTGAGAAAAAACATGACAGTATCCTGAAAGATATAGTCATCTATGAGATCTCCAACAGCCCGCGCGACAATGTCATCATTGCGAAAGACGGTAAGATGCTCATGAGCAAGGATAAGAACTTTATTGAGTTCCACTTGTACGACGGGCACCGGTATCAGGAAGTGTATGATTACGACCCGAATAAATCGGAGTTTATCAACCTCGGTTTCAAGGATTACAACAAACTGTTCGATCTCAGTCAGCTCGATTTGCAGAAAACATCCGACAGCCTTTTCAAGAACAATATGCGAATGAAAACCATCGGCCAGTTGGGAGAAGACCTCGACTCACTGCGCAAAATGCCCGACAGCGCCGACCGGAGGCTGGCGATGAGTCTTTCGTCCTACATCAGATATATGCGTTATAAAGATTCTACCATTCAGAAAAAAGATATTCATGACACCGTTGCGATAGTACCACCTGTAACGAATGATACGGCAACAGGATTTACTGCCTTGATTCCTGACTCCATAAGAATGTCTGTAAAAAATACAGCACTCAATTCTATAGAAAACCTCAGGAATCTGGTGAAGATGAATGACGAGGAACTGAAAGAACTCAAACAAGAAACAGTTCTCTACCAGATCGAGTGGCATAAAAAACTCAGCCTGTCTGTTGCGTGCCTGGTATTATTTCTTATTGGCGCACCACTCGGCTCGATTATTCGTCGGGGCGGACTTGGATTGCCATTGGTGGTTGCCATCATTTTCTTTATGATCTTTTACCTGCTGATGATCTTCGGAGCCAAGTTTGCAAAAGACCAGGTGTTGCCTGTTGTACTCGGCATGTGGCTACCTGTTATTGTATTGACACCGGTTGGTCTGTTCCTTAATTACAAGGCCATGCACGATTCGCAACTGTTCAACAAAGAATTCTATTTCCGCCTGGGAAAACGATTGAAGAAGTATATCCCTTTCATAAAGAAGGACGAGGAAGTGCCGGTAGTTTAAAGAGGAGGGTCTATAAATAGACTCAGCCTTTGATTCAGAAGAGCGTCCGGAGAACCGGTCATCCCAACTAACCAAAGGCTGATTTTGAAAAGCAATCTGGCACAAATGTAATAATAACTTTCAATCAAAACCAAATATAATAATCCACTTTTCCAAGTTTTGGCAAGTTTTTCGCTTTTTTCAAAAGTGGTATATTCGTGGCCTTCTAAAAATTTAAATTTTCTAACGAACATGAAAGAATGGAAAGAATATCAGGAACAAAATAAAGACAGGTTTCTTAACGAAATGATGGATTTGCTCAGGATTCCGTCAGTCAGCGCTCAAAGTGAACATAAAAAAGATATGGCTACTTGCGCCGAGGCAGTGAAAAACAGCCTGCTGGCTGCAGGTGCCGACAAAGCAGAGGTAATGCCTACTGAAGGTATTCCCGTTGTTTACGGCGAAAAGATTGTAGATCCCTCACTTCCTACCGTACTCGTTTACGGTCACTACGACGTGCAGCCTGTAGAGCCGCTGGAGTTGTGGCATACCAGTCCATTTGAACCTACCATCAAAGACGGCAATGTATATGCCCGCGGTTCTGCCGACGACAAAGGACAGTTCTTTATGCATGTGAAAGCCCTCGAGGTGATGGCAAAGACTAACACCATGAAGACAAACATTAAATTCCTGATCGAGGGTGAGGAAGAAGTGGGTTCGCCCAGCCTCGGAAAGTTCGTACACAATCATAAAGAACTTCTGAAAGCTGATGTTATCCTCATCAGCGACAGTGCCATGCTGAGTATGGACACACCATCCCTTGATGTGGGAATGAGAGGCTTGTCTTATATAGAGGTAGAAGTAACGGGAGCTAACCGCGACCTGCACAGCGGAACATACGGTGGTGCTGTTGCCAACCCGATTACTATTCTTGCCAAGATGATTGCCGATTGCCACGATGAAAACAATCACATTACCATCCCCGGATTTTACGATGATGTATTAACGGCTACTGAAGAAGAAAGAGCACTGATGGCAAAGGCTCCGTTTAACGAAGAAGAATACAAAAAAGAAATAGGTATTAATGCGCTTTGGGGAGAAAAAGGCTATACCACTTTTGAGAGAACAGGTATCCGCCCGACTCTCGAACTCAATGGTATTTGGGGTGGTTACACAGGTGAAGGATCAAAGACAGTATTGCCTTCGAAAGCAACAGCTAAGATTTCAGCACGATTAGTGCCCAACCAATCATCGAAGAAAATGACAAAGCTGCTGCTCGACTACTTCTCTTCTGTTGCTCCCGAAGGCGTAACCGTTAAAGCATTTGAGCATCACGGGGGCGAACCTTACCTGACACCCATCGACAGTAAAGGATATCAGGCAGCTGCCAAAGCGATTCAGGCTACATTTGGAAAAGAGCCTGTACCCGTAAGAGGCGGCGGAAGCATTCCTATCTGCTCTATCCTGGAACAGGAGCTGGGTATCAAAATTATTTTCATGGGATTCGGGCTCGACAGCGACGGACTGCACTCTCCCAATGAAAAATATGGAATTGCGAACTTCTATAAAGGAATCGAGACCATACCCTACTTCCACAAATATTTTGCAGAAGGTTAAAAAAATAAGAGAATGTCCTTGGCAGAAGCTGAGGACTTTTTTTATCTCAACAATACAATAGTTACAACATGAAAAGATTTCTAGCTCTTGCCTTGATCTTTTTTGCCACGGCAGCATACAGCCAGGAGAAGAACTTCACGGTATCAGGGGATATCAAAGGTTTCGATACCGACTTCATGCGTGTGATCATAAAAGACAGTACTCAACCCAAAGGATATTTTATTGACTCTATTCCGGTGAAGAATCATCGCACTTTCAGCTATAGTATGCACATCGATAAAATGCAGTACATGACATTATATCCAAATGTTGATCGTACGGTTAAAAGAACTAAAGACGGGAACGGCTATTACCCGGCGAAATCGTCGCAGTTGCAATTCATTGCCACACCAGGAGGAAAAGTTTTCTTTAGCGGAGAAATCACAGATTACGTGGATGCATACCCTTCAGGGGATAAGGCCAACGAAGATCTGGCAAAACTCAACCGCAAAATGAATCCGCTCGTGAACAAGGCGGTAAACCTTATGGTAGAGATCAGCGGAAAAGATATAGACACTGCCGATGCGCGTGTGAAGCAAATTGAAAAAGAAATAGACGAGCTCGATGAAAAAAGCACCGCAATTAAAGTGCAGTTCGTTAAAGATAACCCGTCTTCTATTGCGGCAGCATGGGCACTTTCGGATATGATGATAAGGTCTGAAGTAACCGAAGACGAAGCTGTAGAGTTATTCGATAAGATGGATAAGGAACTAGCCTCCACTCCATTTTACAATGAAGTAGCACAGAGAGTGGAAGGGCTCAAAGCAACTGCCGCAGGAAATATCTCTCCGGATATCATCTCCTCCAATACATACGACAAGGCGCCTTTTGACCTCAAGTCGCTTCGCGGAAAATATGTAGTGCTCGACTTCTGGGGTACCTGGTGCATGCCTTGTATTTCGGGAATGCCGAAAATGAAAGAATATCTGGATAAGTACAAAGGCAAAATGGAAATTGTTGGTATTGCTCAGGAATCTGACGATGGTACAAGCTGGCGCGAATTCCTGAATAAAAATAAAGGTTACCGGTGGTATCAGGTTTTGAACAGGCCTGAGGATGATTATGTGCTGAAATTCAGTGTAGCGGGATTTCCGACAAAAATCATTATCGATCCTCAAGGCAAAATCGTTGAACGTTTTGTTGGCGAAGATGACGCTATTTACAATAAGCTGGATGAACTACTTAAGTAGTACTTTGCCTGCGCCACGACGCTAAAACCATAGAATGCAAAGTTTTTTAGTGTCCAAAAGATTTGAATAAACCTTCTGCCGCCTTCTTAAGGTTCTTGAGTTTCTCTTCACGTTTATCGATTTCAGCCAATTCTTTCTTTGCCTCAACATTGCCCTTGTTGGCTGATTTTTTAAACCATGATTTTCCCACTTCCGTATCTTTGGTTGCTCCGTCGCCATAGTAATACATAACACCTAAATTATACATAGCCGCGGAATTGCCTTTATCTGCTG
Organism: Chitinophagaceae bacterium; assembly: GCA_024103425.1. Lineage (GTDB taxonomy): Bacteria > Bacteroidota > Bacteroidia > Chitinophagales > Chitinophagaceae > Ginsengibacter. The sequence goes on from JAGFIS010000004.1 coordinate 186,383, forward strand.
ATTTCTTAAACCAGTAAAGCGCCTCTACGGTATCTTTTGGCAGTTCCTCACCCAGATAATACCATGTACCCAAATTCAGCATGGCTACGTCATCACCTTTTTTAATAGCTTCTTGTTTATAGAGTTTTACTTTTTGGGTAAGAGCTGGAGAGATGGTTGTTGTTGTCTTAGTCGATTTCGATGTGGCAGAAGCGGATGTCGGAGCAGGTTTGGTCGGGACAGAACCGGTTCTTTTTCCAGCCAATGCTATTTTCTTTTGGGTATCGCGATCTTCATCAATTGCCTTTTTACGTGTTTTAGCATACTGATGTCCCTTTTCGGCAGCTTTCGAAAACCAGGAATAAGCTTCGTCAAGATTTCTCGGGACAGCCTCACCCAATTCATACATTCTTCCCATATTATACATTGCCGCCGCACTCCCCTCATTTGCACCTTTTTCGTACCATTTGTAGGCATTAGCATAACTCTTAGTAACTCCCCATCCGCCTTCGTAAAGCATCCCCATCGTATTCATAGCATTGGCATGACCCCTGAGTGCTGCTTTTTCTGACCATTTAAAACCTTCTGAATAATTTTCCTCTGTACCAATCCTAAAAATATATGCACGTCCCAAATGATACATGCCATAAGAGTTTCCGGCTTCCGCTGATTTTTTATACCAGACAAAAGCTTTCCGGGGATCCTTTTCAACACCGTCACCGTTTTCATAATCTAACCCCACATTGCACATAGCGGAGCTATTTCCCGCCTCTGCGGCCATTCTCATCCAATACGATGCTTTATTGTAATTTACTTCGGTGCCAATACCCTTTTTATACATCAGAGACACATCAAACATACCATCTACATCCCCTTCCTTGCCAGCCTCTTCATACCATTCCAAAGCTTTAGCATAATCCTGTTTCACTCCCGAGCCATCGTAGTAGCACCGTCCGACTTCATACATCCCGGCACTAAAACCCGCATCGGCCGCTTTTTTGAACCATTGGAATGCCTTTTTTTCATCCTTATTCACTCCTTCACCTTTGAGATAAAATCCACCCAGGGCCATCATACTTTGAGGGACTCCTTTATCAGCTCCTTTTTGAAACCATTCTATTGCATTACTAAGATCTTTCTCCACGCCATGGCCTGTCATGTAGAGCAGCCCAATGTTATTCATTGATTTGGCATTCCCTTTATCTGCCGACTTTTTAAACCAGGAAAAAGCCTCCGTATAGTTTTTGCTGTCGTAGGCAGCCCTTCCTTTCTTATATTCTTCTTCGCCTCCCTGTGCAAAAGAAACCTGTACAACAAGGAGCGCAAAAATGAGAGATAATGGTAGTCTTAGTCTTTTCATAGCTTTTTCCTGAAATAAAAACGTGCGCAGGCCTTATTTGGTATCTGCTAAAAAACCAACTTCATCCTCAATGAAGATAAATAAAAAAATATGTTCAAAGAATTATATATGTACTGCCACAAACTTCACACGGATTACTCCCGACAATCAGAATACTATTTTTGAAAATTCAAGGTTTATACCTTACGCTACCTAAACTCAAAGTGAAACACGAATCAAGAACCACTTTGAAACAGCCACCAACTACTTTTTTGCTGCTTAAGAAAACTTTAGAATCTGTTTCAATAGTTTTGCAGAATGGCTCTTACTAAAAACATCAGGTCACTATCCAAAGAAGAACTCACAGAATGGGTACTCTCCAAGGGAGAAAAGAAGTACCGTGCAGCTCAGATATGGGAATGGCTCTGGAAGAAACACGCACGGCACTTCGATGAAATGACCAGTATCAGTAAAGAGCTGAGAGACCTGATGAAGGGCGAGTTCACCTTTCCCGCACTCTCAATTCACACGATCCAGCACAGCTCTGACGGAACAATCAAAGTAGCCTTTAAGACTGCAGACGACAACATCATGGAGGGAGTTTTGATTCCCACTGACGGAAGGCAAACGGCGTGTGTCAGTTCGCAGGTAGGTTGCAGTCTGGGTTGCAAATTTTGTGCGACAGGGTTTATGGGACACATGCGCAACCTCACTTTTGACGAGATCTACGACCAGGCAGCAACGCTCAACGAAATTGCATTAGAACATTACGGTAAGAAACTAAGCAACATTGTTTACATGGGAATGGGCGAACCGATGCTCAATTACCGCAATGTGCTGAAATCAATTGAAATGGTTACGTCTAACGACGGATTGGCAATGAGTCCGCGCAGGATTACCGTTTCCACCTCAGGCATTGCAAAAATGATTAAACGTCTCGGCGATGACGAGGTGCGTTTCCATCTGGCACTCTCGTTACACGCTGCAAGCGATGACAAGAGAAGCAGGATTATGCCCATCAACGACAGTAACAACATTGAGTCATTGATGGATGCTCTCGAATACTTCTACGAAAAAACGGGTAACGACATCACTTACGAATACATCCTGTTTAAAAATCTGAACGACAGCATTCAGGATGCTGATAATCTGATCAAACTTTACCGTAGGGTTCCGGTCCGGCTGGTGAATCTTATTGAATACAACCCTATAGACCAGGCAGATTTTGAGAAGCCTGACAGAGAGAAGACTCAGAAATTCATGGACTATCTCGCAGCACACAGAGTGAATGTCCGGCTTCGTCTCAGCCGCGGAAAAGACATTGACGCCGCTTGCGGACAGTTGGCCAATAAAGGATTGGAAAAGTCGGAAGCCGGTCATTAATCCCGCCCGAGTAACTCGTCAATTCTCACCAACTCATAACCTTTTTTCTGAAGAATAGAAATCAATTCAGGTAATCTGTAGAAAAACTTGTCAGTTCTCAACGGCCCTGCACCTGCATGTGTTAAGAGTATGGAGCCATTTGTACCATTCTTGTTATTAGCCTCAAATCTCAGTATTCTGTTAAAGATAGTATCTGATGATAAGTAACGTTTCCCCATATCGGGGGTTGTATAATCACCATTGCTTGATGACCCCGGAGTGAAGTTAATAATCTGGAGTCCCATACCGGCAGCCCATGCAGCAATAGTATCGTTGTACCATTCGTAAGGTGGCAGGAAATACCTGACCTCTTCTCTGGATATCCTAAAATATTTCTTCAACTGGGAAAAAGCCTTTTTCAAATCTGTCTCAAATTCTTTTTTCGTTACCAGAAGGCTGTCGCGCTTGCCCCAGTCGCAATACAGCAGGTGACCGTAAGAATGGGTGCTTACATAATTTCCATTTTTCAGAAGGCTTTTGGTTGTCTTGCGATATTCTTTATTCTTAAAAAAATTACCGGTAAAGAAAAACGATCCCTTTGCTCCCATTGCTTTCAATGTACTGTCAATATACTCCAGGCCTTCAGCATATTCATCGGCACTGAAAATCAGAGCCATCTTTTTCGACGTCTGATCTCCCCGAATGATACCTCCGTGAGAAATTGTAATATCTGATTGCGCCACAAGAGTGAAAGGCACTAACGAAAAGAAAAACAGAAAACAACGGAATATTTTCATCATTATCCGGCTTGTATTATTTCTCCTTTTAAAACAGTAAAGTTAAGTTGCAAATCCTCTGAAAGGCAAATTAAATCCGCATTATAGCCCTCTCTGATTCTTCCCATTCTTCTGAAGCCCGCCACTTTAGCAGGATACAAAGAAGCCATGCGTAATGCTTCTTCAAGAGACTCCCCTACTTTGTTTACCATATTGCTGATGGCAAGCGGCATCGTCAAAGCCGATCCTGATAACGTACCATCGGGTAAAACATATCTGTTACCTTTTCTGATGTGGATATAACCGCCTTTCTTCGTTGCTGCTACGGCATCAGTAATAAAGAATAACCTGCTGCGCATCTGGCGTTTGGCAATCTTCACTGCTTCATAACTCACATGTATTCCATCGACAATAATGCTGGCATGAGCCCTGCCATCGAGGAAGGCCGCGCCGGGAAGACCTGCATCTCTATGATGCAATGGTGACATCGCATTGTACAAATGGGTGACGGTCGTGATACCGTTGTCAAATCCCTTCACTGCCTCTTCATATGTTGCATTGCTGTGGCCTGCCGACAACAAAACATTGTTATCGCGCAGCAGGCGCATTGTTTTGCGGTCGCACACCTCCGGAGCCAATGTCATCATTTTTACGTGGCTATCGGCATACTTCAGAAACTCTTTGAGTTCATCGTAATCGGGTTTCTTTATATATTGGATTAAATGAGCTCCGCGTTTTTCCTGACTGATATACGGCCCTTCCAGATGAATACCTTTCAACGCGGGATGAGGATTTTCTTTTACTATATCTACAGCTTTGCGAAATACTTCAAAACTGTTGGTAGCAAGTGTGATGTAATAAGCGGTTGTTCCCTTTTTCACTAAACTGTCTGATATTCTTTTGAGCGACTCAGGCGTTAATTCTGCTGAAAATAAATCAGTGCCCGAACCATAAATCTGCAGGTCGATACATCCGGGCGCCAACAGTCCGCCATGACAATCGACTATTGCACAACCTTTCGGAATTTTTCCTCCGACAGATTTAATCTTTCCCTTCTCAACAACAAGAACTTTATTCTTCAATATTTTTTCGCCGGTGAAGATGTCGGCATTTATAAATGCTATCATTGGCTGAATATAATATTTCGAAGTTGATTAACACGCACAAAATTCAAAAATCCTGATTCAAAAATTGTCACACTCTCATTTTCAGGTAACTTCACTACATGAAGAAAATCGGAATTATTTCTGATACGCATGGTTATCTGCACCCTGCCGTTTTCGGTTATTTTGCCGACAGAGATGAGATTTGGCACGCCGGAGATTTCGGAGACGGGGTGATAGAACAGCTGCAGAAATTTAAACCTTTGCGCGGTGTTTATGGCAATATCGACAGTGCATTGATCAGAAAAGAATTTCCCGAGCAGATTGTCTTCCGGTGTGAGCAGGTAAAAGTAATGATGCGGCATATCGGCGGTTATCCGCCTAAATACAATGCTGCGACAAAAAAGGAATTACTGATTCACCGGCCGCAACTTTTTATCGATGGCCATTCGCATATTCTTAAAATCATGTACGATAAAAATATCGGCTGCCTTCATATCAATCCGGGCGCAGCAAGTAACCAGGGATGGCACACAGTGAAGACAATCGTTACTCTGGATATCGATAATACCGAAATGAAAAACTGCAAAGTAATTGAACTCGAGTGAGCTACACCATCAGTTGTCTTTTATACAGTTGAACCGTATTTTCCAGACCGTAATACAGCGCATCTGATATCAATGCATGGCCGATTGAAACTTCGAGAAGAGATGGAATATGCTCTCTGAAAAAACGAAGATTATCCATATCGAGATCATGGCCTGCATTGAGTCCGAGTTCAAATTCCACCGCCGTCTCAGCCGCTTTTACAAAAGGGGCAATAGCTCCTTCGCGTTCACCTTTTTTATAGTTGGCTGCGTAGCTCTCGGTGTACAATTCAATCCTGTCGGTTCCGCAATCCTTGGCGTGCTTTACCATTTCAGGTTCCGGATCCACAAATATGCTCGTACGGATTCCGGCATCTTTAAATACGGAGATAATTCCCTTAAGGTATTCTTTATGGGTAATGGTATCCCAACCGTGGTCTGAGGTCAGCTGACCCGTTGCGTCGGGAACGAGTGTCACCTGGTCCGGTCGATTGGCAAGAACCAGATCAACAAACTTCTGTTCTCTCGGGTTGCCTTCTATATTAAACTCGGTAGTCACCACCTTTTTCAGATCATATACATCTTTGTAACGGATATGGCGTTCGTCGGGACGAGGATGCACGGTGATACCGTCTGCTCCAAACCGTTGAATATCAATGGATGCTTTCACAACATCAGGAGTATTACCTCCGCGCGAATTGCGCAACCAGGCAATCTTGTTTACGTTAACCGATAGTTTTGTCATAATGCAAAATTAGTCGTTATCACGCAGCACCGCAGGATAAACCCCAAAACGGCATTTTTTCTGGTGGCAGGGTTCAATTAATAGGCTTTCCGCTCAAAAAACCTTTCCTTTTTCTACAATTAACTCTCAACTAACCCATTGAGATTCAACAAAAATTTTAGCTTACATATATTTTAAACGCAGTATTCTTTTTCTATCTTTACTAACAGTTCGTAAGAGGGGGTATAAGTTATGCTTGAAAACGAAGAAATAAACGCACTTTTTTACCTGATCGATGATCCGGACGAGGAGGTATTTAACTCGGTGTCTACCAAACTGGTATCAATGGGCAAAGGTATTTTGCCCAACCTCGAACACCTGTGGGAAAACACACCCGATGAGGGTTTGCAGCACAGAATAGAGATGATTATCCACAAACTGCATTTTCAGGATCTGGTGTCGGACTTTGAGAAGTGGAAAAAGAATTCGCCGGATTTGTTGCAGGGTTCTCTCCTGGTTTCGAAGTATTTATATCCCGATCTTTCGCACACGCGTACTTTTCAGGAAATTGAAAAACTGAGAAGGAATATCTGGCTCGAACTCAACAGCTACCTTACTCCTCTGGAAGAAGTGGCTGTGATATCTGCGATCCTGTTCAACTATTACAAGTTGCAGAGCAATACCGTTAGTTATGAAATCCCTGATGACTTCCTGCTGCCAAAACTGATTGAAAACAGAAGAGGCAATGTCATTTCATCGGGTATTCTGTATCTCATTTTAGGACAGATGCTCGATGTGCCTGTAGCTGCAATTAAAATTCCGAAACAGTTTATCATCGCTTATTTTACTACGGAGTATCAATACCCCAATCCTGTTAAAAGACGTACTGAGCAGATAAAGTTCTTCATCGATCCGTTGAACGGGCAGGTTTATACTCAAAAAGATGTTGAAGAATACTTCAAGCGTAATTCGATAGAATTAGATACCTCGTTCTTCCAACCGATGAGCAACACTGAAGTTATCAGCCATCTACTGAGAGAGTTGGCAAATTGTTTTGACAACGAACCGTCGGGATATAAAAAAGACGATCTTTTATTTTTAGCACAAACTATTGATGAGTAAGGAAACTGCAACCGGTTATCATCTTTATAAATCTCCGGTCGGAGGTATAAGAATACAGGTGCAACACGGGAAGATTACCGTTATCGAATTCCGCGAAGTTCCGGATCCACTTAAAAATTTTGAAACGAAAACCGACGAAAAAGTATTTCGCAATTGTTGCAAACAATTAGACGAATACTTCGCAGGCAAACGCACTGTGTTCACTATCCCCATACAAGCAGAGGGAACAGAATTTCAACAATCAGTGTGGAAAGAACTCCTTAAAATACCTTACGGCAAAACGGTGAGTTACATGCAAATAGCCAGAAGACTTAAGAATCCGGGCAGCATCAGAGCGGTAGGTTCAGCCAATGGCAGAAATCCTATCTCCATTATCATCCCATGTCATCGTGTGATTGGCAGTAACGGTAGTCTCACAGGATACGGTGGGGGGATCTGGAGAAAGAAGTGGTTGCTCGAACACGAGAACAAAATAGCCAACGGATTGCAGGCACTCTTCTAACGATCCAAAACTCCGTTATCTGATTAAGGCCTCATTTTTGCTTTCAGTTTTCATAAAAGTTATGAGAACTCCTGTCCCCGCTATTCACACTGAACAGCACACCCACAGTTCAAATTTTATCAAAGACGTAGTAATAGGCATGAGTGACGGACTCACAGTACCTTTTGCCCTCGCGGCAGGTCTTACAGGGGCAGTATCTCAGAGCTCTCTTATTGTTATTGCAGGACTGGCAGAGATAGCAGCGGGCAGCATTGCGATGGGCCTTGGCGGATACCTCGCCGGTAAAACGGAACAAGATTATTATGAAAGCGAAAGAAGACGCGAAGAAACCGAAGTGGAAACAGTTCCCGAAATGGAGAAAGCAGAGGTCCGCAATTTCTTTCGTTCGATCGGCCTAAGTACTGAAGTACAGGATATGGCTACAGAGGAAATCGCAAAAGACAAAAAGCAATGGATAGACTTTATGATGAAATTCGAATTGGGATTAGATGAACCGAATCCGAAAAGGGCTACAAAAAGTGCACTTAACATCGGAGGCTCATACGCTGTTGGCGGATTGATACCTCTATTTCCTTACTTCATAATACCAGACTCACAGCAGGCAATCGTCTATTCGATTATTGCAGCGCTGATTAGCCTGTTTGTATTTGGATATTTCAAAAGCAAAGCCACAGGAGTTCCTGTTTTCTCCGGAGCTATTAAAATAGTGTTAATTGGGGCGGTCGCAGCAGGAAGTGCTTTCCTGATCGCCAAACTATTACAATAATTTGCCCGGCAAAAGCCAGATTCCGTTAATAGTGCTACCGTACAAAATCTAAACTTTGTATAACATTTAGTTGGTTAAATTTGCCCCATGCCTTACCTGAGAATCATTTTTTCCGGACTCTTGATTCTGTTTATCAGCTCTTGCACAGGAAATGAAGAAGAGTCAGCACAACTCCGGCTGAGCCAGGCTACGATAGAAGATCTTGAAGCCGCTGTCAACAAGTATCCCGATTCGGCAATAATCATTCAGGAACTCATCCAGGCGTATCACAAAAGAGACAATTACGATTCTGCAATTGCTCTTGCAGAGCGCACAATCCGCCGCGATACAGGTAACTCATACATGTGGAATGTATTGGCATCCTTAAAGTTTGAGTCTTCGGATACGCTTGGGGCCATCGATGCTCTGCAACATGCTATTAACGACTTTCCCCTGCCTGAATACTATGTCGCTCTTGCTACAATCTATGCCGGAATGAAGGATAAAAACGCATTGTACATCACCGATTATTTACTGGACAGCACGTCCACTAGTAACTGGGATGACGCGTACTTCATCAAAGGCTTTTACTACAACTGTGCGGGCAAACCTCAGGAGGCAATCCCTTATCTCGATAGCTGTCTTGCATCTAACTATACTTACATGTACGCCTACCGCGAAAAGGCAATTGCCTTGTATGACATGAAGAAATATGAGGAAGCCGTAAAGGTGTTGAACAGGGCAGTAACCATTCAAAACAATTATGAAGAAGGATATTACTGGTTAGGCAAGACTTACGAAAAACTGAACAAGAAGGACAGTGCTATTGAAAGTTATCAATTCGCACTGCTTTATGATAAAGAATTCCCCGAAGCCAGAGAGGCTCTTGACAGACTAACAAAAAAATAAAAACTTATGCCACTAATTGCACCCTCTTTGCTCTCGGCAGATTTTTTGAATCTGGGAAGAGACTGCAAAATGGTTGATGAAAGTGAAGCCGATTATTTTCATCTGGATATTATGGACGGACGGTTCGTCCCGAACATCAGCTACGGTATGTCTATCATCAAGCAAATGAGAAAAACAACAAAGAAGTTTTTTGATGTCCACCTGATGATTCTCGAGCCCGAAAAATATGCTGAAGAATTCAAAAAAGCAGGGGCCGACGGACTGACAGTTCATCTCGAAGCCTGTGTACACCTGCACAGAAACCTTCAACAAATCCACGCTCTCGGAATGAGAACAGGTGTAGCCATCAACCCACATACTCCCGTTGAATTACTCAAAGATATTTTACATGATATCGACCTCGTATGTCTGATGAGTGTCAATCCGGGATTCGGAGGACAGTCATTCATTCCACACTCTTTACAGAAAATAAAGGAACTCAAAAGCCTGATTACTTCTCAAAATGCAAACACACTGATTGAAGTTGACGGAGGAGTGAATGTAGATAATGCGGCCTCCATCGTTGCGGCAGGAGCAGATGTATTAGTTGCAGGAAACGCAGTATTCTCCTCACCTGATCCGGCGGCAACCATCAGCCGGTTGAAAAGACTCTGATTAAGCAGCCCTTAACCCCCATCCTTTCAGAAGGAATTTATTCCAGGTTTTCGTGAATCTGTCTCAATACAGGTATCGCCTGTATAATCCAGTTGGGCTCTTCAGGATCCCAGGTGTAACTCTGAATCATTACATGCCTCATTTTGGCATAGCCTTTCATGGCATCATCATCATTGTAGAAACAATCTTTCCACTTCAGGTTGAGATTTTTATCAGACTGCAGCCCAATACCTCCCTGATAGAAATTCAGCACATTGGGTAATCCCACAAAAGAAATTCTGGTAGAGCCTCCTCTGGCATAGCCTTCGAGATAGTACTCGAGAAACTGAACGTAATCTTTACAACGCTGTAAAATCTGAGCGTCGGTTTCGGCCTGGGCAGGTTTTTGCATCCACGTGGTATTGTTGGATTCGAACGGATTGGTTTTCACATCAGGCCACCAGGTATCCGTTGCCTGGTATTTCAAAGTTGAAACCTCAGAGCCGACTGTTCTCTCTAATTGAAGCTCGCCTTCGCTGATGGCAAGAATTTTATAATCAGCACCCTGGCCTCCATTATATCTCACGCTGATATCAGTACCGTTTCTTTCGTAAGTACCCCTAAGGGTTAGTCCTCCGGGGTTCTCTAAAATCTCACCGTTGGTCATAAATACAAGTCCCGGCATCAGGTCAACTCCGTCTTCTTTAGTCATAACATCCCGTTGCAGGGGATGTTCTGCATCTGAGAGTGTCCAGTATTGTGTCAGAATTGCGGTGGTATCGCCTGCCCTGTTGGGTGCTTCTCCGTAAGGGTTTTTATCACCCGAGCCGCAGCCGATGATAAATAATGCGGGTATAATCCATAATTTTCTCATACCGGTAAAGATAAATGATTTGATTTCTGCTAAAGCATTCACAACAATGTTTTTTGGGATTAAAAGCAGAGTTTCATTAGCATTACTTTTCCGTTCTTTGCAAAAAATTTCAAAATGGCCTATACAGTGGCGATAGTCGGGAGGCCCAATGTGGGCAAGAGTACATTCTTCAACAGGATGCTGGGGAAGAGAAAGGCTATTGTAGATGACCAAAGTGGAGTGACGCGCGACCGGCAATACGGTGTCGCTGAATGGACAGACAAAACATTTGATTTGATTGATACCGGCGGCTTTGTAGAAGGAAGCAGCGATGTCTTTGAAAGAGAAATCAGAAAACAGGTACTGACTGCCATTGAAGAATCAAACGCAATTATTTTTATTACCGATGTAACTACGGGTATAACGGGCCCTGATAACGAAGTAGCTGATTTGCTGAGAAGATCTGAAAAGCCTGTATATCTGGTAGTTAACAAAGTAGATAACTACGAACGGCAGTTAGATGCAGCCGAGTTTTATTCGCTCGGATTTGAAAAGGTTTTCTATGTATCTGCTATTTCCGGCAGCGGGACCGGCGAACTTTTAGATGAAATCGTTAAGAACATTCCCGAAACACCTGAGGTTACTGAAAGCCCTCTGCCCAAGTTTGCGATTATCGGTCAGCCGAATGTAGGAAAGTCATCTCTGCTGAATTCGCTGATCGGGAAAGAAAGAACGATTGTGAGCGATATTGCCGGCACTACACGCGATGCCGTGCACACACATTATAATCAGTTTGGCAAAGAATTTATTCTGATCGATACAGCAGGCCTTCGCAGAAAAAAGAAAGTGGGTGAAGATCTGGAGTTCTATTCTGTCATTCGTGCTGTCAGAGCGATGGATGAGGCGGATGTTTGCATCATGCTGATCGATGCCGTGAACGGCATCTCTGCTCAGGACCTGAATATCTATTCAATGGCTGCCAAAAAAGGAAAAGGGATTGTGCTGTTGGTAAACAAATGGGATTTGATAGAGAAAGAAACCAACACCATGCGCGACTATGAGAAACAACTGCGTAAGAAGCTCGCCCCGTTCAACGACGTTCCCATACTTTTTACCTCCGCTACAGAGAAGACGCGTATTTTTCAGGCAGTTGAAGCTGCAATAGATGTTTATGAAAAAAGAAAGAACAAAATACCCACTTCCAAACTCAATGAGGTAATTCAAAAGGCATTGGAGTCCTATCGCCCGCCTGTTTACAGAGGCAATGCTATCAAAATAAAATATGTAACTCAATTGCCGACTCCGGTCGTATCCTTCGCTTTCTTCTGTAATTATCCGGAGGAAGTAAAACAGCCTTATCGCAATTATCTGGAAAATAAACTCCGGGAGAATTTTGACCTCACAGGAGTGCCTGTCAGGCTGTTTTTCAGGAAGAAATAGTCTTTTTCGTCGTAATTCTCAAACTTAGGGTAGCAGATTCCGGCCCCTTCCGGGCAACATGTAATAACCTGATCCGGACCGGAGGTGGTGATGCAAGGTGCCGCTCCCATGGAGCTCAATATGATTTTCTTGTATTGCTATTTCGCTCCTCCGGAGCTTCTTCTTTTAGGGCATAGATACACAACGCGCAGAAGACACACTGCAAAACTGTACGTATGTTTTTTTCAGGAAGAAATAGTTTGTTTCTCAAATATAATTCGATCTTTTAGGGGATCTCGCGACCATTTTTCAGCACCTCCCCTCCTCCACCAATTAGAAAAATTTCAAAATCCTTAATATTTCCCAAAATCGACACAAGTGCTGTTTATACTATTTTGTATAAACAGGCGATTGCGGTAAGTTTGCACGATTAAAAATTAACCTTCAAAAATTAATTGAATGAGTGATGAAATGCAGTTGCTCGAAGAGCGGGCAAACAGAGAGTATGAATTTGGATTTACGACAGAAATTGAAACAGACACCATTCCGAAGGGCTTAACCGAAGACACCGTTCGACTAATTTCCAAAAAGAAAAATGAACCTGAATGGCTGTTAGAATGGCGCTTGAAAGCCTATCGCCACTGGAAGACTTTGGAAATGCCGAAATGGGCACATCTGAAATATCCTGAAATTGATTTCCAGGATATTATCTACTATGCTGCTCCTAAAACCAAGAAGGCGCAGCCCGGCAGTCTGGACGAAGTAGATCCCGAATTGCTCAAGACTTTTGATAAATTAGGCATCAGCCTGAAAGAGCAGAAAAGGTTGACCGGTGTAGCAGTGGATGTAGTGATGGACAGCGTGTCAGTAGCTACTACTTTCCAAAAACAACTGGCAGAAAAAGGAATTATCTTCTGCTCTATGAGCGAAGCGATACAGAAACACCCCGATCTGGTACGAAAGTACCTTGGTACTGTAGTGCCGATGACTGATAACTTCTTTGCAGCATTGAACTCGGCTGTGTTCTCAGACGGATCTTTCTGCTACATTCCGAAAGGTGTGCGTTGCCCGATGGAGCTTTCTACATATTTCAGAATCAACCAGGAAAATTCAGGTCAGTTTGAAAGGACATTGATCGTAGCTGAAGACGGCGCTTATGTAAGTTACCTCGAAGGATGTACCGCTCCGCGTCGCGATGAAAATCAACTCCATGCTGCTATCGTAGAGATTCTCGCAGGCGACGAAGCCGAGGTAAAATACTCAACTGTTCAAAACTGGTATCCCGGTGATGAGAACGGCGTTGGCGGTGTTTACAACTTCGTAACCAAGAGAGGTATGTGCCGCGGACACCACTCCAAGATCTCATGGACTCAGGTTGAAACCGGATCAGCCATCACATGGAAATATCCGAGCGTGGTGCTGAAAGGAGACTACAGTGTCGGAGAATTCTACTCTGTTGCGCTGACTACAGGAGCACAGCAAGCCGATACCGGTACCAAGATGAACCACATCGGAAAAAACACACGCAGCCGTATCGTTTCCAAAGGTATCAGTGCCGGTAAATCACAAAACAGTTACCGTGGCCTGGTTCAGGTGGCAAAAGGTGCTGAGAATGCCAGAAACTTCTCTCAGTGCGACTCCCTGCTGCTGGGTGATAAGTGCGGTGCACATACTTTCCCTTACATAGAATCTAAAAACAATACGGCTGTTCTCGAACACGAAGCCACTACTTCCAAAATCGGAGAAGATCAGCTCTTCTACTGCGAGCAGAGAGGCATCGACGCCGAAAAAGCGGTTGCGCTCATTGTAACCGGATTCGCAAAAGAAGTTATGCAAAACCTCCCGATGGAGTTTGCGGTAGAAGCTCAGAAACTGCTTGCCGTAAGCCTTGAAGGAAGCGTTGGTTAATCATCATTATTCAAAAAATCTAAAATCAAGTAATACAAATGTTATCCATTAAAAACATTCACGCAAACATAGAAGGCAAAGAAATTCTGAAAGGCCTCAACCTTGAAGTGAAAGCAGGTGAAGTACACGCCATTATGGGACCAAACGGTTCAGGAAAAAGTACCCTCGCATCGGTACTCGCCGGAAGAGAAGAGTACGAAGTAACAGAGGGTAAAATCGACTTTGACGGAAAAGACCTCCTCGAACTCTCTCCTGAAGAAAGGGCAAAAGAAGGTTTGTTCCTCGCTTTTCAATACCCCGTAGAAATTCCGGGTGTAAGCACGACCAACTTTATTAAAACAGCATTGAATGAAAAGAGAAAGTATCAGGGACTTGAGCCTTTAGATGCTGCCAGCTTCCTGAAACTCATGAGAGAGAAAGCTGATTTGCTTGAGTTGGACAGATCACTCCTCAGCCGTTCACTCAACGAAGGTTTTTCAGGAGGAGAAAAGAAAAGAAATGAAATTTTCCAGATGGCAGTGCTCGACCCGAAGCTGACAATCTTAGACGAGACCGACAGCGGTCTGGATATCGACGCGCTTCGCATCGTTGCCAAAGGCGTGAATACCTTGAGAAACGAAAGCCACGCTATCATCGTAATCACTCACTATCAGAGATTGCTGAACCACCTGCAACCCGACTTTGTACACGTTCTTATGAACGGACGCATTGTGAAATCAGGCGGTAAAGAGCTCGCTCTGGAACTCGAAGAAAAAGGTTACGATTTTATCAAAGAAGAATTGCAGGAATCAATGACTGCTTAATATCAACAGGAAAATGGACACAATCAAAACAGAATATTTAAAAGAAAAGTTTAACGAACTTCAATCTGAAACGGGAGCAAACAATTTGCAATCATGGAGGAATGAGGGTTTCCGCACTTTTTCTGAGTTGGGACTACCTACCAGAAAAAATGAAGAGTGGAAATACACCGGCGTCAACAGATTGTTTACAAGAGACTTTGCCATTCCGCATCAGGGCGAAGACAGCATCAGCGCTGAGATTATCAGCAAAGCGGCTATCCCCGGTGCATCAGAAATGAATCATCTGGTATTTGTAAACGGAAAGTTCAACAAAGCACTTTCTCATTTTGAAACATCAGACGATTTTGAAATCTGCACGATCGAGGAAGCATATAACGGTAAGTTTAAGGAAGACGTTGAAACCTATTTCAACAAGAGCAGTGAGGTTAAGAAAGACAGTATTCACGCACTGAATACTTCATTCATGTACGACAGCCTCTTCATCAAAGTGAAAAAAGGACACACAGTTCCTAAACCCGTTTATCTGAATCATATCTTCGACACTACTCAGAATCACCTGCTCGCAAGTCCGAGATCGTTGATTATCGTAGAAGAAGCTGCTGACGTTTCTATCATTGAAAGCTATTACACACACGGCAGCATGGACAGCTTCAGCAACGAGGTAGTAGAAATTATTGCGAAGGAAGACTGCCATATAGAAGCATATAAAATTCAGAACGACAATCCTAACGGTAATCACGTTGGTACTACCAACATCCGCCAGGTTGGCAAGTGTCTCGTGAATACGGTTGTAATTTCTTTGAACGGGGGAATGATTCGTAACAACACCGACATCATTATGGAGAAGGATGCCAACGAAGCACACATGTACGGATTATATTTCCTGAAAGGGCATACACACGTCGATAACCATACTTTGGTGGACAATCAGAAACCATTGTGCTTCAGCAATGAGTTGTACAAAGGAATTGTCGATGATTATGCAACAGGTGTCTTCAGCGGAAAAATTATTGTAAGGCCTGATGCCCAGAAGATCAATGCTTATCAGTCCAACAAAAACATCCTGCTCTCTGCTACCGGTTCTGTAAACTCAAAACCACAATTGGAGATTTATGCCGACGACGTCAAATGTTCTCACGGCTGTACCGTAGGTCGTTTAGACGAAGAAGCGATGTTCTATCTGAGAGCGCGCGGAATCGATAAAGACAGAGCAAGGGCCATCCTTCTGAAAGCATTTGCCGACGACATCGTAGATCATATCAAATTAGAGGCTGTGAAAGAATATGTCGAAGGGCTGATCGCTGAGCGCCTAGAGCTTCACGACTAATCATTCACACCGCTCTACCCAAAATGGAAGCAGTGACTAATACAATACAAACATTCGATATCGCCTCCCTGAGGAGTGAATTCCCCGTGCTGAATGTGCAGGTGAATAACAAACCTCTTGTGTATTTAGACAATGCGGCAACTGCACAGAAACCGAAGGCAGTTATTGAATCGCTGGAAGAATACTACAGGAATTACAACGCCAACATCCACCGTGGTATCCACTCGCTTGCAGAAAAAGCAACGGCAGCCTACGAGGCTACCCGGACGCAAGTACAACACTTCCTGAATGCAGGATCGCGAGAGGAAATTATTTTCACGCGTGGTACTACAGAGTCTGTCAACTTAGTTGCGGCTGCATGGGGAAAACAATTTCTGAATGAAGGAGATGAGGTAATCATCAGCACCATGGAGCACCACAGCAATATCGTTCCATGGCAGATTATATGTGAAGAGAAAAAAGCGATACTCAAAGTCATCCCAATTTCCGACGAAGGAGAACTGGATATGGATGCTTACCATCAATTGCTTTCGCCGAAAACAAAAATGGTAGCTGTCACACACATCTCCAACTCACTCGGAACGATTAATCCGGTTAAAGAAATAACAGCAGCAGCACATAAAGCAGGGGCAGTTGTATTGATAGACGGTGCACAGTCCACACCGCACATGACGATTAACGTACAAGATCTGGATTGTGACTTCTTCGCTTTCTCAGCGCACAAAGTTTACGGTCCGACCGGGGCAGGTGTGCTGTACGGTAAGAAAGCGCTTTTAGAAGCCATGCCACCTTACCAGGGAGGCGGAGAGATGATCGGAGGGGTGACGTTTGAAAAGACCACCTACAACGAACTCCCTTACAAATTCGAAGCAGGTACTCCCAACATCGCCGACGTGATTGCTTTCGGTGCTACGCTTTCGTTCTTAAAATCAGTTGATTTAAAACTGATCCGCGAACACGAAAAGGCGCTGTTACAATATGCTACCGAACAGATTCAAAGTGTCGGAGACATTCGCCTGATCGGTACTGCGAAGCAAAAGGCGGGAGTCGTTTCCTTCCTGATTGAAGGAGCACATCCGCAGGACGTAGGAGTATTATTAGACCAGCAGGGCATTGCCGTACGCACAGGACATCACTGCACCCAACCGCTGATGGACAGGTTTGGTATCCCCGGAACGGTTCGTGCATCATTTGCTATGTATAACACCTTTGAAGAAGTGGACCGCTTGGTGGCAGGTTTACAGAAAGCAAAAAAAATGTTGATTTAAATGAGTGTATCTAAGACTATTGAAGAGGTCGAACAGGAGATTGTGGAAGACTTTTCGTTGTTTGACACGTGGGAAGAGAAATACGAGTACATCATCGACATGGGCAAGAAACTACAGCCGTTAGACGATGTGCATAAAAAAGAGGAGAACATCATCAAAGGTTGTCAAAGTACCGTTTGGTTAGTTGCCGATTATCGCGACGGAAAGATCCACTTCTCTGCCGACAGTGATGCAGTGATTGTAAAAGGATTGATCAGCATGCTGATTAGAGTACTGTCAGGACATACACCCGCAGAAATTCTCGATGCGAAAATTGAATTCATCAATACCATCGGAATGATGCAGCATCTGGCACAGACAAGAAGTAACGGACTGCTCAGTATGATTAAACAAATGAAAAACTATGCCCTTGCCTACCAGGCAGTGTCATCTTAAAAAACAAAAACAATGGATACAGAAGCTTTAAGAGATCAGATAATTCAGGCAATAAAAACTGTCTATGACCCCGAGATTCCCGTTGATGTATGGGAGTTAGGACTCATCTACGATATTGATGTATCAGAAGACGGGAAAGTTCTGATTAACATGACCCTGACAGCACCTAGCTGTCCTTCTGCTCAGGAAATTCCGCTGGAAGTAGATCAGCAGGTAAGATCAGTTCCCGGTGTTGAAGACGTCGTGGTGAATGTAGTATGGGATCCGGCATGGGACAGAAGCATGATGAGCGAGACAGCGCTTGTAGAGCTGGGTTTTATGTAATAAACCGTTATTAAATGAAGATTTCTGCACAGGAAGAATACGGACTCCGCATCCTGCTTCAGATAGCGAGAAGCAAGGAGGGAGATAATATGAGTATTCCGGTTCTCAGTCAACTGGAAGGGCTGAGTACTGCCTATGTAGGGAAGCTGACCGGTGTGCTTCGCAAGAGCGGTTTTATTAACAGTAATCCCGGAAATGTCGGCGGATATATTCTCGCCCGGCCTGCTGAACAGATTATGATTGCCGACGTGCTGCACGCCCTGGGAGGCTCGCTTTTTGAAAAACAGTTCTGCGATGACTTTGTCGGGAAGAACGAACTGTGCACCCACTCAGTCGACTGCTCAGTGAGATCGTTGTGGAGAGTGATGCAACTTTCTCTGGAAAGAGTACTGAAGAGAATTACCCTTGCAGATCTGTGTGGCAACGAGCGAGAATCGACTAAGATTTTGATGTCGTATCTCGAATCGGAATCCCAGCCGGAACTATCTTAATCGTATTCAATTACGCTTTATCAAGAAGGAAAATAACAAGAGCGAAACCAATCAACAGCACGATAAAGAGCAGCACGACAAAGACATACATCCAATTCAAATTTCCTATAGCCCGGCGTTTTTCAACTTCGGGTTTTTTATGCAATTGAAGAGCGAGATTGGCTTCTATTTCTCTTTTTATCCTGTTTAGTTTATGGGCATCGGAAACATTGCTCAACCCTTCTGCCGCATCGCTCAGCAGGTTTGAATCGACCATTGCCATCTCTACCCTGCGCACCTCTTCTGCAGACAACTCTCCCTTCAGGTACTTCATCAGCTGCTCTTCAGAAATACCTTCGTCGTCAAAAGATAATATGTCTTCTAATTCATCAGACATTAGTTGTTATTATGTTTCGTTTTCATTCGCTCCCATCATAATTTCCAGATTCCTCTTTCCGTTCTGCAGATAACTCTTTACCTGAGCCAGCGTATAACCCGTGACGACAACAATCTCTGCATAACTCTTTTTCTCCATATAAAAGTAACGAATGCATTGTTGTTGTTCGGGCTTTAATTTCTCGAGATTCTTTTGCAGGCGATCTAATCGCTCCTCCTTATCCATTCTCAATTCCCGCTCACGCACTTCAGACTGATTGCCTGTCCTGTCTTCAACCAACTCTAATGTTTCTTTTTTCTGTCCGCGCAGTTTCATCAGGCTCTCATTCTTCGCTACCATGTAGAGCCAGCTCTTAAAGTTTCTTACGCGGAATTTATGCAGGTCATTAATCACCTTCAGATACACCTGCTGAACGCAATCTTTAGCATCTTCTTCGTTTTTGAGATACTTCATACACACACCAAACAGCAGCAACGAATACCGCGGCAACAGGATACCGAGCCATCTGTTATCATTATCCTGATAATAGCGGTTCAGCAATTCCTCATCTGAAATATTCTCGTTCTTAGAAGTCAAACTGTCAGCTTTTTCAATTATCTCATAACAAAATCACTACCACATTCAATAGGATGAAAAATTAATCATTTTCCATATTACATTTGCAAAAAGCAATCTTAAATGGAATTCGGTGTGTGCAGTGTACCGGTTGCCTCTATGAGGAGAGACCCATCGCACAGAAGTGAAATTATCTCTCAGTTATTATTTGGCGAAAAAGCTATTCTGCAAGGCTACGCTCCCGAAGGCTGGTACTATGTAAAAGGAAAATACGAAGGTTATGAAGGATGGATCCAGAAGGGTCAAATCATATCTATTGATGAACATAAATATAACAAGCCCGATAACATGCTGACCTCAGGCTGGGTGAACGAGATCGATTTTAACGGTTACAAAATGCACATCCCGATGGGTTGTTCGTTGAGTGCATTCAGTACTTCAATAACACCATGGAGTAAGAATGCCATCAAATACAAAGGGCATCTTTTTAATGTGGAAGAGGCCGACCGCTCTGAAAAAGCCATCCGTCAGTTGGCCTATAAATTTCTTAATACGCCTTATCTCTGGGGAGGGAAATCCGTTTTCGGAATCGATTGCAGCGGTTATGTACAAACACTCTACAAATTTCTCAACTTCTTCCTGCCACGCGATGCTTATCAGCAGGCAGAACTCGGTGAGCCGGTACATTTTCTTCAGGAAGCGAAATGCGGCGATCTGGCATTCTTTGATAACGAAGAAGGCAGGATTACCCATGTCGGCTTGTTACTCAACTCCAACGAAATCATTCACGCCTCCGCAAAAGTGCGTATCGATAAAATCGATAACGAAGGCATTGTGAATGTCGATACCAGGGAGCGGACACACAAGTTGCGTATCATCAAAAGGTATTTCTAAGATATTCTTATAAAACAAAAAGGCCGTCCTTTTACAGACGGCCCTTCCTTATCCAAATTCAACTGCTGATTATCCAAAAAAATCTTTAGAAGTTATTTTAAATTTTCTCTTTTAATCGATACATCTCCGCCATTCCAATCATTTTGTTATTGTCAGAATTCCGGTGATTTACAAGGAAGAAAAATCTGTAGAAAGGATATGATTATTCGGCTTGGGAAAAATCGGGAGCGGATAAAATAATGCTGCTCCCCTATCACATACAGGTGTTTCTCTCATGGTTTTTCTCAATAGGTTAATAGTGTTGCCTGCTTTCGCAAGACGTGGGTTTGTTTTTCAGAGTAGTATATAAACGAAGGAGTGACAGAGATATTTTATGGCGTTCAAAAATCGGGTAATTCTTCTCAAAGTTTCTGCAAATCATCGTAAGCTTCCGATTGTGTTTTTGTTGAAAATGCGAGAGTTATAACCCGGTAATTACCATACAGATTTGTTAGCAGTCTGGCTTGCCTGATCTCGGACGGAGCGTGAGTTCTATAATCAGTCCGTGAAAAATCATACTATATGCTTACCAGTAGGAAAACCATCTATTTTAATGGAAATCGTACTTCTTTAGCTAAAAACATAACAATTAAAATTATGTTATTCGTAGATTTGAGCACTTTACAAAATTTATTGCTTTTTAGTCTATGGATAAGAAATTCGACCTGACAGATTCACTGGAGAAAATACCGGTAAAAATCTTTTCAACACCTGAGGAAGGAGCAAAGCACGTTGCCCGTATCATTGCTGACCTTATTAAACAAAAAAACAGTGAAGGGAAAAAAACCGTACTCGGGTTAGCTACGGGTTCTACCCCGGTGGTATTGTACAATGAGCTTATCAGAATGCATAAGGAAGAAGGTCTTAGTTTCAGTAATGTCATCACCTTCAATCTGGATGAATATTATCCGATGAGTCCGGAAGATTCAGCGAGCTACCACTACTTCATGCGGAAACAATTATTCGATCATATAGATATCGATCCTAAAAATTATTGGCTGCCGGATGGGAATACTCCTAAAGAGAAGATCAAGGAGCACGCTGCTCAATACGAGAAGAAGATTGAAGATGCAGGCGGTATAGACTTACAAATACTGGGTATCGGCCAGAACGGTCACATCGGTTTCAACGAACCCGGTTCGCCTGTTTATTCAAAAACAAGGTTAGTTACCCTTGACAACTCCACCCGCGTTGCCAACAGTGGCCACTTTAAAAATATTTCAGAAGTACCCCGTATGGCAATTACCATGGGCATCAGCAACATCCTTGCTGCAAAGCAGATTATCCTGCTGGCCTGGGGAGAAAATAAAGCAGGAGGCGTGCAAAAGTCTGTCGAAGGCAAATCTGTAGATGAGGTGCCCGCATCGCTCCTGCAGCAGCACGATAACGTAACTTTCGTGCTCGATCAATTTGCAGCTTCGGGCCTCACAAGATTCAAAGCACCGTGGCTTACCGGAGAATGTGAATGGACACCCAAGATGATCAAGAAAGCGGTTGTCGATCTGGCACTGCAACTCAAAAAGCCGGTACTTAGCCTCACCAATCAGGACTATATCGACTTCGGCCTCAGCGATCTGCTGGAAGTGAAAGGTGATGCCTACGAGGCTAACCTCGATGCTTTCTATCAACTGCGCGATAGCATCACCGGTTGGCCCGGTGGTAAACCCAATGCGGTGACACCGAACCATCCCGAAAGAAGTACCCCACACCCGAAAACGGTGTTGATCTTCTCCCCTCATCCCGATGATGATATCATCAGCATGGGAGGCACCTTCATGAGGTTGCACGATCAGGGGCACAATGTTCACGTAGCGTATCAGACGAGTGGTAACATAGCCGTGACAGATGAATTCGTTACCAGATTCCTGGATTTCGCGACTAACTTCGAAAAGATGTTCGGTATCGACAACACCAAGAGTCAGGATCTGATGGATAAGGCCACCGACTTTATCAACCAGAAAAAACATTTAGAGAAAGACAGCGAGGATATCAGGAGCATCAAAGGCCTGATCAGGCGTTGTGAAGCGCGCGCTACCTGTAAATACGTCGGACTGACCAACGACCAGATACACTTTATGAACCTGCCGTTCTACGAAACTGGAACAATTGAGAAAAAACCGATGGGTCAGGAGGATGTCGACCTCACCGTGAAACTTATCAGAGAGCTAAAGCCTCATCAGATCTTCTGCGCAGGCGACCTTGCCGACCCGCACGGTACGCACAAAGTTTGCCTAGACGTAGTGATGGCTGCCCTTGCACAAATCAAAAAAGACGGCGATGAATTCCTGAAGGATACCTACCTCTGGCTCTACAAAGGAGCATGGCAGGAGTGGAATGTCGATGAGATTGAAATGGCAGTGCCTATGAGTCCGGGACAAGTGCGCAAGAAGCGTTACGGTATCTTTATCCACCAATCTCAAAAAGATGCTGTCCCCTTCCAGGGCGATGACCAACGCGAGTTCTGGCAAAGAGCTGAAGTGAGAAATGCGAATACCGCTGATTTATATGCACAACTTGGATTAACACGTTATGCTGCGATGGAAGCCTTTGTGAGGTGGAAGTTTTAGAGAGGTTCTCTAAGTCGGCGGATAGAGTAGCCAGAGACAATTATGAACTTGCCTGACTGAAATTGATTCCAGAAATTAATTCTATGCGGATGAGAACAAGTTCTCATCCGCTTTGTTATTCTTTTTAAGTTTTTAAATATAGTGGAACGAGGTAAGTCCTCAGATGACCCCATACTCCATACTCCATATTCCCTATCTTCGAAAGACAATAAATCATTTGCCATGAAAAAGATTGCCTCCTTTTTATTATTCTTCACGCTTAGTACATTCCTCGTAAGAGCTCAATCCGCATTAGAAGGCGCCTGGATGCATCAATCAGGCGATGTGATTACAGTATTGCTTTTTCAGGACGGGTATTATGTATCGGCATCTTATACTTCGACCGCATTTAAAGAAACCAACGGAGGTCCATACACTGTCGATGGTAGCAAAATTGCTGTGAAGCAAGAATTTAACTCGGCAAGGAAAGAGTTGGCAGATGAGAACATTGCTTTCTCAATCAAGAATGATGAGCTCACTACTGAAACTGATAACAAAACCTACAAGCGCATCGATGATGGTGAGGCACCACTGGCAGGCGTTTGGAAGATTACCGGACGGCTGCAGAACGGAAAGATTGAAGAAATCCATTCAACGGGCACGCGCAAGACATTGAAGGTACTCACCGGCAGCCGCTTTCAATGGTTCGCCATCGATCCTGCTTCCAATTTCTTCTCCGGCACAGGTGGGGGTACTTATACTTTTGAAAACGGAAAATATACAGAGAACATAGAATTCTTCTCCCGCGATGCCAGCCGCGTAGGCGCTTCTCTCTCGTTTGACGACCATCTTGAGGACGGTAAATGGCATCATACCGGCCTCAGCAGCCGGGGCGATAAGATTTATGAAGTGTGGGGAAAAGTTCAGTAGTTTATATCTCCGGTTAATCAGAGCACTAACTCGTTATACAACTGTTGCAGCTTCTTTTCAGGATTAGAACACAATCCGGGATGCACATCGGATGTCTGAATGATAGTACTGCGCTTGGCAGTCAGCCACCTGAATCTTTCAGGAATATCCAATTGGCCGATCGGTCCGGAATCAGCTTCTGCATAACAAATCTTTTCAAAGGCTTCTAAGAGACCTTTTATCTTTTCTATATCTGCTTCGCTGTAAAGTGCTTTAATCTTCTCTTCGTCAATGGTATATTTCATACCTATATAACTCGCCTTCTTAGAAAACAGAATCACTCCCGCATTGACAAACTCACTGCGCTCAACGCGGGGCACTACCCGGATGACAGCATATTCATATAACGGTTTCTCTGACATCAATCAAATGCTTTAAAAACGTTTCTGAGTGTTTTAACCTGTTGGCGAGGAATTGCACATACGCATTCCTGTTGTCTTCTGCTGTTGCGAAGGGAGTATCTTTTACTAACCACTCATCCGGCACTAAGCTCACGATTTCCTTTATTTTTTGATCGTCAATGTGCTGATGAAACCAACCATCTGCCTCTTGCAGGTTGGCAGCAAACGGCAAAAGCACATGATCCTTCGCCTGCACAAAGGGCCTTTCTGACTGCTCCATATAATCCGTCCACGAATGATGGAAATATAAAGAGGCGCCGTTATCAATCAGCCAAAGCTCATGCTTCCAAATCAGCATATTGGTATTTCTGACCGTGCGATCAACGTTGCGGATAAACGCATCTAACCATACAATCCTGGAAGCCAGAGTCGCATCCACTTTCATCAATACCGGATCATAAGTAGCAGCGCCCTGCAGGAAATGCAGTCCAAGATTTAAACCCGTACTTGCTTTGAGTAAATCCTGAATTTCGGGATCAGGTTCCGATCTGCCAAAGGCACTGTCTAATTCTGCAAACACGATCTCGGGTACATGCAACCCGACTGCTCTTGCTATTTCTCCGCCAATCAACTCCGCAATCAATGTCTTCGGTCCCTGCCCTGCCCCCTTGAATTTCAGAACATATAGAAATTCGTCATCAGCCTCTGCAATTGCCGGCAAGGAACCCCCTTCCCGCAGCGGAGCGATATAACGTGTAACCCGTACTGTTCTTAATTCCATTTCTTAACTTTCAGATGTTGACAGTCTCCTCATTTCAGGTCACAAGATAAACTGAAATCAGCTTATACAAACAGTTATAAATATTTTACCGGACGCCGTTTTGCCTTTTCTGCCTTACTTTTACTGCTCCGGATAATGACATTTTAAAGTTAAATAGACCGGTAATACATTTTCAAAAAGGATCAATAGTCAATATGAATATAACCTCTATCCTCGATAACGATTTTTACAAGTTTACCATGCAAAATGCGGTGGTCAACCTGTACCCGAAAGCAAAAGCCAAATACGCCTTCATCAACAGGGGACACCATCAGTTTCCCGAAGGATTCGGAGAAAAACTGAAAGAAGAAATAAAGAAACTGGAGAGGATAAGATTAACGGTGGAGGAGAAACAATTTCTGAAAAAACACTGCCCTTATTTACCTCCGACTTATCTCGACTTCCTGCAGGGTTTTCAATACGATGCGAGCGAAGTTACCGTAACACAAAACGGACATGAACTCGAAGTACACATCGAAGGATACTGGTACCGTACCATCCTGTGGGAGGTGCCGCTCATGTTCCTGATCTGCGAATTGTATTACGAACAGGAGGCAGTCCAGAAAGAGATCGGCATAAGAGTGAGAGATGAAGATGTTATAGCGACTGCACGCCAGAAAATTGAAAAGTACAAATCGCTCGGCATTACGATTGCAGACTTTGGTACTCGAAGGCGCCACAGCTACGAAGTGCAGAAGATGGTCGTAAAGACCATGATCGAACACGGAAAAGGCTGCTTCACGGGAACCAGCAACGTACACTTGGCCATGGCACTGAACACAAAACCCATCGGTACACATGCACACGAATGGTTTATGTTTCACGCTGCCCGCTACGGGTTTAAGATGAGCAACCCGCTCGCACTGGAGAATTGGGTGCATACATATCGTGGTGACCTGGGAATTGCACTATCAGACACCTATACGACTGATGTATTCTTCAGAGCATTTGACAAGAAATTCAGCAAACTGTTCGATGGTGTACGCCACGACAGTGGCGACCCAATTGAGTTCGCTCAAAAGACAATTGATCATTACAAAAGAATGGGGATTGACCCGCTTTCAAAGACCATCATCTTCTCTGATGCACTCGACTATGATAAGGTGCAGCGCATCGCTAATTTCTGCAAAGGTAAAATCGGAATGTCGTTTGGTATCGGTACTAACTTCACCAATGATGTCGGTTTGACCGCCCTGAACATCGTTATCAAGATGACCCAGGCTCACCCGGAAAGCGGCGAATGGAATAACGTGGTGAAACTCTCTGATGTAGAGGGTAAATACACGGGTGACCCTGCCACTATCCAGTTGGCAAAAACTATTTTAGGAATCTAGAAGTGAGGGACTTCAATTAGTTGCCGGGCGGAGTAGCCTTCTTTTCTTCCAGCATCTTGGCCTGGCTTTCAATCTGTGCCTTCATAGTTTCCTGCTCTCTCTGATTTTTCTTCAGATCACTTTCGGCATCGCTGATGCGCTTCTCAATTTTAGACTGCTCTTTCACCAGGTTGTCATACTCCTTCTGCAATTTCTCAAGTTCTTTAGTCATGGCCTGTATTTCCAATTCATAGGCTCTTTGAACTACTGCTACATTGAAGCTTCCTAGAAATGCAGGTGCGGTTAAAGCATTAGTGATTACAGGCGGGGTTTCTCCTTTTTTCAGTTTTCCTTCCGGAAGGGATCCGGCTTTTGCAGAGATGAGGGATACAATAGACTTGTCACTCTCTTTTCTGCTTTTCCTTGAGATATCAAAAACCAAATCATAAGCCTGGTCTGAGCCTAATTCATCCATCCTTACATTCTTGTACAATAGTACTCCTCGGGCTTTTTCGGGCATATAACCTGCTGCTCTCATTCTATCTTTGATGACGTTTTCCGCATCTTTCGGAGGAATTCCAAACTCTATCATGTCGCAGGCATACTTCGCGCCGTTATAGGTCATTGTAGATGGCCCTGACATGGTCTGACCGAATACTGTACCTCCGATAAAAAAGAACAGCATTAAAAAGAAAGCGGGTTTCATAATCATCCAATTTAGATTCAAAGATAAAGAAATTATCATCTGTTGGTGATACCTGCAGGTAACAGCCTTTGGAGTAAGACTCCTGTACAGATAACCAGTACGCAACCAATAACGTTCAACCACAAAAAGGATATTATGTCCATCTTATAAACCAGGAAGACGAGTAGTTGCGATATCAGAGCACCGTAAAACAAAGCGTTTGCCCTGACATACCTGACCCAAAATGCTATTAAGAAAATACCCAGGATAACTCCATAGAAGATGGAACCCAAAATATTAACGGTCTCGATAAGGCTATTGCCGATATTCCCGGCAAATTGAGCCACAAAAATGCAAAAGACACCCCAGAGCAAAGTATAAAGCTTGGAGTATCTATAGTCTTTTTCGGGTGTCAGGTCTTTGTTTAAATATCTTTTATGAATATCGACCATCGTACAGGCTGCCAGCGAATTAAGCGCGGCCGCGACGCTACCCCAAGAGGCAAGAAAGATGATGGCAATTAATAATCCTATCAACCCCTCGGGAAGGTAGTCGAGTACAAATCGCAGGAAAATATAGTTGGTATCATTGACATCCTGATTGGGTAATGCCTGCTTGATGAGTGCTGTGTACTCTTTTCTCAACTTGCTGTGTCCATCGGCATCTCCGGCAGGCAGAAGTGCGTACTCAGCCTCTATCTTTTCCATCCCCGCACCAAATTGTGTCGCTTTGGCTTCTATTATCTGAGCCTCGTTGAAATGCAAAGGTGCTTTCTGAAACTTGTAGAATGAGAATACCAAAACACCCAATAACAGTATCATAAACTGCATAGGCACTTTAACGACTCCATTCATAAGCAGGCCGAGTTTGCTCTCTTTGGCACTCTTTGCAGTAAGGTATCTTCCTACCTGGCTGTGATCTGTTCCAAAGTAAGAAAGTGCCAGAAACAATCCTCCAATTAGTCCACTCCAGATATTATACTTGTCTTCCCAATCGAAGGAACCATCTTCTTTGAACCCGGAGGTAATCACGTTCATCTTGCCGTTTTCTCCTCCAATCTTCAGGGCATCCTTGAAGTGAATATTTTCCGGCATCAGTTTCACCACTAAATAGCCCGCAAGGAACATCCCTGCAAAAATGATGATGAGTTGCAACTTCTGAGTATGAGCCACTGCTCTTGCCCCGCCTGAGACTGTATAAATAATCAACAGTCCGCCCATGATAACGTTGGTGTAATAAATATTCCACCCCAAGAGCGAGCTCAGGATAAGGGAAGGCGCGTAGATACTGATACCGGTTGACAATCCGCGTGATATCTGAAATAAAAAAGAGGTAAAAGTGCGAGCCTTCCCGTCAAATCGTTCTTCTAAAAATTCATACGCCGTATAAACTTTCATCCGCCTGAACACTGGTACAAATACAATACTGATGACGATCATAGCCAGCGGCAGCCCAAAATAATACTGCACAAAGCGCATACCGTCGGTAAACGCCTGACCCGGTGCACTCACAAAAGTGATGGCACTTGCCTGGGTACCCATAATGCTGAGCAACACCAAATACCAGGGCATATCGTGATTGCTCAGAAAATAACCTTCAAGATTATGCGTAGTATGGCTTTTGTATATCCCGTAAGATATAATGAGAACCAAAGTCCCGGCCAGCACAATCCAGTCAGTATATCCCATAAAGCGTTCTGATTAATTAAAAGCCTTGGTGATTAAATAGTAGATGATAATCTGAAATACCAGAAATAGAAATACACCCAGATACCATCTGAGCCAATAGCGCTTTTCCTTTTGATCTGTATTCATAATTATTTATTGGGATTTGCAATCAGATTGGCAAACAGTCTGTATGCTCCGGGAACGCCCGCCGGCAGTTCTCTGAAGAATACCAGCCCCGAATATACAAATCTGCCTTTACCATAGTCGCAATAAATCAGGCTGCCGTCAGAAGGAGCTTCTCCTTCATCGTTCATCGCGAAAAGGCTCTTATAATTTTCAGAGAAATCGGATGCCTGATAGATGCTTCTCTCCTGTATCCAGCCCTTAAAATCTTCTTGCGTAATACTATTAGGATAATTCAGCAGTCTTGCAGTCTTATCCGTGAAACCTACAGCAGCTTTCTCATCTGTAACTCTTGTGCGGGAAATATTGAAAGGATACGGGCCGATTTTAGCTTTTACCGGCCCCAAATTACTGTTGGTATTGTATTGTACAAAGAATACGCCTCCATTATTGACGTATTGCATCAATTTATCATGCAAATCGTTCAGCCATGAATGGACATTGTAAGCGCGAACCCCCGTGAGGATAACATCAAAAGCTGACAGGTCTTTATTCTTCACATCCTCTTCATCAAGCATAGTTACATTATAACCCATCTGAATAAGGGCTTCAGGAATTTTATCGCCTGCACCGGCAATGAAGCCCGCTTCCTTCCCATTCGTCTTTAAGTTTACAGAAACGAGTTTTGATTGTGCTTCAGGAAAATAAACGATATCAGAAATATGCGGGTAGTTGATCGAAACCTTATAACGGTCGAAAGATTTATCACCGGAGGTTACGTAAAACCCTAATTTTTCAACAGAATTTTCTTTGCTGTCCGAAAACTGAGCGGTGCCGTTATCTCCCGCCTTTCTTACAGACGGATCTGCATTTAACTTCACTTGTGAAACAGTTAAATCCGAATCATTTGGGGTTACCTGAGTGTGAATGGAAACAGGCATCATATTCAGCGACAAAGCAACAGAAGGTGTGCTTTTTACCTCAACAGACGGCACCACAAAAACAGGCTGATGCACCTCTCCCTTCACGGGGTCGTTGTAACGATACCACACGGGGATTGAGTAATTAATAACCGTACCTCCAAAATCTAAATCCATAGAGATACTCATCGGATCATTCCTGGGCTTCCCGATTAACAACTGATGATTGACATTAAATGAACCTTCTGTCATTGGCTGTTGCAACCAGTAAGGCTGTGAAGCCTGCATTGTATCAGGCAGTGTATAAGAAATATTTTTTTCTATATTCTCACCACTCTTCAATGCTTCACTTCCGGATACCATCGTCTGCCCTCTGAAAGTGATATTTTTCAAATTCACGCTTACATCCGATCTGTTGTTAGCTACTACTCTAATCTTCACTTCCTTGCCAGGTACCAGAAATTGGGTGGAGGTATAGGCATCTGTAAACAACCCTGAACAGGCAGCTATAAGATCTTTGACTTCGTTTAGTTTTTTATCTCTCCAAACCCCGACAGGCAATCTTTCAATCGCATCATAAATCTTTAACAACAGTGGTACTGACTTCTCAGGATGAAGAAAAGTATATTCTTTTTCTAACCGGTCAATCAACTTTTCGATATGGGCTGCTCCTATCCTGCTCCAGCTTGTATTAACTCCGTCCAGCAATCCCGAAGTTGGAGCATCACCTTTAATCAATTTAAAATATTCGTTGTGCGGTCCGCGTGAGGGAGACATTCCAAAGCCCTGGCTTTTGTGCTGGCTGCGGCTCTGCGCTGCCAATTCTCCGAAGCTCTTACCCAACAAGACATTATATCCGCCGGCATCCAGCCTGAACTGATCCTCCGAAGTAGTATTCAACCCTCTGCCGAAATTGAAAGTGTTCCAAAGCAACCGCTTAGGCTGCCATGTCGTAACCCCGTATTTTAACTGTTCAGGGAAACGGTTAGGATCAGCAGCTGCATCAAAGGCTTCTCCGGCAAGAATCGCCGAGGCCGTATGATGTCCGTGCCCGCCTTCCCCGGTTGTCGGGAAACGGGTAACAATCACATCAGGCTGAAACTTTCTTATCACCCACACTACATCACTGAGTATCTTTTCTTTATTCCAGAAGTTGAAGGTTTCTTCAGGTCCTTTAGAGTAACCGAAATCAAAAGCTCTGGTAAAAAACTGTTCACCTCCGTCGATACTTCTTGCAGCCAACAATTCATTTGTTCTAATCAATCCCAATTCTACTCCCTGCTCATTCCCTATCAGATTCTGCCCGCCATCGCCGCGAGTCATGCTCAGATAGGCAGTTCTGTAAAGTTTTTCATTTCCCAACCAGGTTATCAGATAGGTGTTCTCATCATCAGGATGGGCTGCTACATAAAGGACGGAGCCCAACACCTTCAATTTTTTTATTTGCTGGTAAATTTCTGAGGATGATTTTCCATCAGGCACTTGAGAAAACGATGGTACGGCAAGAAAGATGGAAAACAATAGTAAAAGATATCTCATAGTTGTTGTTAAGGCGCTAATTTAATGAAATAGGTAGTCAGAGAACACTAAATAACGCTCATCTCCAAAAATTGAAATGTTAAAAAATAGCTTTAAAAAGAAACGTTGTTTTTCGCACTACCGCTGTCTGTAAGGGTACGTCACCTCCAACTTAATCTTCCGACTTTCCATCTCCATTTCACTGTGAAACTGTACCAAATACTTCGCTTATCTTTGACGATACCAAAAGATTGAATATGCTAAAAACAATATACGAAGCGGTACAATTCATTCAGCACAAGACGGATATCAGACCAGAAGCAGGAATTGTGCTGGGTAGCGGACTAGGAAGTTTTGCTTCTGAAATTGAAGCAGAGTGCGAAATTCCGTACACTGACATTCCCCACTTTCCTGTGAGCACTGTAGAAGGTCATCAGGGAAAACTTATTTTCGGATCGCTTGCCGGCAAGAATGTAGTAGCGATGGCAGGTCGCTTTCACTACTACGAAGGATATACGGAGCAAGAAATTGTGTTTCCTATCCGGGTAATGAAATTTTTGGGTATCAAGACACTCTTCGTAAGCAACGCAGCAGGAGGTACCAATGCGAGTTTTAAGGTGGGCGACCTCATGATAATCAACGATCATATCAGCCTGATGGCTCCTAACCCACTGATTGGCAGAAATGAGGATGATCTCGGTCCGCGGTTCCCCGACATGAGTGAACCATACAAAAAAGACCTAATCGCAAAAGCTAAGAAGATTGCTGATGCCAATAATATTGATATAAAAGAAGGTATTTACTTCGGTGTTACTGGTCCTACTTTTGAAACAAGAGCTGAGTATAAAATGGTCAGTATTCTGGGTGGTGATGCAGTTGGCATGAGCACTGTCCAGGAGGTGATCGCCGCTAATCATATGGGTATTCCGGTGTTTGCAGTTAGTGTCATAACAGACTTGGGTATTCGTGATGAAGAAAACACTATTACCCACGAAGAGGTATTGCAGGCAGCAAAAGAAGCTGAGCCCAAACTCACTTTGATATTTAAAGAATTGATCAGACAGCTTTAAATCTGATGCACTTTCTAAAAAAAATATTACTACCCGGCAGTTTGCTTGTGTTCACTCTACTGTTCTTCACTCCAGATATCTTAGCTCAGAGGCCGGTAAGAACCATCAGGTCCAATGTTCTAAGACCAAGAGAAGGCGCAGCAGGCGCAGCTCTCAACAGAACCGGCCAACAGAGGGATACAACAGCAGCAGCAAGAAAGATTGGGTTTGAACACAGGGACGATCTCAAAGATTCTGTTTCTATCAGCTTCAGATATCCTGAATCGCTGACGAAAAGTAATATTGACTCTTCTATTAACGACTTCAGAAATTATTACTCAATCCCTCGGGGATATCAGACTATCGGAAATAACGGAAATGCTGCGTATCCCATCGTTTTTAGTCCTGATAAGATTACAGGGTTTGATCCGGGGCTCCATGCATTTGATGTTTACAAGTACACGCTCGAAAACACCAAACTCTACCATACTACCAAACCATTCACTACTCTGAACTACCTGTTTGACTATCTTACCAAAGAACAGGTGGCGAGTGCTATGCACACCCAGAACATTCGCCCCAATTGGAATGCCGGTTTTGATTACAGGTTGATCTCTTCTCCCGGAGTTTTCCAAAATCAAAATACCAGCCACAATAACTTCAGATTCTTCAGTAGTTACCAGGGCAGAAAGAAAAGATATGGAGCAGAACTGATCCTTCTGACAAACAAACTTATTTCTGCTGAAAACGGAGGCATTACCGATCCTCTGCTCCTGGCTGATCCTGACAGGAAGAGAAGGATTGCAGTTCCTGTAAACCTGGGTAACAATTCCTCTTCCTCTTTCAGTGTCTTTAGCTCAGGAATGTCTGTCGGTAATCGTTACAGCGAATTTCAGGTTCAATTAAAACAACGCTATGACTTCGGTAAGAGAGATTCTGTAATAATTAACGATTCCACAAAGGAATATCTTTTTTACCCTAAACTCAGATTCCAGCATACATTCAATTATCAGGATCTCAGCTTCAGATTTGAAGACAATTTCACTTCAAGCAATTCGTCTGTTTCCGACTCTGTGTTTTTCAGCGATAAATATGACATTCATATTAAACCCGGCGCAAAAAATTTTTACTTTCAGGATAAGTGGAGTTTCATCAGTAATGATTTCTCAATACGACAGTTTCCCGAAACGAAAAATCCTGCACAATTCATAGACGCTGGAATCACACTCGAAAACTACAAGGGAACTTTTTCGAAACCTTACATACAAAGGAATTTAATAGAGATTTATCCACCTGCTCCGGTGGTAAAGAATTTTTATAATGCCATTGTCCACGGCGAATACCGGAACAAAACAAGAAACCGTAAGTGGGATGCTTCACTAACAGGTGCATTTCATGTAGCAGGACACTACGCAGGAGATTTTAGAGCAGGCGCTTCTCTTGAAAGATTCCTTAACCCTGCCTGGGGGACAATACGCGTGTCTTTCGAAAACATCAACAGGTCTCCGGCCTACATCTTCAATACGAACTCGGCATTTAATTTTGATACGGCATCATTAACTAAACAGGAGAACATTACCATCTTCGCTTTTCAGGCCTCAAACAAGAGGTTTAACCTCACAATCAGGAATACCTCAATCGCCAATTATGCCTACTTTACTAATTATTATCACCCCAATCAATTCAGCGGGCTGATCAATCTTACGCAGGGTATTCTTTCCACAAAAAACAAAATTATAGGACACCTTAATTTATACAGCGACTTTGTTATTCAACAAACTGCTACATCCGGTCCTGTAAAAGTTCCACTTCTTTTTACCAGACAGCGGCTTGCATTTGAAGGCAATTTTTTCAAGAACCTCAATCTGAGTACAGGATTAGATGTTTCATATAATACACCGTATAAAGCCAACCACTACTCACCCATCATCGGCCGGTTTTTCGCGCAGGACACAACAACCATCAGCAACCTTCCTACCGTTGACGTTTATTTTAACTTCAGAATCCGATCGCTCACAATGTATGTGATTGCTGAAAACCTGAATACTGCACAGTTTAACGATGGATTTGCATTCACCAAGAATAACTTTGCCGCTCCATATTACCCTACTCCGGGTCTTCTTTTCAGATTGGGCGTAAGATGGTTTATGGTTAATTAAAAGCCCTCCGGGTCATCAAATTCCTGTCTAAAAGTTCAGCCTGTTTCGCCAGGAAATATATTTTCAATTCTATAACTAATCTGACTAATAAAAGCTATATTTTTACGTTTCATTCATAAACAAATAAGACATGAAACTGAATCTAAGAAAACTGACAACATTAGCAATTGCCTTATTTACTATTACTGCAGTCCAGGCACAAACCACCGAAATCAGCGACTCTGTTCTGGTGAATGGTAATTGCGGCATGTGCAAGAGTGCTATTGAAAAAAGCGCTAAAGAAGCCGGAGCTACTTATGCCCTTTGGGATAAGAAAACAAAAGTTTTGAACCTGAAATTTGACCCTGCTACTACCAGTCAGGAGAAAATAGAAAAAAGGATTGCTGCGCGTGGATATGATACAGTTAATTTCAAGGCAACGGATGAAGCCTACGAAAAACTGGAAGAATGCTGCCACTACGACAGAAAGAATCCCATTTTTACAAAACAATAAATCTTGCAGGAAGATCACCGGATAGAAAACATAAGACCTGAGCATAATGCTGCACTTGCAGTGATTGTCCGGAATTCCCTGAAAGAACATAATGCTAACAAGCCCGGTACGGTCTACTACGATCCGACTACAGATAACTTATCTGAGCTATTTACCAAAAAGGGATCGGCTTATTTTGTATTAATGTATCAAAATAAGGTAGCAGGCGGTGCCGGGTTTTTTCCAACCGAAGGACTCCCCGAAGGAACTTGCGAATTGGTCAAAATGTACCTCGCTCCTGAACACAGGAGACAAGGATTCGGAAAAATGCTGTTGAACCATACACTGGAAGCAGCTAAGGAATACGGTTATACGCATGTTTACATTGAGACACTGCCCGAACTAAAAACGGCTATTCCACTCTACGAAAAAACCGGATTTCATTTCTTGCCCGGCCCATTGGGTAACAGTGGACATTACGGTTGCACTATCTGGATGCTGAAGGAATTATAGAATCGTGAGTTTTGCGAAATCACTTTACAACTAAAGACGAATAACCTTCCGGTTTATCTGAACTTTATCAGGTGTTACAAGTGTTATGAAGTATAGCCCATTACGATACAGAGATAAATCGATAGTCTCTTTATGATAATAGGCACCATTTATATATATTTCTCTTCTTTCGAGTACTCTTCCGTTTGCATCTGACACTATCATTACTAATTGACCGGTAACTTTTACTCCAGTAATCTCCATTGTTGTTATTCCAAGGGTAGGATTCGGATATACACTAACACCTTCCTCATAAGTAAATATACGCGGAGCACCTACCATCAACATCATGGTATCTTTTCCTGATGCTCCCTTATCGTCTGTTACAGTCAGTTCAAACTCGTAGTTCCCTACTTTTAATCCGTTAACTTCTGTCTGCGCATTTTCTGAGGCTACAATGTTCGCACTTTCCGGGCCGGTTAACTGCCTCCAACTGTACGCCTCTATTGTACCGTCTGAGTCTGTGCCTCTGCCTGTAAGAACTACCGAGTTCTCGGGATATACAATGGTCTTGTTCCCTCCCGCATTCGCTACCGGAGGCTGATTCACAGCAGCGTTTACAGTAATCGTTACATCAGCTGTTCCTGTGGCACCTTTATTATCCGTAACCTTCAAACGGAACTTGTATGTCCCCTCTACCAGGGCTGTTACTTCTGTAGTAGCTGATGATGGACTGGTTATGCTATAACTGACCGGACCCGATACCTTACTCCACTGATAACCTGTAATAGTACCATCCTCGTCTGTTCCACTACCACTGAGTGTTACTGTATTAGTAGGCAAAGTAATCGTCTGGTTTTGGCCCGCATTGGCCTTCGGGGCTTTGTTTGGTACTGCATTCACAGTTACCTTCATTGTAT
>JAGFIS010000025.1 GCA_024103425.1 Chitinophagaceae bacterium
TCCGAGTTGAGTTGAGAATAATTTTTAGTCATTGCAACACAAAAATCTGTTTTTCAGCTTAACCGTATGGGCGGGGTACCCCGCCCATACGGTTAAACAGGTGTTGCACTTGATACTTGAACTTAAGCGGCTTTCTGTTCTATTGAATTTCTTCTTTTGGCAAAATTTTTTCAATTTCTGTAAGCCGCGCCCCCGTTGCATTTGGAGCTGGTACGATATCTTTTTAGAGAAGTAATTTTGTGCAGGCACTTGGAAATACAAAAAACTTTTTATTAAATTTGCACCCAGTTCTTTAAAAATACTTATCAAGAAAGGCAGAGGGACATGGCCCGATGAAGCCTTAGCAACCGGATTTTCGTAAGAAAAATCAACGGTGCTAACTCCTGCCCTGCGAAAAAGCAGGGAGAGATAAGACAGATTTTAGGTTTTGATTTAATACAAGACTCCAATAGACGGAGATTAAAATATTAACTCACCTGATTCTGTCGGGTGAGTTTTTTTATGCACTTAAGTGTGCTAAAAACTCTTCCCGGCTCGGTTTCTACGCTTTTTGAATGATGAGTATGAACATTATTAATCATTTAAAAACAATTAAAAAACAGAAACAATGAGCCGCGTAACTGACTTATTACACAGCATTCCATCCGATCCACTCACCGGCGCTATATCTGTGCCTATTTACCAGACTTCTACCTATGTGCAGGAAGCACCCGGCGTGCATAAGGGATTTGACTATTCGAGAACAAATAATCCCACCAGAGCAACCCTGGAGAAGTTGATTGCCGGATTGGAACACGGAGAATCTGCGGCAGCCTTTTCAAGTGGCCTCGCAGCAATTGATGCGGTTGTGAAGCTGTTAAAGTCGGGTGACGAAGTACTGGCTGTGGATGATATCTACGGAGGAGCGTTCAGGCTTTACACCCATATCTACGAAAAATTTGGAGTTAAAGTGAATTATGTTGACACATCAGACATTGCCAATGTTGTGGAAGCTGTTACTCCGGCCACCAAGCTCATCTGGTTAGAAACACCAACTAACCCTACACTCAAGATTTCGGATATTGAAGCCATCGCAAGAATAGCGAAGGCTAACGGCGCACTGTTTTGTGTGGATAATACCTTCGCTTCACCGGTATTACAAAATCCGCTTTTGCTGGACGCAGATATTGTTGTACACAGTGCTACAAAGTACCTGGCCGGGCACAGCGATCTGATTGCCGGTATAGTAGTGTGTAAGACAAAAGAACTGGGCGATCGCATAAAGTTTATCCAAAATGCAACGGGCGCCATTCTAGGTCCATTTGACAGCTGGCTGGTGATTCGCGGATTGGAAACTCTTCACTTGCGTGTTCATCAGCATTGTCGAAATGCGCAAAAAGTAGCCGAATATTTAGAACAGCATCCGGGAGTGAAAAAAGTATTCTACCCGGGCTTACCTTCGCACACCAATCACGAAGTAGCAAAGAGGCAATCTAAAGGATTCGGCGGAGTGGTTTCGTTTGTGCTGGAAGAAGAAATGATTGAAGCTGCAAAACAATTTGTAACCTCAACTCAATATTTCAAACTGGCCGAGAGCCTTGGTGGTGTGAAAAGCCTGCTCTGTCATCCTGCTGAGATGACACACAAATCAATCCCTGCCGAAGTGAGAAGAGCGTCAGGTGTGAGTGATGGATTAATCCGCCTTTCAGTTGGGCTTGAAGAAGCTGAAGACTTGATTAAAGATTTGGAACAGGCACTCGAAAAAGTAACAATAAAACAATCGTTAGCTGTAAACGCATAATTAAACAAAAATGGGAACTGACAAAAAACTAGTACTTGGTTTATTCGGATTCGGAGTAGTGGGCGAGGGCGTATATACCGTGTTGGGGCAGACTCCTTCACTCAAGTCCTCTGTCAAAAAAGTATGTATCAAGAATATCGGGAAACAGAGAAATGCCCCGAAAGAATTATTTACCGATCAGGCAGAGGTGCTGCTGAATGATCCTGAAATCAATGTAATAGTTGAGATGATAGACGATGCCGATGCGGCATTTCAAATAGTTTCCACCGCCATGAATAACGGCAAGCATGTGGTAAGTGCAAGCAAGAAAATGATTGCCGAACACATGGCCGAATTACTAGAACTACAAAAGAAGAATAAGGTATCCTTTCTATACGAAGCTGCCTGCTGTGCTTCTATTCCTGTAATACGAAATCTGGAGGAGTATTATGACAATGACCTCTTACACTCTATCTCTGCAGTCGTCAACGGATCTACTAATTTTATTCTTACAAAGATTTTTCAAGAGAAATTACCGTTTAAAGACGCACTCCTCCAGGCACAGCAGTTAGGTTTTGCCGAGAGCAATCCCACGCTGGATGTTGAAGGGTGGGATGCTTTGAATAAGTGGTCTTTCCTTCTGACACACGCCTATGGAATCATTCCGGGTAAAGAACGGCTGGTGTTTACAGGGATTCAGAATGTAGATAAGCTGGATGCTGAATTTGCTGCTAAAAAAGATTGCGTAATCAGACTTACTGCTTTTGCTAAAAAGCTCAATAACGGTAAAGTGGCAGCATTTGTGTTGCCTAAATTCGTAAAGCAGGATGATCTGCTGGCGTTTGTGAAGAATGAATATAATGGGGTTGTAATTGAGAGCTCCTTTGCCGATAAACAATTCTTCTACGGAAAAGGTGCAGGAAGCTTGCCTACGGCCTCAGCAGTGCTGAGTGATATATCTGCCCTCCGTTATGATTATAAGTACGAGTACAAAAAGCTATACCACCACGAGCCGGGTGAGTTAACGAACGATTTTTACCTCAAAGTTTATATCGGCTTTACTGATTGGAGGCATGTGGTAAAAGAGGATTTTGAGAGTATAGAAGAGTGGCACTCTAACGACAAGGTCAATTACTTTGTCGGAGTCATCCATTTTGATAAACTTAGAAAATCAACCTGGTGGAAAGAGAATGGCGTCAGCCTGATTGTAGATGCCGACCCTTTAATTGAATCTTTGGATGTTATCCATATGAAGAAGCGCAGCCTCGAGCTGGCCGGATTTAACGGAGATTAATCCGTATTGAATCTGGTTTTTTGTTGAGTTGAATCCGGGGTGCTTTTTCTTATTGATGGTAATCCTGCTATCCTTTATACCGGATTGAACCTTAAATAGTTCTGTCAAACTGCAGTAAGCAGAACTGTTTATCCGTACCTGCAGCTGTCTTTTCAGTCGAGTTGCCGGAGCCATCCATTTTATCCCTTATAAGACCAGCAGACGAATACAAGCTTGCAGAATCTTGTGATAGCAAGAGAAGCGCTGTATACTGCATCCGGATTCTATTCGAAATACCTAAATATCATTTTTTAATTTTTTAAAACCCTGAATTATGACTTCAAAAGAGTTGAAAGAATTTTTGGCGTTCACAATCGAAAACAAAATTCCTGTGCTCATCAAAGGAGCTCCGGGAATCGGCAAGTCTGATATTGTCACTCAGGCCGCAAAAGACGCAGGGGCAGAATTGATTATCTCACATCCGGTAGTGAGCGATCCCACCGATTACAAAGGGTTGCCGGTGGTGATTGATGGCAGGGCTGATTTTTTACCCTTCGGGGATCTCAGATTACTGATTGAAGCAAAGGAAAAGACTGTGGTATTTCTCGATGATCTGGGACAGGCACCTCAGTCTGTCCAGGCTGCCTGTATGCAGTTGGTATTGGCAAGGCAGATCAACGGGAAGAAAATTTCCGATGAAGTAGTGTTTGTTGCAGCAACCAACAGGCAACGGGATATGGCAGGTGTTTCGGGAATTCTCGCTCCATTGAAAAGCCGTTTTGGTTCTATTGTAGAGTTGAACGTAAGTGTGGATGAGTGGTGCGAATGGGCTTTGTTGAATAACATGCCGGCAGAGTTGATAGGTTTTATTCGCTATCGCCCGGATTTGTTGAATGACGAAACAAAGACCCGTGAAATTGAAAACCTGCCATCTCCGCGTACGGTGGCCAGTGTCGGAAAAATGCTGGCATTAGGAATTCCTAAATCTTTAGAGTACGAAGCTGTTAAAGGTGCCGTGGGTGAAGGGTTTGCAGTTGAATTTCAGGCTTATCTGGAACTCTGTAGAGAGTTGGTGACAGTTGAGGAAATTATTGATAATCCTGATGAGGTAGAAATTCCGGCGAATCCATCTGTCCTGTACGCTTTAACAACTGCAATTTCTGCCAACATGGTTAATGGCAACGTAAATCCGTTGATGAGATTTTTGAAGAGGTTGCCGATAGAGATGCAGGTGGTTGCGGTTAAAGATGCTGTCATCCGTCATCGCGATACTTTTATTAAAGAAGCTGCATACAGAGAGTGGGCTATTAAAAATCAAAAAATGGTACTTGCTTAAACTTGAAAATTATGAGTGAAATTTTAGATAAGGCTAAAGTCAAAATAGTGTTGCAGCATCCTTTTTATGCATCATTAATGATGGGTTTGAGCTTTAAAGAGAATAAGAGTATAAAGACGGCTTGCACTGACGGTGTTTCTCTGGAGTATAACCCCTCCTTCATTGCCTCACTTACTGTAAATGAGTGTGTTGGTTTGATCATCCATGAAATGATGCATATCTACCTGCTGCATCATACGAGAATAGGCGCAAGAGATCATTTTCTGTGGAATGTCGCCGGAGACTTTGTGATCAATTTATTAATCAGGGATGCAGGTATCCATCTGCCTGAAAACGGACTGATAAGTGAGGAGTTCAGAAATATGAGTACCGAACAGGTTTATGAACTACTGCGGGAGAGAGTGAAAGTTATAGATCTTAAAGCAGGTGGAAAGGGCAACAATGGGCGAGGTTTGAGAATTGAGGATGAATCGGGGAAGAGTATTGAGTTAGGAGTTGCAGAAGAATGGGGTGAGGTGAAGGCTCCTGAGGTTACAAGAGAACAACTGCAGCGGGTTGAGGCAGAGACGAAACACCGGATTGCCTTGGCTGCTCAAACAGCCAAACGCCAGGGTAAATTACCCGGCGAGGTAGAGAGACTCCTGAATGGTATTCTTGAGCCTGTAGTTAACTGGAGAGAAGTATTGGCTTCGTTTATCGTGGAGAAAACACGTGACGATTATTCGTTCAATAAGATAAACAAGAGATATGTGCATACCGGGGTTCATTTGCCCGGTTTATACAGTGAAACACTGGGTGAAGTGGTTTTGGTAGTAGATACTTCGGGAAGTATGAGTGAAGAGTTACTGAAGGGAGTTGGTGCGGAACTTATTTCCATTACAGAGACATTCAATAAAGGATTCACGGTGATTTATTGTGATACCAAAGTTGCAGGAGTTCAGGAGATAGAACCTTTCACAGACGAAAAACTAAAACCGGTAGGAGGAGGGGGTACTTCATTCGTAGCGCCTTTCAGATACATGGAGGAAAATGGAATGGAACCCAAGTGTGTAATTTATTTTACCGATGGGTACTGCTATGATTTTCCCCCTGCTCCGGCCTATAGCGTGTTGTGGACAGTTTATAATAATGATTCTTTTATACCTCCTTTTGGAGAAGTTGTTAAAATAAAAAATGAAATATGGTAAAAACTCAAAAACCATGGGACCGGGACAGAGATAATTATCGTTATGAATTTGCAATTGTAACGGATAAGGAGGTAAACGGTAATACCGGATACAAACCTGTATGCGTAAAGTATGTTAATGATGTTAAATCATCATCGAAAAGAA
Source organism: Chitinophagaceae bacterium (assembly GCA_024103425.1). Lineage (GTDB taxonomy): Bacteria > Bacteroidota > Bacteroidia > Chitinophagales > Chitinophagaceae > Ginsengibacter. The sequence continues at coordinate 5,700 of JAGFIS010000025.1, forward strand.
TAATAGAAGTTCATGGAAAATATATATTGATTGAAAGAAGTTTTTCTGCTCCCCTGTCGAAAGAGGACTGCGAAAGGATAATTGAAGGGTTCAAGTCTCAGCCTGCCAATCACAGGTTAGGTGAAGTTTTGGTACAGGATCAGGAGTTCAGAGGTTTGGTGCAGGAGGCATACAAAAAGATTGGCGATCACAGTTTTAACGAAACTCTTCTCGCACTCAAAAGTTGTTATGAGACCTTGAGTAATTATTTTTTTGATGAACTGCCGGCCAAAGAAGTACAGGATGCCCGGAGTCTAATTGACTTCTGTACAAAATTGTCTCAAGAATTTAAGAATGAAAAGCGCGTGGTAGAAGGGTTTTTATATTTCAAATAATAATTTTATGAATGTTCTTCAGGTATTTTTGCAAATACATGGAGCCAGTACTTATCTGGCTGCTTCAGCAGAGAAGTTTTCTTCAATTGAAGAGATGGTTGCCGGACTGGAAAGTGGAGAGTTGTTAGAGGAACTTGCGGTTTTAATCGGGGTTCCACTTCGTAAACTCGTTCTGGCTCGGGCGGAATGTGCAAAGCTGGTAATTGATCTTACCGAAAATGAAGACATAAAACAAACTATAATTCTGGCTGAAAAGTTTGGAAGGGAAGAGGAGGGAGTTGCCCTCGATGATCTAAAAGAAGCTACAAAACGGATGCGAGAATTAGCGAGGCAGCTCATAAGAAATTTAGAATCTCCCCTTAGTAAAGAGTATGAAAGGTGGTGTAATCCATGGCAGGGTAAATATGCCTCGCTCTTCGGGGGGGAAAAAGATTACAGGGAGGATTATTCCAAAAGTATCAAAGATCATGTGGAAATTCTGGTGAGTAGGGTAGCATGGTCAGCAGTGGAGACTGAGGTTAACAAATTTGGCCTGAAGCCACGGACTAGTGCTGCGTTTTTCACCCGTCAAACGCTGTTTCATTTTATGAATGGTGTCGATCTCGCAATGACAGGAGTTATTGATTTTGAAAATAACGACGTATATAAAAAAGAAAACGAAAAAAGAATAGCAGATATTTATCGTGAAGTGTTGAAAGAAGAATTGATAAAAAGAGGGAATGAACTTTTTGAGCAAAGTAATCTATCCAACGATTACCCCGCCCAGTTCTCCCTGTCGAGGCTTCTGTAATGAATCGCTTCAGCAAGGTGCTCCGGTCTTATGTCCTTGCTGTTATCTAAATCAGCAATGGTGCGGCTTACTTTGAGTATCCGGTCGTAGGCTCTGGCAGAAAGGTTCAGCTTCTCCATTGCTGTTTTGAGCAGATTGGCTCCTGCAGTATTGATAACACAGACTTCTTTCAAAAGTTTGGATCCCATTTGCGCATTGGAGTAGATACCGGGATGCTCTGCAAACCTTTGAGCCTGGATATCTCGTGCTGCGATAACACGAGCCCTGATGTCTGCACTTTTTTCCGCGACCCGTGAGGAACTGAGTTCGCTGAAAGGCACAGGAGTTACTTCTACATGCAAATCGATTCTGTCGAGCAGCGGTCCGGAGATCTTGTTCAGATATTTTTGAACCGCGCCCGGTGCACATGTACATTCCTTCTCAGGATGATTGTAGTATCCGCAGGGGCAGGGATTCATTGATGCTATCAGCATAAAGCTGGCAGGAAAGTCAAGCGCTACTTTGGCTCTTGAAATCGTCACCCTCCGCTCCTCCATTGGCTGACGCATTACCTCTAGTACCGTTCTTTTGAACTCGGGCAACTCGTCTAAAAATAAAACACCGTTATGCGCCAGCGATATCTCTCCCGGTTGTGGTACACTACCTCCGCCGACGAGTGCTACATCAGAAATGGTATGATGTGGCGAACGGAAAGGACGTTTTGAAATGAGTGTCGCATTTTCAGGAAGTTTACCCGCTACGCTGTGAATCTTCGTTGTCTCCAAAGCTTCATGTAGCGTAATGGGTGGCAGAATGGTTGGAATCCTCTTGGCCAGCATGGTCTTTCCTGCACCGGGCGGACCAATAAGAATGGCATTGTGTCCTCCTGCCGCTGCGATTTCCAGCGCACGTTTGATATTCTCCTGGCCTTTTACTTCAGAAAAGTCTATGTCGTATTCATTTTGTGCCTGAGCAAACTCTTCCCGTGTGTTTACAATAACCTGTTCTAAAGCAGATTCGTCTTCAAGAAAATTGACCACTTCAGTAATATGGCTCGCCCCATAAACTTTCAACTGATTGACCATCGCGGCTTCTCTTGCATTCTCCTTCGGCACAATCAATCCTTTGAATCCTTCTTTTCTTGCCTGAATAGCAATAGGGAGAGCTCCCTTAATCGGTCGGATAATTCCATCCAGACTAAGTTCACCCATGATGACGTAATCCTTAAGTATGTCCGGATTGCTGATTTGATTGGTGGCTCCAATGATGCCGATAGCGATAGGAAGATCGAACGCAGTACCACTCTTACGGATATCCGCGGGTGCCATATTCACGATAATCTTCGTTCGCGGGAAGTAGAAGTTGTTCGATTTGATTGCCGATTGGATTCGTTCAGAACTCTCCTTGATGGCATTGTCCGCAAGGCCAACGATAATAAAGTGAGTGCCTGACACAACATCTACCTCAAGTGTAATGGTAATAGCCTCAACACCGTACACTGCACTGCCGAATGTTTTCACGATCATGAGATGAAAATAAATAAAATAATCAGGATTACAGTTAGAAGTGCTTGCAATGCGGCACAGAACCAGGCATTTCAGAAAGATGAACTATTACACCAAATTATTTACTCTCGTAATAAATTTATTATGGTTTCTCTTTCCGTTTAAAAAACTTTTTACCCTGTTTTTTAATTATTTGCTTATTTTTCCAAACCTTTAACAACTATTGTAAACCAAAAAATCAAGCCTTTTATGGGGTTATTTATTAAGAAGCCTTTAAGTATGCTGCTCAATGAAGCTTCTGAAACAGGAGAGCATACGCTAAAGCGCACCCTTAGTGCCGGAGCATTAGTGGCCTTGGGGATCGGTGCTATTATTGGTGCAGGACTCTTCTCTCTTACAGGTCTTGCTGCCTCACACTATGCGGGACCCGGAATTATGATTTCATTTGTCATTGCCGCTGTTGGTTGCGGACTCGCCGGACTTTGTTATGCCGAGTTTGCATCTATGATTCCCGTTGCAGGAAGTGCTTATACATACTCTTATGCTACCATGGGAGAGTTTATAGCCTGGATCATCGGATGGGATCTTGTGTTGGAATACGCTGTAGGATCTGCAACTGTAGCTTCAAGCTGGTCCGGATATCTGGCTAAATTATTGGCTAATTATAACTTATCATTTCCTGCCGAGTTGATGAGGACGCCTTTTGAAGGGGGAATTCTAAACCTGCCTGCTGTATTTATAGTAGTAGTAATGTCATTAATACTGATACGTGGTACGAGTGAATCTGCCTGGGTAAATGCTGCTATAGTAATACTTAAGGTATCCATTGTTCTCATTTTTATCATCATCGGTTTCAATTATATCAGACCTGAGAACCACGTACCGTTTATTCCTGCTAATGAAGGTTCATTCGGAGAGTTCGGATGGTCCGGAGTAATACGAGCGGCGGGAGTCGTCTTCTTTGCCTATATAGGATTTGATGCAGTGTCGACGGCAGCACAGGAAACAAAGGACCCTAAGAAGGCTATGCCGATTGGTATCATGGGCTCACTGATTATTTGTACTGTCCTGTATATACTCTTTGCATATGTAATGACAGGTGTTACCAACTATAAAAACTTTGCCGGTGACGGTCTGGCTCCTGTTGCTACTGCAATTGACTGGATGGGCCCAATGGTAAACGGAGTGGTGCCAACACCGGATTATCCCTGGCTAAACAATTTGATTATTATAGCAGTTCTTCTCGGATATTCATCAGTTATTCTGGTAATGCTTCTCGGACAAAGCCGTGTGTTCTACTCAATGAGTCACGATGGATTACTTCCGAAGATTTTCTCGGTAATTCACCCTAAGCATAGAACTCCCTATAAGTCAAACCTCCTGTTCATGCTTTTTGTAAGTGCGTTCGCAGCTTTTGTTCCCGGTAAGATTGTGGGAGAGATGACCAGTATCGGAACATTGTTCGCTTTCATTCTGGTAAGTGCTGGAGTGCTGGTTATGAGAAGTACCATGAAGGATGCACCACGTGCCTTCAGAGTGCCTTTTGTACCGTACATACCTATTCTCGGTATTTTGGTTTGTCTGGCCATGATGGTGTTCCTGCCATTTGATACCTGGATTCGTTTGATTGTCTGGATGTTGATCGGTCTGGATATTTATATGGGTTATGGTGTTAAGAAAAGTAAGATGAATGCAGGTTTGAAGCATATTAAGGATAAGAGCATCATCAGTGTATGCGGATTGGTATTGTCAGCATTATTGGTAATTTTAGCTGTGGCACATCATAATATGCAGACCGACGGAGAAGAGGATTTTGCAATCTTTTATTTTTCTATGGTTGTTGCTGCAATCCATTTTGTATATTTTGGATATAGATATTTCAAAGACAAAAAAGTGCCTGAAGGCGCAGCATAAGTTTCTTTTTGTAAGTTTTAAAAATCTCCGGAAAGCCTCCGGAGATTTTTTTGTCATCACTGTTGAACTTATACCGTGTTACCTTTGTTGCTATGAAGATCGCTACATATAATGTTAATGGTATCAGAAGCAGACTGCCGGTTTTGCTTCAATGGCTGAAAGATGAGGGGCCCGATGTGGCTTGCTTACAAGAACTTAAGGCTCCGCAGGAAGTTTTTCCCGAAAATGAAATTAGAGAAGCCGGTTATCAAGCCATCTGGAAAGGCCAGAAAAGCTGGAACGGAGTTGCCATCCTTTCGAAAAATTATCCTATCACTGAAAGAAAAAAAGAACTTCCAGGAGATAATGTTGACGAGCAGAGCAGGTATATCGAGGCGGAGGTAAATGGTATAATCATTGGATGTATTTATCTGCCCAACGGTAATCCGGTCCCCGGGCCAAAATTTGATTACAAACTATCATGGATGAAGCGTTTGCAAGATCATGCTTCGTCTTTATTGAGCTCAGGTAAGCCGGTAATCTTAACAGGTGACTTTAATGTGATACCCGAAGAGAGAGATGTCTATAATCCTGAGAGGGTAAAAGATGATGCCTTGTTCCAACCCGAATCCCGGCAAGCACTGCAGGATTTAATCGATCTGGGTTTTACGGATACTATCAGACATTTATATCCCGATGAAATAATTTATACCTACTGGGATTATTTCAGAAATGCTTATAACCGTAATGCAGGCATGCGGATAGATCATTTTTTAGTGAACAAATCATTACTTCCAAGAGTTGTTAAGGCCGGTGTAGATAAGGATGTAAGAGGGTGGGAGAAGACAAGCGATCATGCGCCCGTCTGGATTGAGATTAAGTAAATCTTTTTCAGGAGTTTATAAGAGCGAGAACAGCCAGCTCATAGCCTTTCATCCCGAATCCGAAGATGGTGCCCGAGCACTTTGCGCTGAGGTATGAGTGCTTCCGGAAATCTTCTCTTGCAGCGATATTGCTGATATGCACTTCTATTACAGGTATTTTAATGGCTGCCACGGCATCAGCAATGGCTACAGAGGTATGAGTGTAGGCGCCTGCGTTGAGAATAACAGCGTCAGAGTCTTCCGCTGCTTTTTGAATGGCGTTAACCAATTCGCCCTCTACATTGTTTTGATAATAACTAAAGGTGATCTGCGGATATTTATTTGTGAGTTTTTCCAGGTATTCTTCAAAGCTTTCGTTTCCGTAAATACCGGTTTCTCTTTTACCCAGCAGATTCAGGTTAGGGCCATTAATAATTGAGACTCTCATTTTCTAAAATTAAGGCTTAAACTTTAATCCGGTATTGTTTATTTGTTTATGCGATTAGTAAACAAACCCCGAACTACGAACCACAAACTCGCCTCCGGCGAAACAACTTAATTCTTCATCATCTCAAAGAAATTATCAAACAGGTACCTGCTGTCGTGAGGACCCGGTGTACTCTCGGGATGGTATTGAACACTGAAAGCCGGCCGGTCTTTCAACTCTATACCCTCGATACTGTCATCGTTAAGATTGATGTGTGTAATCGTAATATTAGGATGTGCTTTCGCAGCTTCCGGATCAATGCCGAATCCGTGGTTCTGAGTTGTGATTTCGCATTTTCCTGTAACCAGATTCTTCACGGGATGGTTCAGGCCGCGATGCCCGTGATGCATTTTAAAGGTTGGTATGTCATTAGCCAGGGCAAGTAATTGCTGTCCCAGACATATTCCGAAGAATGGCTTTTTAACGGATAATATTTTCTTGAGATTTTCTACTGCATAGCCCATAGAACCGGGGTCTCCGGGGCCATTGCTTACAAAGTATCCGTGCGGGTTAAACTTCTCTGCTTCCTCAAATGATGTCTTTGCATTAAAGACCTTCACATATGCACCACGTTCAGTAAGGCAATTGAGGATATTCCGCTTAACACCATAATCAAAAACCGCTATCCTGATAGGAGCATTTTCATCACCAAGAGTATATTCTTTTTCTGTTGAGACAGTGGATGCAAGTTCCAGGCCACTCATAGAAGGTACTTGTTTGAGTATATCCTTCAACTCTTCTTCACTTTTTCCATCGCTTGAGATAATGCAATTCATGGCACCTTTCTCTCTAATATGGATGACCAATGCCCTGGTATCAATTTCATCAATCGCTACAATATTTTGTCTCTCAAAATACTCGTGCAAGTTCTCTTTAGATGCAAATCTTGAGTAACGTTCTTCCAGATTGCGGCCTATAATTCCTCTGACCTGAATGAATTCACTTTCTACTTCTGAATCAATAATCCCGTAGTTTCCAATATGAACACTGTTCATTATTACAATCTGTCCGTAGTAACTGGGATCGGTAAAAACCTCCTGATAACCGGTCATTGCTGTATTAAAACAGATCTCTCCGGTAGCCGTACCCCGTTGGCCGAAGGCTTTGCCGTAGAATGTATTTCCGTCTTCGAGAATGAGAATTGCGCGATCAGTTGTTGATGAATCTGCCATGAAAAAGAATTTTGCAAAGAAAAGGAATTGAGCGATATAACAAAGTTGTTGTTTTCTAAAAGTTATCCACCCGGGGGATAATAGCTGGCGGTATAGCAGAAATGGAGGCTCGTCATATACAAAATACCTGCCTCTTGTATTAATTATATTATTCTCATTTCACTGATACTCTTGCGAGTTGAAGTATTAGCAGGACAGCCTCACACCAAGAGTGTTTTGGTAGATTGGAAGGTTAAAAGTGAATGCAAGTGTACCCTTAAAACACTTTCTATCGGTAAGAAACCATTTTAGCTGCTACAACGATTTGAGATGCGCCAGCTATAGAAACAGAAGTCAGAAAGTGATTGCTTATTCTTTTATAAATGAATTGAGCGTTCAAATCTTTTAAATACTAAATTTGCACTCCATTCGGGATGTAGCGCAGCCCGGTAGCGCGCTTCGTTCGGGACGAAGAGGCCGCTGGTTCGAATCCAGTCATCCCGACAAACAAAGTTTTTCCGCCGTAAGGCGGATTTTTCTTTAATGGGCAGTGAGGAAAATTTATTTTCCGAAACGTGGCATTAGAGAAAAAAAGTTGAGGAAACTTTGTTTGTCTTCCCCCTCCTCCTGGATCATCGCAGATAATCCGGTCATCAGTTTTTCCGCCGTAAGGCGGATTTTCTTTAATGTAGGATGAGAAGGCAGGAATTAAAAACGAACATTAGAAGAAAAAGGGAGCAAATTCAGTATGTCTTCGTTCTCTCATGGGGCAACAACGACAATCCACTCTTTCCGATTTTGTTATAACAATAGAACAGGCAGCCATACAGAAAGCATTTCTTTAATACCAACTTTTGTTCCATCTTCCTAATCATTAAATATTTTTTGTAATTAATCAATTAAATTTGATCAAGGTTCTTTTACAGAGCTGATTATTATTTTTTAACTACTAAACACAAAAAAATGGCAATTGTTAAGGTTATCGAGGTTATCGCCTCATCCGAAAAAAGTTTTGACGATGCAATTAAAAATGCTGTAAAAGAGGTGTCAAAGACTATTAAAAATATAGACTCTGTCTATGTAAAAGATTTTAAATGTCACGTGAAGAATGGCAAGGTTGTTTCTTATGGAGCGATTTGCAAAGTTTCCTTTAGAGTTGAGGACAGATAATCTGGAAAATTGAAGAAATTTTGAGGGAGAGGATTGGTGCTTCTCCCTTCTTTTTTAACATACTTTTCCATTGAGAATAGGTCGGGTGTTTTTATCCTATGTAAGGAGTTTGTATTTTGCAATTCCTTAATTAATCCATTGTAAAGCCTAATGTTACAAACAGCAGAAGACATTCGTTTGCTGAATGAGAAAATCAGTTATTCAGCTTCTTTTTTAGATAGAATTCATACAGAAATTTCAAAAGTCATTGTCGGTCAGCCACACATGGTTGAGCGGCTTCTTATCGGACTTTTGAGCAACGGCCACGTACTTTTGGAGGGAGTGCCTGGACTAGCTAAGACATTGTCCATAAAATCCCTGGCATCATCTATTAATGCTAGCTTCAGCAGGATACAGTTTACTCCCGATCTGCTTCCGGCTGACGTTATTGGTACGATGGTTTATAATCAGCAAAAGAGTGAGTTTGTGGTAAGGAAAGGCCCCATTTTTGCCAACTTTATTCTGGCTGACGAAATCAACCGTGCCCCTGCAAAAGTGCAAAGTGCCCTTCTGGAGGCAATGCAGGAACGCCAGGTGACAATTGGAAATTCCACTTATACGCTCGACGAACCTTTCCTTGTCCTTGCAACTCAGAATCCGATTGATCAGGAAGGCACTTACCCACTGCCAGAGGCACAGGTGGACCGCTTCATGCTGAAGGTGCTTATTGATTATCCTTCTAAGACAGAGGAGCAATCCATTATCAGGCAAAATGTATCCGGATTTGATAATTTCAAAATCAATCAGGTAGCCAGCACTTCAGAAATTTTAAGTGCCCGTAACCTCGTTCGGCAGGTTTATCTGGATGAGAAAGTGGAGCAATATATTATTGATATTGTTTTTGCTACACGATATCCCGATCAGTATAGTCTTGAGCAATTGAAACCGCTCATCGCATTCGGAGGATCGCCGAGAGCGAGTATAAATCTGGCTCTGGCAGCAAAAGCCTATGCATTCCTCAATAAGAGAGGTTATGTGATTCCGGAAGATGTAAGAAATGTTTGTCATGATGTACTCAGACACCGTATAGGCCTGACTTACGAGGCAGAGGCAGAAAATATAAACAGCGAAGATGTTATTACCGACATCCTTAAGACTGTGAATGTCCCTTGATTTACGGGCTTTTATTTAAATGAACAGACATGTTGACTCCTCAGGAAATAGCCAAAAAGGTTAAGGAACTCGAAATCGTGAGCAAGAAGATCAGTACGCATCTTTTTGCGGGGGAGTATCATTCTGCCTTCAGGGGAAAGGGAATGAGGTTTCGCGAAGTGAGAGAATATTATCCGGGTGATGACATACGGTTTATCGACTGGAATGTGAGTGCGCGGTACGCTCATCCTTTTTCTAAGGTTTTTGAGGAAGAACGCGAACTTACTGTTATGTTACTGGTTGATATATCAGAGAGTTCTCTGTTTGGCACAGCCGAAAAACTCAAACGCGATCTTATCACAGAAGTGGGTGCTGTGCTCACTTTCAGCGCCATTAACAACAATGATAAAGTGGGTGTTATTTTCTTCAGTGATAAAATAGAAAAGTACATTCCACCCAAAGGCGGCAAAGAACATGCGCTCTATATCGTCAGGGAATTATTAACGGTTACGCCTAAACTGAAAGGAACCAATCTAAAGGAAGCACTCGAATTCTTCAGCAGGAATACAAGGCAAAAAAGCATTGCCTTCATCCTGAGCGATTTTCTGGATGAAGATTACGAGCATCGTCTGCGTGTAATCGGCCATCGTCATGAGATTATCGGTCTCAGAGTTTATGATAAAATGGACAGTCTGCTCCCTGATGTCGGTATGATGAAAGTAGAGGAGGCAGAAACCGGAAAATCCCTTTGGGTGAATACATCCAGTTCAATGGTCAGACATCGTTATCATCAGGACTTTATTAAGAGAAGTACTGATTGCAAAAATATATTTACAAGAGCCGGAGCTGATTTGCTTCACCTGCAGACTAATGAAGATTATGTAAAAGTGCTTCAGCAATTCTTTAAAAGAAGAAAAATCAAACGGTAATTATTCAATTGAAAAGATTCTTTTATACAGTTCTGTTTTCTTTAGGTATTCTGCTGCCCGTATTGATGGCGGCGCAGGCTCCGTCTGTTACTGTATCTGTGAATAAGACGAACATCCTGATAGGTGAGCAGATTGCCTTCAAGGTAGAGCTGAGAATGCCTGATAATACTTATCGTCTCAATTGGTTTACTGTTCCGGATGACTTTGGCGGATTTGTCGTAGCCTCTCGAGATAAGATTGATTCTACTTTTGCGGACGGCATACTCGGCTTCAGCCAGACACTTTATATAACAAGCTTTGATTCTGGACGCCAGGTGATACCACCGTTAACGCTGAATCTTACTAATTACAAGGTCGACTCAGCGTTTATTATGTTGACAGATAGTATTGTAGTGAACGTTGGGTACTCGCCTGATGATAATGTGCTTCCGTTTCACGACATCAAACCCATTATAACGGTTGATTATAAAAATCAATGGTGGTTCTGGCCGGGAATAGCCTTAGGTGCACTCATACTTCTGTTTATTTTTTACAGGCTTTTCAGAAGAAAGAAAAAATCAGCGCTGGAAGCAGAGCCTCCGATTCCGGATTATGATGAAGCTATTATGCTTCTCGATCGCTTAAAGAAAGAAAGCCTTCCTGAGAAAGGAAAAGCAAAGCAATACTACGTACGGCTTACAGATATTTTTAAAAGATACCTTTCCCGCGGTACAAGAGTGTATAAGATGCAACTGACAGGGGAAGAATTGATTCAGGAAGTGCACACACTGCTTCCCGACAAGAAAGCTGTTGCATCATTTGCAGAGTGTATCAGAAAGGCTGATGCTGTGAAGTTTGCAAAATGGAATACGTCAGTTCAGGATTGTGCTCAGAGTATGACCGTGATAAGGCAGACAATAGAAATGTTACATGCAATGAAGAAGGAGGGCCGGGATGATATATGATTTTCTGAAAAATATCACCTTTGGGCAGCCAGGGTTTTTTCTGCTGTTTCTACTTTTTCCGTTGTTGATTTTTATTCATTTCTACAGGAAAAACAGAAATGAGGCCGGTATTCGCATCAGTAGTTTGAAAGGATTGGGTGGGTCGGGTACTTTCAGCAATATTTTTCAGGGATTGCCCTTCTGGCTGAGGTTGCTCGCACTGGCTTCAATTATTCTGGCGCTTGCACGCCCGCAAGTGAAGTACAGTGAAACCTACCGAGAGGGCGAGGGAATTGACATCATTCTTTGCATCGATGTCAGCGGCAGTATGACGGCAGAGGATTTTATACCGAATCGTATGGAAGCGGCCAAGAAGGTAGCGATTGATTTTGTTAATCATCGTCCGGATGATAAAATCGGTGTGGTAATCTTTGCCGGTGAGAGTTTTACCCAGTGCCCACTGACGACTGATCATTATGTTTTGATTTCACAGATTCAACAGATCAGAAACGGACTTCTCGAAGATGGTACCTCTATTGGTAGCGGCCTGGCAACCAGTGTGGATCGTCTGCGGAATTCAAAAGCCAAGAGCAAAGTGGTTATCCTTCTGACGGATGGAGTAAATAACTCCGGATTGATAGATCCGTCTACGGCTAAAGAGATTGCTAAAGTATTTCATGTAAAAGTTTATACTATCGGTGTCGGAACAGACAGGGAAACTACTGCAACTTTTCAGACTCCAAAGGGAATGGTCAGTCAGCCTGAGAAGACTACAATAGATGAAAAGATGCTGAAGAATATTGCAGAAGAAACAGGAGGTAAATATTACAGGGCAACCGATAACAAGAGCCTTGAAAAAATTTATTCTGATATAGATAAACTCGAGAAGTCTAAAATGCAGATAACTACTTTTCATCGTCATTCTGAAAAGTTTTATCCATTTGTTTTTGCGGCTATCATTCTGTTAGTAGCAGAAATATTGCTCAGATACCTGGTATTTAAGAAGTTTCCCTAAACTTGTGCCCTAAATTATTTCTTTTTTGAAAGCTATCGTTTACAAATCAACAGGAAGCTGGTACCGTGTGAAAACAGAGGAAGGAGAGTTTCTGGATGCACGCATCAGAGGGAAGTTCAAGACAGATGATATCACTTCCACAAACCCGGTGGCGGTAGGAGATGTAGTGCAGGTAGAGACTGATGAAACAGGGGCAGTGATGATTACAGAGATTGAAGACAGGAAGAATTATATCATCCGTCAGTCGCCGCAAAATAAAAACCTGCAACACATTATAGCTGCCAATATCGACCAGAGTCTTTTAATTTGTTCGTTGAAGCAGCCGCATACCAGCAGAGGGTTTATCGACCGCTTTTTAGCTGCAAGCGAAGCGTTTCACGTACCTGCAATTCTTGTGTTTAATAAGGCCGATATATATAGAATCAAAGAAAGCGACCTGTTCAAGGAGATTAAAACTATTTATGAAAACATCGGTTATGCTACAATAAAGGTGAGTGTAAAGAACAGGATGGGCATCGAACAGATTCGGGGATTGTTGAGAAACCGGACTACTTTGATCAGCGGTCACTCCGGTGTAGGCAAGTCTTCTCTTATTAATTTATTTCTTGGCGACGAACAGATAAAAACGAGCGAAGTAAGCGGCTGGAGCGGCAAGGGTGTACATACAACCACATTTGCAGAAATGTATGATTTACCGGGTGGGGGGTGCGTAATCGATACTCCCGGTATCCGTGAGTTTGCTTTAAAAGAAATTGAACCTGTAGAATTGTCTCATTATTTCGTAGAAATGAAACCTCTGATCGGAAATTGCAGGTTTAATAATTGTCTGCACAAAGAAGAACCGGGGTGTGCAGTGAAACAGGCGGTAGCAGATGGAAAAATTGACATAGATCGTTATGTCAGTTATCTGACAATTCTGGATTCGCTCAATGAAGAATGGTAGGAGGGAAATGGTTTTTGGCAATACTATTGCCTCCGGATAAATTACAGATTACCCGTTAAAGTGAAAATGGTTGATTGGGGATTAGAAACAGCAACGGTCAGAATGCTTTTTTTACCAACATCCCGGAGATTTCTCTGACGATTTTATCAGATACATCCAAATTTTTTACAATCGGGTGCGGCACAATGGAAACGCCGTTAAAAATACTGTACTGCAATGTGAGGTAGTGCTTCTTGTATTTGAAGTCCCAGCAAAGCACATCAGCGTCGTCGATCTGATTGATGAATTTTACTTTCAGTTCGTCTGACAATACATCAGCAATCATGTAGAATTTAGAAATACCGCAATTGTCATCGATCACTGCTTCTGTGGTTCCGTAGTGAGTTTTGAGGTGGTAGCACATAAGGGTAGAGATTAAATGATACTTTATACTAAAGGATTAATATTTAAACTTTTTTGCTTTTTTGGCTGCTTTAATGGCCGCCGGATCTCCTGATGCTATCTTCTCTGCTCCGATGTTCTTGCCGTCTGTCGGACACCCTAATTTCTCCTTTCCTTTAAGGATCGCACATCCCGAAAGGATATAAGTTGCAAATAAGAAAAGCAGTGTCTTCTTCATAGTTTTGGTTCGGTTTTCCCCGGTTGGTACCAGGAGGAATAAAGCACGTAGTTTCGGGCGATTCTTTCAATTTCTCCTTCTATTAACGCTTGAGGCACATCCTTTATTTTCTTAGCAGGGACTCCTGCATAGAGACTTCCCGGAGGAATTACCGTATTTTCCAACACTACAGCACCGGCGGCGATAATACTATGGCTACCCACGATGGCATGGTCCATAACAATGGCACCCATACCAATCAGCACGTTATCTTCAATAACGCACCCGTGAACGATAGCATTGTGGCCGATGCTGACATTATTTCCGATAGTGGTGGAAGCTTTGAGATAAGTGCAGTGAATAGTGGCATTATCCTGCACATTTACCCTGTTACCCATGCGTATGGAGTTAACATCGCCTCTCAATACGGCATTGAACCAGATTGAGCATTCATCTCCCATGATAATATCACCTGTGAGCGTAGCGTTGGAGGCAATAAAACACTCTCTCCCGAAAGAGGGTAATTTTTGATTTACTTCAATGATTGTCGGCATAAAGAGGAAAAAATGAGGCTTTATTTTAACCAGGCTTCAGGATTCTGATAAGTCGACTCGCGTAATAGCAGAAACTCAATTCTACCGCCTTCACCTTCATCGTTTTCTCCGGCTCTGCCTATCGTTTGTCCGGTTTTTACACGATCACCGCGTTTCACGCTTACATTATTCAGGTTACTATACACTGTAAAGTACTGGCCATGTTTGATAAAGACGGCCTGGTGATCTTCCATAAAGTTCACAAGAGTTACTTCGCCGTCAAACACAGCCTTAACAGGCTCACCTATCTGGGTAGCAATGGTTACACTGTAGTTGGTGAATTTGATACCTCCCGGTAATTCGTTGTTGCCGTAATGATAAAGAAGGTACCCTTTTACAGGCCACGGTAATCTTCCCTTATTGCTCTCAAAGTTTGCGTTAAGATTGTACTGGGCTTCAGTGGTTACTAGTACGCTTCCTGAAGATGGTAAAATAGAGCTGGCATTACTCGTTTCATTGGCATTGATCAGAGATTTTTTGGGTGTTGCAGCGACAGTTGCCCCGCCTGCAGCTTTTGCTTTCTTAGCAGCTTCGGCTTTAGCAAGTTCCATTTCACGCTTAATCATTGCTGAGATGGAATTCTTCAGTTTCTGGTCTTCTTTTTTCTTTGCGGCAATTACCTTGTTTAACTCTTTTTGTTTACCCTGCAACTTTTTAACTACGCTGGATTTCTGAGCACGCTCCTTATTAAGCTTGCTCATTTCTACACTTTCCTCCTTTAGCACTACGGCTTTGCGGTCTTTGCTTTGGTTGAGTTCATCTACCTTCCTGTTAAGGAGTAACTGGGTTTTCAGAATATTATCTGCCTGTTTTTCCTGATAGTTTCTGAAAGATTTGAGATACGCAATTCGCTTGATAGCATCATTAAATCCTTCTGAGGAAAAAATAAAGTTCAGGAAGCTGTAGTTGCCACGGTTTTTATAAGCATAAATCATGCTTTGTGCGTACTCGTCTTTCAGTGTGTCCAGCACGCGATTCATTCTGTTGATTTCTAACTGTGTCAGATAAATCTCATCGCTCAGGCTGCGTACCTCTTTTCTGATATTTCCTACGACATTTTCCTGAAGCCTTACTTTCTTCTGAACAAGGGCTAATTCATTTAAGCTTGTTTTGGTAGATTTCTGAGTCTCGTTCAGCAATTTCTGAGTCTCTTCAATTTCTTTTTTTAACTGGTTGCGTTTGCTTTCCAGTGTGGCCTTATCCTGTGCAATGGCGTAGAAAACGAAAAATAACAGAAAGCCTAAAGCGAATATTTTCTTAGTCATCAGGGATCAGATGATTTTTAATAGGGTGAGTAGAAATAACGGTATCGCTAAAGTACAAATTATTTTACCGTATATCCTGAAGGCCTGTTAAAGGGAAGTGATAATTCATTGTTAAACTCAACCTGCTTGAAAGTCAGCGCAATCCTGATTTCCTTTTCAGGTATGGATACTTCCCTGAGGGTAGAAAAGTATAGGGTATCGTTTTTCGGGTACTCATCGTAAAGCAAATCGGCGGTGATGTAATTACCGGGTTCTCTGATATTAAGTGTTTGTTTCGCCAGAACGCCTTCAGGCATTTTGAAGTACGATGTGTTCGTAATTTGAGGAGACCCGGAGACAATACGGAGGTATTTTCCCGCTTGGGTGATGTCGAGTGTTGTTCCGCCGTTTAAAACCAGTTGGCCTGCTACTAATTTTTGTAAATCGTTAAATGTGAAGGGGACTGAGGTGAGTTCTTTCAGGTACTCGATGTAATGCGATTCAATGGTTTTTTCCAGGCGGTTCAGGATAATGACACTATCCTGTGTGATAAGAATTCTCATGCCTTCAATATTCAGAAAACTAGCAGTGACTGATATCCAGATCGCACTATCTTTCTTTACTCTGACAAAAGCATTCACCTCGGGCTGACTCTGGCCTGCTTCAGTGTATTCTACTCTTATCTTGGCTGAGAGTGTTTCAAAAGGAACGGAGTTCCACTGTTTGTATAGTGTTGCTCCCTCTGTTACAACTTCACTGCTTACGGGTTCACCCTTCTGATGGTCGATACCTGCTGCACCTGTGCGGATCTTATGCGTCGTCTTGCAACCTGCTATCGCAAGGAACACTAAGAGCGACAAGGCAACAAATATTTTTCTGTGTTTCATTTTGATTTCATTTCATGCCGGTATGCCCGAATCCGCCTGAACCTCTTTCCGAATCTTCGAGTTGTTTACTTTCTTTAAGTTCAGCCTGTACTACTTTAGCGACAACCATCTGGGCAATCCTGTCTCCGTGTTGAATGGTGTGCGGTTCAGTTGACAGGTTCACCAAAATTACTTTTAACTCTCCTCTGTAGTCACTGTCGACTGTTCCGGGCGAATTCAGGCAGGTGATGCCGTGTTTCCAGGCCATACCGCTTCGTGGACGTACCTGTACTTCATACCCTTTGGGAATTTCCAAAAAAATACCTGTTGGAACCATCGCTCTTTGGAGGCTGCCCAGCGTGAGTGGGCTTTCTAAAACTGCCCTCAGGTCCATACCGCTCGATCCATTGGTTTCGTATTTTGGCAATTCAAATCCTGACCGGTTAATAACTTTTATAGTGAGTATATCCATTTTGGTGAGTATTGACAGATTATTTACAGTTCCGGTTTAAAGATGAACTCAGATTCAGTTTTGGGTAACGACTCTGAAAGAGGCGTGAGTTGGCCGTCAATCAAGCCGTGAACAGAATAGTTCAATCTACCAAATAAAGCCAGGATGGCTGCTCTGTTTTCCGGTGCTACTTCTACCTGCACAGTCGGACGGTGGTTCTTTATCAGTTCTTCCATTTCCGTTAGCACAGTCACCTCAAATCCTTCCACATCGCATTTGATATAATTGATTTTTTCAAGACCGCCGAAGAGTTCTGACGGCTTTCTCATTTCTGCTTCAAAACTGTATTTATGTTCTGCGAGCTCTCCATCTTTCTCTTTGTCGTACACATGCATAAGCCCGGTACTGAGGTAACGGTTCTTTTCTAAATCAGCAACAGGGTCAACAATGGTGATTTTCTTATTCGCACTCCCCATTGCATAGGGATAGAGCGTGATGTTTTTCCGCTTGCGGGCGAGTTCGTTGAAGATCTTGTTGTATGTACTGACAGGCTCAACAGCGTGAACGCTTCCTTCAGGTCCTGTCCATTTTGAAAATAGAATGGAGTAGTACCCAAGATTCGCACCGATGTCGATAATCGTATCTCCGGGCTGAATCAGATTCTTAACGAAATAATGGTATTTGTATATCGGATTCTTTTTAAGGTATCCTGTGCGGTAGAGGAAGAAATAAGACCGTTGCAGTATCCGCAGGTAATTTTCCAGGCTGACATTTCTGTAAAAAAACGCTTTAATTGATTGTGTCATGAGGGTTGGAAAACCTTAAAATTGAATGAGATAATTTTTCGTTGCCAAATGTAGAGTATTCTGCAGACAAGAATGAACGGATGACTGGGTAGGTTTTTGCGCCGGAGTCTACTTTTTTATTTTAGCCTTCAATATTTCCCGTGCACCTTCAATGCTGTCAAAGGACTTCTTTGGAATCAGAAAGAAGGTTTGGGGATTAAAATAAAGGTGGAAAAAGTAAGGTGTTTCAAGGTAAGTGCTGAATTCGCTCCACTCCCAGCTGCGATGGCCATGCTCGGTTTCAATCGCCATTTCCTGCTCACCAAAGTCAACCCTGTAACGGGTTCTAAAAGTTGACGATCTTTTGTAGATGATATAGGGCAGGGCAAACCAGAAGGAAATCATCAGGATAAACCAGAGTCCGGAAGCCATAATCAGCGCCACCGGCGAAATTTTCCCTGAGAAGAACATCACAGCGCTCATGATTGCAAACACATTTACGAGAATGATGGTAATCTTGATTTCGCGCCGGCTGATGAAGTGATAACGCAATGCCTGTATCACCTTGGCTTTGTCGTAGGTAAAGAATGAAGAAGTCATTAAAACAAAAATAACTGAAAGATGAGGATTTATTAAGAAAAGATTTCACGAGGAATCTTACTTTTATCAAAAGATAACTGATGAAATATATTTTCGCCCTCGCATTGCTGTTTTCGTGTTTTGTACTGGTAGCACAGCCGCCTACAGCCGAGTCTGTTCTGGAACAGGCCCAGAGAGAAGCCCTCCAGTCTAATAAGAATGTTTTTGTGATGTTCCACGCTTCGTGGTGCAGTTGGTGCCGCAGGATGGAGAAACTGATGGCCGAACCTGATATGAAGCCTCTGTTTGATAAAAACTATGTGATGGCGTACCTCACCGTTATGGAGACACCGGATAAAAAAGATCTGGAAAACCCCGGCGCGGTTAAAGTGCTCGCGCAATACAAAGGAGATAAGGGAGGCATTCCTTTCTGGTATATTACCGATGGCAACGGCAAATTTATCGAGGACAGCCGTGAAATAGTGGATGGTAAGAAGGCCGGGAATGTCGGCAGCCCGGCAAGTGAAAATGAAGTTGATTATTTTATTTATGTCCTTAAGAAGTCATCTTCTTTGAATGATAGCGAACTGGCAAGTATTAAAGAGAAGTTCCTGATGAAGAATTAGTCTTCGGGAAGAAAAACAATAAGTTCTAATACCCGTATTTCGCTTTCCAGCGGTCTCTTAGGAATTTTCTTATTTCTTCTTCGCGTTTATTTTGACCGGGGTCGTAGAGTTTGGTTCCTTTTATTTTATCGGGGAGGAATTCCATTTCTGCGAAATTGCCTTCGTATAAGTGTGCATACTTGTAACCTTTGCCATAATCGAGGTCTTTCATCAGCCGAGTCGGCGCATTTCTGATAGCTAATGGCACAGGCAAGTCGCCATACTTCCTCACCAGAGATTCAGCTTCGTTGATGGCCATGTATGAGGCGTTACTCTTAACACTGGAAGCCAGATAAATAGCGCATTGCGAAAGAATGATTCTCGACTCGGGATATCCGATTACGTTCACGGCCTGAAAACAGTTTGTGGCCAGTACCAATGCGGTAGGATTGGCATTGCCAATATCTTCACTGGCGAAGATGACCATCCTGCGAGCGATGAATTTTACGTCTTCGCCCCCTTCGATCATTCGTGCGAGCCAGTAAACCGCAGCATTCGGATCGCTGCCGCGCATAGACTTGATAAATGCTGAGATGATATCATAGTGCTGCTCGCCTTTCTTGTCGTAGAGCGCCGTTTTTTGCTGTGCAGCTTTCATCACGAGACTGTCTGTTAGCGTAACTGTTTCATCATTGTCTCCTTTAGAAAAGGTTACTGCCAGTTCCAAGAGATTTAATAGCCTTCGTGCATCTCCTCCGGATAAATTAATCAGAGCCTCAGTCTCTTTTAGATCTATTTTCTTCTTAGAAAGTATGATGTCTTCTTTTATCGCTTTGTGTAGAAGTTCTTTCAAGTGCTCTTCCGATAATGGTTTTAAGACAAAAACCTGGCTGCGGCTGAGCAGGGCACTATTCACCTCAAAAGAAGGATTTTCTGTAGTGGCTCCGATTAAAGTAATCGTGCCTTTTTCAACAGCTCCCAGCAAAGCGTCTTGTTGACTTTTATTAAACCGGTGTATTTCGTCGATAAATAAAATGGCATTATCCTGGTGTGCTGCCAGTGCCAGCACTTCGCGTATTTCTTTTACTCCGGATGAAATGGCGCTTAACACATGAAAGGGCTTGTTCAGTGTTTCTGCAATAATGTGAGCAAGTGTTGTTTTCCCCGATCCGGGCGGTCCCCACAGAATCATTGATGGAATATGATTGCTCTCGATAGCTTTATACAAAATGCTCTCTTTACCTGTCAGGTGTTTCTGCCCGATCAGATCTTCCAGCTTAAACGGCCTCATTCTTTCTGCTAAAGGCTTCATAGATGCAGTGATTTATCAGGTGTTAAAGGTAGTCAGTAAAAAAATGCTTCCTGCCTCAAAAAGGAATGTTTTACATTTGAGAACAACCTTTATATTATGGAAAGAAGAAAATTTTTACAACTTTCTTCCTTTGGAGCATCAATGCTGGCCCTGAAGCCCCCGGGGATCGTAAAAGCCCCGACAAATCCTATTATCGTTTCCACATGGGCCGATGGTAAACGGGTTAATGAAGAAGCGTGGAAGGTCTTGTCAAAAGGGGGGAGGGCATTGGATGCAGTTGAAAACGGTGCGAGGTGGATGGAAGATCAGATCAATTGTTGTGTCGGATTGGGAGCAAATCCCGACCGTGACGGTATCGTTACGCTTGACAGTTGCATTATGGATGAACATGCCAACTGCGGTGCCGTAGCAGCTCTGGAACGAATCAAACATCCTGTTTCTGTAGCGCGTAAGGTGATGGAGCTGACTCCTCATGTATTGCTGGTAGGACAAGGTGCACAACAGTTTGCAATTGAAAATGGCTTTAAACTGGAACCTCAGGAACTCTCTCCTTCGGCAAAAGATGCTTATGAAAAATGGTTGGAAAAGAGCGAATACAAACCAGAGATCAATATTGAAAATAAAAAGAGCATCAATCCTGCTCCGCCTATGCTTTTGGAAGATGGTAGTTTTAATCATGATACGATGGGCATTGTGGCATTAGATGCCTCCGGTAGTATGAGTGGTGCAGTTACCACAAGCGGAATGGGTTTCAAAATGCGCGGCAGGGTAGGAGATTCACCGATTATAGGAGCCGGACTGTTTGTAGATAATGAGATAGGTGCTGCCACATCGAGTGGTATGGGCGAGGAGGTAATTCGGATTTGTGGTACACACCTCGTAGTGGAATTCATGCGGCAGGGATACAACCCTGAAACTGCGTGCAGGTTAGCAGTGGAGCGGATTGTCAATCGCGATCCCGAGAAAGCCAAAGGCTTACAGGTAGGTTTTCTCGCTTTGGATAAGAGAGGAAGGTATGGTGCTTATGCTGTTCAGAAAGGATTTGAGTTTGCTGTTAAGAGCGGTAACGAAGAGAAGATCCTGGGCTGCAAATATGTTTATGATTATGGTGTAACCTAAAAAGCCGGGTTATGAGTTTACAATCAGAGCGTACTGATACCCCAACGCCATTGCTGGAGGTAATCGGATTTAATATAGAAAGTTGCCATACGGCACAAGAAAATGGTGCCGGGAGGATTGAGTTGTGCGATTCTCCGGGAGAGGGTGGTACAACCCCTTCTTACGGATTTATAAAAGAAGCCAGAAAATTATTACGCATACCATTATACGTTATGATTCGCCCGAGAGGAGGTGATTTTTTGTATTCTGATAGGGAATTCAGATTGATGATGGAAGATATTGCTGTTTGTAAGCAGTTGGGATGCGATGGCGTTGTCTTCGGAATTCTCCATCCTGATGGCAGTGTAGACGTTCGCCGCAACCGGCTTTTGGCAGAATTGGCATATCCGATGGGTGTAACCTTTCACCGTGCGTTTGACAGAGTCAGCGATCCTGTATTAGCGTTGGAAGATGTTATTAATTCAGGTTGTGAGCGTATCCTCACTTCGGGGTTACGGCCTAAAGCAGAGCAGGGATTGGAGCTCATCGCAGATTTGGTTTGCCGTGCAGAAGGCAGGATTTCCATCATGCCTGGTTCAGGAGTGAATGCAGATAATATTCAGAAAATTATAGAGGCTGCAGGAGTTAAAGAAGTTCATAGCTCAGCCTCAGGAAAGGTGAACACACAAATGAAATATGAGAATGCCGGGATGCAGGAAAACCTGATGCATGTAGGGGTAGATGGCGAAGCCGTGAAAAGTATGGTGCAGGCTTTAACGAAACACAGTAAGTAGTACGTTTTCTTTTTTGACAAGAATCTGATAAAATTATTTTGCTCCTTCCGTAAGTACTGTTGTTCACCGATTACCTTTGCGCCTGCTTTTGCAAATACAGAAACAATAATTGTTTTTATTGGTGATGAAAGTCAGGCAGAAGAATGACAATCATCAATTTGTGGTGATACTGCTTGACGTCTTTTTGCAGGCATTTAATTGGAAAATACTAAATACAGTACCTATGGCATATATTAAATTAGCCGGCAAGATTTTATCAGCAACCATTCTTTTTACAACATCCTTTATTCCTTTTTCCGGTAGTGCTCAAACTGATGAAGCTGAAAACACATTCTCGGTGTCGGGGCAGTTACGGCCTAGATTAGAGTTCAGAGACGGGGCCTTCACACCTTTGGAAAAGGGGCAGGATCCTGCAGCTTTAATCAGCGAGAGAATCCGGTTAAATATGGATTATAATTATAAAGATGTACTGACGATAAGATTATCGCCTCAGGCAGTTGGTGTATGGGGACAGGAAAGCATGGTGCAGGGAGCAGAAAACAGCGGAAATAAAATAGCGCTTTTCGAGGCATGGTCGCAAGTGAAACTCGGTCGCGAGTGGGATATGAAGCTCGGCCGTCAGGTGATATCTCTCGATGATGAGCGGTTCTTCGGAGAGTTAGACTGGGCGCAGGGAGCACGTGCACATGACGCCTTATCGTTTCTCTATCATAAAGATAATTATGAAGTAAAGGCTTTTCTGGCCTACAATCAGAACTACAAGGCTAATTATAATAATAATCTTAACAACCCCACCGGAAATATCTATAATATGGATGGGGCATTCACTTATAAATGGATGCAGGCAATCTGGACCGGAATTCCGGTAAGCGAATCTTCAAAGATATCCTTCTTGTTTGCTAATGTTGGGATGCAAAACAGTACACCGCTGGCATCCGCTAAAACATTCTTCTCGCAGACAATTGGTTCTAATTTCACTCATTCGTCAGGACAGTGGGGGCTCAACCTGGCTGCGTATTACCAGGGAGGCAAATCGGGTTTGAATAGTAAAGTGAGTGCATATATGCTGGCTGCAGGAGTTACGTATAAGCCGGATAGTAAATGGACTTTAGGATTAGAGAGTGACTGGTTGAGTGGTAATGATGTAGGATCGGTTCCCTCGAAGGATAAGGTTTTCAATCCTTACTTCCACACGGGACATAAGTTTTACGGTTCTATGGACTATTTTGCCAATGGTAGTTCTGTCAAGGGGGCAGGTCTGGCAGACAATTATCTTAAAGCTAATTATAAGGCGAACGAGAAACTATCCTTAATGGTTACACTGCATCAGTTTACTACACCTAATGAAGTGAGAGGTCTGACGGAAAGTTACAGTAAAAGTCTTGGGCAGGAGGCCGACCTCAGCTTTGCATTAAAACTGAATAAGTTCACTACCATGGCCGGCGGCTATTCCTTTTATCTAACGAACAACACACTTAGATTTTTAAAGAATGCTTTCTTCGCGAGAGGTTATCAGCAGTGGGCGTGGTTGACATTTAATGTGAATCCCGTATTCTTCAAGACGAAGTGGTGATGCCTATACCTACCTGCAGCGTTCATACTCTATAGTATTAGATGCAACTGCAGGGTAAAGAGCTATATTGTTTGAGGTCACAGGCATGGATGGTGTAGAATAAGTATTATGAAACTTCTGATTTCTTCTGAACTTCTTTCCACTCAAAATCATTATCTTTTCCCTACAAAATGGATATCTTCTTAATCATATTATCAGCCATTTTTCTGATTATCGGAATACTCGGTTGCTTCTTGCCGGTATTACCCGGCCCTCCGCTGGCGTGGGGCGGATTATTACTGGCTGACTTTACGAAGTACGCAAGTTTCAGTAACCGTTTTCTAATCATCACGGCTGTAATTACAATCATCCTTACCATTCTCGATTTTATCATCCCTGCATTAGCGGTGAAGAAAAAAGGAGGCAGTAAGGCGGGGCAAAACGGTGCATTGATAGGCGCAATAGTAGGACTCTTTTTCGGGCCGTTCGGAATTATTTTAGGTCCATTTGTCGGTGCTTTTGTAGGTGAATTGCTGACTACCAGAAATAACGCAGAAAAGTCCCTGGAAATAGCACTTAGCTCGTTTATTGGTTTTTTGCTGAGCACCGGATTGAAGTTAATATGGTGCCTGATGATGCTGTTTTGGTTAATAAAAGCTCTCATACAATAACCTGCATAGAGATCTGTCATTATCATTCTCAGAAATAAAAAAATATATCACTTCTTTATGGAGTAGATATATTTGTCACTCATAAATTTAATTTATGGCCTCCGGACTTTTTGCATTATTAGATGATATTGGAAGTTTGATGGACGATGTAGCGCTGGCAACAAAGATAGCTACGCAAAAAACAGCGGGCATCTTGGGTGATGATCTGGCGGTAAATGCGGAGAAGTCTGTCGGTTTTGTTTCTTCAAGAGAATTACCTGCACTGTGGGCTATTTCAAAAGGATCGTTGGTGAACAAAGCCATCATCATTCCTCTGGTATTTCTCCTTAATATTTTTTTTCCCGTAGCAATAAAAGTGATTTTGGTTATTGGAGGAGGCTTTCTGGCCTACGAGGGTGCAGAGAAGATTATAGAATACTTTTTTCATCGACACTCTACAAAACAAACTGCTCAAAAAAAACATCAGGAACTGAAAGCAGATGATAATTCAGAAAAACAAAAAGTACTGAGTGCCATTCGTACTGATTTTATTCTTTCTCTTGAAATAGTAATCATCGCATTAAGTACTGTATTGGATAAAGGGCTTTGGTTGCAAATAGTAACAGTGCTCGCAGTATCGCTTGTTGCTACAGTTGGGGTATATGGAATAGTTGCGCTCATTGTACGAATGGATGATTTGGGGTACAAACTCATCAGGAAAACAAGTGGTAAGGGCTTGGGTTTTATTATAGGAAGATTGTTGGTAGTGGCCTTGCCGGTAGTTATAAAAGTGTTGAGTGTAGTTGGCACTGTGGCTTTGTTGATGGTAGCCGGAGGTTTATTACTGCATAATATCCCTTTTATGCATCATTTGACAGAATTTCTTCCGGAGATAATAGCCAGTTTGCTTATAGGTCTTGTGTCGGGAACTATTGTCTTTGTAGGAGTATGGGGAATAGGGAGATTGGTCAATATTATTTTGAAAAGAAAAGTTACCTCGAATTCTGCGGGACAGGATTAATGGTAAAAAAAACTGAGATACATTGCTGTATCTCAGTTCAATCACCAAATAACCATTATCCTTTTTTTAATTCTTCCTGAAGGTTCTGACGTTTGTTTGCGTCTGGTTGGTTTTCTGTTCAACTTGTCTTACCGGAGGTGTTGGCTGGACTTTTTGTGCAGGCCTCGCTTTCATGTCCGGTACGGTGGTTCTTGCCGGAGGGGTAGGTGCTTTTTTAGAGGCTTCGTTAGGGAAAACTCTCGTATTACTGTTTGTCCTTGGAGTAATTTCTCTGTTGTTAATCCGTCTGTCAACCGGTGTTGTTTTCTCAAATGTCCCGCCGTTCCTTTGGATGTCCAGATCAGGGTTTCTCCTGACAGGATACTGCTTCCTTACAGCCTCATCAACATTTGTCTTCCGGTCGGGGAAAACTCTGGAATTATTTCTATCGTTTCTGACCGGTTCGTCTATCTCTCGTTTCGGAGGGTTGATAATGCCTTTGTCATTTTTGATTGGGTTATCTATTTCACGCTTTTGCGGATTGATGATTCCTCTGTCTGCATCCTTTATGCTTGGCTCTTTTTCAACATCTCTGTCAAACTTTCTTACAGGTGCATCCAGCACTTTCTTGGGCTTTACCTCAGAGAGATCAGTTTGTTTTACTACCGGCCTGTAAATGGCAATCTCATTATTCCTGATTTCTGAAGTGCCCGGGGTTGTTCTGTTAACTACACGTACAGGAGCAATCCTCTGATGGGTTTGTCTTTCCACTTCAGTCACTCGTGGTCCGGCATTGTAGGTTCTGTTTGTACTGTTATCGTAGTAATTATTATTAATAATGGTAGTATTATTAATAATAGTCACGTTATGAGAATTGCGCACATAATGCTTGCCAAGGTTTGCGCTGTTGATATATCTGGATGGGACAAAGCACCAGTTTCTATTGGGTATCATGTTAATATGAATATTGATATTCATACCCGGCCCGAGCGGCGCCCATCCGTAGTAACCCGGACTGTTGCCCCATACTACCCAGGCAGGTGCCCATTCGTAACCCGGTACCCAAATCCAACCGTAAAAATTATCGTAAGTCCATCGACCATAGTGAAACGGAGCCCACCCCCATTTGTAGTTAGATTTCCACGTCCACCCAAAAGAGGTATAAACCCAGCGACCGTTGGTAGAGTAGGGGTGGAATCCTCTTTCAAAGGGAGACCATACATATCCGTATTGGGTATTATAAATCCAGTTTCCATAGGGGCTCAGTTCATCATAAAACTGCTGATAAGTAACACCTCCTCCGGGTGTATAATAATCATTCTGTGCATAGTTTCTTGAGAAACTACACGAACCCATGATTACCATGGCTGCACCAAGTATTAAATAATGTATTTTTTTCATTTTTCTCATTTTTATGATTCATATAATTATGACGATTATTGGACAGAATAGGTAAGCGAGGTTTAGTGTGCATGGGCGTTTTAACGCTGCTTTAACCAAATGCGGGGAAACACTTGTTATACAGACTTTAGACTGATTAGCGAAAGACTGGCGTTTATTTGTTTATGCGTTTATCTGTTTATTTACTCAGGTGTCTTTTTCAGGCTTCCACTGGACCTGACGAATGAATGTCAGACCGGGTGATGTGGCATTAACTATCTTCTTTTTTTTGTCGGTGCCTCCCGGGTGGTAGAGAGGACACTGCATTAGAAAACAGAGTTGAAAGAAATTATCAAAATCTGTTCTTATCAGCAATAATTTTAGGTAAATTTGCAGCCTCGTTGCGGAGGTGGCGAAACTGGTAGACGCGCTACTTTGAGGTGGTAGTGCCCTTAACTGGGCTTGGGAGTTCGAATCTCCTCTTCCGCACCCGATAAAAGCCCGTGTTTTGACACGGGTTTTTTAATTACCGGCTGCTTTTATCAGGCCGGATCTACATCCGGTATGATCACGACACTTCTAAAGCGTCTGTCTGCCTGTAATAAATGGATATTGTTCATGATAATCTGCTTCTGAATTTCAAGTTTCTTTCTGTCGGGAGGCAGCTTCATTATAATCTCCTGCAGATATTGATTCCTGATTCTGGAAATGACAGGCTCTGCCGGACCGAGAAAGTTTTGGAAGTTTTTAGAAAGCAGCTCGCCAAAAATGCGCGCTGCATCCTTAACAACCTCAGTTTTCTTATGCTTGAAGGTGATTTTAAGCAGCCGGCTGAATGGCGGATAATAAAATTCATTTCGTTTGGCAATTTCGCTATTGTACATAGCTTCATAGTCGTGGTTTTTAACCATTTCCAGAACAGGGTGATCTGTTCGGGTTGCCTGTATGAGCACTTCACCGACACCGCTCTTTCTTCCTGCCCTGCCGCTAACCTGCTCGAGCATTTGAAAGGCTCTTTCGTTAACACGGAAGTCTGAGAAACTCATCAGACTATCGGCATCCGTAACACCAATCAACATCACGTTGGCGAAGTCCAATCCTTTTACTACCATCTGTGTGCCTGCAAGAATATCTATATTGTGTTGTTCGAAACGTTTAATTAACTGGTCATGCCCGTATTTTCCTTTCACTGAATCGTAGTCCATCCGTGCAATTTTTGCGTTGGGAAATTCTTCGATAAGCCCCTCTTCTATTTTTTCGGTTCCAAAATTTCTTTCTACCCAGTTGGTACTGCCGCATCCCGGACACTGAACTAATTTACTGTACACATTACCGCAATAATGACAATGCAGTTTATTGGAACTTTTATGCAGTGTGAGGCTCACATCACAGTTCACACATTTGGGAATATATCCGCAGGTGCCACAGATGAGAAAGGGACTGTATCCACGACGGTTTTGGAACAGAATTACCTGTTTCTTGTTCTTAAGGTTATCTTCAATAGCTGCTTTCAACTGAGGCGACAAAAGGGATTTCTGTTTGGCAGATGAAGCCACTGCCTTCATATCTACAATACGGATATCGGACAGTTGCGCCTTGCCATATCGTTCATTCAGTTTTATCAGGCCGTATTTTCCCCTCGTAGCATTATAATAACTTTCAATAGAAGGGGTAGCACTGCCCATCAACACTTTTGCATCAAAAAGCGTGGAATAATAGATTGCTGCATCGCGCGCATTGTATCTTGGTGCCGGATCAGACTGTTTAAAAGAGCTGTCCTGCTCCTCGTCAATAATGATAAGTTCAAGATTGCTGAACGGAAGGAAGAGTGCGCTGCGGGCACCAACAACTACATTTACTTCCCCGCTTTTTACCTTGTTCCAGATCTCCATACGCTCTTTACTACTGAAGCGCGAATGGTAGATCGCGACATTGCCTCCGAAACTTTTCTGAAGTCTCCGGATAATCTGGGTTGTTAGTGTGATCTCCGGAAGGAGATAGAGTATTTGTTTTTTGCGTTTGATCAGTTCGCTGATCATGTGCATGTATATCAGCGTTTTTCCGCTTCCGGTGACACCGAAGAGGAGGGAAATATTTTTTTGTTTGAAGCTGTCTTGTATTTCTTTCAGTGCTTTCTGCTGAGTCTTATTTAACTCGAAGTCGAGGTGATTGATTTTTGGCAATGCCGGAAGTCTGTCGACAGTCCTGTTATCAATGATCAGGATATTCTTGTCTACAAGACCTTTTAGTTGGGCTGATGTGGCTCCTACTTTTTTCAACAGGTCACTTTGTTTCACTTCACCTTCTGTTCGTGCATAGTGAAGGTAAGCCAGAAGCAGTTCCAACTGTTTAGGTGCTCTTCCCAGACTATCCATCAGTTTGTTCATCTCATCATCAGAATCATACTGAGGATTCAGGGTGACAAAGTTTTCCTTTTTGGGCTTGTAGGTATTTTCAAGTGACTCAAATATGTAACAGACTTCTTTCTCCACCAGTCTTCTCAGCAACGGATATACATTAGCGACGCCTGCTACCTTTTTCACCTCAGACAGTCTCAGTTCTTTTTTTATGAGCAGGGCTTCTACCAGAATAAACTCATCATCCGAAAGCGATGAGAAATCTTCCCCATAATCTTCGTTGAAAACGATAATCGATTCACTGCTGAGTTTCAGGTGTGCCGGCAGGGCAGCGATCATTACTTCCCCTTCGCTACACATATAGTATTCGCTCATCCATTGCCACAGTTGCAGTTGCTGCGAATAAATAACGGGGTCTTTATCGATAATGCTGACAATATCTTTTGTCTCAAACCCCGGTTGAGCGCAGAAATCTTTTACAATCCCCGAGTATCTTTTATTTTTTCCGAAAACGACTTCGACACGGCAGCCGGGTTGCGCTTCATCTCTTAAATGACCCGGAACCGAATAAGTGTAATTTTTCGGCACGGCCAATGGCAGGATTACCTCTACCCACTTTTTACTTTCTCTTCCGGCTGAATTGTCTTTCCCTTCCATCTCTTCAAAAATACGATGTATCGAAGTAAGAATTCAGAAAGGGGGGCTGTCTATCTGGTTAATTTAACCAGTTCTTCAGACATCAGGCAGTGAGTGCGGTTTTTTAGTGTTTTGATGTCGTCAGTAATCAATCCTGTAGTAGAAATGGGAGGCAAAAATACAGCCCTGCACGTGCCGGGTGTCATGGAGAAAATACTGTGCTGGTTGAGCCGCTTGCTCGTGTCAGGAAATAAAACCGGCAGTATGGGAAGTTGCAGCTCTATGGCAAGGCGAAAGGCTCCGTCATAAAACTCTTTCAAAGGTTGATCAGTCTGATTAAAAGTGCCTTCAGGATAGATGGAAATTGAGATTCCCTCTTCGGCAGTCTGTTTCATTTTCTCGACGCTGGCTTTCCTGTCTTCAGCATTATCTCTTTTTATGGTGATCGCTCCCGATTTATAAATGAATCCGAATATCGGAATCTTCGTCATCTCTGCTTTACCGAGGATGCGCAACGTCCGCCAACGGGTGGCCAGCAACATCATAGGGATATCCATATAAGAAATATGGTTGCTGACAATTATGAAAGTGGTATCCCTGCTGTAGTATTTTTTGTTGACAGGTAGGAATCTGATACCTGTGAAAAAGAAGAAAAGTGTGGCCCAGAGCCTGGCGATCTTGTACACCCAGTTGCCGTCAGCCGGGAAAGGAAAGAATGAAACAATGATGAAAAACGGAAACAGAATCAGCATTAGAGCTAAGAAGATTACAAATCCGTAGACAGAAAAGAGGAAAGTGATAATCTTCTTAAACATTACTGATTAGAGAAGCATTTTATTTGCTTGCTTTTTTTGTTTTACTCTTAGCTGATGCCTTTTTTACTGCTTTTTTCAGAGCTGCTTTCTTGGCGGAAGCCTTTTTTGTAGCAGTCTTTTTAACGATGGATTTCTTTCCAAGAGCAGAAGGATCTTGTTGTTCGATCAGTTTTCTAACGGTCTCAAGATCCAGCTCTCTCAGTTCATCCACGGAGTATTTAGTTCCGTCAGCCTTTGCAGGAATCTTAACGATCTTTTTACCTGATTTGAATATCGGACCCCATCTGGCGTTTTCGATGCTGATTTTTTCTGCGGGCCAGTTTTGGATGTAGCGATTGGCTTCTTTTTCCAGTTTCTTTTGAATCAGCTCTTCAACATCTTTCTGAGAAAGGTTATCGGGATCGTATGCTCTTGGTATATTAATATATATATCGTTCCACTTAATGAAGGGGCCAAATCTTCCTTTTCCATGCGTTACCGGCAGCCCTTGGTATTCTGCGATTGGAGCATCAGCTTCCTGCTTTTGCTTGATCACTTCAATGGCTTCGGCCAGGCCTACCTCCATCGGGTCTCTTCCTTTCGGAAGTGAAACGAACTGCTCTCCCCACTTCACATAAGGGCCGTAACGGCCGACATTGACGGATACTTCTGCTCCTTCCCACTCGCCGAGAGAGAGCGGCAGTTTGAACAGGTCGAGTGCTTCTTCGAGAGTAATGGTCTCAATACTCTGGGTTGGGCGCAGTGTTGCAAATCTGGGTTTCTCTTCATCGTCTGCAGTTCCTATCTGAATCATGGCACCGTATCTGCCCATCTTGGCAAATACAGGCTTTTTAGTTGCAGGGTCTATACCGAGTTCACGTTCGCCTTTGGCTCTTTCGGCAGTATCCATCGTGTGCTGTACGGTCTTGTGAAAAGGATCGTAAAATTCTCCGACGACTTCATTCCACTTCACCTTTCCGTCAGCAATTTTATCAAACTCTTCTTCAATATTTGCAGTGAAAGAGTAATCCATAACCCTTTCGAAATACTGATTCAGAAAGTCGGTAACCACAAACCCAAGGTCGGTAGGGAAGAGTTTAGATTTTTCCGTACCTGCCATTTCGGTATGTACTTTCCTGCTGATTTTTCCCTTGTCGTCGAGGATGATCGATGTAACATCCCTTGGGGTACCTTCCTTGTCTTTTTTCTCCACATAATTCCTCTTCATGATGGTACTGATGGTGGGAGCGTAAGTGCTCGGACGACCGATTCCCAACTCTTCCAGCTTTTTCACAAGCGATGCTTCAGTGTATCTCGGTGCATGGCGGGTGAACTTCTGATTGGCAGACATGCTTACGAAGTTCAGCTTCTCACCTTTTTCCAGGTGTGGCAGCCTGCTTTCCAAACCCGCAATCGACTTATCGTCTTCGTCATCGTCATGTCCTTCGTAATATACTTTCAGGAAACCATCAAATACCAATACCTCTCCTGAGGCAGTCAGTTCAGCATTGTTCTTGCTGACGTTGATTTTCGCAGTCGTTTTCTCTGTCTCTGCATCGCTCATCTGGCTTGCGATGGTTCTTTTCCAAATGAGTTCGTAGAGTTTAGCATCCTGACGATCGTCTATGGTATCCAGAGCCATATTTGTCGGACGGATGGCCTCATGCGCTTCCTGGGCGCTCTCATTTTTATTTTTGAAGTATCGTTCCTGAATATATTTCTCTCCGTAGTTCTTGCTGATAGCGCCTTTGATCTGACCTCTGGCTGTCTGACTGAGGTTTACGCTATCTGTACGCATATAGGTGATAAGACCGCTTTCATAAAGCCTTTGCGCAATCTGCATAGTCTTGCTCACTCCGTAACCCAATTTGCGGCTGGCTTCCTGTTGCAGTGTTGAGGTCGTAAACGGAGCAGCCGGCGATCTTTTCCCGGATTTTACCTGCAAATCAGTAACGGTATAATCAGACCCTTTGCAGGCTTCAAGGAAAGCCAGGGCCTCATCTTCCGTATAAGGTTTTGCATCTTCGGCTTTGAAGACGATTTTCTTTGCATCGCCAGATGAAGTGAAACCGGCCTCTATCTTAAAAGAAGAAC
The DNA here is from genome assembly GCA_024103425.1 of Chitinophagaceae bacterium. Lineage (GTDB taxonomy): Bacteria > Bacteroidota > Bacteroidia > Chitinophagales > Chitinophagaceae > Ginsengibacter. Next base: position 38,241 of record JAGFIS010000025.1, read on the forward strand.
TTTGCACGAATTGATTGATCTCGCGCTCTCTTTCAACAATCAGCTTTACGGCAACACTCTGTACCCGGCCTGCACTCAGTCCGCCCTGCATCCCAATCTTGCGCCACAAAACCGGAGAAAGTTCAAACCCTACAATACGGTCTAAGACACGCCTTGCCTGCTGAGAGTTGACCAGGTCCATATTCACCCTGCGGGGGTTTTCAATCGCGTTGAGAATGGCGGGTCTGGTGATTTCGTGAAAAACGATTCTGGGAGTAGTTTTTAAATCCAGTCCGAGCACCTCGGCCAGATGCCAGCTAATGCTTTCTCCCTCACGGTCCTCATCTGATGCCAGCCAGACCTTTTCAGCTTTTTTTGAGGATTCTTTCAGTTCGCGGACAATTTTCTGTTTATCCGGAGGAACCTGATATCTCGGCTTGAATCCGGCATTCACATCGATACCCATCTCATCTTTTTCAAGATCGCGGATGTGCCCGAAGCAACTTTTTACCTGAAAATCTTTTCCCAAAATCTTTTCAATGGTTTTCGCTTTAGCCGGTGACTCTACTATTAATAAGTTCTTTTTTGCCATTATTTTTTCTTCTCCTCTTTTAAAATCTGATAGCCGCAAAATGATTTATCGGGCTGCAATATTAATTTAAAAAATAAAAATGGGTGTTTCCTATTATTATATAATATACTGAATTCTATAGTAAGTGATTTTTTTAATATATGATAAGAAACTGCCTTTTCAGGTTGTTTAGCGAAAAGAAAATGCAATTTTCAGGTGTTTTATTGCGTTATACCTTTTATAATCCAATTATAGTGAAAACCCATTAAGCCAGAAATGAGAGTTGTACTAGTAGGTGCAGGAAATACCGCCACAGTTTTGGGAAAATTACTGATCAAGGCCAATCACAAAGTGACACGGGTTATCAGTCGAACTCCTGAGAACGCGAAAGCGCTGGCTGAATTATTAGGAACAGAATACGGGAATCTCAATGACGCTTCCTACGGAGACGCCGATCTTTATATAGTTGCTTTACAAGATCAGATAATGGGCAACCTGGAAGGGCTCACAGCTTTACATGGTAAATTTCTGGCTCATACAGCCGGAGCGATTCCTATGGATTCTCTGAAGACTTGCACTGACCGCTACGGAGTATTTTATCCGTTACAGACACTTTCAAAGTATGTGGAGCATACACCGGAAATTCCTTTTATGGTCGACGGTAATACCGATGAAACGCTCGGAGCCTTGTTGTCTCTCGCAAACAGTCTGTCGAATAATGTGACACATGCAAACGATAAGCAACGCATGGGATACCATGTCGCGGCGGTTTTTGCAGCTAACTTCGCCAACCATATGTATGCACTTACAGAAATCTATTGTCAGAGAGAGAATATCGATTTTAAGAATATGGTTCCGCTGATAAATGAAATCTGTAAGAAGGTGAACCAGTATTCTCCATTCCTTACTCAAACCGGCCCGGCCATCAGAAATGATGTCATGACCATCAGCAGGCACTTAGAGAATTTATCTCAGTATCAGGACCTGAAGTATATGTACGTGAAGGTGACTGAGAGCATCATGAAGCTGCACGGTAACAGATAAGCCTCCTTTTCCGAATTATGAATTATTAGTTAGGAGTTATGAATTCTTTTCCCTGCCGTGATGTTTGAATTCGTACAGTCTTAGACTTTTGACTCCCTGGAGGCCGGTTTAGTTTAGAAAACAATTTGCCCGCTTTTATAGTCGTGTCCTTCTATGCCGGCTTATATTTTTCCTGAGGAGTAATTTTCTGCATCTCCCAACCTAAGAGACGTGAGGTCCTCTTCCTGCTTTCTTCGATGTATTGCGCGTCTATATGATCGTTTTTATAAGACGGAATCATTTTTTGAATTTCAGGAGTCCATTCTTTTGCATTTTCAGGGAAACATTTTTCCAGTAAATCGAGCATAATGTACACTGCGGTAGATGCCCCCGGCGAAGCACCTAATAATGCTGCAATCGTTCCATCAGCAGAGTCAACGATTTCTGTTCCGAATTCCAGAATTCCGCCCTCTTTTTCGTCTTTTTTGATGATTTGAACCCGCTGGCCGGCAATACTTTCGTCCCAGTCTTCGTATTTAGCATCGGGGAAGAATTCTTTCAGGCTTTCAATCTTGTCTTCCTTGTTTTGGGTCACCTGCTCAATGAGGTATTTGGTCAGCGGGATATTGTGCAATCCTACCGCAATCATAGGTTTTATATTACTCCAGGCGATGGAAAGCGGCAAATCCCAATAAGAACCGTTTTTCAGAAACTTTGTTGAAAATCCGGCGAACGGTCCGAAGAGAAGATTTAATTTTCCATTGATCATTCTGGAGTCGAGATGGGGAACCGACATTGGGGGGGCACCAATTTTGGCTTTACCATACACTTTGGCGCTGTGTCTTTTAATGATGTCTTCGTTATTACAAATTAACCATTCTCCACTCACGGGGAAGCCGCCGTAACCCTCGGCTTCTTCAATGCCTGATTTATCCAACAGCTGAATAGCAGCTCCGCCGGCACCGATGAAGACAAAATCGGCTACAGGTTCGGTTTTTCTTCCTGTGGTAAGGTTTCTGACTTTTAATTGCCATTTTTCTCCTTCTCTTTTAAGATCCAGTACCTCGTGTGCTAAGTGAAGAATGACACCATTCTCATTTAAAAGGTTAAGAACATACGTTCTTGTCAGTGCCCCGTAATTAACGTCGGCACCAATTTCCATACGGGTGGCGGCAATGGGCTGTTGCTTGTCTCTGTGTTCGATGATTAAAGGAATCCATTCTTTTAGTTGCTCCCTGTCTTTAGAAAATTTCATCTCTTTGAAAAGCGGATGCTGAATCATCTTTTTCCAGCGTTTCTCAAGGAAATTCACGTCATCTTCGCCCCAGACGAAACTCATGTGTGGAATCCGGCGGATGAAAACTTTCGGATCTTTAATAAAACCGGTTTCAATTAAGTAAGCCCAGAACTCTTTTGAAATCTCAAATTCAGAAGCAACTTTTACAGCCTTTGTGATATCAATCTCTCCGTTTTGATCTTCGGGAGTGTAGTTCAGTTCGCAGAATCCGGAGTGTCCGGTTCCTGCATTGTTCATGGCATCCGAGCTTTCGCACGAAACCTGGTCGAGCCTTTCGTACATGGTAATTTTAATATCCGGATTCAGCCTTCGCAGGATAACCGCAAGAGTGGCGCTCATGATTCCCGCCCCGATTAAGATTGCATGTGTTTCTTTTTCATTTTTTAAGTACATAGTTTTTCTGATTTATCAGTATAAAACCGGGACTGAAGCGGCCTCCGGTTTCAATAAGATTCAAGATTTCAATAAGGTTTTGTGATTGCATTGATTTTAGGGAATCAAATTGTCTGCCAAGTGGTTTATATTACACAATCCGGAAAGACGAAGGCGGGGAATTAAATCACCTTGCTCATCGACTCAGATCACTCGAGTATTCCGATTCGTGAGACACGAACCGGGGAAACAGAGTAAGCGAAAAATTGCCTCTTCGCCCTTGCTAGACCAACTCGCAAAGACGGCGGGTATGTTGCCAAGCTAAGCGGTCAGGAAATTTGGCTGCGGTTATTGCCCCGACTGTGCTGTGTCGCAAACTCCACTCACCAACGGGAGAGGGGCTGGGGGCGAGGTTCCCACTAAACAAATAAACCCATAAACGAATAAACGTCTAAACCTATAATAACCTAAACCCATAAACCCCAATAATTCCTACTATTTTTCTATTTTGCCGGATATTATGGAAAGTCAGAAAGAAAACCTGCTCGCACGCATGGGTAAGTGCACGGCCTTCGTGTTTGATATGGACGGTGTGCTGACCGATGGGAGCCTGATAATAACAGACAACAACACCTGGCTGCGGACGATGTTTGTGCGCGACGGGTATGCATTACAACTTGCGGCTAAAAAGGGGTATCCGATTATAATTATTTCGGGTAGCGAAGCGCCTCCCGTGAAGGACAGGCTGAACCGTCTGGGCATTCAGGAAGTTTTCTTCAAGGTGAAAGACAAGGCAAAATTTCTTCGCGGATATGCTGAAGTAAACAGAATTGATTTAAAAGAAGTGTTGGTGATGGGTGATGATACGCCCGATATTGAAATGATGAAAATCTGCGGTTTTATGGCGGCGCCTGCAGATGCTGCAGAAGAGGTCATGCACATGGTACATTATGTTTCTCCGTACAACGGCGGCAGAGGATGCGTGCGGGATGTGATAGAAAAGGTAATGAAGCTGCAGGGCAAGTGGAATGAGGATATCGAAGTTACTTCTACTTAATGCTGCAGGTATGAATCGTTTAGTTGCTTTCCTCAAGCTCATCCGCTGGCCTAATCTGCTTTTCATAGTTATTACGCAGGTGGCCTTCTATTTTTTTGTTTTCCCTTATTGCTATGAGCAGTCCGGTCTGGTGTTTGAAGATGCGCGGCTGACGGAAGGTATTTTCTGGGTGCTCGTATTTGCTTCGGTCGTTATTGCAGCGGCGGGGTATATCATCAACGATTATTATGATATTCCGATAGATCAGATCAATAAACCCGAGAGGGTCATCATCAGTAAGGGCTTTTCGGTGAAGTCTGCCATGATGATGTACATCCTGTTATCAGTTACCGGGATTTTTGTCAGTGCTTTTGCCGGACTCTGGCTGAGGAATATGTACGTACCCGTAATCAATTCGGGGGTGGTGCTGCTGCTCTTGTTCTATTCTGCTTTGCTGAAGAAAAAATTTCTGATCGGTAATGTTATTGTGTCGCTGCTGACGGCGTGGGTGGTTTTGGTATTGAGTATTTCGGAGCGTTCTTTTTCGCTACCCGATAATGAGGCGTGGCTGTTGTTGCTGAGGTATTCGCTTATTTATGGCGGGTTTGCATTTATCATCTCTATGATTAGGGAGGTGATAAAAGATATGGAAGATATGGAGGGTGACAAGAAGCTGGGCTGCACTACAATGCCCATTGTGATGGGAATACATGCGGCACGTATCTACACGATGGTGTGGGTGCTGCTGTTGGCGGGAATTCTCGGATGGATAAGTTGGCAGTTGATTGCAGGCGGACTGACTTTGCAGGGTGTGTATGGAATTGTGCTTCTTGTCTTGCCATTGGTTTGGCTTCTAAAAGAGTTGATAACAGCTTCAGATCAAAAGGCATTTCACAAACTGAGCAGCTTTGTGAAGTTGATTATGCTGGCGGGAATATTATCGATGATATTTTTCAAGTTGCTGTAAGATGAAGAAAATAATTCTGGCATCGGGTTCTCCACGGCGGAAAAAAATTCTCGCTTTGGGAGGCGTTGTCTTTGATAGCATTACTTCTGATGTCGATGAAGATTTTGACCCTGAAGAAGACAAACAGAAAATCCCCGTGATATTGGCAGAGCGGAAGGTGCGCAAAGTATTCGAAGATTACCCTGAAAAGAGAAATGTAATCGTCATCGGTGCCGATACAATTGTTGTATTAGGGAAGGAAATTTTAAATAAACCCGGTGATGCCGGCGAAGCATACGATATGCTGAAAAAACTTTCAGGCAAAGTACACGAAGTAATTACAGGTGTGGTGATGATCAGCCATGAAAAGAGTCTCAGCTTTTCCTATACCACCCGTATAACGTTTCGCGAATTGAGTGATGATCAGATTTGGGATTATATCAATCTGCGTCAACCATACGACAAGGCCGGCGGATATGCTATTCAGGAAGAGATCGGACCGGTAGCCGTTAAGCAAATTGACGGAAGTTATTTCAATGTGGCCGGACTGCCGTTTATCCCTACACTGCAGCTTCTGGAAGAGATGGGATACTCCTTTACCTGACCGGAATCAGATTAAAGTTTTATCTTTCTGACTGCTTAAGGGTCATGAAAGAAAAACTGCTGCAATATATCTGGAGATACCGCTACTTCAATCAGAGCGAATTGAAGACTACTGATGGAGAGCCGCTGACCATCATTAATCCGGGTAGTTTGAATACAGATCAGGGTCCCGATTTTCTGAATGCACGGATTAAAATCGGAGATACACAATGGGTAGGGCATGTTGAAGTGCATATCTTTTCCAAAGACTGGAACCGGCATAACCATCAGACAGATCCGAATTACAAGAACGTGGTATTGCATGTAGTGTGGCAACACGATGCAGACATCAAAGATGCCTCGGGTAATAACCTTCCGACTCTCGAACTGCAGAGCAGGGTTTCAAAAATACTTCTCGAGAAATACGAGGCACTGATGGAGAAGGAGTGGAATTCGAATCTTTCTTTCATTCCCTGTCAGAATCTGTTGCCTCCAATAGAAGAGGTTCAGATCATTTCCTGGAAGAGCAGGCTGGTAGCAGAGCGGTTGGAACGTAAAACGAAAGTGGTCTTTGAGATTTTGGAGAAGACAGGCTACCACTGGGAAGAAACCCTCTGGCAAATGATTGCCGGAAACTTCGGTGGTAAGATCAACGGAGCTTTCTTCCGTAAGGTGGCTGAAAGTGTTCCCCAAAAAGTCTTAGCTCTGCACAAGAACCAACTGATTGCCATTGAAGCCATTCTTTTCGGCCAGGCCGGATTGTTGAACGGTGATTTTAATGATAAATATCCTCAACTGCTGAAAAGGGAATATGAGCATTATAAAAAGAAGTATACTTTTCAAAATGTGGATGGCATGGTTCAGTTTGCGCGGATGCGGCCTGCCAATTTCCCGACACTCAGGCTGGCTCAGTTAGCTGCTTTGATTACTAAAAGCTCTCACCTCTTTTCGAAGATTAAAGAGACAGGTTCTCTCAAAGAACTGAAGCAATATTTTGAGTCAACTGAACCTAACGAATTCTGGGCGTACCACTACAAATTAGATGATGATCCGCATGAGGAGCGCAACGAAAAACCGATTGGCAAGCAGATGATTGAAAATATCATCATCAATACCGTTGCCCCGGTTTTGTTTGCCTACGGTATTCATAATGATGAAGGCAGGCTGAAGGAGAAAGTGCTGGAATGGTTGGAGGAAGTCGCCCCGGAAAAGAACAGCATTACCTCCGGTTTTCAGAGGCTCGGGTTCAAAAATGAAAATGCTTTTGACTCGCAGGCGCTGTTGGAATTGAAGAATTCTTATTGTAACGAGCGGCGTTGTATGGAGTGCCGGATCGGGCATATTATCCTGTCGCAAGAGAAGGCTAAATAGACGGCGGTGTTTCGTGAAAATTATTTTTTGACAATTTTATGAACGTTAGTTTTTGCTGATTTTGGCTGTGATGGCTACTTTTCACACAATAATGGAGACTGTGCAATTCGTTATTACAAACAGAATGTTTTAGATTTGTTATATGTATAAACTGAAAAATTTTATTGAGTGGCAGGTATTCGGTGTTTGCACCGCAATAGGCGAGAAGATGGGTATCGCTACATCTGTAATCAGAAAATATTTTATTTATATCTCCTTCCTCACACTCGGTTCACCGGTTATTTTCTACCTGTTTTTTGCATTCTGGATGAATGTAAAAAACTACATCAGGTCTTCCAGGCGGAATCCCGTAAGGTATCTCTAAAGATTATTTAATGATGACTTCTTCAATGGCCGCTTCGCCGAAGTGCTCGTTGATTCTCTGTATGATTTTCTCTTTCTGAAATTGCAGTTCAGTTTTCAGAGGTGCAACATCTGTGTGGATAATGAGTTTCTTGTTGATGATGTTGATGTCTCTGGTGTAGTTGGCAATTGTCTTTCCCATCATCTCAGCCCATACTTCTTTTATCTGTAACGACTGTATGCCGCCCTTGATACGGCTTTCATTTAGAAATTGTTTGATGGCATCGCCGAGAGAGAGTTCCATGAGGTAAAGTTAAGGCTCTATGACAATTCAATGATTTGAATCCGGGTATTCTTGTTTTCAACCATCTGCTTCAGCCGTACGGGGTCGGTATCTGTAATAAAGACCTGAGTTTCCTTTTCCGTACAGATAAAGTCGAGCAGGTTATCGATTCTGCTCTCGTCTAACTTTTCAAAAACATCATCCAATAGCAATACGGGCGGAAATCCCTTTTCGTCTTTTAGCATTTCATATTCAGCCAGTTTGCAGGCAAAGAGCAGGCTCTTCTTCTGACCCTGGGAAGCGATAGACTTGAAAGGGTTTTCTTTCAGTCCGAAATAAATTTCATCCTTGTGAATTCCGGTATTCGTTCTGCCTGTGTAAAAATCTTTCTCTAAAGAATCGGTGAGCAACTTTTTAAAATCTCCTTCCTGCAGTTGTGATTCATAGCGTACAGTAATAGATTCGGGTACCCCTGCGATCTGTGTGTAGTATTTCAGAATCAATGGGAAGAGTTTTTTAGTGAAAGCTGTGCGCTGTTCAAAAATCTTTGTCCCTGCATCAGTCAGCTGTTCGTTGTAGGATTGTAACAAAAGATTGTCGGGACGGCCTGTGTGTGCCGATTGTTTCAGCAGTGCATTTCGCTGTGCCAGTACCTTGTTATACTTAATCAGCTGCTGAAGGTATTCAGGCTGAATCTGACTGATAGTAGTATCCAGAAACCTTTTGCGCTCTTCGCTGTTACCGTTAATGAGTGATATGTCGTCGGGGACGATCAGTACACAGGGGAATTTGCCGATGTGATGTGAAAATTTCTCATAGGGAATGTCGTTCAGTAAAATCTCTTTTTTGCCGTTAGGCCTGTAGATGCAAACGATATGCTGTGCTTCCTGTTGAGGATCGGTAAGCGTTCCTTCTATTCTGAATCCCGGTGCTCCGAAGTGGACATTGAGCGATTCTGTGCGTGTGAAATAACTTCTCGCCAGGCAGAGGTAGTTAATGGCATCGAGCAGATTGGTTTTTCCCCTTCCGTTCTTCCCGCAAATTCCTACGATCCTCTCTGTAAACGAGAAAGACTTTGCTTCGTAGTTTTTATATCCTGTTAATTTGATTTTGTTGAACCACACACCGCGGGAATTGACTTCAGTGAAACCTGAAAATTACACAAAAAACGAACGTCCTTTTTTGCAGGTCAGGCAGAGAAGTAAGATTCCAGTTCCTTCAGTGTATCCTGATTCGTTGCGAGGTCTTTCACAACCAGACCTTTCTCCAGAATGACGATTCTGTCGCATACTTCTGTGACGTGGTTCAGGTCGTGGCTGCTGATGAACATTGTAACATCCTGAGCCCTGCTTTCTCTGATGAGGTTTTTCAGTCGTATCTGAGTGGATGGATCCAGATTGGCAAACGGTTCGTCGAGAATCAATAGTTGCGGATTGATCAGCATTGCACCTGCAATACCTACTTTGTTTTTATTTCCTTTACTCAGGTCGCGGATGTATTTGCCCCTGTTCAGGATTTCATCATGAAAAACATCTTTGAACTTATTAAGGCGCTCCTGGATGGTAGCTCTCGAAAGGTGGTTAATCTGACCGATAAAATCGAAGTATTCTTCGGGGGTGAGGTATTCAATAACGAAGGCTTCATCGATGAAAGAACCCGTGTACGATTTCCACTGATCGGATTTTGAAACGTCTTCTCCGTTTGAAAGTACCCTTCCTTCTGTCGGGCGAATCAGGTCGAGAATCATCCTGAAGAGTGTTGTTTTTCCCGCTCCGTTATTGCCCACTAATCCGACTGTCTCTCCCTGGTTGATTTGGAGCGAAGGAATGTCTACAACAGTTCTGTTTCCGTAAGTCTTCTTAAGATTTTGTACTTCTAAAAGCATGGTAGGTAATTATTCCCGAAATCCTTCGGCGATTTTATAACGTTGTTTAGCAAATAATTTTGTCAGCAGATTTACCCACATCTCTCTGAGAGAAAGAGTAACCAGTCCGAAAAGCCCAATGGCAGTCAATCCCCAGAACGGCTCATTAGCCATGCCAAAAGGCATGTAAATGAGGAAAGGGATAACGATCAGCGGAATACTCATAATCCATTGTGTGGCACCCACTCCCTGCCAGTTGAAAGCACCGCCCTTGCTGAGGTCGAGTCGTTTCTTATTATAGTTGGCAAAGAACAATACAATAACGGCTCCGAAACCGATATTGTAGAGGAAGACAACAAAGTGCAGCACAATCAGCTTCCAGCTCATAAACCCATACAGGAAGGTGAGCATGGTAACAAGTGTTGCCGCTATGGTGAATAATAAAAATTTCGCTTTGATGAAATTCTTGAAGTTGATCTTGTTGGCCATCAGTCCGTCGAAGTGTGCACTCTGCCAGGCAAACATATATTGTCCGTATGCAATCTGAAAAATACCGGTCATGAAGATAGCTGCAAACAGCATTAGAGAAAACTGGTTGTTATTCAGCAATTCAGCCCTGTAGAAAAAGAATCCGTAGAGCACGAAAGCAAAGCTCATCATGATGGCTGATTTGCTTCTTTTGTGCCTGAGGATAAGCTTAAGTTCCAGCGCAGCTAATTGTCCTACCTCTCCGAAGCGGTTCAGGAAAGGATAATCGGTAGCAGTCTTTTCTGCTTCTTTCTTTACCATCTCCTCTGTGTACAGATTGTTGTAGAGGTACTTATAGTTGATGCTGTATATAACTGCAGCAGCAGCTGTGAAGATTAATGCCAGAGCCGGTTGCTTAGTGATGGACCGGAAGGCCAGGTTAGAAAAGTCGCTGATAGAGATAACCCCGAAATAATCGAGGGCCCCTAAAATAAGCACAACCAGTACTCCAATAGCGATGAGCATAATATTTCCTGTTGCTTTGCGCTTGACATAGACCAACAGAAAATTATTAAAAACAGTTAGCGAAAGAATGCTGACAATATATCCCAGCATCGCAGGTGTGCCATGAACAGAAGCGATCTCAGTAAAACAGAACGGAAGGAAAATAATCAACGGCATCAGGTTGAAGAAATTCAGAAGTGTCTTTCCGTTCAGGAAATTAATGATTGTTTTCTTTCTGATGTTTAGCGTCAGATAAGGTTGCACACTCATGGTCGGTAATTCCTGGAGCTGCACTCTCAGTAAAAAATCAACGAGAAAATAGTAGAGGACCAGTCCGTTGAAAATTGCTACGGGTTGAGCAGCAGGGAAAATTTCTTTCAGGAATCCTTTCATGAAAAACCCTACTCCCAATGCAATGAGCAGGAAGTAGATATAAATAATCATCATGAAGATTTTGGCTGCCAGGCTGCCTGCCTTATTTCGTCCTCGCCAGAACTCTTTCCACTGATGATCCAGAAAAATTTTAAACATGCTTATTGAATAAGAACCGGCCAAAGGTAATTATTTGAGGAATCCGTTAGCCACCTCGTTGAAAGGCCGGGTTTTCAGTTCACCATTCCTGATGACATTCACGGGAGAAGTGTCTTCGCGAACTTTTTTAATGATTTCAGCCGGAAGGTTATCCATCTGGTCACTTAAGGCTGCAAAAGCATAAAGCCTTACAACAGCATTTTGATGCTCCATAACTGTTTTCAGGAGGTCGAAGGCTGTTGCTTGTTGTTTAATGACCGGAATGCGATTGTCTTTTTGTAAAACGACTTCCTCAACAGGAAAAGTGTTTTCTTTAGAAATCTGCTTCCAGAGTTTCTTCAGGGTAATGGTGTCCTTGTACGGGAAATGCTGCGGAGTTGCATTCGATACCGTCACCGAACAGAGGAAAATAGCTATATAAAGGAGTGGTGATTTCATTATAAAAACCGAAGAATGTAAATATACTTACTGATTACGAAAAGGCTAAGCCGGGAACCGTTAAATTCCTCTGATTTTTAAGCAGTTTTACTGATAGACTATCGCCTGAAAAAATTTCAGATATGGTTACAATAGCCTGAATTTCCGTCAGTTCCATTCGGTTTTTGAGGTCAAAATTTCCTGAAAATCACTTTTGAAATTATTGGATTAATGTTTGATGTCTTTCCGGTGAAATTAATTTAAAAAAATATGAACCCGAATAATCTGACAATTAAATCCCAGGAGGCGCTGCAACGTGCCCAGCAACTGGCGTTTAACAGTAAGAGTCCGAACATTGAGCCCGAGCACTTACTGAAAGCACTGTTGTCGGATACTGACAGCCCTGTGGAGTATTTACTGAAAAAAAATAACGTAAACGTTACTCAGCTGGCAACTAAAGTAGATGAAGAAATTGCAAAGCTGCCTGTGATGAGCGAGGGCGAGCCTGCACAGACAATCAGCCGCGATATGAACAATCTGATATTGCGTGCTAATGCTACCCTGAAAACCTTTGGCGATGAGTTCGTGAGTGTTGAACACATGCTGCTCGCAATGGTTCAGGGGAGTGATAATGTTGGTAAACTGCTGAAAGCTGCAGGACTGACCGAGAAAGAATTGACTCTTGCGATTCAGGGACTGAGGAAGGGGGGTAAAATCAGTTCGCAGACATCAGAAGCTCAGTTTAATGCATTGAACAAATATGCGAAGAACCTGAACGAGCTTGCAAGAAATAACAAGATTGATCCCGTTATCGGACGTGATGAGGAGATTAGAAGAACATTACATATCCTGAGTAGGAGAACGAAGAATAATCCTATCCTCGTCGGTGAGCCCGGTGTTGGTAAGACGGCCATCGTGGAAGGATTGGCCATCCGTATCATCAGCGGTGACGTTCCTGAAAATCTGAAATCGAAAACGATTTATGCATTGGATATGGGCTTACTCATTGCCGGTGCAAAATATAAAGGTGAGTTTGAAGAAAGATTGAAATCAGTCATCAAAGAAGTTACCGAGAGCGATGGTGAGATTGTGTTGTTCATCGACGAAATCCACACATTGGTAGGTGCCGGTGGAGGCGGCGAAGGAGCTATGGATGCCGCCAACATTTTGAAACCTGCATTAGCTCGTGGTGAGTTAAGAGCGATCGGTGCGACAACACTGAACGAGTATCAGAAATTCTTCGAGAAAGATAAAGCGCTGGAAAGAAGGTTCCAGAAAGTAATGATCGACGAACCTTCAGTTGAGGATGCCATCTCCATCCTGAGGGGTATTAAAGACCGTTACGAGACACACCACCACGTGAGGATTAAAGATGAAGCCATTATCGCTGCAGTAGAACTGTCCAACAGATATATTACCGACCGTTTCCTGCCCGATAAGGCAATTGACCTGATTGACGAAAGCGCTGCGAAGCTGCGTCTGGAAATGAATTCCATGCCCGAAGAGCTGGACAGGCTGGAAAGACAAATTCGTCAATTAGAGATCGAACGCGAAGCTATCAAGAGGGAAAATGATGAAGAAAAGTTGAAAGACCTCGGAAGGGATATATCCAACCTGATGGTTCAGCGCGACACTTTCATGGCAAAATGGGAGCAGGAAAAAGAACTGGTGGACAGAGTGCAGAATGCCAAAGCCGAAATGGAGCAATTAAAGATGGCTGCCGAAAAAGCAGAAAGGGAAGGTGATTACGGTAAGGTAGCTGAGATCCGTTACGGTAAAATGAAAGAACAGGAAGACCTGATTGCGAAAGCAACTAAGGAGCTGACTGAAAACAGCGATTCAAGACTCCTGAAAGAAGAAGTGGATGCAGAGGATATTGCTGAGAGTGTTGCCAAAGCAACCGGAATCCCGGTAAATAAAATGATGCAGAGCGAAAAGGACAAACTCCTGAACCTCGAAGATGAATTGCATAAGAGAGTGGTAGGGCAGGAAGAAGCGATTGAGGCGGTTGCTGATGCGGTGCGCAGGAGCAGTGCCGGATTGCATGATCCCGATAAGCCAATCGGATCTTTTATCTTTCTCGGTCCTACCGGTGTGGGTAAAACGGAATTAGCCAAAGCGCTTGCAGAATACCTGTTTGACGACGACAGGATGATGACGCGAATCGACATGAGTGAGTACCAGGAAAAACACAGCGTAAGCCGGCTTGTGGGTGCGCCTCCGGGATATGTGGGTTACGATGAAGGCGGACAGCTGACAGAAGCTGTGAGAAGAAAACCCTACAGTGTCGTTCTATTTGACGAGATTGAAAAAGCACACCCTGATGTGTTCAATACACTCCTACAGGTGCTCGATGACGGACGGCTGACCGATAACAAGGGAAGAGTAGTCAACTTCAAGAACACGATTATCATCATGACTTCTAACCTGGGAAGCAACATTATTCAAAGCAACTTCGACAGCGTAACAGAAGAGAATCGGGAAGAAGTGGTTGAGAGCACCAAAGCAGAAGTAATGGGATTGCTGAGGCAGACACTGCGGCCGGAGTTCCTGAACAGGATTGATGAAATCATTATGTTCCAGCCACTGTTGAAAGGCGAGATCAGAGAAATCATCATGATTCAATTGGAAGAGCTCAAAAAACAGCTTGCGAAAGAAAATATTCAGATTGAGTTTTCTGATTATGCTCTGGATTACTTAGTGGAAAATGGCTACGATCCTCAGTTCGGTGCAAGGCCGTTGAAACGGTTGATTCAGAAGAAGATTGTGAATGAATTGAGTAAGGAGCTGATTTCAGGAAAGATAGAGAAAAATAAACCTGTACTGATTGATGTGTTTGACGGAACGGTGGTCTTCAGGCACGAGAACGCACACGACGAAGCGGTGAAGTAATTACCCTGAAGAAACAGTTTGATTATTGCCATCCCGGTTTTCTAATCGGGATGGCTTTTTTTATGCTATTCATTCTTAAAACAGTTTGCCGGATGTCGTTCTTTCTTTTTTACTTTACATCACGGTATGAAAAGAAGTTGCTTTAGAGTTTTAATGTCGGGGTTGTTTTGTTTACTGGCAATACAACCTTCATTGGCGCAACGCCATGTGGATAGTATGGTGGTTGCAGTAGTAGGCGGAGAACCTTTCGTGGTAGATACCGTGCAAAAAACGGGTGTATCTCTTGAGATTTGGGATCTGGCAGCCACCGAGTTATCCATCCCGTATAAGACAATTTATTTTAAGGAAGTACCTGAAGCTATTCAGTCATTGGAAGCAGGGAAGGTGCAGGCAATTGTCGGGCCGGTAAGTATAACCTCCGCTCGTGCCGAGAAGATGCAGTTCACCCAGCCTTATTATCAAACAGGCCTTTCGATTCTTTCTCCCGCTACACCTCCCTCATTGTGGAGCAGGATAGCTCCGTTTTTCAGCAGACGTTTTTTTATTGCTGTTTTTGCGTTCATCGGTATTCTTGCAATAGTCGGAACCTTCTTGTGGGTTGCCGAGCGCAAGGCCAATCCGCACCAATTTTCGCCACGGCCTGCCAGAGGCATTGCCGATGGTATGTGGTGTGCAATAGCTACGATGACGACTACAGGTTATGGTGATGTGACACCCAAAACTTTTTGGGGCAGGTTTGCAGCGAGCGCGTGGATGGTTATCTCGCTGGTATTCGGAGCGTCTATGGTTGCAGGTATTGCAAGTGTTCTTACCATCAGTGGTTTTCAGTCCAATACCTTGAACACGCCTGATCAACTGAAAGGTAAGATGGTAGCAGTAATAGCAGGCTCTGTCGCCCAGGGATTCGTTTCAGAAAATGGTGGTGCGGCCAGGGTGGTAGATAATCTTGATCAGGCAAAAGAACTCTTGAAGAGAAAGGAAGTTGTTGCGATAGTGGATGACAGGCCGCAATTACTATATTATCTGATGCAACATCCCGATCCGGATTATGCCAATTCGCAGGGTAGCTATCAAAAAGAAGGTTATGGTTTTGCGTTCGCAAAGAAGAGTACTGATGTGCAGAGGTTCAATATCGCTCTCCTGAAGTTATCCGAGCTGGGAGTGATCGATAAGATTCTCGTTAAATGGCTGGGTGCAGCGAGGCACTAGTCAGTCTGCAATTTTAGTTTTCCGGTAGAATAAGGTTTTCTATTTCCGTTACTTTTGTTATGCCCCGGAGGGGATACTGCTTTTTATCACGCTCTTAAAGCTTTCCATCATGAAATCAAATCTTATGCTGCGAATCTTGCCGGTCGTAATCTTCGTATTCTATTCTTATGCATCGTCATCTGCTCAGAATAAGGAATCATTCAATTCGGGAGAAGAAATGATTACCGGGTATTATGCAGATGTGCAGGATCTGGGAATGGTTTACATTTTCAAGAATTCAGACGAGTATTATAACCGGTTTAAGAAATTGTACAACGACTGGTTGGCAAGGCTGAAGTCAGTCAATTTTAATCAACTGAACAAGCAGGACCAGGTGGACTATATTCTGCTTAAAAGAAATATCACGAGTGATCTGGATGTTCTGGAGCAGTCGTGGAAAGACTTCTCGAAGGTGCGTTACACGGTGCCTTTTGGCGAAAAGATTATGGAATTACAGCGGCATAGGAGAAGAGGAGATAACATCAACTCGATGGAAGCGGCTAAGACTTTGAGTGAAGTGGTGAAAGCTATTCAGACTGCGAAGAAGAATGTTCAGGACAATCCGGTTGAGACGGAAGAGCTGCGATCAGTGGCAGTCAGGGCTGTAGAAGAATTGCAGAGAGGGTTGCAAAACGTCTATTCTTTTTACAATGCATACAATCCTGAATTTACCTGGTGGATGAAGAAGACTTATCCCGAAACAAACGATGCTTTAGGCGAATATGCAAAGTGGTTAGGAAAACAGTCTGTTAAGACAACTGCGAAAGCAATGGATAATTCGGGGATCATAGGTAACCCGATTGGTAAAGAAGAACTCGAGCGCCAGCTGCGGGCAGAGTTTATTCCCTATTCACCTGAACAGCTGATCAAAATTGCGGCATATCAATACAACTGGTGTCTAAAGGAAATGAAAAAAGCATCACGTGCGATGGGTTATGGCGATGACTGGGAGAAAGCATTGGAAAAAGTGAAGCAAAACTTTTTGCCACCGGGAGAACAGCCTCAATTGATCAACGAGCTGCAGGAGTTTGCCATGCATATGATCGACAGCCTGAACCTTGTGACCATACCGGACAATGCACGTGAAGCGTGGCGGATGGTAATGCTGTCGCCCGAGCAGATGCGTTTCGCCTCCTACTTCCTCGGCGGTTCGCAAATCATGGTTGCCTATGCACATGAAGATCAGGACTACGATACCAAAATGATGATCATGCGGAGTGGTAATTATGCATTCGCAAGAGCAGAAGTATTTCATGAATTGATTCCGGGCCATAACCTTCAGTTTTACATGAACAAGAGATATCGCCCCTACAGAAGACATTTCAGCACTCCTTTTAATTCTGAAGGCTGGGCTTTTTACTGGGAAATGATTCTGTGGGATAATGGCTACTGCCGTACACCGGAAGAAAAGATTGGTGCTTTGTTCTGGAGGATGACAAGGTGTGCACGTATTGTGTTTTCACTGAACTATCATCTGAAAAACTGGACACCGCAACAATGTATAGACTATCTGGTGGACAATGTAGGATTGGAAAGATTTGTCGCCGAGTCAGAAGTGCGCAGATCGTTTACCGGAGGCTACGGACCGCTGTACCAGCTGGCGTATATGATAGGTGCTATCCAGATGTACCAGTTGCACAATGAAGTAGTTGGCGGAAAGAAAATGACCGATCGCCAGTTCAATGACGCATTCCTTCATAGTGGAACGATGCCGATTGAGATGTTCAGAGTTTTGGTAACCGATCAAAAACTCTCGCCCGATTTTACAACGCGCTGGAGGTTTGCCGATGAGATGTTGAAATAGGTTTTTTAGTTCGTAGTTTGTCGTTCGTGGTTCGTGAATTGTGAAATTGTTTTTCTTATGGAACCTGAAGATTCTGCTTTTGAAGTAAGAGTCTTCTGTGCTGATAATTAATAATGAAAACGGCATTGCAGTATGTGAAGCCGTTCGTCCCTTACGGCATATACAAGGCGGTGCTCGTCAGTAATTCTTCTGCTCCAGCAACCGGCCAGGTTTCCTTTTAGAGGTTCGGGTTTCCCGATACCTTTGAATGGTGATCGCACACAATCTTTGATTAATTCATTAATGCGCATCAGTGTTTTCTTGTCGTGTTGCTGCCAGTATAGATAATCCGACCATGCATGAGTTTGAAACACAATCTCCATTTACTTTTCAATCAGTTTTTGCTTTTTGCCTCCGCCTTTATTCATCTCGTCGATAGCAGCAGTAAGACGTTCGCGATTGGTTGTAGTACTTGTGAGGTGAAGTGTTTCCAGGATGGAATTATATTCGTCAAAATCCATTACGACCACGCTCTTTCCTTTGGTTCGGGAGACTATGACAATTTCATTGTCTTCGTTCACCATATTCAGGTTTTCAGCCAATCGACTGCGGAAATCAGAATAGTTAACAATTTTCATTACGTACTTATTTAAGTACGAAATTAAGAACAATTACGGGAAGAAGCAAATCTCTTTTCCACGGTTGATCGAATGTGTTCGTTTCCAAAAATCATTGACAAAGCGTAATGCCTCATCCATCCTCTATCATCCGCTGATAGACTTCAAGTGTTTTTTGTCAAACAGACTAACAGAAACAAAAACTCCGTAGTTCCCTGTTTGTAAAGCAAATCGAAAGTAGCCACTCCATAGGAGTGCCCTGTAGTAACGGGTTTCAAGACGCATAAGTCTCAAAATAGCCGGAAATAATTCATAATTTCTAATTCATAATTGTTTAACCCGCTCGCTAATTTCGAAGAATCTTCTTATTACAGTTTGCTCGAAAGTACCCGGATCATCCCGATCCGGGAAAAACAAACCGCCCTTGACCAGGATGGTCAAGGTACATTCGACTAAAAGGAATCATGCAGTCTAACATCCATCATGAATTTTCTGCTAAAGAGATAAAAAATCCGAATATTCTTCCGCCTCGGCTGGGGTGCTTCAACGCAAACCGAATTAGGGTAATATAGCCCTATGGATTTTTGACAACTCCTGAGTCTTTGAATGTCATTAAAAGACACTTCTAAAAAGAGCGGAAGACGGGACTCGAACCCGCTACCTACAGCTTGGGAAGCTGTCGCTCTACCGGGTGAGCTACTTCCGCTTGGTAATTCTGTAAAGTTTTTTTGGGAGACTAAAAGTACAACAACTCTTTTTATGGAGCTCAGTTTTTCTCTCGAAAAACACGTTTAGGTTAGGCCTTCCGGAAGTTTGAATATCCGGTACTCTTCTCTGTATTCCGTTTTGTACCGATATCAACTTTCTAAATGACCACCCCAACCCCTCCAAGGGAGGGGGATAGGCTGTTTGATTTTCGAGTGCTGTTTTAAAATCAGATTTAGGTTCTGAGCGAGGGAATATCAGAGGACAGCTTTTTTATTTCATTGCGACGAACAAGAGATGTCTTAAAAATTCCTCTGCCGCGGCGGAGGTACTCCTGCGTGAGCAGGAGTGGGGTGGTTTTTATTACCCTACGTTTACATCTCCTTTCTTAATTACTTCCGTCTTCATTAGGGACAGTAGAATCCGATCCACAATAGCCTGATTTAGCCATTTTTTTCGTCCTGTCAACTAAATTTTCGCTGATTTCAACAGCTGGAAAAAGAATATTTTACTATCTTAGATAATATGAAAATCCGGCATTACACTTCCTGAAACGGGTTGTATCTGCCCGATGAAAAAACCAAGTTATAAATGACTTTAAACGGCAACTCCTGTCTCACTTGCAAGGTTAGGAAATCATCCATTCTTGAGCCGTGTGCCATAGGGACAATCAATGCCATCAGCACCTTTAAAAACAGCCGGAAGTACGAAAAAGGAGAATTCCTGTTCAAAGAAGGCGATGATGTAAAAGGAGTCTTCTTTGTCAAGAAAGGAATCGTTAAAGTACTCAAAGAAGTACCGGGGAATCGAACCCTCATATTTAAAATTTGCAGCAGGGGAGAGATAGTGGGCCACCGCGGATACGACAGCCGTAACATTCATAAATATTCGGGAGTCGCATTGTCTGAAACAGATTGCTGCTTCGTCCCGATTTCTTTTTTTCAGGATATCCTGAAAGACGCTCCGGATCTTGAAAAACAGCTGACCGAAGAATACCTCCTTGATTTAGAGCGGATGGAAGAGAAATCGGTCAGCCTGGCCTATAAGACCGTCCGTGAGAAAGTAGCCGAAGCCCTGGTGCTGGTTTCTAATATTTACGGATACAGAGGCGGTAACCGCCCGTTTAGCATCGACCTCTCCAGACAGGACTTTGCCGACCTTACCGGAACGACTAAAGAACAGGTATCTGCCGTGCTGAAGGAATTTTCGCGCGATTCGCTGATCCGTTATTCGGGTAAGAGATTCAATTTCATTGACTTAGATGCGCTGAAATCCCTTGCAACAGTAGCATAACCTGCATCTTTCTTTCCTTGTTTTTTGCCTTAGTTAAGTATAAAAAATACGATTCCGTACTTTCTGGGAATTTAGGCCTTTCATTACTTTTTTGTGGTTTTCTGCAAAGGTAGATTTGTTAGCATACCTAAAAAATCTACTCGTTTTAATAAAACAATCACCATGGAGACCAAACAACCGCCTGAACAAGAGAGGGTGCCTTTTTACAGAATGATAATGGATGACTTTATGTTGCTATTATTCTTAGGCACAACCATTTATGCCATTTTTTATTTGCTGTGGGGTGTGATGGAGCTATCCAACCTTCCCGCCATCCCGGAAGAAGTAAAAAGGGCTGTTCTCAAATAAAATTTTCAAATCCTAAAAACTTCACTTATGAGTTTACTAAGTCCTGTAGAAGGCTGGTATTACAAGAAAGTATCCAAAGATGAAAAAATGTGGGTGCTGATTTCTCTTGTGCTCTGTATAATGCTGTTTATCTGGATGGTAATGTGGCACGTGTACGGAAAGCAGAACCCCTCAAGCACCACTTACAAAACCAGCACGATTGAATTCACTCAACTATCCGAAGCCTACATCAAGAAGAATATGATAGGTGTAGATAACGGAATTCCGGTCGTTAGACCCGAACCCAATTCAGACGTTTTCCTGATGGCAGAAATGTGGAGATGGAGCCCTGTCCTGATTCTCGAAATCAATCAGGCATACCGGATGCATATCTCGTCAAAGGATGTGGTTCACGGTTTGTCTATCCAGCCTGTGAATATGAACTTCCAGGTATATCCTACTTACGACTATCTCCTTGAGTTTAAACCAACAGAACCCGGAGAATATAAAGTGGTTTGTAACGAATTCTGCGGAATCGGCCACCACACTATGATCGGGAAAATTGTAGTGATAGAAAAAGAAGAAGACCTCGCACTTTACGGATATCAGGATATGAAGAAATCGCCTGCAGCAACTGTTGAGAAGGATGATGGCGAGCCGATGAGCGATGCCGATAAGGCTATTCTCGGCGAGCAGGTATTCACGCTCAAAGGCTGTGGTGCCTGCCACAAAACAGACGGTACGGTGCTGATTGGTCCGTCATGGAAAGGCCTGTATGGAAAAGAGGAGAAGGTGAAAGAAGGAAACAAAGTATTCAGTGTAGTGGTTGATGACGATTACATTAGAGAATCCATTCTCGAACCTTCCAAAAAATTAACTGTCGGCTTTGAAAATCTCGTAATGCCTCAGGTACCGATGAACGATGAAGAGATTGATTACGTGATTGCCTTTATCAAATCCTTAAAAGACTAATTCTTAAACTCTGCTTATCATGTCAAATACAATAGAACTAACCGGAGATTTTCAAAGTGCAGCAGTGCCTGAAGAACAGATTTTCAGGACCTGTGATATTACCGGATTTAAGGTAGATCTGCGGTCGGAAAAACTTATCAAATACAATGCGGTGGCAGCCGTTGTGTCACTGCTCATGGCTGTAACAGCAGCGTTACTGCTGGTATTTACCCGTTACCAGCCGGTGCATTTGCTCAATGCCGAATGGTACTACAGGCTTGTAACCTTCCACGGCTTGAACGCACTGATTTTCTGGATTATATTTTTTGAAGTGGCCGGACTCTATTTTGGTTCCACGGTCATATTGAATACCCGTTTCAGCTCACCAAAGACAGGCTGGGTAGCCTTTTGGCTGATGGTAGCCGGTCTGGTCATTTCCAACTATTACATCCTCATCGGCAAGGCAGATGTGATGCTGACTTCCTACACGCCGCTGAAAGCACACCCGATGTACTATCTCGGTGTAATTCTCTTTGCGGTGGGAGCCATCATTGCCGTCGTCTTATTCTTTGGTAACCTGATGATTGCACGAAGAGAACGAACTTACGGAGACTCATTGCCGTTAGTGGCGTATGGATTCATGACGGCAGCAATTATCGCATTGATTACCCTCGCTTCAGGTGCCATTATCTACATCCCGACTTTCTTATGGTCGCTCGGACTGGTGGAGAATGTGGATCCTGCGATGTACAAACTCATCTGGTGGGGATTAGGACACTCCTCGCAACAGATTAACGTGGCAGCGATGGTGTCTATCTGGTACATGGTATCTTTCCTCACAGTAGGAGGCACCTCTATTAATGAGAGAGTTTCCAGGACTGCATTCGTTCTCTACATTCTCTTTATCTGTCTGGCTTCTGCACACCACTTGCTGACAGATCCCGGTGTAAGCAGTGCCTGGAAAGTATGGAACACGAGCTATGCAATGTATCTTGCTGTACTGGCATCCATGATTCACGCGTTTGCTGTACCATCGTCTTTTGAATCGGCGCAGCGCAGATGGGGATATAACAAAGGGCTGTTCGAATGGTTATCAAAAGCACCATGGAGCAACCCGGCTTTTTCGTCCATCATACTCGCAGTAATCGGGTTCGGTTTCATCGGTGGTACTACCGGTGTCATCTTCGGTATGGAGCAGACCAATATCATCGTACACAATACCATCGCTATCCCCGGACACTTTAAGGGAACTGTGGTAATTGGTACTACACTGACCTTCATGGGTATCACTTACTATCTGATTCCGTTGATCTTCCGCAAGAAAATCTCCGGTATGGGATGGGCTAAGTGGCAGCCGTGGCTGTTCTTTATCGGTATTGCTTTGCTGTCTATTTCTATGATTGTACTCGGACAGTTGGGCGTACCCCGTCGCCACTGGGATTCTACTTTCTCTGGCGGACCGTTTACCTATAACTTTAACCCTGCTGTAGATTTCTTCTGGGCACTGATGATGATTGGCGGTACTCTGGCTTTCATCTCAGTATGTATCTGGATAGGAATCGTTGTAACCTCTGTATTCTTCGGTAAGCCTGTTAACGGTCCGGAGGATATGCAATTGAAAATTTCACCGCTGGCACCGCCGGAGAAGAAGCACAAAGGAGGCTTTGAAGCTCCGGGGACGCTGGTATTAACCTTCATATTCCTGCTGGTATTCCTGGCCCTGTTCTTCCTCAACTGGAAGTGGCTGGCAGCCACATGGTATGTGAAATAAAAATTGTGTCGTGGCCCTTTCTGAGCAAAAAACAAGAAAGGGCCGCGGCTTTTTTGAAAAAATGAAGAAGTGGCTTGTATATGTTTTACCGGTAATATTTTTAATCATCTCGGGGTTTAAACTCCCGGAAGAACGAAAATACCTTGGCCGTACCATACCCGATGCAGTATTGATAGATGCTGAAGGCAAGACTGTGCAACTGCATTCTCTCTTAAAGGGTAAGCCACTCGTTATTGCTCCCATCTACATCAAATGCCCTTCTATTTGCGGTGTTCTCAGTAACGGAACCAAAGAGGCTGTAGATAAACTCGGCACCATTGGGCAAGATTTCAATGTCATCAGTTTCTCATTCGACAGTACCGACACGCCGAAAGATCTCGCCGGGTATGAGCGGCGCTATAAAATGGACGGCGATCACTGGAAAACGGTGACGGCCGATAACTATACCATCCGCAATCTGATGTCGTCTATCGGGTTTGAGTATGATGTAGATACGGTGATGAAACAGTTCAATCATCCTGCACTTTTGGTGGTCATCACCCCTGAGGGTAGGATATCCAGATATGTATATGGTGTCAGTCCCTCAAAGCGCGATCTGCGGCTCGCCGTTTTAGGAGCCAAAGCAGAAAAGACAACCCCCGGACTTTTTGCGGGAATCTATCTGCGCTGTTTCGGATACGACCCATTGCTGAGGACGTACAAGGTGGACTGGCGTTTTATCATTTCCACAACGGCAGGTTTCATAATGGTGTTCATTATGGCAACGCTGTTTATTAAATCGTTTATTGTTTCAAAAGCTAGCCATGACGCAGAATATTGAAATGACACAGAATATCGATATCTCCGATTCCATCAAGGTCAGGAATAAAGGACATCAGACGTTTCAAAGAATAGCAGGATGGTTCGGACGCATCTACTCTACCGAACTCAATCCGCTTTATAATCTCGGCAGCCTTTCGGTGCTGATGTTTACCATTGCATGCATCTCGGGCATCTATGTGTTTATTTTCTATAACATCAATCCGCGAAATGCATGGGAATCGGTAGAGGCTATTTCGGGTAACTTTTTCAACGGATGGATGCGTAACATTCACCGTTATTCGTCAGATTTGTTAGTAGTATTTATTCTGATGCACTTGATCCACACGCTGTTTACAAGTAAGTTTAAAAGACTTATCTCGTGGATCAGTGGTGTAATTTCTTTCCTGGTGGTTGTGACTATCGGTGTTACCGGATTCATTCTGGTGTGGGATCAGAAAGCGAAACTGACGGGGTATCTTACCGCTAAGCTGTTTTCGGGAGTACCCATTTTCGATCCGTCTATAATGGGGGCATTTTTGTTGAATGACCTGAATGTAGTAGGCGGATTCTTTAAGGTGGCTTTGTTCGGTCATATAGTGCTGTCATTAGTTACGGTAATCATCATCTGGATTCATGTACTGCGGATATCAAAACCCAAAATATTCCCTCCGAAAAAACTGATGTTATATGCAGGCATTGCTTTGGGAATAATTGCCATCCTCTTTCCTGTAAAGAGTGATCCTCCGGCACAAATGACCAACCTTCCCGCAGAAACAACCTTCGACTGGTTCTTTTATTTCGGATATTATTTGATGAAGGTTTTCAGTGTTTGGCAAAACTGGGTAATTCTGATTGGTTCGGGACTGATATTGAGTATCCTGCCGTTTATGCTGAGGAGGAAAGACAGGCCTCCGGTGAAGATTGATCTCGACCTGTGTAATGCCTGTAACCTTTGTGCGTACGACTGTCCGTATGATGCGATAGATATGCTGATTCACAACGGAGAACGCAAGGCGATTCTCTCTCCCGATAAATGTGTGGGTTGTACGATCTGTATCGGTTCATGTGCTGAGCATGCAATTACCCATCCCGAGTTTCCGGTTTTTAATATCCAGAAAGCTCCGGAACGCCGGGATATGACGGTATTTACATGCAGCTTCTTCCCCGAGGCGAAATTTCCCTCTGAGTTGAATGTGAAGCAGTACAAGGTTCCTTGTCTCGGAAGCGTGATGGCGAAAGACGTGCAGAAGATGCTGGATAATAATACCGAAAAAGTGGCTTTATTAGGCTGTGAAGACTGTTACTACAGATATGGTAAAACCTGGGCTGTAAGTAAATTGATGCACAAGCGAGCTCCGGCATTCTCGAGAAGATACGATGCATCTCAATTGAGACTATTCACTTTAAATCAATATACACCGGAAAAGCTGCTGGCATTCTCAAAAGAGAAAGAAGCAGGCAAGGAAAAAGAGGCCAGAATTATAGATCATCACAAAGTAAAACCGGTCCTGGCCACACTGATGCTCGCGGCTTTCTTCGCTTTGTTTATTCCGTTTACCAGCACCAAAGTGCGCTTCTTCAATCCTGAAGACAAAACACTGGTGGTGAACTTCAAGTATATATCGAGTGCTACCGAGTATGAACAAAATACTTCCACTATGGCGCATATGCGTTCGGTAGCACCTGTTGTTAAAAAGCGCAGTCCGGTAGTACTGAGGATATATGCATCTGACAGTCAGAAACTGTTGTTAGAGCAACACTACAAACCTCGCGGTATGCGCAATGATATTGCGATGTTTATTTTCACGCAGATGAATGTTCAGGAAGATAAAGTGGATGTAGTGTTACAGGAGACCGAGGGCAGCAAGAAGACCTTGTCGCTCAAAGATATTCCTGTTGTTAAAGGAGACGGCACATTTGTGATTCTGAACGACGGACAACTTGAGGTAGCCAAAGAGGGAGAGATACAGGAGACTTCCCTCAGGAAACAGGTTTTTTGAGCGTTTTAAATCAGATGCAGGGCCTTAAGACATTTGCGCGACAGTCGCATTTTGCTCCACTGAAGCTGGATTGCGTTCCTACGTTTTGGTAGCTTGCCGAAGTGGCGGATTTTTAGCAAAAAAGCTTAATAGAAACCTAAATGTTCAACCTAGTAAAAATGTCCAATCCCGGCCTGTCTGGCTGGGAAGGCATTTCCGACCACTTTTACCAAACGAGTTGTTAGCGGTTTGTTGACTTATTTTAGAATTGATATCTTAATTTAGAGTCATTTTGTTCACACTAAGTGTCAAATTTCGCAAATCTTGTTTCATAAGTTTAATGATTGATTCAAGTTGGTCATACATGTTAGCTCTATTCTCAAGCTGGTCTGAAGTGTATTTACCACCTGCATCAAAATAGATTTCAACCGTATTATTGCCGGATTTACTTTTTAATGAAGCAACTTGTCCAAAAGTTTTCCAATTGTCTACAAGTTGCTCTCGTAGCGAAATTTCGTCCTTATTATTAGGGTTTTTATAATTTAAATAGTACCAAATTGAAGGTGGATAAACTGATGAAGTTTCAGTCGCAAACCAAATTTCCTTTAACACATTCCTTGGGTGATTAAATTTTATTTTTTGCTTATTGGTCAAAATTAAAACACCAATTACAGCGTCTGCAAGCCCTGTTCCTATACCGATATAATCAGAAGTTTTACTTTCATTATTTGAGGATACCAAAACACCAGTTGCTATTGCTGTCAGTGATCCAAGAATAATAGAACCGACAGTAAGTCGGGTTTCCTTTTTCATTTCATTCTCTTTCATATAAGATACTATCTGATTAATTCTTTCCTCTTCACAATCTAATTCCGCTGAAACTGAGGAAATTTCCAATGAAGCTAAATCAATCTTATTGTTAATTTCTTGCCTGATTTTGATTACTTCAATTTGACTTTGTAATGAATGGGTTTCTTTAACTTCATTAATCTTGTTAATGTAAGAAGATAATAAATCTAAGACACCAATTGCATTGGCAAGGTTGATGTCCTTTGTATTAAAATGAGAAGTAAGTGTGGTATCAATCCTTAATTCATGGATAGGTTTGGGGATATCATCTATAGAATAGTTATAAGTGTTTTCTTGATTGCAATTACTTTTATTTAAATGTGCCACTAATGAGCTCTTTTGCATTGTAGCACATGAGGAAACGCTAATAAGAATCGTAATAAGTATGAAATTTTTCATAATTGTCGTTTCGTTTGTATAATGACCACTGACGTATTGGCACTTGGCAAAGAAGTGGATTTCGCAGAACTAAACTTTCGATCCTACACGAAAGTTGGTACAGGGTAGAGAGTTCAACTAACCGCTGAGCCCGCTTTGTTGCTAAACGTGTATTATGGACTATTGCGTCTTTATTATTTTCATTGTAATTGCGTTCTTTTGATTGTCAATTCTTAAAAAATAAATTCCTGCTTTCAATTCTAATAAGTTAATGACAGGATTGTCATTATTGACCTGCCAATGTTTAATAGTTTGTCCTAAACTGTTCAATATTGTTAATTGGTATTTTTGTAAACCGATGTTTTTAATGTGAATTATGTCCGCGAAAGGATTTGGATAAATGATAATCGAATCCTTATTGAGAACTTCAATTGTTGTGGTTGTTTGATTTTTTAGAAACCATTTTTTTGCTTCGTTGTCAGTAATAAACCGTTCAAATATAGCATTACCGGCCTTACTATTACCGGTGGCCGACCAATGTAATCCGTCATTAGGTTTTACATCAGTAGGGCAGTTCCATCTGAAACCGTCATTGCGTTGGTTTTTTCCGTCAGCCCACAGGTAAGCACTCCAGTCTAATACAGGAGCCTTTTTGTTTGCCCCGACAAATGACAATGAGCTGTCTCCTGAAATTTGGTTTTCAATCAACCATTTCATAGCCCAACCGTTAAAATAGTCTCTGGGTTGTTTAAGCCCATTTCCAACATTGTTTGAGTTGTCAAGATAACCCGCATAACCACGTGCGGTTAGATAACAAATTTGTAAGTTTGGGTAATAGTGTAACAGAGTCTTAAAAAGCTCCTTAAATTCATCCATTAATTCTTCAGGCGCTGCAGGAAAACTTGTATTATTACTCTGAGTATTCTCTTCCTCCAACCAAATTATTTGCACCTGATGACGGCTAACATTATTGGTGCTGAGTTGATTTTCTACATATGTCCAGTAGTTATCAGTGGAATCAACAATTTTTTGCAAGCCTTTACCACCCTTACATCCGTTGACTATTTCTAGAAAAGGGTTGATAAGGTTAAAAGTATCAGCCATATTTTTAAAACTTTCAAATTCAGTCTTTGGATTAGATGCGCCAATAGAGAGTAAAACAATTTTCCCGGTAATACTATCCTTGTTGCCGAGATTGTTGAGGGGAGAAATATCTGCAATGGCGTTGTTTAAATTAATTGAGTGTTGAAGTGGCTTTATATTGCTTCCAAAGTATAAACCACCTTGATATCCTTGATATAAGTTGCTGCCCAAATCTGTAATAGCGATTAATCCAGTAGAGTCATTAGAACAGTTTTGTGGAAATAATGGTTTGGTGAACGCCAACGATAACACCAACATACTGAAAGCTATTAACTTATATTTTGTTTTAATTGTCATTTTAATTTGATCGTTTTAGCATTAGCTATAACAGTCGCACTTGACGAAGTTCTAAAAAATAAATGGGTGGATGAAAACTTGTTTTCATCCACGGAAAATTTATTTTTTTGAGTCAAATTTCCGTCAATCCGTTTGTAAGACACAGTCCTGCAAACCTGAGGTGGGGGAAATTTCCCCGCGGTGCGGGATAGGGGTCAAGCACCGCGTAGGAACGCAACTCGGTAAAGGGTGAGGGGGCGCTGCCGGCGACACGTAGCAACTTTACTCCACCGAAGGTGGATTGCGTTCCTACGTCTGACCAGCTTGCCGAGGTGGCGGACTTTTGCAGTCCCGGTAGCCATCGGGATCAATCGAAGAACGAATTTTCAATTTACTAAAAAGTTCAATCCCTGCCCGTCCGGCAGAAAAGCCGTTTATCAGCCTATTGCCAATTTGTTTGTTTTGTGGTCGGCTTTCTTTTTCGGTCTTTTCATCGCTCAATCGTTTTATTTTGTTGTCTTACCGCCCATAGCAGTAAACACACTGTCAACAGGCTCCCAAAGTTCTATCTTATTTCCTTCTTCATCCATAATGTGTACAAATTTTCCATAATCAAATGTTTCAATGCTGTCAAGAATGGTTACTCCGTTGTTTTTTAGTTTGTTCACAAGTCCTTCAATATTTTGAACACGATAGTTTATCATAAATTCCTTTTTTGAAGGTGAGAAATATTCACTTCCCTTCTTAAACGGACTCCATTGCAGATAATTTATTTCGTCTGGTCTGTTTGCATTTCTAAATTCAAAACTTGAACCCCATTGATTAACTTCAAGTCCTAAATTATTTGAATACCATTCCTTTGTTTTGTCAGGGTTCTCGGAAAAAAAGAATATTCCTCCAATGCCTGTCACCTTAGGTGTCGTGTCTTGTTGAGCAAGTGGTTCGTCAGAATGATTTTTTTGTTCTGCCATATTTTTTGATTTATTAGTTGTCAAGTTGCAACTTGCCAATGTTGCTAAAATGAAAGTCGTAATTATTAAATTTTTCATAACGTTTCTTCGTTGTCGTGTTGTTTTATAAGCTGCCGCATAACACGGCGCTTGACAGCTTGTCCAGGCTTTTATGCCGGAAAGTTCCAAAAAATAAATGGGTGGATGAAAACTTGTTTTCAGACACAGAGAATTTATTTTTTGAGATAAAAGTTCCGTCAATCCGTTTGTAAGACGCAGTCCTGAAAACCGGAGGTAGGAAATTTTTCCGCCAAGTGGTGCAGGTGTAAAGCGCCGCGTAGGAACCCAACTCGGTAAAGGGGTGGGGGTGTCGCAGCCGGCGGCACGTAGCAACTTTACTCCACCGAAGGTGGATTGCGTTCCTACGGTTTGGCGGCTTGACGCAGGGTGGGTTTTACCGACCCCGATAGCCATCGGAATCAGTCGAAGAACGAATTTTTGTATAGTCCATTAGGACAGCATGACAGAGTAGAGAGAATTGTTCCGAGGGAAGTGTTTTATTAGAGCGGAGTCCGTCAATCCGATGTCAATCTGTTGTCAATGTATTGTCAATCCGAACTCGTTTCGGATTCTCCAAATAATGATTCATGTGGCTTGAGGCACTGAAACGATCCTGATAGCCATCAGGAAAGCGTGAAGAAGTGGAGAGAAAGACATAAGGTAGAGCGATTAATAGGACGGGTTCTAATACTCCAATAATCTACTGTTCTCACATGTGTTTTGATAAAGTATGGGTTCGAATTGCCGTCTGACCCGACGGGTAGCGATGGCTATTGCTCTCATGCTTCTCCTGACGGTGCGTGGATAAAGTGCGGTCTCCAGACCGCTTTTAAAATAACTTTATTGCCCCCTGTCTGAATGCGCAGGAGAGCAGTCTAAGATTATTCTGTTTTTTGAGATTCCTGTCATGTGACAGGCAAGCTTCACTTCGTTCATAATGACAATGCGAACCTTTTTGAAACTTGTCATTTCGAACAAGCGAAGTGAAGTGAGAAATCACCGACACAAGTGGCGCTTCGCCTAACCCTCGCGTCAGTAAAGTCTTTTTCAGTAATTGAAAGTTTTATACCATGATTATTCTTTGATGAACAGAAATTGATGTCTCTCATCCACACTCTGAACTACGACAATATAACTTCCGGAAGCCAGTTGGCTCACATTAATATTTACAGCGGAATGTGTAGTAATAATACTTTGCAATCTTTTTCCTGTAATTCCATACAGCGTAATGCTACAGCCGGGTTTCAAACCTTCAATGTGTAGTATGTTATCAACAGGATTAGGATAAATTCTTATGCCATTACTGCCGCTCCGGTTTAGTGTCACAATTTTGCTCATGCCAATGCGGCCATCCCAATCGGTTTGTTTGATTCGGAAATAATAAACCTGATTGTTCCCGGACACAGGGGCTATACATTGATAGATATTATTATTGCCGGCCGGTTGGTTGCAAACATTTGAAAAAGTAATTCCATCAGCACTCTCCTGTACCGAATAGTTTTTGACATTTTTCTGATCGGCCACTTCCCATTTAACGATGGCATTTTCATTATCTTTCCATTGGGCAGTAATATTGATCCAGTTTACAGGCAGGGCGGATTCGGCTGTACTGAGTGTCCATCTTGAAAAGCTGCTTATTCCGGCCTGTTCTACGTAATTCTGGTTGGCATCTCTGGTACTATATCCTTTATCCATCCATGTCAGATTATCTTCGCTTTTGAACAGTTCCAGATTATTTTCATCAAGAGCATTTAATTCCTGATTCAGGTACTGAAAGCGTATGGTGGCATTCAATCCGGCATTGTTGGATGGAGTAATGTCGTAATACCTGAGGATACTGTTGCCTGTCCCATTGTTATTTTGTTGTGATTGATGGCCACGGTGAATGGTTGTGTTTCCCATATTTTGTGAAGAGGTAATGATGGCGCCCAAATTGGCAGGGTTTACAGAAGCAGGTGCGTTTAAGTTGGCAGTACATAAAACCTGTCCGCCGTTAGCGCCAACGATATGACTGTTCTCATTTTCTCCCTCCAGCATCCCTGTAGAACCCAGGTTAATATTGTGTTGGTTCAGTTCAATCTGGTTGGAAGTAAAAATGATTTTACCGGATACACTAATGTCTGTCTGTAAAGTAAGCTTTCCGCTTCCAGTTTTAGCTATTTCCATTTCTGAAATAGTGAGTGCCGATGTGCCGGAAATGTCATTATCAGCGCTGCCATTGAATGTAAAGCGGCCATTGTCCGGCGATGAAATAGTGCCATCATTCACCAGGCTCATATTTTGCAAGGTGACCTGTGCATTACCTGAAAGATGCAGGTTAGCGCCGGGCGCGATGTATAACTGTGACATTGCTGCAATTGCATTGCAAAGCACAGTAATGAGTAAGAATATTTTTTTCATAAATGAATTTTTTGATTTTTTATTGCTCATTAATTATCCTGTCTTTCAAGAACTGAACTTCCTTTTGTAATGCTTCTATCATTCTCTGCTGCTTCCCGACTATTGTCGGGATTTCAGCCGCTGAGGCGGCTTCAACCTGTTTCTTTAAATTTTCAATCATTTGCTGTTGCTCTTGTACTGCCTTGGTAAGCGGTACTACAAATTCTGCATAACTAAGGCTATACAACTGCGATTTGTTTTTGGGTTTATGCACGCCGCTGAAATTATAACCCGATGCCTCGGCTGCCTGTTCCACTTCCTGTGCCAGGAAACCACTCTGCAATTCTTTTTCTATATCATATTTGCCGGAAAAATCTTTTGTTTCTTTATTGCCGGTTAATTGGGTAATGGCTTTAATACTTCTGTAATAGGTAACGGGACGAAGCCTCATGATAAAATCCAAACCTTTTACATTTTCCCGAATGGTGTTTTTCATTCTTGCATCTGAAAAAGTACTCCAGCCGACATTGCCGCCAATCCATACGGTACTTAAATTCCCGATGAAAGCCTGGTTGTCGGCGGCATTCAGATAACCGTCATTTCCTATGCTGATGGTGTTCTGGATGTTTGGTGAACCCGGATCAGTTCCGGAATTATAGCCGATTGCAATGTTGTGTGATCCTGTTGAGTTATTAACAAGTGCCCCAAATCCAATTGCTGTATTGAAATTTCCCGTTAGGTTGTAAAATAGAGCACTATGTCCGATTGCCGTATTGGAATTTCCCGTTGTGTTGAAGCGAAGCGATTTTTTTCCATTGGCGGTATTGTAATATCCCGTCGTGTTACTACTAAGTGAAATATACCCTGTGGCGGTATTGTCATATCCCGTTGTGTTGGTATAAAGAGCATCAACTCCATTGGCAGTATTGTCAAATCCCGCTGTGTTATAGTAAAGTGCTTCATATCCAATAGCGGTATTGGAAGTTCCCCTTGTGTTACTATATAAAGCTTCGTTACCAGTGGCGGTATTCCAAAATCCCGTTGTATTATTATATAGAGCTTCGTTACCCACGGCGGTATTATTAGTACCATCAAAGTTGCCACTTGCACCGATTCCGTTATTGTATAATGCATTGTACCCGATAGCTACCAGATTACTCTTGTCAGTATTACTGAATAAAGCACCATTACCAATGGCAATATTGAAAGAGCCGGTTGTATTGTGATAAAGTGCTTTAACTCCATTGGCAGTATTGCCACTACCCGTTGTATTGGTGTAAAGAGCATTGCTTCCTACAGCAGTATTATGATCTGCGATATTATTATAAAGTGCACTGTCACCAATAGCTACTAAGTGATTCTTGTCAGTATTACTGAATAAAGCTCCATCACCAATAGCGATATTGAAAGCGCCTGTTGTATTGTGATAAAGTGCTTTAACTCCATTGGCGGTATTGAAACTTCCCGTTGTGTTGCTGTATAGAGCATAGGCTCCGTTGGCAGTATTGGAATCTCCCATAATGTTGCTGGAGAGTGCATCAAATCCATTAGCGGTATTGTAGCTTCCCGTTGTGTTTTCAAAAAGCGAAAAATTGCCAATGGCGGTATTGTAGTTTCCCGTTGTGTTGCTGTTAAGTGCTTCATCACCTATGGCGATATTGTGAATTCCCTCAGTGTTGTTGTAAAGTGAATTAAAGCCAACAGCGGTATTGCTAACTCCCTCAGTGTTGCTGTAAAGTGATTGATAGCCAATAGCGGTATTGGCCTCTCCCGTTGTGTTATAGTAAAGTGCTTCAACTCCATTGGCAGTATTGAAACTTCCCGTTATGTTGCTGTATAGAGTATAGGCTCCATTGGCAGCATTCCAATATCCTGTTGTATTGTTGTAAAGCGATTGATAGCCAATAGCGGTATTGTAGAAACCAATTGTGTTATTATATAAAACTTTGCTACCTACGGCAGTATTGCCCTTACTATAATCGGATAGACTGGCACCAATACCGTTATGAAACAAAGCACTGTCACCAATGGCTACAAGGTTACTTCTGTCTGTATTATTGAATAAAGCACCTTCACCGATGGCAATATTATATGTGCCGGTTGTGTTGCCATCGCCGGATTGTTTACCAAAAAATATATTACCATCGGTACCTAATAAACCTGTTCTGAAATTATTGACTTTAAAACTGAGTGGCTGATTATCTGTTGTGCCAAGAAAATTGACAAGTGTATCTGTGCCTGCATTACCGGTTAAACTCCAGGCCTGAGATGATATAATTGGAGAAACTTCTTTCCAGGTGCTGCCGTTATAAAAATAAAAGCCCGGCGTATTATCCGTTTGGAAAATAAGTAATCCTGTGGCAGGTGTAGCGATGGCATCACGTTGCGCCATCGTCATACGTGGCACCAACATTCCTTTTGTGGTGCTGCTTACATCTAATTGAGATGAAGCATCAGGAGTGGTAGTGCCGATGCCTACGCTTTGTGAAAAAGTGGTGGATGCAATGAGCACCAAAAGGAGTAGTAAAGTTTGCTTTTTCATTATTTTTATTTTTAAGTATTTCACCATCATTTAGTTTGTCCGGAGCTGAAATAGCGCCATCATTTATCAGGCTCATATTTTGCAAAGTGACTTTTACATCACCTGATAGAGACAGCGTAGTTCCAGGTGAAATGTGTAGTTGTGCGATTAGAACATTTGCGGTACAAGAAGCAAAAATGATAAGGATACCCTTTTTCATAATCATTTGCTTTAATTCCATATTTTTTAAAAACCGGTTTTCAATATCATCCTGGCCTGATGTTTATCTGGCTTAAGTAGCTTTTTCTAATTACATGGTAGAGGAATTATTTTAATTTCTGCTGTCCCGGGAGAAGGACTAGCGGTAAATCCCGGCTTTAGAATAACCTTTGTTCCTGCAAGAACAGACACTATGTTTCCTGACAGCACCACTGAATCAGAAGTAGCCAAAGTATTCACTGCTGACATCATGTAGGTCCCGGTGTTTTGACTATAATTAGGCCCAATTGTTACATTGGCCGGTGATACAAAATCTAATAAATAATCAGGAGAATCCATAAAGTAATTGGTTGTATAGAATTGGCCACTGGTGAGAATTAAATTTGAATAACATCCTCCCGCCCACCAATAACTCATCAAGTTAAAGTATGGGGGGGTAAAATTTGTTGCTCCTTTGGGATCCATACATGTGCCAGTATATATACAACCGTTTGATGTGGTACTAAAGCAACTTTGTCCTACGTAGGCATAAGGATCAGCAGGTGTATCTGAAACATAGTCGCCCAATTCATCTGAATTTGTACCGTCAATATTCTCGAATTTAGTACCATTAAAACTTTCAAATGTGTGCAACAATCCAAGACAGTGGCCTACTTCGTGAGCAGTGGTTTGGCCTTTCCCAATATTGCCTCGGGAAATTAAACAGACATTCCCGGGAATACTTGATGCTATCCCGCCAAAACCGCAGTTGCCGGAACATGCGGGATTATTTCCTTTAATTTTAGTAACATAAAATACATTCACACAACCAGGGACAATGTAGGGGGCGAATGAATTAAAATCACCTGTAACTCCGTTGAAATTGGAATCCAGACTACTGTTGTTGACATAGTTGATACCACAGTTAATAAAACATAAATTATCTGCACTATATGTAGCCGGAAGCTGATTATATTCTCCGACCACTTCTGCCAATGACGCTACAGGATTCGTACCATCATCATACCTGAGTATATGGAAATACACCCTAACCGCCCTAGTGACGGTGCTGATGCCTCTTCTATTGCCTGCATTAGTATTTTTGTATTCCACAAATCTCCTAAGAGCGGTTGTATCTATTTTGTGGGTACCGCAAGGCAATGCCTGTGCTTTTAACCCATTTTGATTCAGTAAGAAAAAAAAACCTAATAGCAGGTAAATCAAGTTACTACTTTTCATTGCGCCCGTTTTTAAGCTGATCAATTTGTTTTTGCAGTTCAATTACATACAGTGTCAATTCTTCAATCTTTTCCATCATCTTAGATTGGATATCACCAACAGATAATCCATTTTTCTGAACTTCTTTTGCTGTGGGAATACCGGGTAAATGATTATTCTGCTTTATAAATTGTTCAACCTCATTCAGGGAAAGCAGTTTATAATCATTTTCAAATACATAATCAGCCCAATTGCTCTCTACTACCACCTCCTTGGAGCGGACATTGCCATTGACCGAAAGCTTGTATGTAGGATTGCCAGTGCCTATTCCTACGTTGCCATTATCGGCAATCATCATGGAAAGGGAATAGCCATTGGTAGAAAACATGATGGGATAGCCCGGTGCAGAACCGATCACCATTCCATTTTTGTATGGAGCAGGTGCGCCACTTGTCCATGATTTGATGTATCCGTAACCGATATTGTTTTCATCCCAAAAACTTAGGATAGGATTACGTCCATGCAGGCTCAGCAAATTGGTGTTATTATTGGCGGCGACAACATTGCTGGTTAAGGTAAGCTTTGCATCGGGCAGCGTAGTGCCTATTCCCACATTGCCATTGTCAGCAATCGTCATGGTTGCACTGTAATTGTTTGTTGACAGGAAAATCGGGTATCCCGGTGCAGCGCCAATTACCATCCCATTGGTGTATGGAGCCGATGCGCCACTTGTCCACGATTTGATGTATCCATAACCGATATTATTTTCATCCCAAAAATTTATAATAGGATTACGTCCATGCAGGCTCAACAAATTGGTGTTATTATTGGCAGCTACAACATTGCTGGATAAAGATAGCTTTGCATCGGGCAGTGTAGTGCCTATTCCCACGTTGCCATTGTCAGCAATCGTCATGGTTGCACTGTAATTGTTTGTTGACAGGAAAATCGGGTATCCCGGTGAAGCGCCTATCACCATCCCATTGGTAAAGGGTGCATACGGACTATGTGTCCACGATTTGATATACCCGAAAGGCACATTATTCTGGTCAGCAAAGCTAAGAATGGGATTTTGACCCCGAAGAGACAGCAATTGCGTATTATCGTTTGCTTCAATCACATTGCTGAAGATCGTCAGCTTATAATCCGGGTTAGTATTTCCAATGCCGATGTAGCCGGTGTTGTTGTTAAAAATATTGTTCCCGTTGAGCGACCAATACCCGGCACCCGTACCGGTAACAGATTCCACCCAAATCGCTCCATTGTAGTACCAGAAAGTACCGGTGTCTGTATCGAATACCTGCAGCCCTTTGGCCGGATTGGCTATGGCAATTCTTTGTGCACTGGTCATCCTTGGCATCAGAAATCCTTTGTTTGTGCTTTTTACATCCAGTATGGAACTGGGGTCGGGTGTGGAGCCGTCTGTATTAATGCCTACACTTTGGGAGTAACCTGAAATGCCAGACAATATCAGAAGCCATACAATAAATATTCTCTTCATAATTTGATGATTTTTTAAAGGGATCATTACCTATCGGTCTTTTTTGAATATATTTTGGTATTTATCAACAGGAAGCTGTTCAAAGGATAAAGGCGTTTTACTAAACTGAATAACCACCTGCATAGTTTTAGGATGCAGCGTCAGAAAACAATGCAAGTCAATCTTTGAAAGGAAATGGATTAATAATTATTTGTCAACAAATTTCCTCTGTAATCAGTTACGGGACAACCCTATAAATATGTGATTTTGAGCAAGTATCCTTCGTTCTGCTCCAATGATTGTACAGCACCTGCAATTTGCCGGTCTTGTAATTGGCAATTTTTACATGAATTTTCCTTACAAAAGATCCTATAAACAAGATCGCCGGGAACGGAAAAGAAATTGATTGTACAGGATTGATGTAGAATTATCGTAAAAAACTTTCTTTGTATGAAAATTCTAACCACAGAGAACGCAGAGCTGTATTTATGAATTGAATATTTCACGCCAAAAATCTTTGCGCCTTTGTACCATAGCGTCTTTGCGTGAAAAAAACTTAACCACAGCCTTTTCACTCACAAATCACATTGGCATGCCGGGCAATCAATTTCCACTCGCTCTTTTTCTTTTGCCAGATATTGGTATATCTCCTCTTGATGGCCTTGCCTGCATTCGGGCGGCCTTTGGAAGGAACGACCGTCTCACTGCCCATAGAAATGACGATGTCTCCTGATATCAGCATCTGCTCCACATCTCTTTTAAAAGAAGTGTAACTGATGAATCCCGATTTTACCAATTTCAATACTTCTGCTCTGTTTTTAGAAACCTTGTTAATAGGGGCATTCACCATAAAATCTTTGTCCCATATTTGTTTCAGCCTAACGGTGTCTGCTCTGAGCAATGCCTCATGCTCGGCCATTTCCAACCGGTTGATTTCTTTTTTTACAGACGATTGCGCCATTACTGCGATTGAAATGGTAAGGAGGCATAAAGTGCCGAATATTTTTTTCATACAATAAGTTTGACAAAAATTACTACTTTTTTTTCAGGAGTATTCTGAACGTTCTGTTGCTCACCTCTCCCTTACTTCCGTTGATAGTTGATTCGGCAGAGAAGTGAAATGTACCCTCAATGACACTGTCATCGGATTTGGTAATGATCCATTCACCACTTCTGGCGCTCATCAGATTGTCTTCCACATTTAGATCAGCTGAATGACCCGAATAGAACTTCCTGGCTTTGCCAACCCTGATATGATCCCTGTCTATGTAAAAGGCAATTTGTATCTGTCCATCATCTCCTCTTACAAATTCGGTGTTGGATGCATTGATCTCCATCATGCTTTTCGCCACCCAGGGTTTCCCGTTTACGGTAGCTTTCATAAAGTAACCATCAGCAGATGTTGCCACTTGCGGAGGACTGAAGGTTGTCATCGTTTCCTGAATAGCGTTGGCAGTTTCTTTCGCTTTTTCCTGTGCTGCATTTTGGCATGATATGAAAACTGCACTGAACGTGAGTAAAGCGATAAGAATTGTCTGCTTCATATTTTCTTAGTTTTTTTAGGTTTGTATAATTTCAATTTAGGGTGTAAGTAATGGACGTTTGAGATTCCACCTGGGCCGGGGCAGTTAATGTTCCCTGTTTTTTTATTACCCCGTTAACGGAAATGGTCAGGCTATAAGTTTTTGTCTGGTTGGTTGTATTGAGCACCTTAATTCCGAGTTTGGCTGTAAAAGGTTTCTTATTGACGGTTATTTTTTTGATACCATTGGGAAATTGGGAAATGTCGTCTGTACTTATTTCTTTTTGAGTGTCATCATTATAAACTATTGATAATACAAATTCATCCGTAACGACTATCTCATATTTTACTTCAGAGGATTCCGGATTATCCGGACTGTCTTTTTTACAACTCCAGGCTATTATCGTCAATATGGCTGTGAAGACAATAGCTTTGTAAATCCACTGAACATATTTTTTTGTCATTTTTCTATTATTTGTTTTTCCGGAATTTTATACGCCCCTGATCATGAGAGCTCATTCTAAGTTCCATTAGAACCAGCATGATATTCTCTTTTTTGCCGGACGACCTACCATTGAATTATCAAAATTCGTTTGTCTATGCTCTTTAGACAACCCTATAAATATGTGATTTTTCAGAGTTTCAAAGGCGGTCCCAAAACCTTCATTCCATGATCCGGATGAATTCTTTGCAATTCTTCCGGTGTGGGTGGTTTTGTGAGTGCCTGGCATACCCGCAGAAAATCTTCAAAGGTATCATCCGGTAATAAGGAACCTCTTCTTTAAACTCTGAGATAAAATTGTAGATATTCCTGATGGCAGGACGGATAGCCTTATAACATAGCAGTATCCTGTACACTGAATTACATTATCTGCTATTCTGTAAAGTCTTATCCATTCAGGCAATTCAGGAGACGGTATGATGTAATTCAACAGCATTGTAATCAATCCGAAAAGTGCAGAAGAGACTAAACAATCTTATCCCTCAACGCTATCACCACTGCTTCCCTGCCACAATTGACATGCAGCTTGGTGTAGATGTTTCTGATATGAGATTGGACAGTTGCAAGGCTCACAAACATGGCTGCTGCGATCATTTTGTAACTGTATCCCCTGACTAAATATTGCAGAACTGTTTTTTCACGCGATGAAAGATCATATTTGTTTTTCGAAACAGATTTATGCTGAAAATACTGCAATACTTTTTTGGCTATGGGCGAAGAAATCGGAGCGCCGCCGTTTCGAACTTCTTCAATGGCTTCCAGCAGGTGGACAAAGGAAGAATTCTTTAATAAATATCCGTTGGCGCCGGCACACAGGCTGTCGAATAATCTCTGGTCATCTTCAAACACAGTATGCATGATGATGGCTGTATCGGGTTTCACTTCTTTGATAATTCGAAGGCCTTCGATGCCGTTCACTTTGGGCATGTCAATATCCATGAGAACGATATCAGGGTTCAGATCACGGACAATCTGTGCTGCATTTTCGCAATTATCAAAATCGCCCACCACCTCATAGGAATCCTCCCCATTCAGCAATATCTTGATGGATTGCCTGAGGTCGGCATTATCTTCGAAAATGATAATTCTGACTGGCATCTGGTAAAATTAGATTCTAAACAGTTCGTTACAAAAACATATCTATGTGATTTTATTCAATGCTATACACTATCCGGTAGTAATGGTTATGGAAATACAGGTCCCTATGTTATGATTGCTTTGGATCCGAAAGTCCCAGCGGTGTTTTTCTGCCCGTTGCTGCATGTACCGGAGTCCATTGATGTCCTGATTTGTTTGTTTTGCAAACCCTTTTCCGTTGTCGATAATCTGCAACTGGCAGTATTTCCCATCCTTCCGGGTACTGATGACAACCTTGTCGGCTCCTGAATGCTTTAGAATATTATGTACAGCCTCTTTGAAAATCAGGAACAGATCCCTGCGTTGTTCCATATTGAGTTGTACACCTTCCAGCCCGTTGATCTCTGCTTCCAAATCAATGTGGTGGGGTTCCAGAATCCGGGAAGCAAAAGTGAGCATTCTCGGCATAGCCGATTCCAATGAATCGTTTCTGGGATCGATGTTCCAGATAATTTCCCTCATGGCCTGGGATATTTCCTCACTTTCCTCCTGAATCTTTTTCAGCAGTTTATCTTCATTTTCACTCAGATTGTTTTTCCTTACGATCTGGCTCATCATATTGATGTTGGTAAGTTTTGCCCCGATTTCATCATGGAGATCCATAGAAATAGCCGATCGCATTTTATTGATTTTTCTCAGATTGTAAAGACGATATCTGTACCAGGCGTACAGGAGTCCTACGGCTGCGCCGAAGCATAAAAGATAGAACCATATGGTACTTGTGAAGGGAGATTGGATGGTAAACCGGAGGATTGTCTGTGCAGGCCCGAAGGGTTCACCTTTCCTCGCTCCGCGTATGTTCAATAGGTAATAGCCGGGGTTGAGGCTTGCAAAACGGATTTCTGATCGGTGCCCCAAATTATTCCAGTTGCCTTTGTTTAATCTGTACTGGTAAATATTGTCATTTCCGTTTGAAAGGTTGATGCCTGAAAATTTGATAAACAAATTGTTTTGCCGGGAACCCAGTAAAAGATTTTTGTTTTCAGGGATAGTTTGGTTCTGATCATTGACGAGAATGTCTGTCAGGTACAGGCGGAGTGGTGTGTCGTGAATTCTGGGAACCGGGGCTGAAAACCAGGTAAATACCCCGGGTGCACCGGAGAAAATCCGGTTGTGTTCCGGGTCGAAATAAATTGTACTGGAAAAATAGGTGGCCGGCAATCCGTCTGATTTGTTGTAATTGACGACTCTTCCCGATGCAGGTTCAAATGAAGTGATCCCCTGACTGGTATTCAACCATAACCGGCCGTTGCCATCACTGGTGATTCCCATTATGGATCCGGAATTCAATCCGGATTGCACATTGTAGATTTTTACACTTTGGTCACCGATGCTGTATCTTACCAGCCCAATGGATTGTACGCCATACCATATTTCGTTTCTGCTTTTATCCAGATAGAATCCGCCTGACTGAAAATGAATATTACCCTGAATTCCCGGAACAATGACTTTCCGGAATTCTGATGTGGTGTGATCCCACCTGACCAGATTGCCTGTGACATCGCTGATAAACCATACATTCCCGTTGGCATCTTCTGCGGCACCCTTGGGATAACGATAGGGATATCCCCCGGGCTGGTTCGGGTAAATGCGGAATTGCGCATTTTTTTTGTCATAGACAGCCAGCCCGTTTCCTCTTCCCAGTCCCATCCATATCCATCCGCGGGTATCTTCGTACATCGTAGTGATGGCCACAGAATCGAGGATGCCCGGATGCTTCTGAGGCAGGCGACCCGTGTGATGGTTTGCAGGGGTGCACCATATCAATCCCTGCTGAGTAGCTATCCATACTGTGTCATCGGAAACCATCCTGAAATCCCAGACCATATTTTCAGATCCGGGTTCTACCCCTGCGGAATATTGATTCAGATCGCCGGTTTTAAAATCATATTGAAAATATCCATCGCCAAATGTTCCGATCCACAGCTTGCCATTGATGGGGAAGAAGGAGCTGATTTCTGTAGCGGCAGTATTGTTTCGTTTGGGATCGGACAGGTTTTTTTGATAAAACAATTGTTTGGAGACAGCAACTTTAATAAGTCCGCGGGTACTTGTTACCAGCCACAAATTATTTTCACTGTCCTGAAAAATATCCTTGATGGAATAGTTTTTCATTAGCCACACACTTTCCCTTTTTAATTCGGGTTTATTCTCTTCCACTACGATTTTATATATGACAATACCGTTTTTATCGGTATTGAAAGCAATTTTGTTGTTCCATGTGTTGCATATCGTGGTCAAATGAAAGGAATCATTTTGTACAACGGGTAATTCATAAATTCTGTTTTCGGTGACATCTCTGACAACGAGTTTATTCTGATATAACCTCAACAGATATCGATTAGAAACCAGGCCGGTGTTAAAGAAAGAACTTCCTTCCAGAAACCGGAATTCCGGGTTTCCTTTTGATGTTACAGGCTCGAGTTTATCCCCGCCAGAGGACCATTTGACGATACCGTTATAGAGCCAGAAGAGGACGTCGCCGTTGGGTAATGGCATTAATTTGAATACGTTGTGTTTCCGGCTCGATTGCGGGTTTTTCTGGGTTCTGAATGTATTGAGGATGTGCAGATTTCTGTCAAGCCGGTAGATGAGGGTAGGGGTGCAGGCCCAGATGTTGTTTTGAAAATCGTCCGATATCAGAATAACCTGATCATCGTATTCAGAATGCTGTCCGGAGGGCGACAAACGGATGGTTCGAAACGAAAAATTGCGAAGATCGAGAAGGGCTATCCCATGATCTGTGCTCATAATCAGGTGATTGCTGTCTGTCTGTAAAATGTTGTAAACGCTGTTGTCGGGGAGGGAGCGGGCGGTATTATTGCTGAGAAATTGTACGATATCATTTCCATCATACCGGTTGACCCCGTAGGAAGTGGCAATCCAGAGAAATCCCCGGTTATCCTGAAAAATGTCCCTGATCAGATTGCTGCTGAGGCCGTTGCTGACTGAAATGTTTTCGGTGTAATTGATCACCGTCTGGCCATAAGAAAAGGCAGATATGAAGAATGATAACAAGATCGAATATCTGAATTTGTGATTCATTATTTCGAACACTTACATACCGGAACGGATGATTGAAGTTAATAAATCCTGCTTATACAGTTTAAGGTTCCTTTTAATATCAATATATTTCAATAATAAGACTTCGATGACAATTGGAATGCCATGTTTCTCTGACTTATTCGGAACAATATTCCTAAGGATATAACTAATTGGAAATGAGTATTGTATAATCTAAAAAAATGGTAGAATAATATACATTACCCGCATAGTAAAAATAGTTCTTTGAAAAAGCTAATCATATTACCCAAATTTAGGGTCAATTTTTTACACTACGCTTTAGACGCTTAGGCAAAAAACTAACAACAAATGTTCACTTTTTTCAGCTTGGTATTTTAAGGCCGTAAAGGTTTGAGATCTGATGTATTTGTTGCTTTGCATTGAAATTAATAATAAAATGAATAGGAGTATTGCACTAAACCAGATAATTAGTTTACCATCCTTGGTCAAGAACTGTCTTTAGCAAACGCAAACAGAATTGAAATAGCCGGGATATGTCTATAATGGAATCTCGTCGAGGTTTTTCCAACTTAACACGTTTGCGATGCTG
Organism: Chitinophagaceae bacterium; assembly: GCA_024103425.1. GTDB lineage: Bacteria > Bacteroidota > Bacteroidia > Chitinophagales > Chitinophagaceae > Ginsengibacter. Next base: position 82,420 of record JAGFIS010000025.1, read on the forward strand.
CGTTTTTGCACCTCATCACCCCCATAAACCAGGTAACTATCCTGCGGCAATGCACCGGAAAGAGGCTGAAAATATTTCAGGCTATCAAAGAAATGATTATTGATCGTACGTCCTGATTTGATTTCAATAGGTATTAACCTGCCCCCAACCACGAGTAAGAGGTCTATTTCATAAGCTCCCGCAGCATTCCAAAAATAGTTTTCGGGTGTCAGGTGCCGATTGAGTTGGTTTTTAAGTATCTCGTTTATTATAAAATTTTCAAATAAAACGCCTTTGGCAAAATGGCGGTTTAGATCGCGGCGCTTGACGAAGTTCCAAAAAATAAATGGGTGGATGAAAACTTGTTTTCAGACACGGAGAATTTATTTTTTGGGATCAAATTTCAGTCAAGCGTTTTGTAGGACGCAGTCCTGCAAAACTGAGGTGGGGGAAATTT